>JARRMW010000072.1:0-16552 GCA_037385685.1 Gammaproteobacteria bacterium
CCCTCTTCCATCTCGTAGTAGAAGTCGTTTCCTTCACGGGTCCGCTCACCGACGCCCGCGAAAACCGAGAAGCCGGAGTGCTCGACCGCGATGTTACGGATGAGCTCCATGAGGGTAACGGTCTTGCCGACACCCGCACCGCCAAACAGGCCGATCTTGCCGCCCTTGGCGATCGGCATGACGAGGTCGATAACCTTGATGCCAGTCTCGAGGATTTCCGTTGAGGCGGCCTGCTCATCAAACGATGGCGGTGCACGGTGAATTGGCATGCGTTCTTCGGTGGCGATGGGGCCAGCCTCGTCAACCGGGTTGCCGAGGACGTCCATGACGCGGCCCAGCGTGGCCTGGCCGACAGGAACCGAGATAGCGGCACCAGTGTTTGCAACATCGACGCCGCGGCGCAGACCGTCGGTTGAACCCATGGCGATGGTACGGACAACGCCGTCGCCCAGTTGCTGCTGAACCTCGAGTGTCAGTCCGACGGATTCGATTGTCAGTGCGTCGTAAACCTTTGGCATCGCGTCGCGCGGGAACTCTACGTCCACGACAGCGCCGATGATTTCTACAACTTTACCCGAACTCATTTCTGGTTCCTCGTTTTCAATTCAATTCTTTACTGTTAAACCGCCGCAGCACCACTGACGATTTCCGAGATCTCTTGCGTAATCGCAGCCTGGCGCGCCTTGTTGTAGATCAGCTCGAGCTCGTCGATGAGGTTGCCGGCATTATCAGTCGCGGCCTTCATCGCGACCATGCGCGCAGACTGCTCGCAGGCAGCGTTCTCAACGACCGCCTGGTAGACCAGGGACTCGACATAACGGGTCAGCAGGCCATCGAGGACCTCTTTCGCGTCTGGCTCGTAAATGTAGTCCCAGTGATGGCGCAATTCCTTGTCGTCGGATGGCGCGATCGGCACGAGCTGTTCGATCGTCGGTTCCTGCGTCATGGTATTGACGAAGGAGTTGAAGGCCACTTTGATCAGGTCGAGCTCTCCTTCATCGAAGGCGTCGAGCATGACCTTGACGGTACCGATCAGGTCTTCGAGCTTCGGCGCATCCCCGAGGTGATGTGCCTGACCGATAATCTCGCCGCCAAAGCGCGAGAAGAAGCCCTGTGCCTTGGTGCCAATGGTGCAGAAGGTAACCTCGATCCCGTTTTTCTGGTGCTCGACGATCTCCTTGAGCAGCCGGCGGAAGAGGTTGCTGTTGAGGCCGCCGCAGAGACCGCGGTCGGAGGAGACGATGATGTAGCCGACACGCCTGATCTCGCGATCCTGGGTGTAGGGATGCTTGTACTCCGGGTGCGCCTGGGAGAGATGCGCAATGACCTGGCGCATCTTCTCGGCGTAGGGGCGCGAGCTCGCCATGCGATCCTGCGCCTTGCGCATCTTGGAGGCAGCAACCATCTCCATGGCGCTGGTCTGGGTGCTCTTGACCGAGTTGATCTGTGTGCGTATCTCTTTACCGACAGCCATTCGCTAATCTCCGGCAACCCTTACCAGGTGTGATTTTCCTTGAAGGATTTCATTGCGTCATGCAGCGCCTGTTCGATTTCGTCGTTGTAGTCCGCCTCGGTGTTGATCCTGTCCATGAGCTCTTTCTGTGAAGAGTTCATGTAACCGAGCATCGCTTTCTCGAAATCGACGACCTTGTTGACATCCACATCATCAAGGTAACCCTCGTTGGCTGCGAACAGGGAGGCGGCCATTTCGGCGACCGAAAGCGGCACATACTGGTCCTGCTTCATGAGCTCGGTGACACGGGCACCGCGATCAAGCTGGGCGCGGGTGGCTTCATCGAGATCGGACGCGAACTGGGAGAAGGCCGCGACTCGCGAAACCGACAAGCCGGCATTGATCGCGGGACGGATACCGGCGTTGAAGAGATCGGTCTCGAGGAAGATCTGGCCGTCGGTGATCGAGATAACGTTCGTCGGAACGAACGCCGAAACGTCACCTGCCTGGGTCTCGATGATCGGCAGCGCGGTCAGCGAGCCGGTTTTGCCCTTCACGGCGCCGTTGGTGTATTTCTCGACATACTCCTCGTTGACACGCGCGGCGCGCTCGAGCAGGCGCGAGTGCAGGTAGAAGACGTCACCCGGGTAGGCTTCCCGTCCCGGCGGACGACGCAGCAGCAGGGAGACCTGGCGGTAGGCCCATGCCTGCTTCGTGAGGTCGTCGTAGATGATCAGCGCATCCTCGCCGCGATCGCGGAAGTATTCGCCAAGCGTACATCCTGCATAGGGGGCGATGAACTGCATCGCGGCAGAGTCTGCCGCAGGCGCCGCGACGATGATGGTGTTGTCCATCGCGCCGTGCTCCTCGAGCTTGCGCACGACCTGTGCGATCGTCGATGCCTTCTGGCCAACCGCGACGTAGACACATTTGATGCCCGTGTCCTTCTGGTTGATGATGGCGTCGATGGCAATCGCCGACTTTCCGGTCTGGCGGTCGCCGATGATGAGCTCGCGCTGGCCGCGACCGATCGGCACCATGGCGTCGATCGACTTGATGCCCGTCTGGACCGGCTGGTCGACCGACTTCCGCTCGATGACGCCCGGTGCAACCTTCTCCAGCGGAGAGGTTTCTGCTGCTTCGATCGGGCCCTTGCCGTCGAGCGGGTTGCCGAGTGAGTCGACAACGCGGCCGAGCATGGCTTCACCGACCGGGATTTCAAGAACGCGTCCGGTGCACTTGACCCGGTCACCCTCAGTCAGGCTCTTGTAGTCACCGAGCACAACGGCGCCGACCGAATCGCGCTCGAGGTTCAGCGCCAGACCGAAGATGTTGCCCGGGAACTCGAGCATTTCGTAGGACATGACGTCTGCCAGGCCGTGAATGCGCACGATGCCGTCGGTAACACCGACGATGGTGCCTTCGTTGTGGGCTTCTGTCTTTACATCGAACTTCTCGATGCGACTCTTGATCAGCTCACTGATTTCAGATGGATTGAGTTGCATGTTGGCTTCTCGCTTAAATTCCCAATTCGTTTGCCAGCTGTTTCAGCTGCCCCTGGACAGACCCGTCGATGACTAGGTCGCCGGCCCGGATATGCATGCCGCCGATGAGTTCGGGATCCTCGACGCTGGTAATGTTGATGTCTCGCCCCAGTTTTGCCTTCAGTGCATTGGCGATCGCACCGGATTGCGCCTCGCTCAGAGGAAAAGCGGTCGTGACCAGTACATCAAGCCTGCCCTGCTCGCGGCTCTTGAGTTCCTCGAACTGTTGCGCGACCTGCGGCACGATGCCCAGGCGGTCGTTCTCGACGAGCAGCCTGACCAGGTTCGCACCCTCGTCGGACACCTGGTCTCCTGCGATATCGAGAACCAGCTCCGTGATCTGCGCATCGGTCATGTTCGGATTGTTGACCAGCGCTTTCAGGGTATCGTCCTGCATGATCGCGGCAATAAAGGCCAGCATGTCCGACCACTGGTCAAGCGAACCCGTTTCCCTGGCGCGGTCAAAAACAGCTTCCGCGTAGGGTCGTGCGATGGTTGATGCTTCCTGGGCCATACTTCAGCCTCAGAGTTGCTTCGCGACAGCGTCGAGCACTTCGCTGTGGGCGTCTGCGTTGATCTCGCGGCGAAGAATTTTCTCAGCACCGGAGACGGCCAGTTCGGCAACCTTGCCGCGCAGTGTCTCACGTGCACGGTTGGTCTCCTGCTCGATGTCGGCCTGTGCTGCAGCAAGGATACGTTCGCCTTCGGACCTGGCGTTCTCCTTGGCTTCATCAACGATTTCGTTGGCGCGCTTGTTCGCCTGGTTGATAATCTCGGCGGCTTGCGCCTTGGCCTTCTTGAGCTCCTCGACCGCTCTCTCTTTCGCCAGCTCCTGCTCGTGCTGTCCGCGCTCTGCGGCAGCCAGACCGTCGGCGATTTTCGCCTTGCGCTCATTGAGCGCCGCGATGATCGGGGTCCAGACGTATTTCTTCGTGAACCACACGAACACGACGAACGCGAGCAGCTGTCCGATGAGGGTCAGATTGATGTTCATGCTCTTTCCCCGTTAAGTAACGTGATTGCTTCGATGTATGAGGGGAAGTCTCTTAGGCGACGGCAAAGAGCACGTACATTGCCAGACCGACCGCGATCATTGGTACGGCGTCAACCAGGCCCATCACGATGAAGAACTGGGTGCGCAGCATCGGGATCAGCTCGGGCTGACGGGCAGCGCCTTCGAGGAAGCGGGCACCAAGGATACCGATACCGACAGCAGCACCGAGTGCACCAAGACCCATCATAAGGGCGCCAGCAATATAGAGCAGTGCAGATTCCATGATTGTCTCCAGATGATTGAAGTTAAAATTAAAACAAAGTGTTGAATCAGTGTTCCTGGTGCGCCATATCCATGTAGACCACTGTCAGTGTCATGAAGATGAACGCCTGCAGGGTTATGATGAGGATGTGGAACACGGCCCAGACGAACTGCAGGCCACCGCCCACGACGCCAAGGACAATACCCGCGTTATACATCAGCGCGATCAGGATAAAAATCATTTCGCCCGCGTACATATTGCCGAATAGACGCAGGGAGTGCGAGATAGGTTTCGCGATGAGCGAGACAAACTCGAGAAAGAAGTTAACCGGGATGAACAGGATCTTGATGAAAATGTTCTTCGCCTCGAACGGGTGGAGCGTCAGTTCGGCAGCAAATCCGCCGACCCCCTTGATCTTGAGGCTGTAGTAGATCATCAGAAGGAAGACGCCGATCGCCATGCCGAAGGTCGCATTGGGGTCTGTTGTCGGAACGACTTTCCAGTAGACATGATGCGGATCGGCACCGGCCAGCAGATGCGCACCCTGACCCACAAGCCATGGAATCAGATCGACAGGAACAAGGTCCATGGCATTCATGAGGAAGATCCAGACAAAGACAGTCATCGCGAGCGGTGCAATCAGCGCATTCTTGCCGGAGAAGGAGTCTCGTACGCTCTCATCGATGAAATCGACAATCCACTCGACGAAGTTCTGGAAACCGGACGGCGTACCGGCCGTTGCCCTGGAAGCACTGCGTGCGAAGAAAAAGACGAAGAGGCCACCGAGCAGAATCGACCAGAACATGGTGTCAACATGGATGGCCCAGAAACCCATATCCGACGCTTCCTGGGCGGTGTGCGCCAGGCCCCATTCACCCGTTTGAGGATTCTTGCCGAACGTCAGGTTGGTCAGGTGGTGCTTGATGTACTCACTTGATGTCTGGGTACCGGATGCCATCGTTATCTCTTTGACTCTTTGTTGTTACCAGTGACTGCAATCATGATACCGGGGGCCAGGTGCACGACCAGCCAGACCGCCAGCATGGCAACGATATTGAGTGGCTCGTACCACCGGATCGCTACCGCGAATATCAGCATCATCACAACCAGCTTCAGGACTTCGGCGCCCAGGATGCCACCGAGCATCTGGCCTGGTTCGTCGGCACGGTACCGGCCGAACAGTTTTAATGCAAACAACAGCGTACCTGCCGTTGCGGCAATTCCTCCCGCGACGCCCGAGACGGCTGCTTCCTTACCGAAGAGCAGTAAAACAAGGCACAGAAACAGGGTCAACACCAATTGTGTGATGACCATTTTCCAGACCCTTTCGGGAGGGTAAGTTCGCACTGCGAAGCCTGTGAAACAGACCAAAAAACGGCGAAAAGTATAAGGGAATGCCAAAATAAGGTCAAACGATCGGTCTATAAAACCAGTTTTGTAATGACCATTATGTTGCAATGCAATATCAGAACTTGCTGATATTGCGAAATTTTCCCGTTCGCTCTCCCTTGAATCACACTCTCGGCATTGCGAAAAATCAAGTCTCCGGACAGGCAGTAGCCCCCTCACTGAATATGCGCCAGAATGCCCTCGAGCTCATCCAGTGAATTGTAGCTGATGACAAGTTTACCCTTGCCCTTGTTCCCTGACTGAAGATGGACACGCGCCCCGAGTTTGTCACTGAGATCCTGTTCGAGTGAACGGATGTTGGGATCGACGGGCGTCTCCTTTTTGGGCGGTTTAGACGCCTGCCCCTGCAGTCGACGCACGAGTTTTTCGGTCTCGCGCACAGACAGGCCACTCCTCACGACCTCTTTCGCGGCATCGACCTGGGTTTTCCCGGTCAATCCGAGGATTGCGCGGGCATGTCCCATTTCCATCTTGCCTTCATCGAGCCATGTCTTGACTTCCGGCTCCAGCTCGAGCAGGCGCAGAAGATTGGTCACCGTGGTGCGAGACTTGCCGACAGCCTGGGCAATCTCCTGGTGCGTGAGGCCGAACTCTTCGAGCAGGCGATGCAATGCGCCGGCTTCCTCGAGCGGGTTGAGATCGTCGCGCTGGATATTTTCGATGAGCGCCATGGCCATGGCGGCCTGGTCATCGACATCACGAATGACTGCCGGAATTTCATGCAGGCCGGCCAGCTGCGCTGCGCGCCAGCGACGCTCGCCGGCAATGATCTCGTAGACATTGCCAACCGGGCGTACGACGATCGGCTGCACGACACCCTGCGCCGAGATGGAGTCGGCAAGCTCCTGCAGTTTCTCTTCATCGAAGTGGCGGCGAGGCTGGTAACGACCACGCTGGATGAGCTCGATACCGAGTTGTGACACTGCACCCCTGGCCGGAGCTTGCTGTTCGCCCTTCTCTTCCTGTTCGTCGGCACCTTTCCTGGCACCGCCGCCGAGAAGCGCATCCAGTCCGCGCCCGAGACCGCGATTTTTTGTCGTCATCATGTCTGTTCCCGATGTCTTTTGAGCATCTCTTCTGCGAGCACCGCATAGGCTGCGGCTCCGCGTGAATGCCTGTCGTAGGCGATGACCGGAAGGCCGTGGCTTGGCGCCTCTGCGACACGCACGTTGCGTGGAATGACCGTGCGATACACCTTTTCGCCGAAATGGTTCAGCAGCTGTGCGGAGACGTCCGCACCGAGCCTGTTGCGGTGGGAGGGCAATCGATAAAGATGTAGTCGTATTCAGCAGCAACCGGTTCGAGCATCTGCTTGAGACGCAGCTCCCCAGACGGGGCATTCATCAGGCCGACCTCTGCAGCAGTGAGATCACTGTTGGAAGGCAGGAGGTCGAGCCCGGCGCCCTCGGCGCGCTTGCGTATGCGATCGACCGGAACACGTTCGAGCAGGAGGTCATAAGTGGTGAGTTCGGCCTGATACTTGTCGATACCGACGCCGGTCGTGGCATTGCCTTGCGGGTCGAGATCGATGAGCAGAACCCGGGCGCCTGATTCTGCGATGGCCGCCGCCAGGTTGACGGTCGTTGTCGTCTTGCCGACACCGCCCTTCTGGTTGGCGACGGCGATAATCATGCCCATGGAGTCTTCCCGTTATCAGACACTGTATGCAATCAGGAAGGTATCATCCGGTCGAGGCTCTGCGCCAGTGCCTCGAGACTGAAATCAGATGCAATGAACGCCTTGCCGATACCCTGCATGAGCACCAGTCGTAGCTGGCCGTCCTGAACCTTCTTGTCGACGGACATCAGCTGCAGGAACCTGGCGCTGTCGATATCCGTTGCACGCGGTGGCATCACTGGCAGGCGGGCGCGACCAACCAGATCGACGGCACGCTGCGCATCGGATTCCGGCATGAGCCCGAGGTCGACACTGAAACGCGCTGCCATGCACATTCCCGCCCCGACAGCTTCGCCATGCAGCCACTGGCCGTAACCCATGCCGTTTTCGATGGCATGACCGAAGGTGTGCCCGAGATTCAGGAGCGCGCGCTGGCCAGCCTCTTTCTCGTCGGCCGCGACCACCTCTGCCTTGTCGCGGCATGAGCGCTCGATGGCATATCCAAGGGCCTCGGGGCCGCGCGCAACCAGTGCATCCATGTTGTCCTCGAGCCAGGTGAAGAATTCGGGATCGTTGATCAGGCCATACTTGATGACTTCCGCCAGTCCGGCGGAAAGCTCCCTGTCGGGCAGGGTATTGAGTGTATCCGTGTCCGCAATGACGCATCGCGGCTGGTGAAAGGCACCGATCATGTTTTTGCCGAGCGGGTGGTTGACGCCGGTCTTCCCGCCAACTGACGAGTCGACCTGGGAGAGCAGCGTCGTTGGCACCTGAACGAAATCCACGCCTCGCTGGTAGCAGGCGGCGGCAAAGCCAGTCATGTCACCGACCACGCCCCCACCAAGCGCCAGCAGTGTGCAGCCGCGGTCAAAACGTTCTTCGAGCAGCTTGTCGAAGATCCCGGTCAGCACATCGAGGGTCTTGTATTCCTCACCATCCGGCAGGATGACCGAGGCGATCCGGTAATGTGGCTCCAGCGTCTGCGTGAGCCTGGCGAGGTAGAGCGGGGCGACTGTTTCGTTAGTGACGATGAGCAGCTGCCGCGAGCGGATCCAGGGGGTGAAGTTTGCGCTGTCGCCGATGGCACCGGGTCCGATGATGATCGGGTAGCTCCGGTCACCGAGTTCGACAGTCAGGGTTCTCAGGTCTGCCGCGCCTGTCATAGCTCCTCGATCTTGCTGATGATCTCCTTCACCACGCTGGCTGCGCCACGCTGTTCTGTCGTCACTTCGAGATCGGCCGTCTCCCTGTAGAGCGGCAGGCGTTCTTCCATGAGTTCATCGAGTTTTTCCTTCGGGTTGTCTGTATCGAGCAGCGGGCGCCCCTTGTCCTTTGCCGTTCGCTCGTATTGCTGATCGGTCGAGCAGTGCAGGTAGATGACATAGCCCCTGGCCGCGAGATTGCGTCTGTTTTCCGGCAGCAGGACAGCACCTCCGCCAGTCGCGACAACCCGTTGATCGAGTTGCGTGAGCTCGTCGATCACGGCAGCCTCCCGCTTGCGGAAGCCCTCCTCGCCCTCGAATTCGAAGATCGTCGGGATATCGACACCGGTACGACGCTGTATCTCGTTGTCCGTATCCTCGAAGGTGAGTTTCAGCGCTGATGCCAGCTGCTTTCCGATCGTGCTTTTGCCGGCCCCCATCGGGCCAATGAGAAAGATTTTGCTCGGTATTTTCATAACCTGCAAATGATACAGGGGCTGACGACATCAGGCCCGCTTTATTTTACGGAAGTTCATGTGGCTGTTTCTCCCCCGCCGGAAGACAAGGGGCTCCGGATGCTTCCGGATACCTGCAGTCGCAAGTCAACGCGGCCATGCAAAGAAGCATGGCCGCGTCGATCAGCACATCTCAGTTGTCCAGGATGTTTGGCGTCACGAAGAGCAACAGTTCCCGCTTGGTTGCCTGGCTGACATCGCGGCGGAAGAGCCTGCCAATGGCCGGAATGTCGCCGAGCACCGGGGTCTTGTCCTGGGATTCGGTTGTTTCCTGTTCGAAGATACCGCCCAGCACGACCGTCTCGCCATCATTCACGCGCACCGTGGTTTGTACCGAGCGTGTATCGATCGGCGGAACACCCCTGACCTCGCGTGAGAAGTCCGGGTTGTCCTTGGAGACGTCGAGTTCCATGATCACCTTGTTGTCCGGCGTGATCTGTGGTGTAACCGCAAGCTGCAGTACAGCTTCCTGGAACGTCACGTTGGTCGCACCACTCGAGGTCGCCTCTTCATAAGGGATCTCGACACCCTGCTTGATGATGGCCTCTTGCTGGTCTGTCGTGATAACACGCGGGGAGGAGACGATCTCACCCTTGCCCTCAATCTGCATGGCCGACAACTCGAGCTGCAGCATCCCGCGGCCGACCTTGCCGATCATCAGGCCAATCGCTGAGCCGAAGTCCCCGCCAAGTAACGAGGGCAGATTCACCATGAAGTTCTGGCCGCTGGTGTCGACAGCGCCACCACCAGTGATACCGTAATTCGGAGGCGTTGCATTGCCATCATTCGGATAGAGACCCGGCTTGCCGCCACCCACCGTGATATAGGTGCCATCATTGGCATTGATCGTGTCGGTTCCGCTGAAACCGAAGCGGACACCAAGATCGCGCGCAAAATCGTCGCTGGCGATGACAATTCGGCTTTCGACCATCACCTGCTTGACCGGGCGGTCGAGACTGTTTACCAGTGAGCGGATGTTCTGGATACTGGAAGCCGTGTCATGGATCAGGAGCGTGTTAGTACGTTCATCCACGGTGACGTTGCCCCGTGTCGACATCAGCCTGTTGGCATCCGACTTGATGAGCGCGGCCAGTTCCGAGGCTCTTGCGTACTTGACCCGAATCAGCGATGTCTTGAGAGGCTCGAGCTCTTCCATCGCAATAGCTGCCTGGGCTTCGAGCTGTTCCATCCTGGCCACTTCCTCAGTCGGTGCAACCATGATGACGTTGCCACGCTGCCGCTTGCTGAGACCCTTGGTCTGCAAAATGATGTCGAGCGCCTCTTCCCAGTAAACATCCTTGAGACGCAGTGTGATATTCCCCCTGACAGTGTCACTGACGACCATGTTGAGGCCAGTGAAATCCGCCAGGAGCTGAAGGACGGAGCGGACCTCGATGTCCTGGAAGTTGAGTGAGAGTCGGCCTGCTGCGGGGCCGGCATCTGCCTGCAGTTCCGAACCCTCGCCAGCAGCGGCCGGTGCAGCCGCCTGCGCCATAGTACCCGGCGAGCCGATTTCGAGCACCAGACTGTTGGCGGAGGTCGTCACGTTGTACTGCTGCCGATTGTCGAGTTGGGCGACGAGGCGGGTACGTCCGTTACCTTCGACGACGCTGACACTGCGAACGCCCTTTTCTCCAATCTCGTACTTTTTCTTGTCAAGGCCGCTGTTGCCAGCGATATCGATGACAATCCTCGCGGGAGAGTCGATCGAGAAGCTTGCGGGTGGTGTATTGAACGCTTCGGATGCCGTCGCAACGATGCGCACGATGCCATCACTGGTTACGCTGTGCTTGAGTTCTGTAATCGTCTGTGCCGCGCTGGCCGGCCCCGTTAGCAGGATCGCCAGCATGGTGAATGAGACGGCAAGGACTACCCGATATCGTTTAATTGTCTGACTCATCATAATAATCACTCTGTCTTCCCGAACGAGGTTTACTCTTCTAATGCGATCGCGGCTTGCCGCTCAACAAAATTTCCCATACGGTCAGGCACGATCTCGACCAGTTCGACACGATCGAGAAAAACGCCCGTAATTCGCCCGTAGTTCTTACCCATGTAATTTCCCTGGCGCACCCTGTGGACGGTTCCATCCTTGGCCTGGATCAGCGCAAAGGTGACATCGCTCTGGGAAAGTGTACCGACCATGCGCAGTGTATCGAGACTGAATGCCTCGAGCTCTTCCTTGGGACGCGTGGTATCAGGACGAATCCCTGTATCCGTGAATTCTTCCTCCAGCTCTTCCTCGGCAAAGACAAAGGGGCTCCTGAAGCCTTCCCTTCCTGCCATGTAGGTATAGCCCTCGACGACCGGAACCTCGGGAGCAGGCTCGACGGGCAGCCCCTCACTCGCCTTGGTGGTTTCGATGAACTGACGCAGATCCGAATTGCCCGAGCCGAAACAGCCTGTGAGCAGGACACTTGTCAGGAGAGTAACAGCGAGACCTGAGCGATTCATGAGCCGCCCTCCTTGTCACCCTCGCCAATATAGCGATACGTCTTTGCGGTAACCGACATCTGCAGGATCCCTTGATTGTTGTCCTGTCCGCGCCTGTTGTCCTGTCCGCTGATCTGCACATTATGCATTATGTATCGTGATGATACGCGGCAGGGCAGCCAGGCCACTGATGAATTCACCGAACTGGTGATAGAGCCCGACCACCTTCATGCTGATCGGCAGTTCGATATAGAAATCTTTCGTGCTCTCGCCAAGTGGCTGGAAAAGTGTGAACTCGAGCCCCGAACCCAGGCCGGTCTGGGAGACATCCACAAGCAGGTCCGCGATCTCGCTCTTGTCCGGCAGCTGCCTCAACATGACACCGAACGCCTCTTCCATGTCGGCGAGCTGCTTACGGTAAGCCTCGAGATTCACGACCTTGCTGTGTTTTTCCTCGAACTCCTTCCTGAGATCGACCTCTTCTCTTTCGTGCTTCGAAAGCGTCGTATACTGGTCCTTGATGTCGTAGTAATACAAGCCACCGGCGATCAGTGCGCAGATAAGAACAATGGCGACAATCTTGACCGGCATTGGCCAGTCGCCCATGTTGGAAAAATCGAGATCATTGAGTTCCGACAATGTCATTCTTCTTCCGCCTCTGCCGTCTCCGGTTTATCCTGCTTCAGTGTAAGAGTGCCTCGGTATCCTTGCTCTCGATGAGCCTGAGGTTCGGTTTGGCGAGCCACTCCATCTCCTCGATGTTCCGCATGAGTGCAGAGATCTGTGCATTCGACTGGGCATTACCCTCGATGCTGATGGTATTGCCCGATTGCTTGATGCTCGTCAGCACGACACCTTCCGGCATCATAAGGACAAGATCATCCATCAAACGCACTGCCTTGGGCCGGCTTTCCTGGAGTGACTGGATCAGCTCCATCCTGGCCAGCAAGCGCTGCTTGGTTTCGTCCAGTTGCTTGATTTCAGCCAGCTTTGCATCGACCAGGGCAATCTCCTTGCGCAGCAGGTTGTTACGATCAATCTGGTTATCGATCATGTTCTGATTGATAAGATGCCAAAGCCCCATGACGAGCAGTGTCCCGACGACGCCTGCCCCGAGAAGCATGATGAAATCCCGCTTGCGTTGCTCGCGGCGTTGTTCACGCCAGGGAACGAGGTTGATTCTTGCCATTAATCAAACCTCCTCAACGCAAGACCGCAAGCGACTGTGAATGCCGGCGCCTGCTCCCTGAGTTTGCTCAAATGAACATTCTTGCCAAATTTCATGGATGCGAACGGGTCAAGTATCCGGACAGGGATGCCTATGAGGTTTTCAACGAGATCGGTGATGCCCGTGAGATTTGCGCAGCCCCCCGTCAGAAATATCTGCTGGATGTTGGCACCTTCATCACTGGCCTGGTAAATCTGCAGTGCGCCACGCATGTCCTGCGCCAGGCGCCGGATGTTGCCGTCGACAATGACATGCACATCCATGGTGTTGGCGCCGATATCAATCACGGCCACATTATTCGCGTTGCCGGAATCCTGGTCGAATCGTACCAGTTCCTGGTAGCAGTGCTCGACTGCGTACTGCTCTGCATCGACGACCTGGGCGGTGAGGCCCGCATTCTCGAGCACCATGATGAGATCGTCGACAACATCGCCGCGGGCAGCTGCAAGCAGGACATCGACCGTCTCCGGGTTGTTCTGCGAGGGGCCGATTACATCGAAGTCGTATCGAACCTCGTCAAGGCGCTGCGGGATGTAGTGATCGGCCTCGAGTGAGACCATGGACTCCATCTCCAGCTCGCTGAGCCCTGCCGGGAGCTGAATGACCCTGGATATGACGGCTGCACCAGATACAGCGACTGCTGCCTGTTTTGCTGATGAACCACTGCGGCTGACAACCTCGGTAATGACCTCGGAAACGGCAGCGGTGTCCTTGATTTTTCGTGCATCGACAGAGCCGGGTGGCAAATTGCCGGATGCAAAGGCATCCACCCTGTACTCGTGATGCCCCTTGCTTTCGGAACGACTGAGTTCAATCAGCTTTATAGCTGTCGAGCTGATATCAATCCCTAGCAGTCTTTGTTGCGTTTTTGGTAATAACGCCATCGGGCCCCCCGACCGAAATACGACATGTGAATCCTGTTGCTTGTGAATATCGCGGATTCTTTATCGTTATTTTTCCTTGTTGACTCGTTGAATTTCCAGACAATTACCCGGACCAGCTCTTAACCGGTTTCTATCGAAAGGGCAACTGACACCCATTCAGGTTAAGGCAATATCTCTGGATATTCAATAAGATGTTAAAACTATTTTGTTAATTTTGTAAACAGAGTGTAGTTTTTTTCTGCGCTTGCGCAAAATCATTCTTCGGTCATGAATGCCGGCAACGCAAGAGACGCGTCAAATATAGCACGATTGAAATAGCGCATACCTGCAATCTTTTCCATCTCGGCGTACCTGGGCTCGGGCCAGGTGCTCAAGCTCATCGCCATGGTTGCAGACCACCAGCCACCCGGATAGACAGGTTGTGGAAACTGCAGTGTCCTGGTGCCGGCAAAGCCCGCCGACACCATGTCTTGATGAATACGTTTCAGCAATTCACGGTGCAGCAAGGGTGATTCACTCTGCTGCACGATCAGACCATCAGGCCGTAATGCATGGTGACATGCCCTGTAGAACGCTTCACTGAAAAGCACTTCACCTGGACCAACGGGATCCGTGCTGTCGACAATGATGACATCGATAGAGGCAGCTTCCGCTTGCTGCATCCACTTGATGCCATCGATGAAGAGCAGCTCCGCGCGCGGGTCTTCATTCGACTCGCACAGCTCGGGAAAATAGGTCTCGGACAGACGCGTTACCCGCTCGTCAATATCGATCTGCGTGACTTGCAGCACACCGGGATGCCTCAGAACCTCGCGCAGCGTGCCGCAATCGCCCCCGCCGATAATCACGACCCGTTTCGGATCAGGGTGCGTAAAGAGTGCTGGATGCGACATCATTTCGTGGTAGAGGAAGTTGTCTCTCGAGGTGAGCATGATGCAATCATCGATGACCATGAGGTTGCCCCAGTCCGTGGTCTCGTAGATTTCGATTTTCTGGTAGAGGCTTTGCTCCTCGTGCAACTTGCGGCGAACCCTGAGGGCGAAACCGGAACCTGTTGCATCGGATGTTTCCGTGAACCACTGGCTCGTATCTGACATGGTGTTGTCTCTGTCTGAATCGTCGCAACATTAGCGACATTGGAAAGCCGGTGCAAGCTGTACAATAGCGCCATGAGCCAGACACCGACGATTCCACAGAACTATGGTCTTCCCGGCTGGAGCGAAGACTACTTCACGATTGCTGATGATGGTCACCTGCATGCTCGACCGCATCGCACCAACCGCCAGAGCATCGACCTCCATGCGCTCGCCTGCGAAGCGGCTGCGAAAGGACTTCACTGGCCACTGCTCGTGCGCTTCAATGACATCCTGCATGACCGGGCGGCGTCACTGTGCAACGCCTTCAAGGTGGCAGCTCGCGCCCACGACTACGAAGGCGACTACCGTGCGATTTACCCGATCAAGGTCAACCAGCAGCGCAGCGTCGTGGAAGAGCTTTTGCGCGGGGGAGGAGACTGTATCGGGCTGGAGTCAGGTTCCAAGCCGGAACTGCTTGCTGTGCTGGCGCTCGCGAAGCCCGGCAGTATTGTCATCTGCAACGGCTACAAGGACAGCGAGTATATCCGTCTTGCCCTGATCGGCCGCCGGCTGGGACTGCGCACCCATATCGTGATCGAAAAAATCAACGAGCTCGAGATGGTTCTGGCACTGAGCAGGGAGATGCAGGTCGAGCCATTGCTCGGTGTGCGCGTCCGGCTGGCAGCATCGGCCAGCGGGAAGTGGCAGAACTCCGGTGGCGAGAAATCCAAGTTCGGCCTCACCGCCGCGCAAGTGCTGCAGCTGATCAACCGGCTGAAAGCCGAAGGTGCGCTGGACTGGCTGCAACTGCTGCACTCCCACATCGGTTCGCAGATACCGAACCTGCGTGATATCCGCACCGGGATCACGGAGGCCGCGCGCTACTATTCAGAGCTTTGCAGGCTTGGCGCTCCGCTTCAGATCATCGATGTGGGCGGTGGGCTCGGCATCGATTATGAGGGGACGCGCAGCCGTCACTACTGCTCCATCAACTACACGCTCGAGGGATATGCCGGGGAAATCATCACGACACTGAAGCGCCAGTGCGACCGGCTGAACCTTCCCCACCCGCTGATCCTCTCCGAATCGGGACGTGCCATGACCGCGCATCACGCCGTGCTGATCACCAATGTCATCGATCAGGAGACGATCCCGACAGAGCCGCCCGAGACCGACATACCGCATGAAATCCTGCAACAGCTGCACAGCCAGTTCGAGGCCGCGCTCGAAGTCAGTCCGCAGGAGGTCGACCAGGAAACACGCTACATCCTCGATGAGGCACGCGCCCTGTTCGAGCAGGGTGAATTGCCGCTCGAGGTTTGGGCAGCGGCTGATCTCTGGGGCAACGCGATCAGTCAGCGACTGCTGCAACGCCTGCGCCCGGAGAGACGTCGCGACAGGGAGCTGCTCGATCGCTTGCGCGAAGAGCTTGCTGACAAGCTCTTCCTGAACTTTTCGCTCTTTCAGTCGGTGCCGGATGTCTGGGCAATCGACCAGCTCTTTCCGATCGTTCCCCTGCAACGGCTGAACGAAAGACCGCAACGCAGCGCAATCCTGCACGACCTGACATGCGACTCCGACGGCTGTATCGACAGCTATATCGACCAGGATGGCGTCGAGTCGACCCTGCCATTGCACAGCCTGCGCCCCGGCGAACCTTACCTCGTCGGCATCTTCCTTGTCGGCGCCTACCAGGAGATTCTGGGCGACATGCACAATCTTTTCGGCGATACCAACGCCGTCAATGTCGAGCTGACAGAGGATGGCTACAGGCTTTCGGAACCCGAGTTTGGTGATACAGCGGAGGAGTTGCTGCGCTACGTCCACTTCAATACGGACAGCATGCTCGCAGCTTACCGGGAACACCTTGACCGGGCAGGCCTTCCGGACGAGATCTCCGATGACTACTATGCCCGGCTCAAAGCCGGTCTTGA
>JARRMW010000073.1:0-5157 GCA_037385685.1 Gammaproteobacteria bacterium
GCTGATTACCTGCTGAAACCGATCGATGACAATCAGCTGATCAACAAGCTCAGCACCTACTTCCGGCTGATCGAGAAAGAACGCAACCTCAATCAGATACTGGAAGAGAAAGTCGAGGAACGGACCCGTGAACTCAACGAGGCGCGTCTGTACCTGGAGAACATTATCAACAGCATGGGTGAGGCACTGCTGATTCTCGACCCCGATGGCCAGATAACGTCCGCCAATCCAACGGCCTACCACATGCTTGGTTATGCTGAAAGTGAACTCAACGGAATGTCGATCGGGGATGTCTTCGAGGAAGAGACGGACCAGCAGGCCGACGCCTTCATGGGTACCTGGCTCGAAGCCCTGATCCGCAGCGGCGCATTACCGAGCATCGAGGCACGCTTCATCACCAGTGACGGCATGCGGGTCCCGATTCTCTTTTCCCGTACCGCAATCACCGACGAATCCGGTAAACTATTGAACATCATTTGCATTGCCAAGAACATGACCGGTTACCAGAAGATCGGCCAGGACACCTGAATCCCGGTCGAAAACAGGCAGAATCATGAGTGATCAGCAACCAGAGATCCCCAACGAAGACACCACATTGACGGCCAATGCGCTGAAAGCGATGGCGCACCCGCTGCGCTGGAAAATCCTCTGCACGCTTGGTGACAAGGAGCTTTCCGTCGGGGAAATTGTCGAGCAGACCGGCACCTCCCAGAGCAATATCTCGCAGCATCTCGACCAGCTGCGCAACAAGCACATCCTTGTCTCCAGGAAGGAAGCCAACCGAATTTATTACAAGATCCGCAACAGCCAGTTGCTCGAGCTGATCGGCACCATGCGTAATGTCCTCTGCCCGACGAATCTGAACGATCTGAATAATCTCGAATAAACCGGGCTAATTGCGACATAAATCCGATTTTGTTATATTAGTTTTTTCTAATATAATCCCGTTTCGATTTCAGTTGTCTATGCTTTCCGTTCAGGGAAGAAGCCGAAACTTTCTATCAAGACACAGGTCATCCGGTTATGTCCAGGTTGAGAAACAGTTTTCTGTCACTGCTGCTCATCAGCATTTCTGTCATACAGCCAGTTGCTGCGCTCGAATCCAAACAACTTCAAATTACTGAAGTTCCGAGGGATTTTATGCTTGACGGCGTCGTCGAGGCAGTCAACAGATCCACGATCGCCGCACAAACCGGCGGGCAGATTACCGAGATCGACTTCGATGTGGACGACTATGTCGAGAAAGGACAGGTCATCGTCCGTCTCAAGGACAGCCAGCAGAAAGCCGCACTCACAACTGCAGAGGCTCAGCTCAAACAAGCCGTGACTGCCCTGCAGGATGCACAGGATACCTATGACCGCGCTGCAAAGGTGTTCGACAAAGGCGCCATATCGGAAGCCGACATGGACAAGATCACGGCCGCACTGGAGAGCGCGAAGGCTGCCAGGGAGGCTGCGGCCGCCGGGGTCGAGCAGGCCAGGGAGCAACTTGAATACACGAAGGTGACAGCCCCCTATACCGGTATCGTCACCGAGAGGCACGTTCAGGTCGGGGAAGTCGCTGCGCCCGGAACACCGCTCATGAGCGGCATCTCGCTCGAGGAGCTGCGCGTCAACGTCGATGTGCCGCAGAGTCTCATTCCTGTCATCAGGAAACAGCCGCAAGGATATGTCATCGGGCCGGATGGCCTGCCGATCATGGCAGAAAAGATCACGGTCTTTCCCTATGCCGACCAGTCATCCAACACCTTTCGCGTCCGACTCGAACTGCCCGAGACTGACGGAGGCTTTTTCCCCGGCATGTATGTCAAGACAGGCTTTATCATCGGAATGGAGAAACTGCTTCTTGTGCCAGAGAGCGCGGTCGTCAATCGCTCCGAGGTGACCGGTGTCTATGTTATCGACGAGCAGACCGGCAAGGTCTCCTTGCGCTACATCCGCACCGGCAGACGCTTCCCCGATGGCAATGTCAGCATCCTGTCCGGTCTCAGCCCCGGCGAAACCATCGCCCTCGACCCGGTAGAGGCAGGTGTCGCAGCCAAGCGAGGCAACGGAGCCAAGGGCGATGAGTAACCAGCTCGGACTGGCCGGTCAGATTGCGAAGCGCTTTCTGACCACGGAAATCACCCCATTGCTGGCCCTGGTCGGCCTGCTGCTCGGCCTTTTCGCTGTTGCTGTCACGCCGCGCGAGGAGGAGCCGCAGATCAATGTGACTTTCGCGAATATCTTCATCCCCTTTCCGGGTGCCAGCGCCAGGGAGGTCGAGCATCTGGTCGCATCTCCGGCAGAGCAGGTGATGTCCGAGCTTGAGGGCGTCAAGCATGTCTATTCCATATCACGCCCAGGCATGGCAGTACTGACGGTCCAGTTCAAGGTCGGCGAAAATCGCACCGACGCGATCGTGCGTCTCTACAACAAGGTTGCCTCCAATATTGACTGGCTGCCCGAGAACGTCGGCGTGGGGCAGCCGATCATCAAGCCAAAGGGTATCGACGACGTCCCGATCGTGAGCGCAACGCTCTGGTCCGAAGACGAGAGCATAGGCGCCTATGAACTCGGCAAGGTCGCGCATGCCATCGAGACAGAACTCAAGCGGGTACCGGGAACGCGCGACATCTACACCATCGGTGAGCCACAACGCACCGTCAGTGTCATGCTCGATCCCCAGGCCCTTTCCGGGTACGGTATTCCGCTCGAGAATCTGCGAAACGCCCTGCTCTCTGCCAACCACACGGCGGACAACCTGCCGGTCACGGCCTTTAACCGCGAACTGCTGGTCCAGGCCGGTACTTTCCTCACCACGGCCGACGAGGTCGGTTCGCTGATGGTCGGTACACATGGCGACAAGCCGGTCTTTTTGCGCGATGTTGCAGAGATCGCCGACGGGCCGGAAACGCCACGCGAGTATGTCTGGATCGGTAGTGGCCCGGCCGCCGGAGAGACAGCCGTCATCGAGAAAGCGCGTCCCGCTGTAACGATCGCGATCGCCAAGAAGCCCGGTACCAACGCAGTCCAGATCGCGAAACGCGTGATCGACCGCTTCGAGGACCTCAAGGGCACTTTCATCCCGGAAGGCATCAAGGTAACAATCACGCGTGACTATGGTTTGACAGCCGACTCCAAGGCCAAACAACTCATACAGAAACTCGCCTTCGCGACCATCTCCGTTATCCTGCTCGTCTGGCTGGCCCTGGGCTGGAAAGAGGCTCTCGTCGTCGGCGCAGCCGTCGTTGTCACCCTGATGATCACGCTCTTTGCTTCCTGGGCATGGGGATTCACGCTCAACCGCGTCTCGCTCTTTGCGCTGATCTTCTCGATCGGCATTCTCGTGGACGATGCAATCGTGGTCGTCGAGAACATCCACAGGCACCTCTCGCTTGGTGCAAAGAGCCTGCTCGAGGCAATTCCGAAAGCCGTCGATGAGGTCGGCGGCCCTACCATTCTTGCGACCTTCACAGTTATCGCAGCCCTCTTGCCGATGGCCTTTGTCACCGGACTCATGGGGCCCTACATGAGCCCCATCCCGATCAATGCATCCATGGGCATGCTGATCTCGCTCGTGGTCGCCTTCGTGTTCACGCCCTGGGCAACCAACAAGGCGCTTGCCCGAGTCGATCTCGGCAGCCATGCAGGCCACGGTATGGAGAGCAATGGCAAACTCGTGCGTCTCTTCACGAGGGTCATGTCGCCTTTTCTCGACCCGCAGAAAGGCCGCAGGAACCGCTGGTACCTGCTGGCCGGCATCCTGCTGCTGATCACCCTTTCAATCGGCCTGGGTGCAATGAAGCTCGTCGTCCTGAAAATGCTGCCATTCGACAACAAGTCGGAGTTCCAGATCGTGCTCGACATGCCGGAAGGAACGGCACTGGAACAGACGACACAGGTTCTGGGTGAAATCGGGCACTATCTCGAAACAGTTCCCGAGGTCAAAAACTATCAGGCCTACAGCGGCACCTCTGCCCCGATCAGTTTCAACGGCCTGGTTCGCCAGTACTATCTCCGCGAGGGAGCCTTCCTTGGTGACATCCAGGTCAACCTTGTCGACAAGCAGCACAGGGATCGCAAGAGCCACGAAATAGCGCTCTCGGTCCGCGAACCTGTTCAAGCGATCGCCACCCGTTATGGTGGAAACGCCAAGATCGTCGAGGTTCCCCCGGGACCTCCCGTGATGTCGCCAATCGTGGCAGAGATCTACGGTATCGACTACAAGGGACAGGTTGCAGCAGCGCGCAAGGTCCGTGCTGTTTTCGAGCAGACCGATGATATCGTCGATATCGATGATTCCATCGTAGAAGGCGGCCAAGGCATGCGGGGACCGGCCGAAAAACGCATCGTTGTGGTTGACCGTGAGAAAGCAACGCGTCTCGGAGTTTCGCAACAAAGTATCGCCGAAGCGCTGCAGACAGCAATCCAGGGCGAGGATGTGAGCTTCCTTCATGGCGAAACCAGCAAGTACGCTGTGCCGATCCGGCTCATGTACAGCGAGGCAGACAAATCTGACCTCGACCAGGTCCTGTCGCTGCGCCTCCAGAGCCAGGGCGGCGCACTGATTCCCCTCTCGGAGATCGTCAACATCGTTGGAGAAGTCCGCGAGAACGCCATCTACCACAAGGATCTGCTTCCCGTCGTCTATGTCACGGCCGATATGGCTGGCGAACTCGACAGTCCACTGTACGGACTCTTCGAGATCTCGGGAAAACTCAAGGAAACCGGAGAGCTGGAACAGTGGTTTCTCGACCAGCCGCCGAATCCCTATGACTACAGCCTGAAATGGGATGGGGAATGGCAGGTCACCTACGAGACTTTCCGCGATATGGGCGCCGCCTATGCCGTGGGCCTGCTCCTCATTTACCTGCTTGTCGTGGCGCAGTTCCGTTCCTACCTGGTACCACTCGTGATCATGGCACCGATTCCGCTGACGATTATCGGTATCATGCCGGGCCATGCACTGCTGGGCGCCCAGTTCACGGCAACCTCCATGATCGGCATGATCGCACTTGCCGGCATTATCGTGCGCAACTCGATTCTGCTTGTCGACTTCATCAACCAGCAGGTACGCGAGGGAATGGATTTCAGCAAGGCAGTCATCAATTCGGCCGCTGTGCGGACCCAGCCGATCGTGCTGACGGCAGCGGCTGCCATGGCCGGTGGATTCTT
>JARRMW010000074.1:0-5153 GCA_037385685.1 Gammaproteobacteria bacterium
AGCTGGTCGAGCTGTCCGGGACAGATGCCCCGGTCCTGCGCGCGCTTGCCGATCCACATCATGATCCCTTCCTTCGTGCGCGTGAAGCCATTGACATGCTGGCCGTATGAACGGATGCCGAAACGTGCTGCCGCGGGACGGTCGATCAGACAGAGCGGATTGTCGCGGCAGCAGTCGCTGACCGGATAAGGCTCGTTCATGATGAGCGGAATCATCTCCTCGGCATGCAATTTCTGCACGATGTCCATGAGGACTTCAGTCCTGTGTTCGAACCCGGTGATATCGGGTCGCAGTGAAATCGAACCTGAATCTTCGACAAAGACGGGCTCGTCGAGCAGACGCTTTCTGAACTCGCGCGAGATCCAGCCGACATGCTTGCCATCGAGGACAAAAGGCACGAAAGCCTCGGGATCGAAATTATTGGATGCCACCAGGTGTCGGAGATAGTCCATGTCGATACGCTAGAACTCCTCGATCACAGATTCAAGCTGCTGTTGCAATGCCAGGTCAGCTGTTTCGATGGTCAGTGCCCTGCCCTGCTGTTTGTGGACGATGCGGATAACGCAGTCCGGCTGCGGTAAAAAGCCCTCGCCACGCTCCGGCCATTCGAAAAACAGCATGCCATGCCCGAGCATTTCACGCAGCCCCAGGTACTCGAGCTCTTCGGAATCAGCAAGCCGGTAAAGATCGAAATGGTAGAGATTGACGCCATCCAGTTCGTAGGGCTCAACGATGGTATAGGTCGGACTTTTCACGTTGCCGCGCCAACCGAGCCCTCGCAATATACCGCGTACGAGCGTCGTCTTTCCGGCCCCGAGTTCGCCCTCGAGAAACACAACAGCAGTTTGTGGCAGCAGTGTTGCAAGCCTCTCGCCAAAATCGACCTGCTGTTGCTCGCTGTTGAGTTCAAGCGTCAGGGTCATCCCAGCAACTGGCGAATGTCGGGAAACAGGTCACTCGCGATCATGCCGCGCATGCCCTCGGATATGCCAAGATCCGCAGCAGCCGCATGCAGCGCGACACCGGATTCGGCAGCGGTTTCGAGATCCAGCCCCTGGGCAACAAGCGCCGCGATCACGCCGGTCAACACATCCCCCATGCCGGCCGTGGCCATGCCGGGATTTCCCTGGCTGCAGACCGAGGGGGGACGCTCCCTGCTGCTTTTCACGAGCGTACCCGCTCCCTTGAGAACAACGACACCGCCAAGTTCCGCCTGCAGATCCGAGACGGCCCTGAACCTGTCGATCTCGATCTTCTCGACGCTGGACTCGAGCAGGCGCGCAGCCTCGCCCGGGTGCGGCGTGATGATGCGGTTATCGACACGGATCGGCTGGCTTGCCAGCAGGTTGAGCGCATCGGCATCCATGACCACGGGCTTGATACTGTCACGCAACATATTGAAAAACACTCGCCCCCAGACACCCTGTCCAAGACCGGGGCCCAGGGCAACCACATCACACTTCTCCAGGAGAGGTTCGAGGTCCGCAGGCCTGTTGACGCCGTGGCACATGAGTTCCGGGCAGGTAACATTCATCATGGCCGCATGATCGGGATGGGTCGCGATGGAGACCAGTCCGGCTCCGGCACGCAACGCAGCCTCGCCCGCGAGTCGTGCAGCGCCGGAGTAACCGGGCGCACCACCCACGACGAGCACATGCCCGAAGTCGCCCTTGTGTGCGTTCGCACTGCGTGAGGGCATCAGCGTGCGCTGACGCTTCCAGTCGAGTCTGCGCGCACTGAGGATCGTCGATGCATAGACCTGTGCAGGAATATCAAGGCTGCTGAACACAATCCTGCCGCAGAGACCAGGCCCCTGCCCCGTGAACATCCCCTGTTTCAGCGCAATAAAGGTCGCGGTCATGTCCGCCTCGACAGCACAGCCGAAGACACGCCCGGTATCGGCATTGAGCCCGGAGGGAATATCAACTGCAACAACGGGCGCACTGTGCCTGTTGACGGAATTGATCGCTTCTGCCCAGAGTCCGCCAACGGGACGGTCGAGGCCTGTACCGAGCATGGCATCGACGATGAGATCGGTCTTGTCCGGCAAGCCGTAGAAAATCTCCGTACGAACACCTGCCTCGTAACTGCGCTCGGCGTTCTTTCGGGTGAACTCGGTCATGCGACTCGAATCACCGAGCTGCAGGATGCGTACATTGAGTCCCTCTTTCCGTGCAAGCCGGGCGATCACGTGCCCGTCACCACCGTTATTGCCTGTTCCGCAGAGAAAGGTGATATCAGCGGCATCGGGCCACTGTTTGCGAATCATCTCGTAGGTATAGGTCCCGGCCCGTTCCATGAGTGTTTCACCGGAGATACCGAACGTTTCGATGGCGTGCAGCTCCATAGTCCTGACCTGCCCGGCACGATAGAGCGCGAGCGGAAGACCATTGATGGCAGGTAATGGACGGTATTCTTGATTCATCTGCATGTCCGAACTGGTAGACTCCCCGAAGGCATTTTCCCACGAATTGCGCATCGATGCCCCTATCTTCGGAGAATCTTACACAACTTGCAGCAAATATCCGGATCTGGGGTGAGGAGCTTGGCTTCCAGCAGGTTGGTATCACCGATACCGGTCTCGCTGTCGCGGAGGATCGTCTCAACCGGTGGCTGGAGCGCGGATACCACGGCGAGATGGACTACATGGAGCGACACGGCAGCATGCGCAGCCGGCCTGAACTGCTCGTCGAGAACACCCGCCGCGTCATTTCCGTACGCATGGACTATCTGCCGGATGAAAACGAGAAGCTGCTTGACCTGGTCGAGGACCCCGCACTCGCCTACGTCTCCCGCTATGCACTCGGACGCGACTATCACAAGCTCATGCGCCGCCGACTTGCACAGCTCGCGAAGCGTATCGAGGAAAGTATCGGTCCATACGGTTACCGGGTCTTCGTCGACTCGGCCCCGGTGCTCGAAAAACCGCTGGCCGAGAAGGCCGGCCTCGGATGGATCGGCAAACACACCAATCTCATCAACAAGCAGGCTGGCTCCTGGTTTTTTCTTGGCGAAATCTACACGGACCTGCAGCTGCCAATTAATGAGCCCGCAGAGGAACACTGTGGCAGTTGCAGTGCCTGTATCGACATCTGTCCGACCTCGGCGATCGTCGCACCGTTCCAGCTCGATGCGCGCCGCTGCATCTCCTACCTGACAATCGAGCTCAAGGGCAGCATCCCGGAAGAGCTGCGTCCGCTGATCGGCAACCGGATTTATGGCTGCGATGACTGCCAGGCCACCTGCCCCTGGAACCGCTTCGCCCGCGAGACCGAAGAACCGGATTTTCTCCCGCGACACGGGCTCGACAGCTCCACCCTCCTGCAACTCTTCAACTGGAGCGAGGAGCAGTTCCTGAAGCACACCGAAGGATCAGCCATCCGGCGTATCGGTTATGAACGCTGGTCACGTAATCTCGCCGTGGCCATCGGCAATGGCAGTGCCTCCACGGAAGCACTGCAGGCGCTCGAGAAGAAAGAACAAAATGCCTCCGGGCTGGTCAGGGAGCATATTGCCTGGGCACGCAAGCGTCTCAAAAACCGGGGTCAGACCCCGGTTTAGAGAAACAATGGCTGATCAGCGGTGCGAGGTTTCAATCAGTTGCTGCATGACCTCGGTGAGATTGGCATCCTCGTTCTGCACAACACAGACAAGGTTGCCCGCACTTGCTACGGTCATGAGCGTGCCGCGCACAATCCAGCCACCGGGCGGCGTCCAGCCTTTAAGCTGGGTGAACATCGAAAGCTGGTCGGCATTACCCTGCACGATGCGCTTGTAGTCATGTGCGAAGGTAGCGAGTGCTTCGAGCTGGTCATCGGGCATAAAGCCGTAACCCTCGATGTATTTTCCGTCATCGCGAAAGTGGCAGATCGCCAGCACGCCATCCAGTGCAAGTAATCGTTTGATCACGCCGCCTCTCCCTGCTCCAGCATGGCAAACGTGGCCTGGTAATCGGTCTTGTCGTTGCTCACGACTACACCCACGTTACCGACGGCGAAGGCTGTCCACTCGAGACCGATCAGTGAGAAGCCGTTGATCGGATAGAAGCCTTTCTGTCCGGAGACCTGTTCCCAGCCGCGCGCCTGCATGGTTGCAATCGAGAGGTTGGCGACACACATGTGTGCCAAGAGGTCCAGGGCAGTCGCGTTGAGGCGGGTGCCATCAGCGATGGTGTGATCCGTGACTTCGCCGTGATCGTTGTATGCAAAGGCGGCCAGCGCACCATCCAGTGTCATCAGGGTATTGAGGTCTGTCATTGTTGTTCTCCTGTGCTAGATCAGATCGTGGCTGGCATTGCCGAGATGGCGATTCATGAGGGCCATGATGTCGTTGATGGAACTCTTGCTGTTGTCGAGAAAACAGAAGACGTTGGCCATGTTGCAGACCGTGAAGTGCGGACCTCGCACGACCCAGCCTTTCGGGGGTTGGACACCGCATTCCGGGCAGAATGACTCGAGCATCCCGGATTGCATGTGTTCGCTCATGGTGGTTGCGCGGCACATGATGGAGGCCATTTTGGCCATTTCGTCAGTGAGTTGCCCCTTGAAGCTGAAGCGGTCCCCGCGGTAGGAATATTCGCCGGCAGCGATAAAGCCCGGCTGCCCGGACAATTCGAGCAATACGCTCATTCATCTCCCTCCAGATATGCTTATGGTTATGGTGATCTGCCAGGCCAGTTGCAGGCCGAAGCATTATTTTCGCATCCGGAAATGGATGCTTTGTTATGAGTTTATTTATACCGCAGCAGCAGGCATGTTGCTACTACTTCAGAACTTCAGAATCTGGCAGGATGCTTAAACTTGAAGGATGTTTCAATGAACGACAGGCAGGGAATGAACCGGGAGCAGAATCATCAGCTCCCGGTCATGAACTTCAGCGTTGGCGTGATTTTTTGGTAGCGTAGCCAACCAGTGCCAGTGGGACGATAACGGTGATTGCGATGACTGCCATGATCAGGTAACCGCCAGCGTCAGAGAAGAGTGTTCCGAAGACTTCCATTATTTACCCCGATATTCTTATGGATTAATTGGGTAAAAGTATATTCGAAAGGACTTTAAAGACTTTTGACGAAGATCAAAAGAATTTGCCGTTTCTCTTCTTTCTCATCAGCCGGTCAGACAACTGCAAGTCAGCCTAGCAAGACAATGAGGTAA
>JARRMW010000075.1:0-5135 GCA_037385685.1 Gammaproteobacteria bacterium
CTCCCTGTTCTCGCCGATGACTGTTTGTAACTCTGCATTGATTTCGGTTTCTGGCGACATCTGCATTAATCCCGGCGATTTCCGACAAAAGCCCGAGTGTATCCCATGATGTAGATTGGAGGAGGGGTTTCTTGTACCTGAGCTGGCCCTGTTCCTTAGAAAGGGCCAGCAATTCTCTACTCAGCGACTTGAGGCGTTTCCGGCAGTGAGTGCCGCTTCACATCCCCGCGAACCTTGCGCTCGAACTCCTCGAGCTGGCGTCGCGCGCTGTCGAAGGCGTCGCGGATCGCGACATTGATCTCCTCGTGCGCATGGTTCTGGTCCGGGTTGCGGCTCGCGACGATCTTGCTCTTCGGGACGTCGATATCGACGACAACGCGATAGAGGTTTCCCTTGTTGTGGTGTTGCGAGGATGGCTCGACGGAAACCCGGCAGTCCATGATGTGATCGCTGAAACGTTCGAGTTTTTCAGCGCGTCTGCGGATTTCGAATTCGATGGAGTCGGATGCTTCCATCTTGTGGAAGGTAACTCTGAGGGGAATGGTCATGTTGTGAACCCTCCGGTTGTTGTTTGAACTGCTTCCTGCACCTTTCATTTATATTCTAGAAAATATTCCTCTCTTTCGCGATGACCAGCGTCATATGAATGCATGTGGAATCTCCCGGCACTGGATGAATCAGGCGGCAAGGATGGCCCAAACCATGCCGGTCACCGGTTTATCCGCCTGCCAGCCCGGTGCTATACCTTCAGATACGCAACGAAGGAGGAACCATGAAACAGCTGACTCTTACACGACGACTCCTCTCCATGCTGCTCGTGCCCCTGCTGGCTACCGGACTTTTCGTCATGAAGCCGGCCATGGCCGTCGACGATGGTGCGAAGGTCGTCTATCACGCCGATTTTTCCGATCCGCGCCGTTTCAGCGCCATGCTGACCAGTATCAACAACATGGTGACCCACTACCAGAATAACCTGGTCGACTACGACGTACGCATCGTCTTCGTGGCTCACGGAATCCGCTTCCTGACGGACGACACGCTTGCAGAGACGCCTTTTGCCGAGGACGAGGAACTGGCAGAGCGACGCGAAAACCTGCGCGGGCGACTGGAATCGCTGCGCGACGTGCAGAACGTGAAGCTGGAACTCTGTGATATCACGCGTTCGCAGATCAACCTGCCCATGGAGAAGGTCTACGACAAGGTGACCTCTGTCCCGTCCGGTGTCGTGCGCATCGCAGAGCTGCAGTCCGAGGGATTCGCCTACATCAAGATCGAGTAGATCGGAACAGTCTTTTGCAACTTCTCCCGGCCTCCGGGCCGGGATCAGACCTCATTTGCCCTCCCGGTGTCAGCCGGGACGACGAGGTCGACTGCTGGATACCACTATTCCCGGATACCCCCGGCATGAAAGCTTCGGGGTCAAAGCAAGTCTCGTGATGTGACCTCGTCTACGCCGAGGATCGGGACTTCTGCAGCAAACGCTCTTCGATCAATCCGATCAAACCGTATGGAAGGCATCGCTTCTGACTGGTTATTGGCCGGTTGCGAGCCTTCGGCTGGAACCACTCCCGGAAATTCGTTAGGGTACAAAACAAATCTTTGAGGAGACTTTTCCATGAAAAGCCGTTTTTTCAACTGTTTGCGCTTGCTGGCACTGCTGCCCCTGTTGTTGTTTGGCAGCATCATGGCCCAGACGCCACCCAACGTGCTGATCGTCGGCCAGATTGCCGAGCCCAAGTCGCTCGATCCGCAGACCGTCACCGCCGTCAACGATTTTCGTATTCTCATGAATCTCTACGACGGACTGGTGCGCTACAGGGATGGCGCCCTGGAGGTGGAGCCTGCGCTCGCAGAGTCCTGGACGATCAGCGAGGACGGCAAGCAGTACAGCTTCGATCTCAGGCGTGATGTCACTTTTCATGACGGCACGCCATTCAATGCGGAAGCGGTCAAGTTCAACTTCGAGCGCATGCTCGACGAAGAGCACCCCTACCATGACACCGGGCCTTTTCCGCTCGCGTTCTTTTTCTCCTCCATCGACAGGGTCGAGACCGAGGGTGATCATCGTGTCATTTTCCATCTCGAGGAGCCCTATGCACCGTTTCTCTCGAACCTGGCTTACCCGACGGGCCTGATCGTCTCGCCGGAGGCGGTCAAAAAAGCGGGCAAGGAGTTCGGGCGCAGTCCTGTCGGCACGGGTGCTTTTCGTTTTGAAGAGTGGGAGAGCAACTCCAGGGTCGTGGTGACACGCAATCCGGACTACTGGGATGGTGCACCGATGCTCGAGGCCGTGGTCTTCCGCCCGATCATCGATGCCAACACGCGCGTCGCGGAGATGCTCTCCGGGGGCATCGATGTCATGGTGGAAGTGCCGCCCGACAATCTCGCCACCTTCGCGCAGGATGCGATGTACGAAGTGCATGAGCAGAGCGGCCCGCATCTCTGGTTCCTGATCCTGAACATGAAAGAGGGGATCTTCACCGACAAGCGGGCGCGGCAGGCGATCAACTACGCGATCGACAAGCAGGCCCTGACCGAGAATGTCCTGCAGGGGACGGCCGATGTTGCTGCAGGACCGACGCCGCCTGCCTTTGCCTGGGCCTATAACGACAAGCTCGAACCCTATCCGCACGACCCTGAGAAGGCGAGGGCACTGCTCAAAGAGGCCGGTGCCGAGGGTGCGAAACTGACTTTCTATGTCACGGAGGGCGGATCGGGCATGCTCGATCCCGTCTCCATGGCTGCAGCGATCCAGGCGGATCTCGCCAAGGTCGGGCTCGAGGTGGAGATCGAGACCTATGAATGGAACACCTTTCTCGGCAAGGTCAACCCGGGGCTTGAAGGCAAGGCCGACATGGCAGAGATGGCCTGGATGACCAATGATCCGGACACGCTCCCTTACCTGGCACTGCGCACCGACGCATCCCCCGACAAGGGCGGATTCAACTCGGGCTACTACAGCAATCCCGAGGTTGACCGGTTGCTCGAGGAGGCGCGCCGCTCGACCGACAAGGCTGAGCGTGCTGCTCTCTATCGAAAGATGCAGGTGATCGTGCAGGACGATGCGCCCTGGGCATTCGTTGCCAACTGGAAACAGAATGCCGTGACCACGAAGCGGGTACAGGATTTCAAGCTCCAGCCTTCCTTCTTCCTGATGCTGCAGAAGGTGAGCAAGCCCTGACGACGCATGTTCAGCTACATCCTCAAGCGGCTGCTCGCAGTCGTCCCGGTCCTCTTTGGTCTGACGCTGATCGCTTTCGCGATCATGGCGGCCATTCCGGGTGATCCGGCAACAGCGATTCTCGGCTCCTATGCCACGCCGGAAAATGTCGAGAAGCTGAACCGTGACCTGGGTCTCGACAAGCCCCTGCCGCAGCAATATGCCATCTGGCTCGGGAATATCCTGCAGGGGGACTTCGGCCGTTCCTACACGCTCAACAGGCCCGTCATCGACGAGGTGCTGGAGCGTTTCAATGCCACCCTGATCCTTGCAGGAGCCGCGTTGCTGCTCTGTTCCTTCTTCGGACTCATCGCCGGTATCGTCTCGGCCGTGCGCCAGTTCGGATGGGCGGATCGGCTGATTACCTTCGTCGTCCTGATCGGCATCTCTGTGCCGTCTTTCTGGCTCGGTCTCATGCTCATCCTTGCTTTCGCCGTGAATCTGCAATGGCTGCCAGCATCCGGGATGTATGCAATCTACGGCGGCGGTGATCTGCCCGACCTGCTGAAACACCTCGTCCTGCCTGCGATAACGCTCTCGGTCGTGGCCACAGGTGTGATCGCGCGCCTGACCCGTGCCGCCATGCTCGAGGTGTTGCGCCAGGACTATATCCGCACTGCACGTGCGAAGGGGCTGACCGAGCGCCGCGTCATCTATCGCCATGCGTTCAAGGCGGCGCTCGTGAGCGTGATCCCCGTGCTTGGCGTGCAGGCCGGGTTCGTGATTGGCGGGGCCGTCTACATCGAGACCGTCTTCCAGTGGCCCGGCATCGGCGCGATGCTCGTCAAGGCCATCACGACGCGCGATCTGCTGCTGGTCCAGGGCGGTGTTCTGGTCGTTGCGGTCGCCTACCTGCTGTTCAACCTGCTGGCTGACGTGTTGCAATCACTCCTCGATCCGAGGTTGCGCCGATGAGCCGGCGTCTCAGTGCCTGGCGCCTGCTGGCGAACAACCGCCTGGGACTGGTCGGCCTGCTGGTCTTCTCGGCTGCTGTCATGCTGGCGCTGGTCACGCCCTGGCTGCCGTTGCCGGATCCGGACCTGACGGCCCCGGCAGACCGCCTGCAGCCACCGTTCAGCGAGGGGCATCTGCTCGGGACGGATCATCTCGGACGCGACATGCTCTCGCGCCTGCTGTGGGGCATGCGCGTCAGTCTGGCGGTCGGACTCTCTGCGACACTGATCGCGGCCTTTTTCGGGTCAATGATCGGTCTTGTTGCCGGTTTCGCAGGCGGCAGGGTCGACAACCTGCTGATGCGCGGCATCGACATGCTCATGGCCTTCCCCTATATCCTGCTGGCGCTCGCGATCGTCGCGGCCCTCGGGCCCGGTCTCATCAACGCGCTCTACGCGATCGCCATTGTGAATATCCCGTTTTTTGCGAGAAACGTCCGCGGCGTGACGCTGTCACTTGCCGGGCGCGAATTCGTCGATGCGGCCCGTCTGAGTGGCAAGTCCTCCTCACGCATTCTCTTCAGCGAGATCCTTCCGAATGTCCTGCCGGTGATCGTCATCACCATCACGACCACACTCGGGTGGATGATCCTGGAAACAGCAGGCCTGAGCTTTCTGGGGCTCGGAGCACAGCCGCCGCAAGCCGACCTGGGGTCCATGCTCGGTGAGGGGCGCAAGTTCATGTTCACGGCCGCGCATGTCTCCGTGCTGCCGGGCCTGGTGATCTTTTTCCTTGTCATGGCCGTCAACCTGACCGGAGACGGTATTCGGGATGTGCTCGATCCAAGGCTCAAGTCGGGTGTTCTGTCTCGTCCCGCAGCGCGGACCAGTATCCGTCGTACTGAGGAGCCCGACGAGAAAACTCCGGGCGACGAGTTGCTTTCTGTCAGGGGTTTGCGTACCGAGTTCAGCCAGGGAGGATCGCGGTTTGCGGCTGTCGAGGATGTCAGCTTCGACCTGCG
>JARRMW010000076.1:0-5102 GCA_037385685.1 Gammaproteobacteria bacterium
GGACCGATGAAACGCGACAGGTTGAAAGCCACCGAGCCGAGGGCGATCGCACTGCTGCGCTGTTCCTCGTGCACGAGCGTCGGAACGATGGCCATGCGCAACGGCGCGTAGGCGCCGTCAAGCGTTCCCTGGACAGCAGACAGCAGGGCGAGAACCCGGATGTCGATCGAACCTTGCCAGCTCAGCCAGGCCAGTACCCGCATATTGGCGACACTGAACGTGTTGATGACGATGCCGGCGACCCGGCGGTCGAAGCGGTCGGCCATGACGCCGAAGGCCGGTCCCAGCAGGACGGTCGGTGCGAACTGGGTAAATGCGATCAGCCCGACCCAGAACTCGGACCGCGTCAACTCCCATGCCAGCCACGCGAGCGCGACACGGTAGATCCAGACCCCGTGCAGGGAAAAAAGGGAACCGCTGATGTAGACCAGAAAATTGCGGTTCGTTAAGGCGGACGAGTGCATTGTTATCGGCTGGGTGCGGCCAGGCCGCCAAAACGCGTAGTAGCCCGGCGCACTAATGAATTCAAGAAAGGATAAACGATCGAGACTCTTCGAGTGATTGCTTTCTGATATCCTTTGATGACTGCTACTGACTCGGACGACGTTGCGAACTGGCCAGGAAATGGCGAAGAAGCTGAAGAACGAAACCGGACTTCTGCGAGAAGCTCTCAGGATGGTAATGGACGATGCGACCCGGCGTGGCATTGTCGAATTCGAGCCAGGCGATTCTCACAATCTCAAGATTGAATATGCGTACCGTCTGCTGGTACACGACAAGGAAATCGCGCCGTTACCGCCGGACCAGGTGTCGCTTCCGAATTTGAAGCATCGGCTCGCCAAATGGGTTTCCCACAAGTTACCGGCCGATCACGAGCTCCTGAAATAGGAACATCACGTAGTTTCTCCTGAATCTGTTCGTTCCAGGCCAGGCTGCCGCGGCTGAGGATTCACTCAGGGCCATGTTATCATTCGGGACTATTGCCTTAGTCTTATGTTTGGTTAGTTCCCGGACATGCTCCGGGGGAGAAGATGCATGCGTACGGTACTTGCGGCACTAATGCTTCTAATCGGGTCGGTCTCCAACGGCGCCGAGGTTTTTCTGTGGGATCCGCTTGCTCCAATCGATCTTGGTGTTGGTCAAAATGACGACAGTCCCCGGGAAGATTGGCTTCCCGGACGCATCAACATTATCGGCCCAATTGAAGAAGGCGATTTGGAGAAAATCATCGTCGCCCTGAAGAGCCAGGAGTACATGCCCGGTTTTGCCATCTCCTCGTCCGGTGGTGACGTTCTCGAAGCAATGGAGATTGGCAGGTTTTTCAGGGATTCGAGGCTGGACATCACGGTGAAAGACAATGCCCGGTGCGTTGGCCCGTGTTTTCTCATCGTCGTTGGCGCGACAGGCAGATATCTGCAATCTCCTGTAGGGTTTCATCGCGCATACACCGACCCTGAGCGCGACAAGTCCCGTTCTTCGGCGCAGGCAAAGAAGACGGATGAAGAACTCGACTCACTCGTGAGCGCATACCTGGAAGAAATGTACGTTCCGGAGGACGTTATTGCGGAATTGATGTCCACGCAGCCTGCCGCAGAGAGTTACCTCAGTCCTGCCGAATTTCGTCGACGCCTCGGCCAGCACCCCCCGACAACCGCGGAATGGAAGGTCGCCAGCTGTGGCGAAATGACGGACGACGAGAAGTTACTCTACAGAGGAGTTGTCGCCCTCAGAAATTATGAAAAGCACTACGAGGGTAAGGACCCAGCGCTTTTCAATGCAGAAGAAAAAGCGTGGCTTCGCTACAGCGCCGAAGACATCAAGTTGGGATTGAGCCTTTCCGACATGGTTAAAGAAAGGTTGCACAACAAGCACCAACGAGTAAATAACTGCGTCTTGCCCATCGAGAAAGAGCATGACAGAAAATTGCTCCAGGCCATGAAAGACCTCGAATAGCTATACGATAAGGTCGGCTCATTGTTCAGCGCAAAGGTCAACCTTGTACAAGCATCGTGCCCAAGAGCCCAAGGGCAAACCCGAACACTGCACCAAGAGGCGGCCCCCAATGCCTGTCGAGTTTAGCCTGCGGGGCGATATCCTGAAATACGAGGTACAGGATGCCGCCACCTGCGAATAACATGGTCACTGATGTTGCCACCGGGGCCGCCGACAGCACCCAATAGCCCAATACGCCGCAAATCGGTCCGAAAAGGGCGCTGCCGAGAAGCAGCATCATTGCCCTTTTCTTCGTCATGTGGGCGGTGGTTACCAACTCTCGGTAAGCATTGAAGCCCTCCGGAAGATTCTGCAGGGCAATGAACATTGCGAGCAACACGCCGACCGACGCCTGTGTAGACATCAACGCGCCCAACGCAACCGCCTCCGGCATGAAATCCAGCAGCGCCGCCAACAAATTGGATGCAGATCTGCCCATCCGTGTCATCGAGCGATCGATTACATAAAACAACAGACCGCCTGCTACCAGGCTGGCCGTGGCTGTGGCTGCCGTGACCTCGTCCATGCCATGCGGCACGAGTACCAATGCCACGCCTGCAATCAGAATTCCGCCTCCGAAGGCGAGAACTGCATGGCGAAACTCCTGCTCCAGCCAGCGAGGTCTCAACCGTTCTATGCTGGCGAGAGCCCCACCTGCTGGCAGAGCCAACCCGGCCAATGACGTGTAGGCAATTATTGCCAGCAGGGGCTCCATTGGTCATTCCGCGATTGCCTTGGAAGATCGAGTATAGTTTCAACAATGCACGTGATGGCAAGCAATATGGCAGCTGGCGGCCGCGGTGCGCTTCGCAGAGCTGCCTGTCAGTCGGTGATAGACTCGAGGTTACCAGGTGATAACAAATGTGGGCCGCACACACTCGAAGCATCCCTTCAGGCGCAAAAATAGCAATCTACGAAGACAGCGCTCCGCTGTCATTCAGTGAGTTTTTCGCTCTTCTTGAGAGAAACAACGATTTCGCTCACTGGTACAGCAGTCTGATCGCAGATTGTGAATTCGAAGCGCTCTTCTGGGAACTGCCTGCGCTTACTACTGAGACCATCCACAAGGGTGCGGAATTCGTAGTTATAGAATCGGCTGCACTTTCCCGGCTTCGACCTGATTCAACTCCATTTGCATTGCACTTTGCAGCCCGGCCCGGCTTTGATGTAGTCGAGTTTCCCAACCTGGGTAACGATGCACTGTTGATCGTCCCGGCGCCGATCGATTCCGCCGATTCATTTCCGCACCTCGCGGCATTTCTCAGGAGCGCCCGGAGGAGCCAGGTCGCTTCGCTCTGGCGAGTTGCTGCTCGCGCGGTATTTCAGAACCTGGGATCTTCGCCCAGATGGCTCAGTACGGCTGGATTAGGGGTGTCCTGGCTCCATCTTCGCCTCGACACACGGCCCAAGTACTATAATTTCTCGCCGTACAAAAAAATAAACCAGGAAGATACTTCTCATTCAACCGCCCCGGCGCGGTCATTGCGACGGTTTGCAACGCAATCCCTAATTAATGTCGTTTAGTTCGATCCAGTAACCGTCGGGATCCATTATCCATGTCTGTCGCACATTGTCGGGACGCGTCGAAACGAAGTAGTCCTCGCCACCACCAAGGCTGGTGTAGACAACGCCCTCAGAGCGGAGGTAACGCAGAAACTCATCAAAGTCAGCAATCGCAAAAGCAAAATGATTGAAACTGCTGGGTTTTATTTCCACGCCTTCGACCTCTCCGACATGAAGTTCGAGGCCTTCTCCGAGGGATAAGAACATTTGCCGATCAGGCAGCCATGGCGCATCAATCTGTTTCAGCCCCAGAAGTTCGGTGTAGAACCTTTTGCTGGCGTCAAAGTCGCTGACGACGAGCGTCACGTGGTTGAGGGCTTTGCCAAAATCCTGAGCGTATGAAAACCCAGCCCAGAGAAAAAGAACCAGAAGGAGCGTTACTCTTTTCATTTTCTACCTCGCCTGACCGCGCCGAACAACGAAACCAGAACATTTTGACGAGCGGAAGCAAAGTCTTCTGTTCCGCAAATGACTGGCATACGATACTACAGAGCGGGCGATGTCGGCTTTTGGCCGGACTATAATTTCAGCTACTGACCCGAAGCTAACGTTCTGTGTATGTCGAGCCGGACTTCAACAACATCGCCAGTTGGATAACGAAAAGGGGTTAGTCCTATTTATATCAAAAAGCTTTACGCGGGTTGGTCAGATATGGATATCAACTCGCACATGAGAAACACAGCCTATCTGGATAAGGCTGCAGACGTTCGTCAGATGTTCCTTCGTGAGAACGGATTTCCGGCTGAGGAGTTTCTACGGCTCAGGGTCGGACCAGTTGTCAGGAAGGACGAGGTGGAGTACTTCAGTGAGGTTGGACTGCTGGAATTTGTTGATGTGACGCTAGCCATTGCCGGTCATGCACCCGACGGCAGCCGCTTTTCTCTGCGCCAGGAAATCATTCGCGCTGATGGGAAGCTGAGCGCGAGAGTGACGAGCAGCGGTGGTTGGCTCGATTTGGACAAGCGCAAGCTCGTCGCGCCACCGCAAGTAGTATTCAGGGCCTTGGACTCCCTTGAGCGTACCGAGGACTATCAAGACTTACCATCAAGTGTGAAGAAAGTCTGACGAGAATGTAAACTAACTTGAGCTACCTCTCCTACGGTTGATGAAAGGCCGCTCCCGGCCGCACTGCGTCCGCGTTCGATTACAATCTCTTCGCAAACAACGAGTCCGCGATCAGATTTGAACTCGCTCTCGGCGACATCGCAATACCTGTTACCTGGAGCGAACCGGCTCGCTTGCCTGGTGCCACAGCCAGCGCAGCGCTTCCGGCAGCAATGCGCCCGGGTGGGCGTCGCTGTGCTCGCCGTCGGTCCAGACATAGGTGAATTCATAGCGCGGCCCGTGCTGCTGCCGCCGATCCGCCGCGCGGTTCGCAAAGTCGAGCGCTGCAACCATTTGCTGATTGGCAAGAAACCAGTTGCCCCATTCGTTGTCGAGATCGTTGCTGCCGTCCTGAAAGAACAGCCGCAGCGGCCGGATCGGCTCACGCCGGATCAGCGCCGGATAATCCTGTCCGCCCAGACGAATCGGGTCGGCGTTCGGCT
>JARRMW010000077.1:0-5018 GCA_037385685.1 Gammaproteobacteria bacterium
TGGCCGCGTGCTGAAGTTTGCCAGGTTGCAAAGTGTGCGGCTGTTATGCCGTGCATAGCTGCCTGTCGACAAGTGATAAACTCGAAGGCTCTTGATGACCCGTAGCGGACCTTCGCGTTATCGCTGCAACTCTGGCCAGAGGCCGACTTGGTTTTCCCATGAAATATAAACTATCCGAGCTTGCCAACATTGCCGAAGTGATAGGTGCATTCGCAGTTGTGGTGTCTCTCATTTACGTCGGTGTGCAGGTGAACGACAGTAACACCGCTGTCCGATCCGCCTCCGTTAATGATGCAAACGTCGCGGTTCAAGAATGGTACCTGCAGATCGGCTCCGATCAGCAGACGAGTCGCCTGTTTTACAGAGCGTTGATGAGCGACCAGGCACTGTCAAATGAGGACGAATTTCAATTCATCATGATGTTCCATGGCGCCTTTCTCGCCTTCCAGAGTAGCTATCTGATGTCCGAAGAAGGCACGATAGATTCGGATTTGGTAGACGGCCTTACAGGCGCAATTCTGGCGGTCAAAGACACGCCAGGCCTGAGGCGCTATTGGCGGCAACGCCGCACTACTTTGCACCCCCGATTCGTTCGTTACGTGGATAATTTGCTGCAGGTAGAAGGGGAGACACCAATGGATGTTTATCGTCTTCCAAACACCGAAGCGGCAAACCAATAGGAATGCCCTTTCTGTCCGCCTTTGGCCGTGCTGAGCCGGTCGTCCTGCCTTTACACCGACTTCCGCTATGCCCACGAAAGCAGTCGGTCGATGATGTTGCGTTATAATTTCCGCCACTGACCCGTTGCGGTCGTTCGATTTATCGGATGCAATCTCGTTGTCTGAGGAAAATCTCACCAAGCTTCACATCGATCTGCCGCACCACTGGGGAACCGGCGGTGAGTCGTTGTGGGCTGAGGAACTTGGCTCTGATCTATACCGCATTCGAAATGTGCCATTCTTTGCGTATGGATTGAATTTTTTTGACGTAGTGCGTGCCACGGCCGACTCTCCAGACTTGAAACCAGAAATCCGCGAAATCGTGGAAGCTAGTGGTCACAAGACATTGCGACTCTTTTTCGAAGATTCCGTTGATAGAGACGAGCAGGTGAAGCTGCTCGAAAGTCTTCACGAATACAAAGCGTACTATGAGCGCGCGAATGGCGTTCATGTGGCGATCGACATCGAGCCGGATGGGTCGTATCAAGACGTATGCCATAAGTTATGGGAGTGGGAGAACGCGGGTCTGCTGTCATACGAAACCTGTGAGGCAAGAATACCGGGGAGTTTCGATGACGTTTTGGAAGCAGATTAAAGCTTTGTCTGAACGTCTCCTTCGGGCCGGACTGCGCCGATCGCGCTGGCTTCATAATGACTTCCGCTTTGCCCACGAAAGCAGTCGGTCGATGAGCTTGCGTTATAATTTCCGCCACTGACCCAAAGTCGACATTCGTGCGTTCTGCGGTCGACCCCTATTGAGGCCCCTGCGAGTCTCGACTATATGTACACAAATGGGTCTGGTATCAGAACTCAGGCATCGCGGTGTTATCCGTATGGCTGTGCTGTACATGGTGGCGGCGTGGCTGATTATGCAGGTGGCAGAGGTTATCATCGGCCTCGCCAATTTGCCTGAGTGGATTGGGCCAACCGTTCTCATCCTACTCGCCGTTGGTCTCCCGATCGCCCTGATTCTCTCGTGGTTCTATGAGCTGACACCGGAGGGTCTCAGTCTTGAGACGGACATCGATGGTACAGAGGCGGTCACACGCGTCAACAGTCGACGGCTGGATTTCCTTGTCATTGCTCTATTGTGTGCTGCCGTCATTCTGTTCGCTTACGATAAGTGGTGGATACCTGGCCCATCTGTGCGATCCATCGCCGTATTACCGTTCGAAAATTTGTCTTTGGACCCGGAGCAGGACTATTTCAGCGATGGTATCTCCGAGGAGATACTGAATCGAATGATCCCAATGAGAGGGATCAGGGTAATCTCACGTACGTCTTCATTCGCATACAGGGGTTCATCGGTCGACATACGCGATGTCGGAAGACAGCTCGGAGCCGACTATATCTTGCAGGGCACCGTTCGCCGCGCAGTTGATGTTGTGCGCATTAGCGTGCGTTTGACTGACACATCTGACGGTACTGAAGTCTGGGCCAACAGCTACGACAAGGAATTGACCGACATACTCAGTGTTCAAGATGAAATAGCAGTTAGCGCCATCAAAGGCTTCGCACCCAGCATCACCTTGGAACCTTCGATTCAACACAATATCAACCCCAAGGCCTATGAGGCTTACTTAAGGGGCAATGAATACTTCAATCGAGGCTTAGGCGATCCCAGTATCGATATAGCAGTCGAACTTTATGAACGTGCAGTCGACCTCGATCCGACTTTCGTAATGAGCCATGTCGCTCTCGCCAAAGCGCATTCGAGAATGGTCATTCAAGGCATCGATACGACGCAGGAACGAAAGGACCAGGCAAAGGCATCGATAGAGGCAGCGCTCCGCTTGGATAGAGAACTGCCCGCCGTCCTCGCTGCTCAAGGTTGGTATTACTATTGGGCACTTTCAGACTATGACTCGGCGCTTGAGTGGTTTGAACTGGCATTAGAGCAGCTCCCAAACGACAGCGAACTGTTGCTTGGCCTGGGCCTCGCGGAACGGCGTCTGGCCCGATGGGACGATGCTTTACGGCATCTACTTTTGTCATTCGGGCTGGACCCGCTTTCGAATGAAAAAGCGATCGAGGTTGGTGTCTCCTACGCATACAAGCACGACCATTCAGAGGCTATTAAGTATTTTGAAACGGCAGTATCCCTGGCGCCGGACCAGTATCGTGCCTACGCTCATCTCGCGGCGGCTCTGGTCGGTAGAGACAGAACTATCGATGGTGCGCTTCAAGCCCTACGTAACGGCGGAGACGTATTGGGACGAAGCGACTTCATTCGCAGAATGCTTTCCCCGCAACCGTCTTGGTTAGTTCAGACGTTGATGCTCAGGGCATTCCCCGAGGATTTGAAAAACCTGGAATCTGAATCACTGACCAACGTCCAGACCGTTTACTATCTTGTCTTGATTGCAGAGCAACACAGACGCGATCGGCGCACCGATTCCAAACGGGAAGCAGCCGAGAAATTGTTGAGACTCGCAGGTATTATACCGAATCGATTTGACCAGTTTGTCGGCTTGGCTCACGCCCATCTTGACCAGAGAGAAGAGGCAACCAGATTGCTAACCGTCTCTCCTGAGCTCATGAAGAGTAACGCACGGATCTACCAGGAATACGTCATGATCGAGGCGTATGGACAACTTCTCCTGGGGAACCATGATGCTGCTATTGCTCGTCTCGATCATGCTCTCTCAGTTCCAGGCTCAAGCTCTGTGGCACTGATCCTAGTTTCTTCTCTTTGGGATGATCTTCAATACCATACTGGCTTCCACTCGCTGTTTGAGAAATATGAATATTGAAATCGAGGCTGTTCGAGCAACGAGTTGCAGATGCCGGATTCGTCTAAGGCCCAATCACGTAGGGCCACTTTTGGCCGCACTGCGACAGTCGCCTTAACTTCAGCGTGACTTCCGCTTAACGCACGAAAGCAGTCAGTCGATGATGTTGCGCTATGATTTCCGCCACGGACCCGAAGCAGACGATTGTTGCCTGGCCTTGGTCTTGTGTATTTCGTGCGTAGGATTGATCGCTGCCCAACTCAGTCGGCGACTTTCTTCGGCTATCCCTGATTGACCGTCAACGGATCCCGCGCTGCAATATCTCTCGTCGGGAATTCCGTTGCTCCCGCGTAAGCCGATCGTAACAGGAGGCGGACAGGTTCCCGCATTGTCTTTAGCCATAAGGAGCTAGACATGGGTTCATATAGGAAAGCAATTATTCCGTCGTTGTGCCTGACTGCCGCTCTCGTTTCGCTCGGAACGGCACAGGCCGCAGACAGCGGCTTTTATGCGGGCGGTTCGATTGGCCAGTCTACACTGAAGGTCCCGTCCGATGTCGTTGACTTGCCCGACTTCAACGAAGACGACACGGGTTACAAGCTATTCGCTGGTTACAATTGGAACTTGGCCCTGTTCAACCTCGGTGTCGAGGGTGGCTACATCGACTTTGGTAGCCCATCGGAGGCACTGGACGTCGACTCGAAATTGAGGATCGAAGCTGACGGCTGGAATCTTGTGGGGTTGGGCGGGCTCAACTTTGGGCCTTTCGATGTCTATGCCAAGGCAGGCTGGGTATCGTGGGATGCCAACCTCAGAATTAGCGGCATCGATCCGGGGTTCGGACTGGGGTCAATGAGCGAGGACGGCACCGACCTGATGTACGGGATCGGCGCGCGCTTCGCTCTCGGCAAACTCCATATCCGCGGAGAATGGGAAGAATTCGATATCGAAGACTCGGATCGCGTCTATATGTTCTCGGCGGGTGTTGCCTGGCAGTTCTGACCCTTATACGCTAGGCAAATGCGCTGGACCGGGGCCAATTGCTCCGGTCCGGCTAATCAGCTCGGGAACCGTCGCGCTATCGGCGTATTGCAGAAATTTGACCGTCTTGACATCAGACGGGGACTTGGAAGCCGGCCCAACGGCCGCTATGCTTTCTGCAGCCGCCGTTCACCAATATTCAGATAAAGTAGCAGCTACTGACCCATTATAGATAGTCAGTCTCTCCCTCAGTGATACTAAGAGACAGCCGGCAAGTATCTGTCGGTGAGGGGGACATGCACCCGCAGGCTACGAATATAGTGACCCAATATAGATAGTCAGTCTCTCCCTCAGTGATACTAAGAGACAGCCGGCAGGTATCTGTCGGTGAGGGGGACATGCACCCGCAGGCTACGAATATAGTGACCCAAACACGCGATGTTCACCGCTTTGGCTTCGAGCCTACGGGTGCGCTTGAGCTCGACAACGAATACTCAGGGGTCGCCGCTTAGCCGACTCACCTATATTGCTTTCGCAGAGCTCCAGCATGCATGTCCCGAGTGCCTAACTTACCACTTTGGAGACG
>JARRMW010000078.1:0-4993 GCA_037385685.1 Gammaproteobacteria bacterium
GCGCTCAACAGCTACATGCTCGAGCGCGGCAAGCTGCACACCGGGGATGGCAAGCTCGTGATCTATGTCCAGCACGATGAGCCGACCGGCCCGAAGCAGCGCCAGAACTGGCTGCCCGCACCAAAGGACGGCTTCCGCTTCACCGCTCGTTTCTACGGCGCCGCCACGCCCCTGATTGACGCCAGCTACGACATGCCGGGCGTGGTACGCGTGGATTGATCCCAGCAAAGAGGATGCGTACCTGGAACTACATGGTTCGCTTTTACCAGTCGCGAGAAGAAATTCTCGATAGAACCTGGACATTCCCCGAGGTGAAACCTGTGGCGCCAAAGTAGCAGATCGTCGGGTGAGAACGACAGCACCCGAAAACATGAATTTGGAGAATGAAGATGCTGACAATGAATAGTTTTTGTCGAGTCCTAGTGATTGCAACGTGCGGCATCATGATCACCGCCTGTTCCCGGGAAGAATCGACCACCACGGATGACTTTGAGAAGCAGGTTGACGACTACATCCAAAAGTTTCCCTACCAGGAGACTTTTGACTACGCCATGCGGCTCACGGGAGGCGATCCCGGAAAGCTGAATCAATGGGGCCAGGCTTCACGGGACTTGCTCAAGGCCGGTGAGGACAGCATCGTCCGGGTCAACAACGACACCCTCTACAAGACGGCGTTCGTCTACCTCGGGGACGGGCCGGTGGTACTGCGCTCCGATGCGCCTTCGCAGGAGCGCTTCAGCTCGTTTCAGCTTCAGGATGACCGGAACGCGAATTACCGCAACATCACCAGTCCGGACGGTAGCTATACGCTCTATCATGGCGAGAAACCCGGGACCATCACGGGTGAGGCTGTTGAAGTGCCGTCGCTCCTGTCCGCGGTCGTCACGCGGATCGAAGTGAAGGATCCAACTGACGCGGCCGACATGGCGGGTGCACAGGCGGTTTTCGACGGCATCACCATTGAAGGGCCAACCATCCGCGAGATCCCCGCAGTCGATCTGCTGAGCGGATTCGACGAGCAGGTGGCGCAGGAAGCCAACACTCGCATGGACGAGACGGCGAGGTCCGTGCCGTTCAGCGAGATGATCGTCGGGCCAGGCCAGGAACCCGGAAAGGATGTACCTTATCTCTACCACTCTGCCGGCACCAAGGTGGGTTGGGGCGGTCCCGCAACCTCCCACAGTGCTTACGATTCGATGTTTACCGACGCGTCCGGTGAGACCCTCGAGGGCTCGAAGGGCGAAGACCTGCTGGTGACGGAGGCGCCTCCTGTCAACGCCTTCTGGTCGGTCACCGCTTACGACTCCGCCGCCGGTCGCCTCCACCCCAACGACGACGACCGTTACCACATCAACGATACGACCGCCGTCAAGAACGAGGACGGCACCTACACCTTCCGCTTCAAGGTCAAGTGCGAACATGGTGATCAGAATTGCCTCGAGGTTCCCGCCGGGCCGTTCGACGTGGCCGCACGCTACTACCTTCCGAAGGCGGAGATCATGAATGGCGAGTGGACGATGCCGAAGCCGGTACTGAAGAATTCCAACTGATTGCCAGGAAATCGCTTTTTCAGAGGCCGGCGGAAGCAGCGCTGCCGGCCGGGGTTGGAGCGGTTGCTGGGGAGATAAGGGGGCGAATAAACGCTTAACTAGGTGGTCGGGAAACCGGGGTCAGACCATCAGAGAACGGAGAAAGACACATGAAACATACAATAGGAATATTGATGTCGGTCACACTAGTGATTGCCGGCGTCCTCATGCTCATACCTCGAACATCGGCAGAAGAGCAGCAAACGGCTACTGACGACTGGCGCGAGCAGTATGCCTACACACTCGGGGTCCAGGCTTATGTCTTTGCTTTCCCATGGAGTTACCTTCCCGAGCTCCGATACACATGGGTCACGCAGAAGCCGGAGGGTGAGTCCACGGTCTATGCGCCACTGAATCACTTCTGGCATCTGCGGAAACTTGCGGACGCCAGCTACCGTGACGGTGGTTCCCCGAACTACGACACGCTCTATTCCATCGCCTGGCTCGATGTCGGTACAGAGCCTGTCATCCTGAGCCATCCGGACATGGGGGAGCGCTACTTCACCTTCGAAATCGCCTCCATGACATCGGATAACTTCGACTACGCCGGATCAAGGGCGACCGGCTCGAAGGCGGCTCACTTTGCGATTACCGGGCCGGGCTGGGAGGGCGATCTTCCGGATGGCGTGAAGCAGCTGGAACCGTCACCGACCACTGCGGTGCTGATCTTCGGGCGGACCGCGGTAACGGGGCCTGAAGATGTCCCCGCCGTGAACCGACTTCAGGATCAGTACAAATTGACCCCCTTGAGTCTCTGGGGAAAGGCAGATGCGAAGGTGCCCGAGAGCCGGGATGTTTGGAAGCCCTTCGACCGCAACGAGGACCCGCTAAACGAGTGGAGAACGATCAATCGCGCCATGACCGAGAACCCGCCACTAGAGCGTAACGCCTTCATGGTGGAGTTGATGAAATCCATCGGTGTTGGCCCCGGTCAGGATGTGGATGCGATGGATGAGGGGACAAAGAAGGGCCTCACTCGAGCGGCCATCGATGGACGGGCCCTGCTATTTGCGATCATGACCGCGGGCTATGGCAAGCAGGTCAATGGCTGGACCTACCCGCCCCCGAGCATCGGACGTGCCGGATACCGGGGAGACTTCCGCACCCGGGGCGCGGTCCAATGCATGGCCGGCATCATCGCTAATGACCCGGAAGAGGCCATCTACATCAACACCACCACCGATGCGGAGGGTGACCGGCTGGATGGCGCTCATCGCTACGTTCTGAAGTTCGAGAAAGGGGATCTACCGGAGGTGAGCGAGTTCTGGTCGCTCACGATGTACGACATGACTTTCAATTTCGTCGAAAACCCAATTAATCGCTACGCCATTGGAAGCCTCAAGAAAGACTATCAGCTCGATGATGACGGCAGTCTGACCCTGTACATCCAGCACGATTCGCCCGGCAAGGACAAAGAATCCAACTGGCTTCCATCTCCGGAGGGCGAGTACTTCGTCGTTTTCCGCACCTATGGCCCGGGCAAGAAACTTCTCGATCAAACATGGGAAATGCCCGGACTGAAACCCGTCGAGGATTAAACTCACCTCATCGGCAACTGACGATAACAAACCGGATGAGCGAACAAGGCGGCGCAGGCAACGTCGCTTCGCCCGGAGCCTGACCTCTGACTTTCTTGAGCTCACAGTCGGAAGCGGTCATCAGCAGGTAGGCCGGGACTATTTCTGCTTTGCGGCACATAGCAGTACTCCCCTGGACGTTAATCGCAGGGGGGTCCAGTTCTCTTATCGGCCAGGAGCGGAGATCGCAAGAGATCTATTGCACTGTCTGCTCAGGTGAGATTTCACCGTCAACTACTTTTTGGCTGACTCCGTAATACCGCATTGTGAACGAGAAATCCTGGCCCCGGGTGTCGATATTGTTGGGCGCTTCATCTCCACAATTGAAGGACACGGTTATCGTGCTGTCGTCGTTGACTTCCCAACCGTGCGAATTGACGTTTCTTACGCCCTGTATCAGGTATCGATCATCGTCATAGGCGGTTATGGACGTGAAATACTTCGATTCAGGATCTTCAAAGGTCGTGCTGAGACATTCATCGGCGCTCAGCGAGACGGAATTCGTGTAGAGATTCGCTACACCAACTTCGGGAGAGGAGCCACCCCAGCCATTGGCGTTTTCAAGGTTCCACTGATGAAGGTCCGTAATCTCTGCCGAAGTACGAGGAAAGGTATACGCAAAAGGTTTGCCTTGAGTTTCCGCAGTCAGCCGGGCAGTCCACTCCTCGATTTCTTCGAAGTCATAGTCAGGTAACTCGTAGTCCCCGAAATTCAGCGGTTCACTATTGATCTGGTCCTGCGCCTGTCGCGAAGTATCCAGCCCTTTTTCCGTGCCCGTTCGGTAAATCAAAAAAGCAAAATCCGTTTCTATCGCCAGGTCATAGGTGCCGGGTTCAACGACATAGTGTTCACCGTGACCTCCTTCGTTAACGACCTGCACGGCCATGTAGACATCAACCGCCGGTATTGAAAACTGCACATTGCCATCAACTGCTTCGACAATGGCAACTGAATAGAGGGTGTCATCGTTCATTTGCACCGTTGGCGCTGCCCGGCCACGCGGCGGCAAATCACGCATATGAACAAGCTGTTTGTCTGCCCCTAACCTGACCCAGTTCCTGTAATTCCTGGCGGTTTCTGCATGCGCGTAATTTTGCTCGGTGACTGGAATCTTTTCCGCAGGCATTTTGGTGCCGGCAGATGCTACGGATGTATCAGTCGTGTTTTCGGAAGCGGGGGGCTCTCCGGGCGAGCATCCGACGACAGATGCCATGATTACGGTAATTAAGATGTGCATTCTCACTAAATTCTCCTCCCACTAGCTGCTTATAAATGCCCGGTATTGAACAGGTCTTGTGGTTCTGCTCAGTCAACCAGTTCCGGATCGCTCGGCATCCACGTCTTGTCGTAAAAGCTTTCGAGCGGCCCGTACAGGCGGAAAATCGTGTTCCAACCCTTACCCGGAACGGTCTGGATCCAGTTGTTTTCCATGCCTTGGGGCGGCTTAGGGCCGAAATAGATGTCGTACGAACCGTCAGCGTTCGTCTTGACGTCGCCAAGACTGTCGACGCCGGGGAAACGCTGGTCGGTTTGCAGCATCGCGCGCGTCTGGTTGTCGTACAGCGTGAAGGACCAGAAATCCTTGGCGGGCACGTTCGGCGGCAGGTGGATCCGGTACGTCTTGCTGCCATCGAGCGCATCGCCGTTCCTGTCGAGATACGCGATCAGGTACTGGGAACCCTTACCGACGTTCTGGATCGACATCGCAGGCGTGATCCCGGTGGCGTAAAAGTGCATGTACACGCGGGAATCGAGCAGCGTGGCGCCATTCATGAGGAAATCATAGTGGCCCTCGATGAACGGATTGGTCCAAACCCTCTCGCCGGG
>JARRMW010000079.1:0-6072 GCA_037385685.1 Gammaproteobacteria bacterium
TACGATCACGACAGTATCTTTCTGTACTCCCTGCAGAGATCCCTACCAAGGCTCAATTCAGCTTCATGCTGTTGAAGCCTGGCAGGTGCAGGACGCTGGTGCAGGTCCAGGTTCAGCTTTGCTGATCTGGTAAATGCCTGGCAGGAGGATGCTGTCCTCACACGCTGATGTCTCAAACAGCTGATGGGTCTGATAAACTATTAGAAGTACACGCCGTAGGCGTGCGATTGGCACTCACCTGCTACATCCAGGTTACCTGGACGTAGCGGTACTCAGCTGCGGGCATCGGCGGCGAGGACGTCATCGTCACAACAATCAGCACGAGATACAGAGATAGAAGAGGGGAGGTATCTCGTCTTAGAATAAAACTTAATTGTGAGCTAAGTGATCGTATCTTTGGTGGGATCCGATCCGGTCGGACTCGCGCACATTCACGTGCGCGCGTCGCGTACAGGTCACCCGGAACATCCGGGTTTGCGCTGTGTGCAAATCACCCGGAACATCCGGGTCTTTTTAATACTCCTCCCCCAACAAATGATAGGATTCTTCCGTGACATGCTACTAGTTAGCAATGCCTCACTAATTCAGTCAGCGTGTACCGGGTTCAAACGGTGTGAGTAGTTTTCTGGTACATTGTCGCCGACATTGGTTACCCATCACAGGTCACTGCGTAACCGCGTGATCTCCTGTGCCTCGGATCCAGTAAATTCAAATTATATTGGTTTCCCACATATAAACTCGGTACATCAGTGCCGACACTGGGCCCCATGCCCAAGTGACCCCGAGAGGTACTCTCCTCCGCCCCTTGGTACGATCGGCGTAGCTTGTGTTACCGTGTTACCCACAGACACATGCCCCACAACCAGACTTTAGTGGAGTATGCAGTCAGTGAGTTCTCGGTGCCTTGGGCCGCCCAGAATCTTGGTCAAGATATCCGACAAGTTCCACCGTCCAGGGTGGTGGTATACTGCTATAACGCCAGCGGCAATGCACTCGCGTACCTTGTGGTAGGAGATCGCGTTGTGCTTCTTCTTTAGAAGTGACCCTGGGATGGTTGAGCTAAGGACGACCCCTTCGTTATCACAGAAAACGTTGGTAGGTCCATCCAAGGCAACCCCCATCATGCGTAGCTTATACCTTAAGGCAATAATCTTCTCAGTCGCAGCCCGTAGGGCCACAAACTCAGAGCCATACGTGGAGGTCTCGATGCAATTCTGCCTCTTCGAGTGCCATACCACGGGCGTCTTGTTAAGGAAGATTATGTAGCCGGTAATAGACCGGCGGGTCACGACGTTACTCGCATGATCAGCATCGACAAAACATGTCATCTGTACTGACTCACCCAGTGCCTTTGGCATGTTTCTTGGGATTTCCTCCACGGCATCAGGGTACTGGTCAATCCAGTTCGCCGGAGGAAGGGTCAGGTCAGAGAAATCCACTTTACGTGGGTCAAAACAAATTGATGAGTTAGCATGTCCCTTAAGGTAACAAGGTAACCGAAGACCCTGCAAGCACGGTCTAGGTGTCCCTGCCTCGGCATAGCCGAGTAACAGCTTAGAAGGTTGAAGGCATGATGGATGTCAATACGCCCAAGTTGCACTAGCCACTGCTGCACGCCAAGTAGTTGTTGGTAGTACTGTATCTTGGGTTGTACCAGGATCTCAGACTCATCCAATTCAGGGTGGTCACCAGGGGCTAGCGGCGTGTTGACCCTCTTGGTTTTGAAAGTCAGGCCGAGCATGCCCTCCAGTTTAGAAATCACCTCCTTCGTGTATTGCGTGGAGGCGAGGTAGCGCATCATGAGACCCTTCTTCTCGAGGATCTTGATGTTAGCTCCTAGGTAAATCTCTGGAGCACTGCACCCTTTAAGCTTGAATTTCCTTTCAATGTCAGCGAGGGTGTCCTTAGCTTTCCTTGATGCGACAAGGATGTCGTCCACATAGACGATAATAAGTTCGTAGTAGTCGCCATCTCGGCGAAACCATAGGTCGGGGTCACCCCTGCAAGGGGTAAAACCCATGGGACCCCTAAGGAAGTCAGCGAAGTACCGATGATAGGCTGCTCCGGACGATCGGAGGCCATAAACGGCCTTCTTAATCACAGCGGGGCGACCCTCTAGCTCCTTACCAAACTCACGAGTGAGTCGAGTGTAGACTTTCTCTTCACTTGGAGCATAGAGGTAGGCGTTGCCCACGTCGCCCATTAAAATGTCAAGCATGTTCACAGCCGCAATTAGGAAAAAGATACGAACTGTTTCCAGTTCGACGACCCCGGAGTAATTGTCACCCTCGAGTTCCTGGGTAACATGTCCCCCTGCTACGATTCTCACCTTACGACGCATGTCCATCTTGATCTCATACTTGGTCAGTAGAGGTACATATTGGTAGTCGTCGGGTGGCTCCCAGTCGGGAGTTTTGATATCGTATGTGTCGTATTCCATCTGGGCGCTTGCTTCTTTGACCATCGCATCTTGCCATAAGGACGTCTTGCTATCGCGGTCCAACTGCATAGCATCTTCGAACCCGTCGGCAATCTTGATACCAAACCGCCAGCGGTTCTTGCCGTGATCGCCTGCACGGAGTTTGGATAGCCTGATCAGGCGGTCCTGCCTCTTGAGTAGTGTCTTACACCATGCGAATTCTCGCTCCTCCAAGAGGTCATTGTCCTGTGCATAAGTGGCAACGGCAAGGGGTATCTGGGTCCTAAGTGACTTAAGGGTCTGCCAGCTAGTGTGGAGTGAGCCCCAGTCAATACACAACAACCAACCTCCAGTGTTCCGGTAGTCGGTCAACTTGTGGTCGATGATACCCTTGAATGCCCATACGGTGTCCTTCATAGGTGTCTCATTGGCTGCATTGATCATGTCGTGGTAGGTTACGACGTCCTCTACGCCGTCGTTGTATCGAATGGCGTAGGCTTGTTTACCTTCGTTATTCACGAAGGTGTCAGTAATCTTGCCAGACTCAGCGAGTTGGTGCCGCTCGCTAACTATAGATTTACCAACAAGATCCTCGGGCTTAGTATCCTGAGGGTCATGAAAGGTGTGTTCCTTATCACTCTCCTCCTCCTTGCTATCAGCACGGTGGTGTCGTGCTTCCTTGGCAGGAGGCTTGGAGTCATCCCCACCTGGGGACGTCCCATCAGGAAGGGCCCTCTTATTTTCCCCTGTATCCAGCTTGCGCACACAGCTCCTTGCGATAACTGTGTCGTTGCCAGTCAGGATCCAGAAAGTATGTGTGTCTCCAACATTCTTCGCCCGACCTAGGAAGCGTCCCAGCTTCTCTTTGGTTTCGGGGGTAGTGACTGCTGGGTCCAGGTAGTAAACCTGCTCGTAGAACTTGAAGAGGCTGAGGGCACTGATATCCGGTGTATCTCCTTTGACCCCTTCCCATGGAGTTCTCCACTTGCATGAACGCAATGCTGTATGTTGCATGCAGTCTGCGGCGTGGGTCACGGAGTATTTCCAGGTATTGTCAGGTGCTCCACTACTATCCATGAAGTAGTTACTCTTGGCCTTTAAGTCCTGGATGATCCTCTCGCCTGGGTTCTGTTCCGGGTGGTAGGGCTCAGTTGTCCTGGCCTTTACGTCGTATCGGCGATTAAGCCGCTTGAAGCCCACTCCGGTCTGAACTTGTGCGTTGTCTGAGTGTATAATCTCAGGCGCTCCATGCTCAAGGATGAAGTCAGCGTATGCTTGCGGTGCGCATGACTCAGTCTTCATGGGGTAGACAGCAGGGAACCGCCACTTCCCGATGCTAAACACTTGGGCGCAGGTTTCACCTCCATTCAGCGCTGGTGTGTCGGCGAAGAACGTGTCAGTATACACTGGGCAGCGTAGTCGCCTGACATTGAGCTCGGGATACCGAGGCTTCATGTGCTGCTTCATGGGGTAGCGATACATCCTTGTCGCCAACTGGGTGGTAGCCTTCAGGGTACGTTCCGCAGCCTCCTTGCTTTGGATCCCCATGGTCCTTTGGATCCTCTCAGTCCCTATACCATGCCTTGTCGACTTACCCGATCCGGCGAACCTCTGCTCTTGCTCCTCCCAATCCTTATCATAAGGGTTCCAGGGGTGCATGCTTGTGAGGTCCACGGGCTCGTAGGTCTCAAGTTCAGCATTGGTAGGCCTGCGTAAAGGTAGAACGGAGGTCTTGCCTTGCAGTTGGAAGGGGAGAGTCAGTCCATCGATCTCAATCCCATGGATTGATGTCCCGTTCGATAGGAAATGGGGGCAGTCATCGATCTTCGCACCGATAGCCCTACTCTGGTTCGGGCATATTAACGTGTGCTGCTGGCCAGCGCCTCCAAAGATCCCCTCATATGCTCGAAGCAGTATGGGTTCAGTGGCACCAGGGGGGTCGTAGGCCGCAATCCCTGTGCCAATGGGAAGATTGTCACGCTTAAAGCCATTAAGACAGCCTTGCAGGCTGCAGGTACGCTCGGATAGCGATTCCACATGCCAAATGTCGCTAAAAACCCAGGTGTCGGACCCGGAATCACAGATGGCATAGGAGATACCGTCTTGGGGTTGGGCAAAACAGGCCCAGCGCAGCAGATCATCGGAACAATTCCGTAGACAAACATTCATGCGGCGCAGGGTGTTCTTGCTAAACCGTACCCCAGGTGAACTTACCCCAGGTGAACTTACCCCAGGTGAACGGAGATCCCCGTTCGCCTTGGGGGCCTGGGCGGTATCCTCGTCGCGTCCTTCGGAATTAGCGCGAAAGGTCTTGCGCTTCTTGTTCTTGTCCCGTCCGTCGTTGCTTTCAGCATCCGACGAGTCATCCCGGTCACGTCTCCTCCGGCGGTTTCGGCGACCTTTTCCCTTCTTACCCTGCTGCTGGTTGCCCGGCGGCTTGGGTGGGTTAGGCTTGTTGTTAGCCTGAGCTTGGCCCTGCCCGCCTCCTTTATTGCCATGTGCCTGACGCTGTTGACGGGCAAAACGCTTACGGCGAGACTTGCGCTTACCCTTGATAATGCTGTTGTAATGGAGACGAAACTCACGCAACACAGCAGGGAAGTCAAGTTTGCCTTGCGTGGCCCCAGTCAAACACTGAGCCTTGATCAAATCAAAATCAGGGTCGCGCACATTGGCCAGGAAGAGGCTAATCTTGGCAGAGTCACTCATGGCTTGGTCTGCCTTGAGCAGGATTTTATGGTGCTTGGTAACCTGGGAAATGAAAGAGTCAAGATCAGTATTCTCCGTGAGGTGGCTATTCTGCAGGGCACCTTGGGCCCGCAACGCCATCGCTGCACGTATGGTTTCCCCAAGGTAGTATTCACAAAGGGTGATCCAGGACTTGCGCCCGTCTTGATCAGTCTCATAATCGTCAATCAACTGGAGGGCGGTCCCCTTGGCGAGGTAACCCTTAAGGGAATTATAAACCTGCACGTTGTCCCGCAGGAAGGCCTCATCGGTGTAGTCGGTCTCAGGGTAGATGGTCGCCCCTGTGAGGGTGGATGCATCATCCTCTGGTAGCTCTGACTGCCCGGACTTGGTCTTTAACTTGTGCTTAATCACGTACCCAAGGTTCTGTTGCCCCATAGCAGCCTCAAACTGCGTCTTGAAGTCATCGAACTTCTCGTCAGTGCCGTCAAACGGGTCAACGTGCACTGGGGTGATCTTGATACGTGATTCGGGTTTTCGCGCCACGGGTTCTGTAGGCTGGAATGCTAATTCTTGTAGCCGTTCCTCGGTAAGCTGGTCGATGCCGAAGTATGGTGCACACTCAGCACGCCTGAAACCGCGCACATGTCGAAACAAATACGTGAGGTTGGTCCTGATGGGCCCCGTCGCGCGGTCAAAGTTTAGCACGTCCCCAAGTCGCTCCTCGGGCATCATCGCCCAGGCCCTGGGGTGAAGCAGCTCATCGTCCTCAAGGTCCTTCATGAAAGCATGGGTAAAACCGAGGACATCCCGAAACACTTGCCGAAGCCATTCAACTTCCGGTCTCATGTCTGCTGGCTGAGCCGGCGGAGCTGGATCCCCTGCAGCCTCACTCTCCTGTTCACTCATGACAGCAGAAGACAGTCAGGGGTTAAGGCAGGGTTTATTAAACTTAGGACTAACTA
>JARRMW010000080.1:0-5659 GCA_037385685.1 Gammaproteobacteria bacterium
GCCTGGCGCTTTCGCACACGATTGCACGAGCCATGATCGCCGGCTTTGTCACTGACAAGATCGGTTTTTTCCGGACGCCCAAGCGTGCGAAGACGAACCGCCTCTTTTCCGCGCTGAATGCGTCACGCGAGGAAGGACTGTTCATGGTGGTTCTGCTGCTTTCGGCAATTGCGATCCTCCATCGCCAGGATGCGGATATGCTCGATACGCGAATCTGGTCACTTGTGCTTTTCATTCAGGCCGGTGTGTATGCCGCCTCGGTGCTCATGGCGATCATCAGCGCCTTTCCTGGTGTCGGGTCAGGCATTGTGAAGCAGATCGAAGAGGAACCGGTTGTACGGGAGGCATCTTGAGAGGTTGTGTCTGCTTGACTGCTGATATTTGTTGAATCGCTGCGCGATGGACTGATTTGATGCGCGCCGACACCTAAGTCACTGTTGGTGGAGTATTGGCTTTCCTTTCCGTTTTTGTCATCCCGAAACTTGCGCAGCAAGGTGTGGCGATCTCAATGTATAGATTGCCACAGTCGCTGGCGCTCCTTCGCAATGACGATGTCCTAAAGGGGGGCGTCATTCCCCGAAGGCGGGAATCCAGGTTCGATCCCGCACAGGGGAAGGAAAAAGGCTTCAGCCGCCACGCTTCTCCATCAGCTTCAAACCATGCTGCTCGCCGTTGAAGAGGTCATAGGTCAGGATATCGAGTGCCTCGACGAGCGGGTCTGTCTCCGAGCAAACTGCGGGCCTGTCGCTATTCTTTTGCTTGCAGACACTGCTTTTTTCATCCTCGATCAGGAGATGCAGACCCGGTAGTGGTCGGACAACCTGATCGACCGGCAGGCGTGACAGCCTCAGGATCGAATCACTCCTGTCGCCGAGCAGGTCGAGCACAAGTTCGGGGATGCGGTACATCGGCAGCTCGCCCGTGTTGACAGGCCCGTTCCTGCCGTCAATGACGATCATCGGCGTCCTGGTCAGCGTGCGGAACATCGGGTCCGTGAACTTGCCTCGGGATGATTCGAGCATGCCGATCTCCGTATAGCCGCCATAGTTCGGACCGAGGAATGGCAAGTGATCGCCAAACATCACGATGAGGCCGTCGGGGTCACGCTTGCGCAGCTCTTCAAGGAACACCATGAGTTCGCGTGACTTGTAATAGATCTGGTTCGCATAATCCTCGAGCATCCGGTTGTCACCGGATGCCTGGATGACTTTCGGGCGGTTTGCGTTGAACGGGTAATCCAGATGGCCAAAGATGGTCACGATGTAGTCGAGGATCGGTTCGCCGGACTGCAATTTACTATCGAGTTTTTCGAGCATTTGCCGGTAGAGCGATGCATCGCCAAGAAAATTCCTGTTCATGTCGTCGAGCACAAAATCCTTTTTCGACCAGTAGGTATCGAAGCCGATGCGGTCATAGACCTCTGCGTTTGCCGTATAGCCGCCAAAGACCGGAGACAACACCGTGGAATTGCCGGTTTGTGCCCAGAGCTCGCGAAATTCGGGTGAAATCGGATCGCCGGAGAATTCAATACCCTCGAGCAGCAGCGGATCCCAGAATGACTCGAGCAGAATAATGTGCACGTTGCGCTTCGGGAAGTCATTCGAGGCCTCCTGCGCTCCCGCCCCGGTATGACCAAGAGTTTCAAATGCCTTCGTGACCGCAACCTCGTCAGGCACATCGAGTCCGCGGGAGATATTGCGGGCGGTCTCCTGCACCAGGTGGATCAGCAGACCGCGCTCGCGGTAGTTTCCCGGCTGGTTCCAGATCCAGTCACCGAACTGCTTGTCCATGGCTGCCATCATTTGCGCCGGCCAGTTGAGCAGGATGAGAATACCGGCACCGACCAGTGAAAGACTCAGCCAGGAGCGTGGATGCCGCCAGTGGATCATGGCCGCCAGCGCGGTGAGCGGGACGGCAAGCATGAGCACCATGATCCAGAATTTCCAGCCGCTGAAGAGCATGAACATGTTGCGCACGCTGATGAAATCGTCAGGCATCATCGGGCTGCCGAGGATCACCATCTTCAGTGCATTGCTGACATGGAGAATTGTCACGACCAGGGCATAGGCGATGGCATAGGTCCTGAAGTTGCGTGCCATCAGATAGATCACGCTTGAAAGCAGCAGGTGGGCAAGAAAATCCCGGATCCAGAAGCGCGGAAGGACCTCGACATCAAAGAAAAGATTGCTGCCGGCCTCGAGGATGGCATAGACGAGCAGTGTCCAGGCAACGATGCCGGCAGGGATGCGAACCCAGGGGTGTGTGAAAAAACGTTTCAAGGTGTTACCCGAACAGCGGGCGAGTGAGTGTCATCGTGGCCATAAAGACGGTGAAAAAGCCGGAAGGTTGCGCACAGGTGTAAATTATCCTGCCGTGCGTTCGGCCGATCAGGCGTTGATGACCTTTTCAATGCGATCGAGAGCATTTTCCAGCGCCTCCATGCCTGTTGCAATGGAGATGCGCATGTGGCCGCCGAGACCGAAAGCGCTGCCGGGTACCACGGCGACACCGGCATTCTCGATCAGGTATTCGCCCATCTCGAGGTCGTTGCTGACACCGTTAGTCGACTCGATCATGCCATCGATGTTTGGAAAGACATAGAAGGTGCCGTCTGTTGGCAGGCACTCGATACCCTTCATGCCGTTCAGGCGCTCCACGACATAATCATGACGTTCCCTGAAAGCGCCCAGCATGGTGCCAATCGCATCCTGCGGGCCATTGAGAGCAGCGACCGCTGCAGCCTGCGAAATCGAGGCCGGGTTCGAGGTGCTCTGCGACTGGATTTTCTTCATGGCCTTGATGATCTCTGGCGGGCCGCCCGCATAGCCAATGCGCCAACCGGTCATGGAATAGGCCTTGGAAACACCGTTCAGCACCATGGTCTGGTCGTACAGATCCGGACAGGCCATGAGGATGTTGCAGAAAGGCTCGTCGCTCCAGAGGATGTGCTCGTACATGTCGTCCGTAGCGACGAGAATGTTGGGATACTGTCTGAGGACTTCTCCGAGTGCCTCGAGTTCGGCGCGCGTATAAGCCATGCCGGTCGGGTTGGAGGGACTGTTCAGCACGAGCAGGCGGGTCTTTTCCGTGATGGCAGCAGCCAGCTGTTCCGGCGTGATCTTGAATTGCTGGGCCGCACCTGCCCGGAGATAGACCGGGATGCCGCCGGCGAGAATCGTCATGTCAGGGTAGGAGACCCAGTAGGGTGCCGGAATAATCACCTCGTCGCCCGGGTCGAGCAGTGCCTGTGCAAGATTGTAGAAGCTCTGCTTGCCGCCGCAGGAGACCAGGATCTGCTCTGCGGAATACTCGTGCCCGTTGTCACGCCTGAACTTGTCGATCACGGCCTGCTTGAGCTCTGCCGTGCCATCGACCGGGGTGTACTTGGTCTTGCCATCGTGAATGGCCTGGATGGCGGCTTCCTTGATATGTTCCGGCGTATCGAAATCGGGTTCACCGGCGCCAAGACCGATGACATCCTTGCCTGCTGCACGCAATTCTGCCGCGCGGGCCGTGATTGCAAGGGTGGGAGATGGCTTGACAGCCTGTACGCGTTGAGACAGCTTGATGCTCATTCCGGGCTACTCTTGAATATGGATCAGCAGGCTGCAGATTTCTGCAATAATGCCTAATTTTGCCGCAACTCGTAGCGCCATGTCGAAAGATTTTCAGCTCGAATCGAAATATTCGCCCGCCGGCGATCAGCCCGAAGCGATCGAGCGTCTCGTCGAGGGGCTCAATGACGGCGAGGCGGGCATGACATTGCTTGGCGTCACCGGCTCCGGCAAGACCTTCACGATTGCTAACGTGATCGATCAGGTACAGCGCCCGACCCTGATCCTGGCGCACAACAAGACGCTCGCGGCACAGCTCTACGGGGAGATGAAGGAGTTCTTTCCGCACAACGCCGTCGAATATTTCGTCTCCTATTACGACTATTACCAGCCCGAGGCCTACGTCCCTTCGTCGGATACCTTTATCGAGAAGGACGCCTCGGTCAACGAGCACATCGAGCAGATGCGGCTGTCGGCAACAAAGGCGCTGCTGGAGCGTCATGACACCATCATTGTCGCGACCGTCTCGGCAATCTACGGCCTCGGTGATCCGCGTGCTTACCTCGGCATGATGCTGCACCTCGTGCGCGGTGATCTCATGGATCAGCGCACGATCCTCAAGCGCCTGGCCGAACTGCAGTACAAGCGCAATGACGTGGTGCTGGAGCGCGGTACCTTTCGCGTGCGCGGTGAGGTGATCGACATCTATCCCGCAGAGTCTGACGAGGAAGCCGTGCGTATCGAGATGTTCGATGAAGAGATCGAGAATCTGAGCCTTTTCGATCCTCTGACTGGCGAAATCCTGCAGAAGGTGCCACGTTACTCGGTTTACCCCAAAACACACTATGTCACGCCACGTGAAACCATCGTCGGCGCTATCTCGGCCATCAAGGAAGAGATGCGCGAGCGTGTCGCCGAACTGCGCGCCATGGACAAGCTTGTAGAGGCACAGCGCCTCGAACAGCGCACTCTCTTCGATATCGAGATGATGAACGAGCTCGGCTACTGCTCGGGTATCGAGAACTATTCGCGCTATCTCTCGGGCCGCGCACCGGGCGAGCCGCCACCGACCCTGTTCGATTATTTGCCGGCTGACGCCTTGCTGGTCATCGACGAATCCCATGTTACCGTCTCGCAGATTGGCGGTATGTACCGCGGCGACCGTTCGCGCAAGGAGAACCTCGTCGAGTACGGCTTCCGGTTGCCCTCGGCGCTGGATAACCGTCCGCTGAAATTCGAGGAATTCGAGGCACGGGCCCCGCAGACCATCTATGTCACGGCGACACCGCGTAACTACGAGATCGAGCACTCGGGTGCTGTTATCGAACAGGTCGTCAGGCCGACAGGACTTGTCGACCCGGAGGTCGAGGTTCGCCCTGCCACGACCCAGGTCGATGATCTGTTGTCCGAGATCCACAAGCGGGTGGAACTGGGCCATCGTATTCTCGTCACGACACTTACCAAGCGCATGGCCGAGGATCTGACAGAGTATCTCCTCGAACATGACGTCAAGGTGCGCTACCTGCACTCGGACATCGACACGGTGGAACGTGTCGAGATCATTCGCGACCTGCGCCTGGGAGTGTTCGACGTGCTCGTCGGCATCAACCTGCTCAGGGAGGGTCTCGATATGCCCGAGGTCGCTCTGGTCGCCATCCTCGATGCAGACAAGGAGGGCTTTCTGCGTTCCGATACCTCGCTGATACAGACCATCGGCCGTGCCGCGCGTAATCTCCATGGCAGGGCGATTCTCTATGCCGACCAGGTGACCGGTTCGATGAAACGCGCTATCGACGAGACCAACCGCCGCCGCGAAAAGCAAATGGCCTTCAACAGGGAGCATGGCATCACGCCGAAGTCTGTCATGAAAAAGGTTGCCGATATCATGGAGGGCGCCTACCCGGGTGCACCCGTAAAGGCGAAGCAGTATGCAAAGGTCGCACAGGAAATGGCCGAGTATGCCTCGCTGACGCCCTCGCAGATGATGAAGAAGGTCAAGGAGCTCGAGAAACAGATGTACCGGCATGCAGAGAATCTCGAATTCGAGGAAGCAGCAAGGATCCGCGACAAGCTCAAGCACTTGCGTGGCGAGGGGCTTGTCGCCT
>JARRMW010000081.1:0-5333 GCA_037385685.1 Gammaproteobacteria bacterium
TGTGCCTGCTGTTCCGGGAGTTCAAGCACAAAGAACACGAAGCGAATCTGGGCGGGTAAACGGACCGGTCGGGCTGAAAGGACGGATACAGATTCTTAACTCTTTGTGCGCCTTTGTGCGCCTTTGTGCCCTTCGTGGTGACAATCTTCTAAAACAGATCCATCTGGTCGCCGGGCAGTTTCGGTCTCTCGAACAGATCGGTCCGCAGCTCCGGCAGTCCCGGAAACCCGAGTTTTCTGTACATGAGCCGGAAACGCTGGTTGATCATCTCCGCATACTGGCCGGTCCCGCGCATGCGTTCCCCGAAGCGTGCGACATTGTCTTTGCCACCGCGGGCCTGCCGGATCTGTGACATGACGTGGGAAGCCTTGTCAGGATTGTGCGTCGACACCCATTCGCGAAACAGCGGCGATACTTCGTGGGGCAGGCGAAGCAGGATATAACCTGCAGTCAGGGCGCCTGCATCGCGGACAGCCTGCATGGTCTTTTCAAGAGCCGTATCTGTCAGAACAGGGACCACGGGGGCGATCAGGACGCCAACGGGAATATCATTCATGGCCAGCTGCTCGATGATCTTCAGCCGACGTTTCGGCACAGCTGCGCGTGGTTCGAGTTTGCGCGAGAGCACCGGGTCGAGCGTGGAAACCGTGATCATGATATTCGCGAGTTGTTCCTGCGCCATCTCGCGGTAGAGATCGATATCCCGCTCGACAAGCGCGGATGTAGTTCGATGATGCAAGTTCCTGCTTCAGCAGTTTGGCGGCATCCGGCTTGTAGAGGAGGCGGCTTTCGAAATCGAGCCCCGGCGAGAGCCCAAGCCAGGCATGACTTGGTCGCGCGTAGCAGTAGATGCAACCATGTTCACAACCGCGATAGGGATTGATCGAGCGGTCGAAGGGGATATCCGGCGATTCGTTATAGCTGATGATCGACTTGCCAGAATCAGCCGTCAGGGTCGTTGTGATCTGGTCCGGTTCCTCCTCGAGAATACCCCAGCCATCATCCTCGGCCTCGGTGTGCAGTGATTCGTGGCGGTTTGCCGGGTTATGTATGGCGCCCCTGCCTTTTATGGGCTTGTTTCCGGGTCGGGACATGGCGGACAATCGTTCTTCCTGTCTGGAGGGTTCGGTCTATGTCTGAAGAAGCGCGTTTTACGCTCACATTGGAGCACCTTGAGGATTACGAGTTCAAGGTAAAGTTCGACAAGAAAATCCTGGACGACATGCTCGTCGACGAGCCGCCGCCACTGGGTGGCCTCGCAGGGCCAAATCCCTCGCGTCTGCTGGCTGTCTCCGCTGCGAACTGTCTCAGCGCGAGTCTGCTCTACTGTATCAATCGCGATGACGTTCCGCCGTCCAGTGTGACGACAGAGGCGACGGTCACGATCGTGCGCAACGAGAAGAAACGCCTGCGTATCGGCCGTATCGACGTTGCGCTGCAGATGTCCGAAGCGCTCTCGGACGCACCGAAGATGAAGCGCTGCATGAATCTCTTCGAGGATTTTTGCGTCGTCACCGATTCAATCCGCAACGGAATCCCCGTCGGTGTTGAAGTCAGGGATCATACAGGCGAGGTGATTCACAAGAATGACGACTGACACCGACCTGCTGCAACGGTTCCTGTTCGAGGGTGCCGGCGTGCGCGGTGAATTCGTGCGACTCGACAGCAGTTTTCGGGCGCTGCTCGACAGGCATGACTACCCGCCTGCGATTGCGCGCCAGCTTGGCAAGGCGCTGGCGTCGGTGGCATTGCTGTCAGCGACGATCAAGCTCGAGGGCTCGCTGATCCTGCAGATCCAGGGTGATGGCCGCATGCACACGCTCGTTGCGCAGGCCGACAGCAAGGGTGGAATCCGGGGTCTTGCCCGCTGGCGAGGCGAGGTCGCAAACCATAACCTGACGCTCTCTGAACTTGCCGGCAAGGGCCACATTGTGATGACCATCGATGCCGAGGGCAGCGAGCGTTATCAGGGGATCGTCGAATTGCATGGAGATTCGCTCGCAGAGACATTGCGTGAATACTTCCTGCGCTCGGAGCAATTGCCGACGCGGATCTGGCTGGCCAGCCAGGGCGATCTTGCTGCCGGCCTGCTGTTGCAGAAGCTGCCCGCAGACCATGGGCCGGAAGAGGCGTGGGAACACCTCGTCACCCTCAGTGACACCATAACCGGCGATGAACTCCTGGAGTTGCCCTTCAGCGATCTGCTGCATCGTCTCTATCACCAGGAGACGGTGCGCCTCTTCGATGCCGGGCCGGTTGCCTTCCGTTGCAGCTGTTCACGCGAAAAGATCGAGAGAGTCCTGCTCGGTATGGGCAAGAAGGAGGTTGCGTCCATCCTCGAAGAGGAAGGTGAGATTCGTGCAGATTGCGAGTTCTGTCTGAGCAAATACCGTTTCGACAGCGTCGACGTGGCGGCACTCTTCGCTGATGCCATGCCCGCATCAGGGCAACAGTAGCCTGAAGGCAGCCTTCTGTCCCGCGTTGTTGCCGCTACAAAAGACTTGCATTCGCAGGGGCGTTAGGATCAAATACCCTGCAAATCACTATCCGGCCAGTGTTTTCACACGCCAAAGCCGGCTCCCAGATGACAAAAATTCCATGGAGATCTCCATTGAGCGAACACATTATTGAAGTTACCGATGATTCATTTGAAGATGAAGTCCTGAATTCCAGTGAGCCCGTGCTCGTCGACTACTGGGCCGAGTGGTGCGGACCCTGCAAGATGATCACGCCCGTTCTCGAAGAGATCGCTTCCGATTACAGCGGTAAAATCAAGGTCGTCAAGCTCAATATCGATGACAATCCGGATACGCCGCCGAAGTTCGGAATCCGTGGTATTCCGACCCTGATGCTGTTCAAGGGGGGTGAAGTGGAAGCCACGAAAGTGGGTGCACTGTCGAAGTCACAATTGACGGCATTCATCGACAGCAGCATCTGATTGTCTGGACATCCGCGCGCGGGCTGCTAGAATTCCGATAATCACGCAGTCCGGCAGCGGCCGCTCTCCGCGTACCTTATTCAACTTTTCCTTAAACCCGGATCCCCCAACCGACGCTGTTTCTCCGCGTCCTCCCTCTTTCTTGTTATGACCAACTAATATGAATCTGACTGAACTCAAACAAATGCCGGTTGCCGAGCTGGCTGAACTCGCCCAGTCCATGAAAATCGCCGACACAGGGCGATCACGCAAGCAGGACATGATCTTCGCAATCCTCAAGGCGCACGCAAAGAAGGGCGAGGATATCTACGGCGACGGTGTGCTCGAGATTCTCACGGACGGCTTCGGCTTTCTGCGTTCCGCCGACAGCTCCTACCTCGCGGGACCGGACGACATCTATGTGTCTCCCAGCCAGATTCGTCGCTTCAGCCTGCGCACCGGCGACACCATCTCCGGAAAGATCAGGCCACCGAAAGATAACGAACGTTACTTCGCGCTGCTCAAGGTCGACCAGATCAACTTTGACAAGCCAGAGAACACCAAAAACAAGATCCTGTTCGAGAACTTCACACCGCTGTTTCCGAACGAGCAGCTCGTGCTCGAGATCGGCAATGGCAGCACCGAGGACATCACAGCACGCACCATCGACCTGATCGCGCCAATCGGCAAGGGGCAGCGCGGCCTGATCGTCTCGCCGCCCAAGGCAGGCAAGACCATGATGTTGCAGAACATCGCGCAGAGCATCGCGCAGAACCATCCAGAATGTTATCTCATCGTTTTGCTGATTGATGAACGTCCCGAAGAGGTCACGGAGATGGCACGTTCGGTGCGCGGTGAAGTTGTTTCCTCGACCTTCGACGAGCCGGCCCAGCGTCATGTGCAGGTTGCCGAGATGGTGCTCGAAAAGGCCAAGCGACTCGTCGAGCATAATCGCGACGTCGTCATCCTGCTCGATTCCATCACGCGCCTGGCGCGTGCCTACAATACGGTCATTCCATCATCGGGCAAGGTACTGACCGGTGGTGTTGATGCCAACGCGCTGCATCGGCCGAAGCGTTTCTTCGGTGCTGCGCGCAACGTCGAGGAAGGCGGCTCGCTGACGATCATTGCCACGGCACTCGTCGATACCGGTTCGCGCATGGACGACGTGATTTACGAGGAGTTCAAGGGTACCGGTAACAACGAGGTGCATCTTGATCGCCGCATTGCGGAGAAGCGCATCTACCCGGCAATCAACATCAACCGTTCAGGCACAAGACGCGAGGATTTGCTCATGGCAGCCGGCGAACTGCAAAAGGTCTGGATACTGCGAAAGATCCTGCATTCGATGGACGAGCTGGCAGCGATGGAGTTCCTGTATGACAAGCTCAAGGGAACCAAGACCAATGCGGAATTCTTCGAGGCCATGAAGAAGTAAATGAAAAATGCCTGCTTTCCGCGATAGCCGCGTCACTGCCGTGCTCGAATCCTCATGTATTTCAACATACATTCCGGTTCTCCGTTGGCCCTTCCTTGCGCTCACAAAAAGCAGATATTTTTCAGGTCACGAGTGATTTTCAAGCACTGCCATAACCTTGTCTGACAAGCCCGAAGCCGTGATGATCCTCGCCGCTGGTCGCGGCGAACGTATGCGCCCGCTGACGGATCACACCCCGAAACCATTGTTGCCGGTTGCCGGCAAGCCGCTGATCGAACACCAGGTCGAGCGTGTTGCCAAGGCAGGTTTCCGGCAGATCGTCATCAACCATGCATGGCTTGGTGAACAGATCGAGCAACAGCTCGGTGATGGCTCTCGCTGGAAGCTTGCCATCGACTACTCGGCAGAGGGTGAGGCGCTCGAAACCGGCGGCGGCATCCATCGTGCTCTTCCTCTGCTCCCGGATCCGTTTCTCGTCATCAACGGCGATATCTGGACTGATATCGATTACCGGTCACTCCGCATCATCGCAGAAGGGGATCTTGCCACCCTGGTTATGGTGCCCAACCCGCCACATAATCCGGAAGGGGATTTCGTCCTGCACGGCGACCGGCTTCACCATGAGCCCGGACGCGGCGAGCGCCTGACGTTCAGTGGTATCGGGGTTTATCGACATGCCCTGTTCACCGGCTGCGTGCCGGGGAAGTTCCCGCTCGCACCACTGTTGCGCGAAGCCATGCAACAGGGGCGCGTGGGCGGCTTGCGTCACGAAGGCCTCTGGATCGATGTCGGCACGCAGGAAAGGCTGGCACAGCTCGAGACGTACCTGGCTCACTCTTCCTCGAAGTAGGTATAGCCTTCAAGACCGGCTTTGAGCCGGGCATAGTAGTCATCGGAGATCTCGTCCGGAAGGCCTGCCCGGTCAAGGTGTTCCCGGTAAGCTGCGAGCATGCTGTCCGTATTGAAGTGGACGTAGCG
>JARRMW010000082.1:0-4356 GCA_037385685.1 Gammaproteobacteria bacterium
GGACCGCGGCAACGATCTGAAATACAAAGCGAACTTTGCGTGCTTGTATCCCTCCAAGCGCTGCGGTGGCCAAATCGGCTAGGGCGTGCAAAACGTGCGGAAAGTCCCGCTAAGGAACTCCGCTAATTTCAATACGTTGAAATTTCGTACCGAGTGATTTTCCAAGAAAAACAGTGCCTTTCTGGTCGTTGCAACAATGGTGCGTTTCGAAGGGCTGAGAGCTACGCTGTAATCTCGTAACCGTGTTCGTGGCACCCGTATGCAACCTTGGCAGGTCCCCTTCCTCGGCCAGCATGAGCTTCCGAGCGAGTTGACCGCCTTCGAGCTCAGCTATTTCTTCTCCTTCAATGACGCGGAAAGACTCGCCATCCAGACTCGCCGGCGCCCGTTGAATCAGCTGGGTGCCGCCGTGCACCTGGGGTTCATGAAGATGAGCGGTTGCGCGTTGGATGCCTTTGAGATGGTGCCCCGCTCGTTGCTCACCCACTTAGGCGATGCGCTCGGGATCGAGGTCCCCACCGTGACCTCCGTGCGCGCACTCTACCGGCGGCGTGCGACGCTGTTCGAGCACCAACGCTGGGCGGCCGAGATGCTGGGATTTCGCCCAACGAGTGAGCATCAACGGCGTGCCCTCACCGGGCTCATCAAGCAGGAATCCTACAAGGCGTTGAGCGCGGCCCAGTTGGTCACGTTCGCGCGGTGCTGGTGTTATGAGCGCAAGCTGCTCATCCCGGGCGAGCGCACCCTCAACGATCTGGTCCGCACCGCGATTCCGCAGGCGGAGCAGGAGCTGTTGGATGCGGTGGAGAAAGGCATCCCGGCGGCGCAAAGAAGCCAGTGGCTCGAGGCGCTCGGCGCGTTGCGCTCGGGCAAGCGCAGCGTCCTGGAGTGGTTACAGGGCGAGCCGGGGAAGCCCTCGCGTCAAACACTGGCTGGACAGCTGGCCTATGTCGATTTCTTGAAGGGACTGGCGGTCCATCGCTATCCCTTGGAGATGGTGCGCCTCGAGCATCAGAAGCAATTGGCACAACGCATCCGTCGCCGGCGTCCGGCGCGATGGCAGACGTTGAAAGAACCGCGACGCACCCTCGAAGCGGTGTGCTTCTTGCGCGTGACCTTGTTGCAGAAGACGGATGCCTTAATCGCGCTCATCGACCGGGACATCATGAAGCGTCGACGCCAGACCGTGGAGAAGGTCCGCAAAGGAAATATGGCGTTGGGCATCTCGCTCAAACACAGGGTTCAGCAACTGCAATCCTATGCTCGGGAGGAGGGGCGCACGCTCGAAGAGCTCCGCCAAGGTATCGCCGAGCTGCTCCCGGGCTCACAGGAGCCGAGCTTCGCGAGCCAAGCCGCCGAGACCCGGTATCGCATGACCGATGATGCACGTGCGGTACGCCAGCTGGTTCGTGCGTTGCTGACCCTCGATGTTGAGGGTGCTCCGGGAAATCCGCTGATCGAGGCTGTGGGCGTGTTGCGCAAGCTTCACGAGCGAGGTGCCCGCCACCTGCCCGAATCGGTGGATTGCTCGTTTGCCCCACTCTGGTCGGTCGCGATGGAGGGGCCCGACCGTCAGCGGGCACTGCGTGGCTTCGAGACGGCGATTCTGTTCGAGCTGCGCAAGGGTCTTCGCAACGGCTCGATCTGGGTATCGTACAGCTTGTCTTATCGCCATCGAGAGCAGCTGCTGATTCCCTCCGACGCCTGGCGACAGGAACGCAACGGCTACTACAGGCGCCTGAAATTGCCGGTAGATCCCCAGCATTACATCGCCAAGTACACACAACAGCTCGAAGATGGGCTCGAGCAGGTCGCCGAGGCCGTCCGGACCGGGGTCATTGCCATCGAGCAGGACGAGTTGGCGCTCGGCAAGCTCGAGGCGGAGCCGACCTCGCCGCACGTCGAGCCGGTGCGCGATGCGCTGTTCGCAGCGGTTGGCTCGGTGCAGTTGCCCGAGCTGATCATGGAAGTCGACAGCCAGACGCGGTTCAGCTCCGCGTTGCTTGGACGCGAGCCCAGGTCTTGGCAGGAGCTGCTGACCCTCTATGGTGCCCTGTTGGCGCACGGCACCGACATGAGCGCGGCGGCGGTGTCTTTGATGATCCCGCAAATCACGGCCACGGCCATCTCGGACTGCATGCGGTTGCTGGAGGATGCCACGGCACTGCGCTCGGGCAACGACGGCTGCGTGGCGTTCATCCGCCAACATCCGGTTACCCAATGCTGGGGAGAGGGGACATTGGCATCGTCCGACTCGATGAGTCTGGATGCGACACGTCATCTCTTCAGCGCACGAACCGATCCGCGCCGGCAACGCCGCGGCATCGGAATCTACACCCACAAGCTCGACCAGTGGCCCCTGATCTATGACCAGCCCGTGGTGCTGATGCAAAGACAAGCGGGCGCGGCGATCGAAGGCATGGTCCGCCAGCGCGCGAGCGCCGAGCTCGAACGGGTCGCGGTCGACAGCCATGGGTTTACCGCCTTTGGCATGGGGGTCGCGAAAGCCTTACACCGTGACCTTTGCCCGCGCCTGCGGGGAAGGGGACAACGGAGATTGCATGTGCCCCGCGGAATGCCGGTGCCGGACATTCTCGAGCCGGTCATTGTGCGGGATATCTCCATGGAGCCGATTGGCGCCGGCTGGGATGATTTCGTGCGGCTTGTCGCCTCCGTGGAGGCCGGGACGCTGTCTGGCCTGTTGGCACTGGAGCGCTTTGGCGCGGACTCGCGTGCCGATCCCATTCACACGTGTGGCAGCGCCTTGGGCCGCTTGTTTCTGAGCATTTTTCTCTGCGACTTCGTGAGCAATGAGTCCTTCCGGCGCGAGTTGTTACGCGTCCTCGATCGCGGGGAGGCGACGCATCGACTCCTGCGTGCCATTTACTACGGAAACATTCCTGCGACCCGCGGTCGCCGGCGCGAAGAGCTCTCCGCCATCTCCGGTTCGCTGACCTTGTTGAGCAACATCACGATGGCCTGGATGACCCATCACATGCAAGGTGTCCTCGATCGCTGGAAACGCGACGAGGGGCGCCGCATCGAGCGCGACATCCTCCGACATATCGGTCCTGCGCGTTTCGAAGGGGTCAATTTTCGAGGGAAATTCGATTTTCCGCTTAGCCGGTATCAGGAGCGGCTGCTACCCAAAACCGCGCGCCTGCATCACGGGCCGTAGCGGATCCGCGGCACTCCACAGGACGTCTCTCACTGGGAGACATCACGTTTGCGACCAGCAACCTCCTGATATTACGAAGAAAACATCTGATCAGAAATTGCAACTCATTGAAACAAGATGATTTCCTTAGCGGGACTTTCCGCACGTTTTGCACGCCCTAGCCTACCGCACTACCGCACCACCGGCCGCCCTTCGGCCGATCCGGAACTGATGATCCGCATGCTACTGATGGGCTACTGCTCGGCATCCGCTCGGAGCGGTGATTGTGTGAGCAGGTCCATCTGAGTCTCGCCCACTGGTAGCCGCTTTCCCTCGGAGGAGTCGCTACTTTGGTCGGAGAAGGTAGCAGCTCCTCCGGCACGCTGAACCCAACAATCTTCTACGCTAGAAGCACGAGGTACGGGCCGCTGCGGGCCTCGAAGGTTACAAATAATAGGCTATAACTGTTCCGACTGACCACGGTGGGCGGCAATGTCGCCGCGCCCGGCAGACGACTGGCGAGTACCTGCGGATCTCAACGCTGACAAGACCCCCAGCTACTGGGTCTTCTTGCAGATACAGTACTTGAGTGAGCGAGCGGAATTGCGGCGCTGCGAGCAATATGTCTGCGCGGCCCGCGCACACTTCAGATCAATGCGTCCTGCTCCCGGCGGTTGAGGAGTGTACACTATCCGTTCTCAAGCGTATCCATTCGGGGGCCATTCCGGCGCAACGTGTTCCGCTCTATCGACCGGAAATTAGTTCCCTAGCATAGAGTCAGCTCCCCTCAAACTATGGACTTCCTCTTTGGCCATCGGCATTGGAACAACCAAGATTTCCAATCCGCCAGCGTCCGCCTGGCGATCTCCCTGTATGCCGTCGTCCTCATCCTTCTTAGCCACCAATTTGGAAAGCTGTCTGGTAGTCTAAGCAGTTATCTATACGCGCTTGCTTTCCTCCTTCCGACGTTTCTAGGCTTGTTTATCAGCACGATAGTTCGCCCACAATGGCCCGCGAGACGCATAATTTCCATAGGTGTTGACGTAAGTGGAATCACGCTCTGTTCCTACCTCGCGGATCAGGCAATAAGTGCTTATTGTCTTCTCTATATCTGGATTGTTGTGTCTTACGGTGCGCGATATGGAAAGAAGCATCTGTTCTATGCCGCAGCGGGAAGTGCGATTGCTTACACGCTGTTG
>JARRMW010000083.1:0-4767 GCA_037385685.1 Gammaproteobacteria bacterium
ATTCCAGACAGATACGTGCTCTTCGTTTCGCGTTAGCCATACCCCGTTCATTCCTCACTGTTGGTGCAATCATTCCATGGCGAGTTTACATCAGCCAACAGGAAAAGATGATCCTGCATGCCTTGCGCATAAACTCAAAAAGGCGTCTGCCAATGCATCTCCGTATCCTCGAGCCGCTCTCCGGGATCGTCCACCAGCTCGACTGACAGGGCACGGTCGATGAGGTTCTGCTGTTGCAGTGCATGCAGCCTTGCATTGCCACAGGCCGGTGAGGCCGACGGCGCCCTTCCCGCATAGCCGAGCGTCATCTGCGACAACTTGCTGACGCGCAAATGGTGCTGGACCTGGTACCAGGCACCCTGGTTTCTCGGCTCCTCCTGGCACCACACCAGTTCACTGGCCTTGCTGTATTGCTCCAGGATCCGTTTCAATGTCTTGCGTGGAAAGGGATAGAGCTGCTCGATACGCAGGATTGCGATGTCGTCGATGTTGCGCTCCCTGCGCGCCTTGAGCAGGTCGAAATAGACCTTGCCGCTGCATAGCACCACGCGCCGGATCGCTGCCACATCCTGATCATCGATCTCCTCGATGATCAGTTGCAAACCGCCTGCGGTGAGGTCGTCCAGTGACGATGTAGAGAGTGGATGCCGCAGCAGGCTCGCATGTTCAGCTCGGCACAGAGCTGCAGGAAACGCTCCAGGCGCGCGGAGGAGTGTTCCGGCCCCTGCCCCTCGTAGCCATGCGGCAGAAGCAGGGTCAACTGGCAAAACCGCCCCCACTTCAGGTAACCGCTGGAGATGAACTGGTCGATGACCACCTGGGCGCAGTTGGCGAAATCACCGAACTGCGCTTCCCAGATCACCAGCGTCTCCGGACTGGATGTCGCATAGCCATACTCGAAGGCCAGCACTGCCAGTTCCGACAGCATGGAGTTGATGAGCGTAAACCTCGCCTCGCCCTCCGCGACCTGCTTGAGCGGGATGAAGCGATCGTCGGTTTCCTGGTCGTGCAGGATGGCATGGCGATGTGAGAAGGTGCCACGCCCGGTATCCTGGCCGGAAAGCCTGATGGAGACACCCTCGTGCAGCAAAGAGGCACAGGCAAGATGTTCGGCCATACCCCAGTCCAGCGCCTGTTCGCCGGCCAGCATGGCGATGCGGCTATCAAGCACTTTTCTGACCCGACGGTGTAACGCAAAGCCATCCGGTACTTCAGTGATCCTCTTGCCAAGATGTTGCAGGGTCTCCGAGCTGATCGCCGTCGGCACGATGCTGACGGGCCTGGCATTCATGAAACGCTGCCAGTCAGTGTGGAGATAACCGGTTGGTGAACCGTGCAGGAATTCGAGCACCGTTACCTTGCCGCTGTCGAGCGTCTCGCGATAGTCGCTGACCATGCGACCGGCTTCACTCTCGTCGATGAGTCCCTCGCTGACAAGACGCTTTGCATAGATGGCCCGCGTGGTCTCGATTTCGCGGATCCTGCGATACATACCGGGCTGGGTGATCATGGGTTCATCGGCCTCGTTGTGGCCCTGGCGGCGGTAACAGACAAGGTCGATCACGACGTCGTTGTGAAACGTGTTGCGATACTCCAGCGCCAGTCGTGTGACAAAGACGACCGCGTCCGGATCATTGGCGTTGACATGAAAGATCGGTGCCTGGATCAGCTTGGCGACCTCGGTGCAATAGAGTGTCGAACGCGCCTCCAGCGGCATGCTGGTGGTGAAGCCGATCTGGTTGTTCACGACCAGATGCAGACTGCCACCGGTGTGATAGCCGTGGGTCTTCGAGAGATTGAGCGTCTCGGTTGTGACCCCCTGCCCGATAAAAGCCGCATCACCATGGATGAGAACCGGCATGACCCTTTTCCTTCCATCCTTCCCGGCACCGTCCTGGCGCGCACGCACACCGCCCTCGACGACCGGCGAAACGATTTCAAGATGTGACGGGTTGAAGGCGAGCGCGACATGCACAGGGCCACCCGGTGTCTCGATATTGGAGTAGAAGCCCTGGTGATATTTCACATCACCCGACCCGGGCATGGTGTCAGGTTCATAGTGCCCTTCGAATTCGTCAAAGAGCTCCTGTGGTGATTTGCCCATGAGGTTCACGAGAACATTGAGACGTCCACGGTGTGCCATGCCGATGACGATGTGATTGATACCGAGTTGCCCACCGCCCTGGACAATTTCATCGAGCATCGGAATCAGCGAATCACCACCTTCCAGCGAGAAACGTTTCTGGCCGACATAGCGACGATGCAGGTAGTGCTCGAGCCCCTCGGCAGCGGTCAGGTCGCGAAGGATGTCGGTTCGCGCCACGTCGCTGTGCTGCGACTGCCACTCTCCGCGCGTCGATTCAAGCCGTTGCTCGAGCCAGCGGCGCTGCTCGGCATCGTTGATATGCATGTACTCGGTCGCGAGCGATCCACAATAGACACGCTCCATGACCTTGATGATCTCCGCGAGCGGCAGGTTGCGGCCCGGATCGATCGCAATATGCGACATCTCCGTCATGAGCGCCTCGTCATCAAGCCCGTAGTAAGCGGGATCCAGCTCGACGGGCTTGTCAGGCGCATGCAGACCCAGGGGATCTGTCATTGCGCACTGGTGTCCCATCATGCGATAAGCGGTGATGAGTCGTTCTGCTGAAGCCGAGACATCAACATTCGACAAGGCGGTCTCCGCAGGATCGACAAGCGAACCAGGCGAGACACCCGTCTCGGTGTGAGCAGCTTCGAATCCGTAGAAGTAGTGCCGCCACTCGGAGGTGACGCTCTGCGGATCGAGTTTCCAGGCTTCGTAGAGCTGGTCGATGTATTCAGCGGTATGGGGGTTGAGTCCGTTGTGTTTGATTGTGCTCACTCTCTTCGTCTTTGTGCTGACTGGCTAAGGACGTTACGGGGTCTGTATTGTCTTTAATTCATGGAGCAGGATTCGTGCCAGCAAGCCGGATGTCACAGCTCAATGTACCCGCCAAATCAGAAAAACCCTGTCCACAGCACTACCCTGATTGTTGGTCATGCGTCTGAGCAAATACCCAGTCTAACCGGTGCCTGTCGAATCGCACAGGAACGGACCGGCTGGAGCGCAGTCCGTTGCGAGCCCGCAGTAAAGAACTATACTCGATAGAACCGTTCGGATAGCGGAACAGTTATCCGGATTGCGTCCTTTTCTAAAAAACCTGAAGGATCTCTGCACAAAACAGGATAGTTCGCGTGCTTGCCGGCCATTCTCCACACACTCTTTCCACCATCTTATTCCGAAGATGACAAGCCGACAGCATGGACAATATCCCGAGACGATAGACAAGCTGATACCTCGATAGACAGCAACAAGGAGTGACGATGTACCTGGTAACGAACCGTGGAATTAACAGAAATAATGGACCTGCGCTGGACGTCTTTGGCGATCACCCGAACACCAGGGGACCAAACGAACTGCGGATAGCGCATGTAACCAGAAAGAAAAACAGGTGGCATGCCGACGTTCTTGAGGACGAACTGACAAGGCAGGAAGCAAAAGAGCTGATCGACGCGTTTGATCTTCCTCTCGACCCGCAGAAGCAGCACTACATCGATTTATCCATGGCATGCAAACTGGCAGCACAGGCGCGCGAGGAAAAACGGAGCATCCTCTTCTTTGTGCATGGCTACAACAACGATGTCGAGGATGTGCTGAACCGCGCCCATCACATGGAAAAGCGCTATGGCGTCATTGTCGTTCCCTTCAGTTGGCCTGCCGACGGAGGCGGGCTCAAGGGTGTCGCCAACTACAAGAATGACAAGAATGATGCAAAGGCATCCGTTGTCGCCCTTGATCGCATGCTGGGATTTATCAACAGGAACCTTGTTCTTCTCACGAGCAACAACCTGACCGGATTCTGGCATGAAGCAAGCAGGAAACACCCCAAAGACCTCGAGAAACGCGATTCACTCTATGCCAGGCTCGTCGACAAGCACTGCCCTTTCACGATCAACCTGATGTTGCACAGCATGGGCAACTACGTGTTGAAACAGATGCTCAAGTCCAGCATATCCGTTGGAACGGGTCTCACATTCGACAATATCCTGATGGTCGCGGCAGACACCAACAACCTGGATCATTCACTATGGGTGGATCGTCTGCACTTCCGCCGGCGCCTCTACATCACGATCAACGAAGACGATAATGCACTGGCGGCATCACGCATGAAATCCGGTCAGGACCAGCTCTCGCGGCTCGGGCATACCCTGTCGGGTCTCATGTCGACCAAGGCGAAATACATCAACTTCACGAACGCACCCTACGTCGGCAACTCGCATGCCTACTTTGAAGGCAATGCCGTCACGCGAAACAAACAGATTCACCGCTTCTTCAGACTTGCGCTGAATGGCAAGAGCGCTGAAGAGCAGCTGGTATACAGGCCGGACATTAACTGTTATGACTTCCCGGAGATCCAGAGATAGCAGACAATCATGCCTGTTGTCCCTTTCCCGGGGATTTTTTCAATGGAGGTATGCTTCGATGATATACAGACGATTTTTCTTTTCCGTGGCAATCCTGCTCGGTTCGCTATTGCCCCTCGCAGCTGTCGCAGAATTGACGCCTGTTCAGGTCAACGACGATGTCTCCTATGTGACGGGCGGGGTTGGACTGGAAGAGTCGACGGCCATCAGGGAGATGCGGAAGGACTACTCCCTGACAATGGTTTTTGCAGAGACGACCAGCCACGGGCGAAACCAGTATCTCTACGGCGTCGAAGTTGAAATAGCCAGCGGCGATAA
>JARRMW010000084.1:0-4230 GCA_037385685.1 Gammaproteobacteria bacterium
TAAGGTAAAACTCGCACGTTAACAACCAGAGATAGCTTCAGCCCAATCAGTGACCCTTTGCTGCAAGATAGTGTCGCGCTGATGACGCCAGCGATACCGGCGGCGGAACTGAGCCTGGCGGCGTTCATAACGTTCACGCTCGGAGGCATATTCCTTCCAACTCACTTGAGCCAGATGCTCTTTCAGTTGCTCAGGAGAAACCGCGTCAATTTGGAAGACCGCCCAAGCGCCGCGTCTCAGCAAGGCTTCCCGCAATTCGCTGATTCCCAGTTGACGTCTTAGTTGACGCTTGGTCTGACCGTATAGACTCTCGTGATCGTTGTTCGTTGCTGGTAACCCAATGATGTCATAGCAATGAAACAGGCCTGACCAGTACCGTTCGCTGATATCCAGTAGTCCATCTCGGAATTGCGTCATCCAGGAATTGAGATCGTCCAAGTCAGCCAAGTGGCCCAGATGATGAGCCAGGTTCAGCGCCACAGTATTCCCATCATCTCCTTTTTCCTCTGTCGTCGGCAACGGACTGTCTAGAATTGTCTCAATGCCATCTACCCAGTCAAGTGCCTGTTTGACTTCAGCAAAGGCTGGTTCGTAGAGAGGTAGGATGTTGTCCAGCACGGTGTACCAATGGCGCAAGTAGGCGTCATCTTCAAGCATCAAGCACTGGATCAGTGTGCATCGCAAGGCGCATAGATCGTCAAACATCGGCAGTCCTGACAGGATGAAGGGAGCTCGGCCTTTCCTGGATAGTGCATACTGGAGGTCCATCGCCAAGTCGCTGACAACCTGGGAACGCGTGATAGGCTGTTCCCCCTGTGCTGGGGAATTTACTTCAATCAGCGCCACTCCCGTCACAATCTGAGGGGGAAAACCCCGGTTCTTCTGAATCGGATAAAACTTCTCCCATACTCTTGCGGATTTCCTGGCGGATTCTCTTGCGTAACTCCGTCTTGAGCGCCGAATCGCGCTCATAGATGGGCTTAGTCGCATTGCCCAAGTAGTGAGATTGGCACCATTGGTGTGGAACGTTGGGCAACACCTCCTTCAGTGCTTTCCTGACACAGCCTTGCTTGTCACTCACCGTCGCCAGGATGGGTAGCCCCAAGTCCACCACTGGCTCTAACAACGTTCCTAATGTCTTGTAATTCACCCGTGGCAGCCAGGCCACCACCAGTACCACTTCTGCCTGTACCTCTCGCACTACCCACAGTTGTTCCGATGCCCCTTCCGGCTCCAGCCCATCGAGGCTGATGATCAATCCGCCTCGCTCGGCAGCGATGGCCTGCAATTGCTCGATCTCGAGTCGTTCAGCGCACGCCATTAGTACCTGATATCGGGCATATAGGTGATCAACCTCTCGCTCGGAGATCTGCACGCCGTGTTCTCGCAAGCGCGCGTGAATCTGCTGACGATTCAAGTGCTCCTTGTCACGCCACCATCCGATCTGGGCAATCACATCCAGGCCGTATGTGCACTCAGGTATGGTCACCATCTGGGCTTCTGCCGAGGTGTACACCTGCCCTTTGTGTTCGCATTGCAGGTTGACGCATTCTTTGCCCTGACTGGCCACATACACCACCCTATCCATCTGTTGCACCGTCTTGCGCCACTGGTAGTGACGGCGCGCTTGCAGCGGTTCATCACAATGGGGGCAGTCAGCTATCTCTGGATTGTAAATGTGCCGTTCTTGTACTTGTAGATGCTTACGTGTTTTCGCCATCGCCGCTGATCTCCTTGTTGTTTAATCTCAGCGGCCATGTTATCACACTTTCATAATCGTGCTACTTTTGCCTTAAGAAGGTATCGGAAAACTCAGATTTATGTCAACTTAACAACTGAATAACTGTACCGAACCCAACACCTGATGGCACAAACTTACCTCCATTGAGCAAAAGCTCTATCATGGTGAGACACACCACGAAGAGGAGGTAGATGATGGGGGCGACGATTCAAGGAGATGGGCAATCGACACTGAGCGTGAGCAAGGGGGGGATCACCATCTGGTTGCCGGGGCAGGTGTTTGGCGAAGGATGGGAAGTATTGCGGGAACGATTGCTGGAAGCGATCAGCCAGCGTCGGTTCGTCGCCTTCACGCCTCGCGTGATGACGGAGAGGCACCCGGATCCAGATGCCCCGCGTTGGAAACGGACCTGCTTGGATGTGTTGAGTTGGGTTCTGTTCTTGCTCAAGGTACCGACAAACCACAAGCTGGTGCAGTTGTGGTACGTGATAGACTGGCGTGCCATCAACCAGCTTGGAGCTGCGGTGTACCACAACGCGCACAGCGGACGGCCAGCGTGGGCGCCCGCGCAGTTGGTGGCCATGCTGATGCTGATGTTCCTGTACGGTGTGGCTCACGAAACGACGCTGGTGGCCCGCTTGCAGGAAAACATCGTGTGGTGCTGGTTCTGCGGCTTTGGGCTGTTCGGGCCTTTCCCCAAGCACGACGCCCTGTACGAGTTGAGGAGTCGAATGGGAGTAGAGCGGTTCGAAGCGCTCTTGACGATGGCTGTGTATGCGTGCTGGGAAGCGGGGTTGGTGTCGAACCTGCTGGTACACTTTGATCTGACCCCGGTGGTCGCTTCTGCTCATCGTTGGAGTCCCTACGAGCGGGCTGTGATTCTCAGTCGTGCGCTGATCCGCTACCTGGAACTGATGTGGGCAGAGCAAGTTCCAGATACGCCTTTCCCAGAGACGTTGCGCAGACTGGCAATCGAAGTGGCACTGGAATACCTGCCGCACAAGAGCACCAAGGAAGTCAAGCCGGAGCGTATCATCGAAAGCGTGGAGAAGTGGGAGCAGGATGCGGAGGTAGAAGAAAGCGAGCCGGTGTGGAAAGTGAGCAGCAACGAGATCGTGGAGCGCCTGTTGGAAGAGGGGGAAGATGCTCCAGGCCTGATGGAGCTGCTGATGGCATCGAGTAAGAGACTGAAGGAAAGGTTGAAGGGGATAGCGAAGCAGGTGTTGGAGCGCATGCCTCACGCACGCGGCGATCAGAATGCCCGTGTCGGTCGAACCACGAGCTATACCTGGTTCTGCGGGTATCTGCTGGGGTTCGTGGTCGATAACGCCAAGCAGGTGATCACAGCCGTCGTGTGGGCCGCAGGCAACTTCAAGCAGAGCAAGCTGTTCAAGCCCGCTCTCGACGCCCACATCAAGCGCCTGGGCAAGCCCAAAGCAGCAGCCGCAGACAGCGCTTTCGACAACTATGATATCCATAGCGAGTTGGACCAGGAGGGTATCGTGGGGCATATCACCAGCCGTGCCCACGCCCAGCCGCGTGATGGCGGGTATGGGACTGACCGCGTCACCTGGGTCGCTGACTCGCCACAGCCGTTTTGCCCTGCTGGAAAGCCCTTGCAGGCTGGGCGCAAATCCAGCAGCGGTCGCCAGGTCTTTGAGGGAACGGCGTGCGCGGGATGTGAGTTGTACAAACGTTGCCATCCCACAGGCGCGGGTCAGCCCAAGCAGTTCAACCTGAACCCCCAGGCGCACCGCCGTTGGCAAGAGAATCGTGCGCATTGCCAGACCGAGGAGTACAAGCAGGCACAGGGCCAGCGATTTGCCTCGGAAGGGCGATTCGGGCTGGCCAAGATGAACCACCACGGCGCGAGAGCGCCATATCGCAGCGACAAGATGAATCACATTGCCGGGCTGATGATCGCCGTTGTGATGGACTTTGTCATCCTGGCTCAGCATCAGCACGCAGAAAGGAGATTCACCTAACACCATTCGCCAGCAGACAATCCATACCCGCCTGGTTCTGGCCATGTTGTTCTGGCCCCTTACTTCTGTGGGACTGACGCAGCAAAATGGGCAGGGCATTGGGTTTCTCCGGCTTGTCACTGAATAGCAGAATGGTGCAGCAACGCTAGATGGAGCTTTACTAATGGAACAAATGTTCTGATAACCGACCCCCGTTCTGGCGAGGGCAAAGCTCCCGAGTTTTCCGATACCTTCTTAAGGAACCACGCTGGCGAGATCTGGGCTTGTGATTTCACCGTCGTCTTCGACTTGCTCTTTCGCCCATTGTACATCTTCATCATCATGGAGTTGAAGTCACGCAGGGTAGTTCACACTGCCGTCACTGCCTCCCCTCCTGACGAATGGACGGCCCAGCAGCTGCGCGAGGCCACACCTTGGGGTGAAGCACCCAAGCACCTCATTCACGACCGAGACAACAAGTATGGCCAGCGATTCTCTGCAGTTGCCGCCAGTAGTGGCATCAAG
>JARRMW010000085.1:0-4181 GCA_037385685.1 Gammaproteobacteria bacterium
GCACGGCGCAATGGTATCCAGTTGGACGGCACTATAGCCACCCAGGAGGCTGAGAATTGACTTCTCGGCACGAGCACCCCGGCAAGACGCCTCTCCGCAATCTGACCGTGGATGGTTGTGCATGGGCCGCCTGTGGAAAATCGCTTGTCTCGAAGCAAACCGCTTTGGGTGCACGAGGGTCCTCGGTCATTAAGCGTGCCTGGTCAACGACGATGCGATTTCCCACAGGCTGTGCCGGGTCGTGGAAAACTCTTGTCTCGATTCGATGGCGCCAAGGTCACGGCGATGCGAGAGCAAAGGAAAATCTCACGGGTAGCAACGACGAGTTTCCCACCGCCCTCGTATCGAGGCTAAGGCGCTCTGCGACTACTACTGGCGGTCCTCTTCTTTTGTTAAAGTTCAGAACAGGAGGTGCTCATCGACTATCCGATTTCGAGCAAGTGTACTTGAACTATTGGTATTCAATTGGACGGCTCTTATGCCGCCCAGGACGCCGAGAAGTGACTTTTCGGCATGGGCGTTTTTAATTGTCGTCAATGTCCATTTCTAATTGTCGCTTGACAGCCAACTACGTCGTCCAACTTGAAGTTACCCTGAACCTTAAAATCGCAATACCGCATAACTTGCTACGTGACTTGACACAAGAGGTTCTCACAGCAAACTATCTCCATTCCACACCAGGAGAAACAAGCTATGAGAACCCCCAGAGAATCTCATGTAATGTTTAGCGGCGCGAATCGCGCCGAATAAGTCGATTCCGCTTTTGTGGTACACTTCCCCCGCATCTTTGCGGGGGTGGACGTGAACATTCGTATTGCACTATCAAATTGCACTTTATCAACTGAACACCAGGCAATTGTTGACGCGCTCAACGGGTTTCTGGCTCTGCTACCAGACGACGACGATCCCGACGCGGCCCTCCGGCTGGTGCTGGAGATACTGGAAGTCGCCGATGTGGCTCCGCAACAAGTTCTGGCACAGACAGCGGGCTTCACCCAATCTCGTTCGGTGCGGATGTACAAGCAAAGGCTGCGAGAAGAAGGCCTGGCAGGACTATTTGATCATCCGATTCCCGGGCGGCCGGCAATCACCACACAGGCAACAGTCGAGAGATCGCTCATCCAGGTCATCTTGAGCGCCGTGATCGAGGAGCACGTGTTACCTGAAGACGGAGCGTTGGCCCAACGGGTGAACCAGGAGTTGAGCATAGCACAAGCGCGAGAAGCAGGAAGTGTAACCGCCTCAATGATCGAGACCATCCGCCTGCGGTGGGAGATCCAACGCCCGGTCATTGCTCAGAAGTTGCAGGCCGGTCAGTCATCGAAGGCAACTGAGTCGACTACGGCGCAGTTGGGACACACACGGGTTGGTGGCGCCTTCATCCTGGCTATCTTGCTGATAGAGACAGGATGGTTGAGGTTTGCCCATCTGTTGCCCATGGTCGATGGATATACGGTGACGGCGACCCAATGGCTGTTGACGGCTATCTTCTCCGTCATCTACGGCATCCGGCGGGCGTTTCACCTGGACGATGTGCGGGACATCGGGTTTGCCCTGCTGACCGGACGCCCGCGGCCACTCACCCATGGCACCTTCCAACACTTGTTGCACGCTATAGCGGCGGAGGATGCAGAGCGGTTCTACCAGGCCACGGCTGAGCAAGAAGTCCAAGCGTTGGGAAGTGGGACGCGCCGCATCAGCCTGGATGGGCACAACTTGCCACGCTGGACGCGCTTGGTGGACCTGGTCAAAGGCAAGATTGGCAACACGGGCCGCATTCTCAAGGCGGAGGAGTTGGTGTTAGCCTACGATCTGGATGCGCTCCGCTGGCTGTCCTTGCGGGTCTACCAAGGGACCAAGAAGCTGAGCAAAGGGCTGATCGAGATGGTGCGCGAATTGCTCAAGCACCGGGGCTCACTCCATGGTCTGCTGCGCTTGTTCTTCGACAAAGGGGGCTACAGTGGACAGAACTTCCGGGCGCTGGCTGACGAATCCAGAGTCCACTTCTACACCCCGGCGGTGCGGTATCCAAGCAGCGTGACTCAGTGGGAGCAGTTACAGGAGACTGACTTTGACTCAGAACCGTTCGTCTTCGACAAACACGCAGACCTGCCAGAGGAAGAGCGTCCCACCTATCGCCTGGCCGACACGGAGATGACGATCAACGTGTGGGAAAAGCAGAAGGTAGTGGATACCGTTACCCTGCGCGCCGTCGTCCTCCACGACCCCCAGGGAGAGAAGCCAGCCGAGCGTTGGCCTGTGGTCTTGCTCACCGATGATCACGAGATCGATGCTCGCGACTTGCTCAACGAGTTCGGTGACCACTGGGGGCAGGAGTTTGGGCATCGAATCGGCAAGCACGATCTCTGCCTGGACATCCTGCCACCGGGCTATGTGCTGAGCACCCGACGAGATGACGAGGGGCAACTGCACCGCGAAGTTGAGTACGACCAAACGGCCCTCTTCCTGTCCGCTTGGCTGCGTTGCCTGGTGTTCAACCTGATGAGTCGCTTTGCCCAAGCATTGGGAGGAGGCTACGCCAAGATGTGGGCGGGAACCTTGTTGCGCAAGTTCATACGCCGTCCGGCAACCCTGTATTTGGTTGATAAAGAGCTACACGTTGTCTTTGACCCCTTTCCGGGTCAAGATGAACTCCAGCCCTTGCTGGACGAGTTGAATGCCAAACGAACACCGTTGCCCTGGCTCAACAACCTGGTCGTGCAGTTCAGCATCAGCCAGGACGAGCTGCTTCATCCGCTGACGGAGCCCGAAAAGCGGAATCGACTTTTTGGAGATGGAGAGCACCAATGAAGCTCTCTAAACATTCCATGAATTCCTCACCTATGTCTGCAAGATCAAGAACCTGGAGCAAGTGAGCGACGCTCTCGATGGAACAGGATTGGCGTGTTCCAAGCTGTGGAACGTGGCCCTGTATCACACGCGCCAGGTGTGGGATGAGACGGGCAAGATACCCAACGCCTTCGACACCCAGAAGGTGGTGCAGGGGCACTACTGGTTCAAGCAACTGCCAACCCACACTGCCCAGGCAGTTACCCAGGAGCTGTGGCAAGCATACAAGAGCTGGTTTGGTCATCGCCGCAACGGGAACTCGAAGGCCCGGCCGCCCAAGTATCGCAAGCGAAACGGGCAAGTGTTTCCTTCCACTGTTACGTACAAGCGTAGCGGTTTCCAACTCGAAGGAACAACCCTCCGGCTCTCGCGGGGCAAGACAGTAGCAACTGAAACAGGACAGCGGTTCCTGCATCTGGAATTGGCCTTGCCGCCAGGAGCGGACGTGTCCGGCGCTCGGCAGGTGCGACTGGTGCCCCGCAAAGGAAAGTGGGAAGCACATGTGGTGTGTGATGTGCCTGTCGCCCCAGAGCCTCCTGGACGGGGAGTGGCGGCCGTGGATGTGGGTATCATCAACATAGCGGCAGTGGTCTACTCCGATGGCACGAGCGAGATGTACAGTGGGCGCGGGCTCCTGGCGCAGGAATACTACTTTGCCAAAGAGATCGCGAAATGCAAGCCCGCCGACTGGTTGCCCGGCAGTCGGAAGCGGGCCGCGTCGAAGCGAGAAAGGAGGCTGCATCGCAAGAGAACTCAGAAGCGGAGGCAGTTCCTGCATACCGTCACCCGGCACATCGTAGACAGGTGTGTCGAAAAAGGAATCGGCATCATCATCCTGGGCGACCTGAAAGGTATCCGACAGCAGGGGAATGGAGACACCCGCAACCACGGCAAGGCCGGCAACCTGAAGCTGCACGCCTGGCCGTTCGATACATTCGCTCAAATGCTCGCGTACAAGGCGAATCTCGCGGGCATCACAATCATTCAATTGAGCGAACGGGACACCAGCCGAATGTGCAGTGTATGTGGTTGCCTGAATGCCAACAGTCGTGTACATCGTGGTCTCTACATCTGCTTGGAATGTGGTGCCACCATCAACGCCGACGTCAACGGGGCGGTGAATATCCTGTACAAGTATCTCCAAGGACTCGACTTTTCAGACGAGTTGGGTACCGGAGTATCGGTTCGAGTGGGCGAACTGCCCACGATCTGGCCCGAACCTTTGGTCAACCGCTACGACTGGGGAGAGCCCAGTCCAATCGTCCGAGTAGCGGGGAGCGTCCCGGCAGGAGTCTCCTGTCACTGAAGGGACCGCCAAGAACCCCACCCCT
>JARRMW010000086.1:0-4126 GCA_037385685.1 Gammaproteobacteria bacterium
GATGGCCGCGAACCGGATGCCAACAGCATGCTTCCACCGGTCGGCAACACGGTCTAAATTGAGAACGCAAACTGGACGAACACCATCGGGGCATCGGAACTCGGTACGGTCTGGACCGATCCCGATTTCGATCCTGCCCTGTCTGCCTTCTACTATGCCCGGGTGATCGAGATCCCGACACCGCGCTGGATTGTCTATGACGCCTCCAGGTATGGCACGCAGATCCCCGAAGGAGCCAGAACAGTACACCAGGAACGCTCTTACACTTCGCCGATCTGGTACACGCCGCAGTCCTGATTCGCTGCTGACAACCCGTCTGATCCTGCAAACCCCTTCAGGATCAGGCGGGTTGTTGTATCATGCCCCCCATCTTGAAGCCTCTGGCAAGGCCAGTCCGGAAAACCGGGCTGACGCCCCGACACGATGTTGCAAATGCAGAAACTCTGGCGCGAGCCACTGGTCCATTTTCTCCTGATCGGCGCCGTGCTGTTCATCCTGTTCGACCTGACCCGCGAAGAGAGCGGCGACCCGGCGAACCGCATTCTTGTCAGCGAGAGCCAGGTGGAGCAGCTCGCTGCCCAGTTCAGGCGCACCTGGCTGCGTCCACCTACACAGGAGGAGCTGGCCGGGCTGATCCAGAGCTACGTCCGTGACGAGATCTATTACCGGGAGGCCCTCGCCATGGGCCTCGACAGGAACGATCCGCAGGTACGCCAGCGCATGCGCCTCAAACTGGAATTTCTTCTCGAGGACCTGACTGCGGAGGAACCACCGGCAGACGAGGTGCTGGATGCATACCTTCAGCAGAACATCGAAAAATTCCTCATCGCACCGCGGATTTCATTCAGGCAGGTTTTCCTGAGTTTCGACAGGGGTCGGGCGCTCGAATCAGACGCGGAACAATTGCTGGTCGAGTTGCGGGCGGGCGCAGCGGCAGAACCCCTTGGCGATCCCACCTTGCTCCCGAACGAACAGACCGCTGTTTCGCAGCGCATGATCGCGCGGACCTTTGGCGAACGATTTGCAGAAACAGTGACAGCACTCGAACCCGGCAGCTGGCAAGGACCGCTCTTCTCCGGCCTGGGAGCGCACCTGGTCCTGGTCACGGACCGTGTCGAGGGCCGCCTGCCGAACCTGGCTGAAATACGCTCCGAGGTCGAGCAGGAATACCTTGCCGAGCGCCGCAGGGAGCTGAAGGAACGCGCCTACCGGAAGCTGCGGGAGGGCTACGAGGTCGTCATCGAGCAGGAGAAGCCAAAAAACGATGAAAGCATGTCCATGCCGGCGGAAACTGCACAACAACAGGCAGGCGAATGAGGCTTCTCTACCCTCTCACGATGCTTTTCTGGATCCTGCCGTTCCTGTTCAGCAGTCCTGCGACTGCCCATGAATCACAACCGGGTCTTCTCGAACTGAAGCAACTGGGGCCGGAACGCTACGAGGTAATCTGGCGTGCGCCCACTTATTATGGCAAGCCGCATCCGGCTGAACTGCTGTTACCAGAGGAGTGGCAGACAGTCGGCGAACCAACAATGCGTCAGCTGGCAGACTCACAGCTCTACAATCGTATCGTCGACGTGGCAGGTGGCTCGATCGACGGCGACATCATCCGTTTCCCGGGTCTCGAGGCGACGATCACCGATGTGTTCGTACGCATCTCCCGTCTTGATGGCAGCGAGTCCAGCCTCGTTGTGCGGCCAACGCAGCCCTGGGCAGAGTTGCGTGGCGAACGTCCCTGGTATGTCACCTCGGGCGAATACCTGGTCCTCGGCATCAATCACATTCTCATGGGCATCGACCACCTGCTGTTCGTCCTTGGACTGCTGATCATCGTTCAGGGCCGGCACATGCTGGTCAAGACGATCACAGCCTTTACAGTTGCCCACAGCATGACGCTCGCTGCCGCCACCCTCGGTTATGCGAATGTCCCCGGACCACCACTGAATGCGGCCATCGCTCTCTCTATCCTGTTCCTTGGCCCGGAGATCGTGCGCGTCTGGCGGGGTCAGACCAGTTTCACCATCCGGCATCCCTGGGTCGTTGCGTTCGGATTTGGGCTGCTCCACGGTTTCGGCTTTGCCAGCGGGCTTTCGACCGTTGGCATGCCGAGAGCCGAAATTCCGCTTGCGCTGCTGATGTTCAATATCGGCGTCGAGATCGGGCAGCTTGCCTTCGTCATCCTGATCCTGCTCGTTCACAGGTCGATGAAAGTTCTGGAGTTCCGCTGGCCACACTGGGTTGATTTTGCACCCGGCTATGCAATCGGCTCACTGGGAGCCTACTGGACCATCCAGCGAACGATGATGATGTTATGAAACGATCTTCCGGCATTCTTCTCGAAAGGCTACTGCGATCACGCGGCTGGCTACCCGGACTGGCACTCCTTGCGCTCTTGCTCGTTCGGACCACCGACGCCTGCCAGGTCTGCATCCCGATGCCGGTCAAGACCCTCGCGGACCGGCTGCTCGAGGCCGATGCCCTTGTACTGGCACGCGAGGATCCGGAACGACCGTTCCACTACGTGACGGTGAAAGTATTGAAGGGCAATCCCGGCGACAAGCCGATTGACGCCTTCCTTCCCAGCATGGATCGACGCGTGCTCGCGCGCTATCCTCAACGTCATATGCTGTTGGTCCGCGCCCGGCCCGACAGTAGCTGGTCTGCAGCGGGCATTGCCGATGCCGATTATGAATCCTTCGTGCGTCGAATTCTCGGGCATGCAGGCGACTGGAAACCCATGGAGAGAAATAACCCGCAGCGTCTCGCAGAATTCGCGCCGCTGCTGGGCCATTCCGATTCCCGTCTGCATGAAGCGGCCTACCTGGAGATTGCGCGCGCACCCTATACCGAAATCCGTCGTATCGCCAGCGAGGTGCCTATCGAGACCGTCCGCGGCATGCTCGATGACCCGCGCTACCTGGAATGGCGCAGCCTTGCGATCCTGATGCTGGCGGAGTCGCAGCGCTCAGCCGATCGTGCACAGATCAGAAAAACCTTTGAGGACAAGCAGCGGTTGGGCAGTCTGTTCAACCTGGCCGCCTGGACTACCGCTTACCTTTCTATCGAGAGAGAGGTTGGTCTGGAACGTATCCGGCAGTGGTACCTGACGCGACCAGAGCGTTCCCGCGAGGAATTGAAGGAGATCGTGAAGGCCCTGTCGGTGTATGCCACCGCCGAGGCGCCATTTCGCGAGCCGGTGGCAGCGGCCTACCGCACCCTGCTCGAGGTACACCCGTCCATGGCACCGGATGTCACCCACGACCTGATCGCCTGGCGTCGCTGGGATTTCGCAGAACGGATCAGCGAGATTCGGAAAACAATTCGCAAGCAGGACCCGCTCGGGGCTTACGCGCTCGACATCTATCTGCGCATGGCCGCGGGCGGTTCTGCATCCGGAACAGCCTTGCCGAGGATTGACGGTCCTCGCCGATCGACAACCAATGCCGAGCGATAACGACATTGCCCCGGCTCGAGTTGAGGAAGAACAGCATGTTTGATCTGCACAATCGCCAACGGTCTCTCAACGGGACTGCAGGAACACCTTTCTTTCGGAGCGCGGCTGCATGAAACGAGCAGCCCTGTTCCTGATCCCCGCTCTGATTGCCCTGCCCTCTGCAGTGCAGGCCCATCTCGTCAACTCCGGGCTTGGTCCCTTTTACGACGGTTCACTGCACCTGCTACTCTCGCCGGGTGATCTCCTGGGTCTGATCGCGATCGCCCTGCTCGCCGGCCTGCAGGGGCCCAAAGCCGGCAGGCTGGTCACCATGACACTGCCGGTCTGCTGGTTGATTGCGGGCCTTATCGGCATGCAATTGCCCGCCATGCTCGATCTTCCCTGGCTGACGATGCTGGCATTCGGGACTCTTGGTTTGCTGGTCGCAGCCGATATCAAGTTGCCACCTGCTGCCGTTACAACCCTGGCAGCACTCTATGGTCTCCTCCAGGGCCTGCAAAACGGCTCGGCCCTGGCCTCCATCGGGGCCGACATGACAGCCCTGTTCGGAATTGTGATGACATCTCTGGTCATTGCCTTGCTGATTGCAGCAGCCGTGATTTTGATTCGTGCTCCCTGGGCCCGGATACTTATCCGTGTCGGAGGAAGCTGGCTCGTGGCTGTCGGCGTCAT
>JARRMW010000087.1:0-6011 GCA_037385685.1 Gammaproteobacteria bacterium
GCTTGTGCCGGGCCGCAAGTTACACGGACGCAACCGCTCGACCGGTCCGCTGACGCCCCTTACAGCAACGTACTGGTTGTTTCGATGTTCAAGTCATTCGACATGCGCCGCATTTTCGAGCGGGAGATCGTCGAGCAGCTCGAAGCACGAGGCGTCAAGGCCGTGGCCAGCACTTCCCTGATCGACGTAAAGACGCCGCTCAACCGGGATTCGGTCGTTGCGGCGGTTGGCGAAGCGGGTTCCGACGCCGTGATTGTCACCCAGTTGCTGGATGCCGAGACATCGGCCGAATTCAGAGACCGGCGCCCCGAGGCGACCTATAACGTTCGGCCGACCTACTACTACAACGTGTGGAACGTCGAGTTGACCGAATACTCCGAACCGCAGGGCCTGGAGGCGACGCACAAGCTGACGATGGCGACCCAGGTTTTCTCGGCGAGCACGAAAAAGCCTGTCTGGACCATCGAGACCAACTCGAAACTGAAGCGCAATATCGACGCGCAGTTCAGCGGCACGTCAATCGAAGACGAGGCAAAGGCGATCGTCGGCACGATGGCACGTGACGGACTGCTGGCACGCTGACCGCGTTACGCGAATAGTAAGCCGGTCCGGAAGAAAGCCGTCAACGGAATGCGCGGCTATCTTCGCCGCCCGTACGCGTCGCTGTACCTGACAATACTGCGCGTTCCCAGGCGGCCGCCTTTTTCGATAACCTCGGCAGCCAGTGGAATGTCACTCGTTATGACGAGGTCCCCGGCGTTAACGCGTTTGACGATTTCGTCATCGGAACCATCGAATCCTCGTGGGACCTGGAGCGAATTGATGTTTTTGCACGCGGGCGTACGCAGTGGCTGGTTGGCCACCAGCGTCAACTGCACGCCGGTCCTTTCGGCGGCCCGGAAGAGTATTTCTCTCGCGACAGCCGGGCAGGCATCGGCATCGACCCAGATTTTCACGTTGCCTGCTCCAGTCTCTCGCTTGCTTCCAGCCATTATGGAGGCGACGGACAGGTGGGTCGATACGCAGCTTGCGTCGCTTGGTCATCGTGTGATTTCCTGGCTTAAAATGCTCATAAGCACGGGCACGAGGATCTTCAGGAATGGCGGGCGGTTTCGCAAAAGACGGCGCGGTACAGGACCAGATCGACGCGACGGTCGAGGACGGGATCAAACGTGCGCGCGACCAGTTGCCGCGAGGCGAAAGCCTCGAGCGCTGCGCAGAATGTGGCGCCGCCATTCCACAGGCCCGTCGGCTGGCTGTGCCCGGCGTTCGCCTGTGTATCAAGTGCCAGGCTGAGTACGACACGAACGTGAAAGCGGTGAGCGGCTACAACCGCCGTGGCAGCAAAGACAGTCAGCTGAGGTGAGGTAGAGGCGACAGGTCAGCATCGCAGGCAGATTCACTCCCCCGACACGCAGGTCCTGGGCGCTGCACGTAGCCCAAAATCAGGCGATAATTCGAAAATGGCATCGTTCTTCACTGAATTGAGGCGGCGTAACGTGCTGCGGCTCGCCGCCACGTACGCGCTGGGCGCCTGGATCGTGATCGAGGCGGGCTCCGTTCTGCTGCCGACCTTCGGCGCGCCGGAGTGGTTCTTCCGGGTCTATGTCCTCGTCATTATGGGTGGGTTCCTGGTGGCCCTCGTGCTCGCCTGGGTGTTCGAGGTGACGCCGGAGGGCGTCAAGCTCGACAGCGAAATCGATCACAGCAACAAGGCGCCGCGAAAACGTGGCAAATCGAATGCCATTATTATCACCCTCCTCGTCCTGGCCCTCGGCGTATCGATTACTTTGAATGTAACCGGCATTCGCGATGAGGACATTGCCGAGGAAACAGGCGTTGCAACCGAGACGCCCTCGATTGCGGTCCTGCCATTCTCGAATCGCAGCCCGGATCCTGACAACCGGTTTTTTGCCGACGGTATTCACGACGACCTGCTCACCCGCCTCGCAGATATCGACTCGCTACGCGTCATATCGCGGACGTCGGTCAACGAGTATCGCGATACCACCAAGAAGCTGCGCGATATCGGCACAGAACTCGGTGTTACGACGATCGTTGAGGGGGCCGTGCAGCGGTCGGGCGATAACGTAAGGATTTCCGTACAGCTGATCGACGCGGCAACGGATGAGCACCTGTGGGCGGACAGCTACGATCGCGCTCTGACGACAGAGAACCTGTTTGCGATCCAGAGCGAGATATCGACCCAGATCGCGACCGCCTTGCGAGCGGCATTGACACCCTGATCAACCACCGCGCGATCGAACCGTCCCAAGCCTTCGACCTCGCATCCAGGGCGATTGACAAGGCACTGCGGCTGGACGATCAGCTTGCCGAAGCCCACGCGGTCCACGGCTTGCTGAAACTTACCCAGTGGTCGGCCACGCGGATCGGCGACGGCAACGCAGAAGCGGCTGCATCCTTCCAGCGCGCGATCCAGTTGAACCCCAACCTGAGCAACACGTACGTCTGGTTCTCATCGCTGCGGGAATCCGAGGGCGACTACGAGACAGCCATAGAGCTGCTGAACAAGGCCCTGCAAGTGGATCCATTGGGCCGCATCCCCTATGTGAATCTCCCCGGCTTCTATGCCCAGCAGGGAGAGCCCGAGAAAGCACTGGAGTTGCTCGTCAAAGCCATGGAGATATTTCCTGACTGGGAGACTCCGTATCAGTATATGGCCAACCACCTGATGAGCCTCGGCCGACTCGATGAGGCGGTCGCCTGGGCATTGCTCGCGGAAACGAAGACGGATGACCCGATGACCAGGGGATCCATAATGGGTGCTTTGATCGAGTTCGGCGACATTGACGCGATTGAAGAATTCGGCGAACTGTTCTCCATCGATCATCCGATGTATCGCATGGGCGAAGGCTTCATGCGTTTCACTGATAGTGACTTCCGCGGCACGATCTCGGTGCTCGAAGAACTCCAGCTCAATACCGATATTGAAGCAAAGTTCGCGTATCCGCTGATATCGATGTCTGCGCTGATGATGCGGGACTTCGACAAGGCACAGGAGTACCTGCTCCGCGCAAACCCTTTACTCTCGAGTGATACGTCGCAAAGCGTCGACCGGCAGAATTTTCGTTCAGCCATCCTGCTCGCGTATGCCTACCAGCAGATGGGCGACGCCCGCCGGGCCGAACAGTTGCTGAACGAGGCCGAGCAAGTCGTGTCGCAGATGCCGAGGATCGGCATCGGTGGCCATGGCATCAGCGACGTGGAGATTCTCGTGTTGCAGGGGCGCAATGACGCTGCACTGGACGCGTTGCGCGATGCGATCGATGGAGGATTTGTCAGCCTCATGTCTTATGAAATGTGGACGTTGGATCAGAATCTGATCATCGATGCGTTGCGTGACGATGAACGATTCAAGGCGATGAAACTGGAGCTCGACCGCAAGATCGAGGTAATGAGGGAAAACGTCGAGCGTGCTGAAGAAGCCGATGACTGGAGCGAGCTGCTGAATCGAGTGCGCGGTGACGAGCTCATCGCATCGCTGCACCTACGGACGGCTAGTCGATAGCCGACACGCGGATTTTTCAGAAATTTAAGTGGTTGATTCGATTCATATCCACGCAAGATTCACGCGCTACACACAGACACCCTGGGTTGTTGCTGGGGCACGCTTTCCCTATTTCCGACATCGAAACGCTCTTCAGTAGTTTCAATGATCCACGCGCCGGCAGGAATATACCCGGCAACCGCCTGGTCGACAGGAATAGCTAGCGATCAGGTAATTAATAGAATCCGCAAGATAGATGACCCACCCTCACCTAACGCGAACGAATCCAATTCCCAAGCTGTTTCCGGCGCCCGCCCAAACCGCAGACACCCCACTGATCCTGAGTTACTATGCTCCTCATGTTCGGTATAGCCCCGTTCTCGCCAGCTATGCGACAGCGCCTCGCATGGCCGATCATCCTGGTTTTGTCCGCCATCGTTCCACCCATTGCCAATGCGGCTGACTCGGCAGTCGTATTGATGTACCACCGATTTGGCGAAGACAGATATCCATCGACAAACATCCGCCTTGATCAGTTCGAGGCCCAGCTTGAACACCTGAAAGAACACGACTACATCGTCATACCGCTCGCGGACCTGATAGCTGCGTTCGAAGACGGCACGGAGCTGCCTGAACGGGCAGTCGTAATAACGATCGACGATGCCTACCGCTCTATCTACACCGATGCGCATTCGCGCTTTCTCGAGTACGAATACCCGTATACCGTTTTCGTCGCCACTGACGCCGTGGACGCTGGGCAGCCGGCCTACATGAGTTGGGATGAAATGCGCGAACTCGAGGCGGAAGGAGTTACGTTCGCGAATCACGGTGCGGCGCACCGCTCGACCATCGAGGAAGGGAGCTATGCGAGTGAAGAGGAGCGGCTGGCGCGGGTTCGTGCCGATGTCGAGAAAGGGTACCGGCGGCTCAGTGAGGAATTGAATCCAATGCCCGGTGTATTTGCGTATCCGTACGGCGAATATGACGCGGACACTGCAAACCTCTTGCGAACGATGGGTTACATCAGCTTTGGCCAGCAGTCGGGGGCGATCAGTACGAAAAGCGACACGCGCTCGCTCGCCAGGTTCCCCATGGCCGAGTCATTCGGCGGCATGGACCAGTTCCCGACCAAGGTCGCGAGCCTGCCGATGCCGGTAATCGAGGTCCAGCCCTGGGATCCGGTCGTTACCAATCGACAACCGGGGATCACCGTGACGCTGGGCGAAACGGATGCTCGCCTGGGCGAATTGGCTTGCTTCGTAAGTGGTCAGGGCAAGGCCAGCATACAGTGGCAGGAACCGGAACGGCGCTTTACTGTTGGCGCAAGCAAACCATTCAGCGACGGTCGTCACCGCGTGAATTGCACCGCACCTCACAACAGTGGCCGCTACCTGTGGTTTTCTCATCCCTGGGTCGTCCGACCCGAATAGGAAGCAGAATAATGTTTGGACGAATCAAGCAGTCTCTGATGGCGACGCTGCTAGCCGGCCTATTGGCAACGGCGCCTGCGCAGGCCTACGACGTATTTGTATTCTCAAATCTCGATGAGATCCTGAACTGGCTGGAATCCGAGAACTGGTGGGGTGAGGTGAATCGCGGCGAGCAGCTCGATGTGCCGCACGCGATGATCACCGGCATTGATCCACGATGGCGGACAACTGCGCAGGAGTTGCCGGTACCGCAAAAGAAGGAGATTTTCTACCGCCTCATGCTGCCGCTGATCATGCATGCCAACGAGATGGTGCTGGTCCGGCGCGAGCGACTGCTCGATGCCAAGGCCATGCTGACCAACGGAGAGACAATCAGCAATGACGAGATCGAGAGGATTCGCGATGGCGCGGTTCTGCTGCGCGTGCTTGACAAAGACGAAGCCACTCAACTGGGGCCGGACGCTGATCAACTGGCTGCTGTTATCGACGAATTGCTGTACAAGCTCGACATCATCCCCAACGGCCTTGCGCTGGGCCAGGCAGCATATGAGAGCGGCTACGGCACCTCACGTTTTGCCGTAGAGGGCAATGCTCTCTTCGGACAGTGGACATATGGCGGCAAGGGTCTGGTACCGGAACAACAACGCAAGGAGCTGGGCGACCATCGCATCGCTTCATATGACTGGCCGTTCGACAGCGTGCGTGGATACTTTATCAACCTGATGTCGCACCCCGCCTATGAGGACTTTCGTCGACTACGTGCAAAGTTGAGGGCCGAGGGCAAACCGCTGACCTCGCTTGCACTTGCGGACGGGTTGATTCGTTATTCCGAACGCGGCCAGGAGTATGTCGATTCGCTGAAAGGAATCATCCGGGTCAACAAGCTCGATGTCGCCGACGGTGCAGTATTCCGGGATGAGCCGACGCGCTTCCTCGTCGGCGCGGAGGATTCCGAGTCGGCGGCAGCATTGCGAACGGAGATCGAACGATTACGTGCGTCTGGCGAGCTCGACAAGATTGTCGCGCGAATGCGACTTGAGTGACTCGCCAAGCGAATCAGGACGCACGAAGTG
>JARRMW010000088.1:0-4008 GCA_037385685.1 Gammaproteobacteria bacterium
GTCAGAAGCCGTAATCCTAGCAAACGATGAGCAAGTTTCGGGTTCCGGCCAGCAGCGGTCAGTCAAGTCATGCGAAGCATTGGCAAGACCTCGAATCTGCTCGAGATCTGGACCTGGCGAAGTCGGTCTGCGTAGACCGCGACACTCTGGAAACGGAAGTACGACCCCTTCCAGTTCCTTAGCAACGTCCTTCCCTTCGCTATTTGGCAAAACCCGAATGGAAATGGTCTTTGGGGCACTTCCGATATCGGCTCCGATCATCCTCGCCAACTGTAGCGCGACAGTCTCCGCGGATTGGCCGACGACGTTGATCTCGTATTCATCGAGAAACATCACGTTTCCGTCTTCAGGCACCTCAGCGTATCCCACGAGAAACGTCTTTTCCCCGCAGCCAACAATCTTGCTATGCAGAAAGAGATAGCTACCCGACTCGATCGCGCCTAAGGCAGCATGCGGTGATAGTGCGAGGAGAAGGAGTATGCTGAATCGCGCCAACATTGGGCTGTCCGCTTCACGCCCTGAGCCACTCAGTCAAGCAGCTTCTGCTGTTTTGAGCAAGGACGATCCGCGTTCCTGTAAAGCTTTTAGATACCGGGCTTCGTCATACGGTGTTCGAGTTTTCCAGCATCGATAGAGGATGCGGATCCACTTGAACGCCAGTGCTCTGACAGCCGCCTGGTACGAGCAACCTTTTGCTCGTTGCTGATAATAATACAAGCCCGCCCAGTACGACTTGTTGATGGTCTGTGCGGCCCACTCGACGAAGGTCTGGCGCAGGAACGTCGGGGCTTGCCATCGCCAGTGGATCCAGAGTTGCTGGCCACTGCGCTCGGTGACGGGTGCGATACCGCCGTACTTTTGCACCTCTGCCGCGTTGTTGAAGCGATCACGTTGCTCGCCGAAGGCAACCATCAGTCGCGGAGCGAGTGATGGGCCGGCGCCTGGCAAGGCGTCGAACAGCTGGAAGTCGGGATGCTGTGGAGCCAGGTTGGCGATCGCTTCGTCAAAGCGGTCCAGGCAAGCCAGTATCGTCTCGAGCTGTTCCACCAGCGTCAGAGCGAGCAGGCGGTATGGGATTACGACGCCGTCATCGGTGGTCAACGGCACGGCCACCTTGATGGCCGAGATGCGCTTCTCGAGGAGCGGCTTACGGTTCATGTTGTGTGCGCGGAAGAACGTCTCCAGCGTGGCTCTGCGTGCGCGTTTTGCCTGCACCACCGTGGGCCAGCGCCTGATAAAGTCGCAGAACAGCTGCGTGTCGATGTGATCGAACCACTCAAGTGCCTGTGGATAGTACTGTTTTAGTGCGTTCCGCAGGCGGTTGGTGAGTCGCACGCGGTCGTTCATCAGGCGACGGCGTTGTTCGGTCAGCGTCATCAAGGCGCGCATCTCGACGCTCTGGGGCTGCAGTGGATGGAACTCATCCGGGTGCCGCAGCAACAGGTTCAGGATGTACGCGGCATCGGTCGGGTCATCCTTGGCGCCACTCGGCGTGAAGGTCCTGCGATACGACACCAGGCTGGACGGGTTGACCGGGTACAGCACGAAGAAGTCATACTTCTGCAGCGCCGCAACGATCGGACCCTTCGACAACTCAAGGGCCACCGCCATCGGCCCACCGTACTGCCGATAAAGCGATCGTGCCCATTCGTCGATCTTCTCGGCCTGGTGCGGGATCTGTAAGAGTTCCTGTGTCCCGGTCGCCGTTTCGTGGATGCAGACATCGTGCTTCTTGTCTGCCCAGTCAATGCCGATTATTGCGGTGTAGTTCGATAGCTCCGTCTGCATGGCGCACCCCCGAAAGTGGTATCGTTATCCATCGGGACATGCAGGCCACGAGCTCTGCGAAGGCAATATAGGTGAGCCGGTTACGCGACGCGCCCTGAGTATTCGTTATCGAGCTCAAGCGCACCTGCGGACTCGAAGCCAAAGCGGTGAACATCGCGTGTTTGGGTCAACATATTCGTAGTCCGCGGGTGCATGTCCCCCTCACCGACAGATACCTGCCGGCTGTCTCTTAGTATCACTGAGGGAGAGACTGACTATCTATATTGGGTCATCAGCCGAAATTATATAGTGAAAAGCTCGGGTGGCGGCTTCCGCGCGCTTAGCAGCCATCCATTCCGAACCAGGTCGACAGGCGCAGTGCGGCCACGAGCGGTCACCCAAAGATATGAATTTAGGCCGAGCCTGGCTAATTGCCCGCCGATTCGGCTGCGGCATATACCGCCGTCTCGAACTCGTTCAAAAGTGCCAGCACGTCGGCGTCGTAGAACGGCAGGATCTGGGTGATCAGCACGCCACAGATGTTTTTGTTTCTGTCTATCCAATAGTACGAATTATAGAGGCCCGCCCACGCCAGGCTCCCGGCTGACCGCCCTCCAGGAATCGGATCAGTATTGATGAGAAATCCAAGTCCAAACTTGTCGGCTGAATCCGGCATGAAATTGAAATCGTTGCTGAGATAGGGAATCGACGTTACAACCGAGTCCGCAGCTTCGAGATCGCCAATGTGATTCTGCGCAATTAGATCAACTGAAGCCGCGGACAGGATTCGAACGCCATCGAGTTCGCCATCGTTCAGAATAGCCTGCATGAATCGAATGTAATCTCCTGCCGTTGATTTCAGGCGTCCCCCACCACTGAAGAAGTCACCGCTCGAACGAGAGTATGGTATCGGCGTGAGCTCACCTTGCTCGGACTTGGAATACGCAGTAGCCAGTCGCGGCAATTTCTCATCTGGAACGACGTAATAGGTGTCCGTCATTCCCAACGGTTTCAGAATATGCTCTCGGAAGTAGTCTTCAAGTGACTGCCCACTGATTTCCTCGACCATTACGCCCAGAATATCCGTACTTATTCCGTACTCCCACTTCGTACCGGGGTCCGACATAAGAGGTGCATCGAGAAAACCGTCACCACCGGTGAGGATGCTAGACACATTTCCAGACGCCGCATATCGAGCCGCATCGGCATTCCAAATCTCGTAGGCGTAACCGGACGTATGAGTCAGTAGCTGCCGAACGGTAGGTGAAGATTCCGCGGGCCTCAGTATGGGTTCATCTTTCTCATCGAACCCTACAAGAACCTGCCTGTCGGCAAATCTTGGAACGTAGAAACCGATCGCCCGGTCAAGTTCGACCTTGCCTTGTTCGACGAGCTGCATGACCGCAACGGACGTTATAGCCTTAGTCATTGAAGCGATCTGGAAAATTGTATCGGCGGTCATTCCCGTGCCGCTGTCCAAATCCCTTGTACCGGCCATGCCTTCGTAGAACACCTCGTCAGAGGTCGCCGCAACTGCGATGACACCCGGGATCCTCCCACTCTCCACGGCGGAAGCGAGTACAGCATCAATTGGAGAAGTGGCTTTCGGGCTCGAACAGGCAATGAGCATGAGCCCGCAAAACTGAGTTAGCAGGAGGCGACACCAATTCAAGACTAACTCTCCTCTTTCGTATTGTTGAATGACCGCTGTGGATCATCAAGAGCCTGCCAGTAAGCAAACTACCGACGGGCTGAAATGCAAAGTATAGCAGCCAGTCATGTCGCTCCCTGACGAATGAGTGCTCCCGGCCAAATCCAGCCGTTCATTTTCTTTGAAACAAGCTCGCCACCAGGACGATGGCGAGGCCAACGAATCCGAACCAGACCAAAACCTCAATCCATTTCGCTCCTGCTGCGGCTTGGTCGAACAGGAAGATCGCGAAAAGGATACTGGCGGCGAAAAGTCCGACCAGACTAAACCGGATCAGGATTCGTTCCAGACGCCCGGGTCTCTTTATCATGTTTTTCCGTGCCACTGTCCTTGCTCAGACGAACTGCTTTTTGGCGAGAGCTGTCATTCTACGCATTTGAACTGAGAGGCTGGAGACGGCCAGGAGCAGCTGGTCACGAAATACTATATTCGGTTCTCGATGGACTTTTCAAAAGCCCACGCGATAACGGAGCTGATGCCCGTTAGACTTGCGCTAGCTTAGCCTTCGTCATTGTCCGGATGCTTGCGAA
>JARRMW010000089.1:0-3989 GCA_037385685.1 Gammaproteobacteria bacterium
GGAAGCACGATATCAACGGAAGCGAGGATGTTGTCGGGGTTGGTGGCATCGCAATGGCCGCCGATTGGACTGTCACAATCTTTACTGATCGCCTGCACGCGCATCAGCGGATAGGCGTTTTCGTTGCCAGCGTCGTCGATTGGCAGGATCGGGATGCCGTCAGCCGCGAACCAGTTGGCGTTGAAGATGGTGTAACCGAAGGGCAGGCTCGTGAAGAACGGCAGGTCGACGTCGAAACGATCGAAGAGCTGCGGGGCATTCCCGGGTCCGGGCATATGCTGCTGCGCGACCACGAGTTTTCCTGAACCCTCTGCGGGATACAGATCATGCAGATCGGGCACGGGTAAACCGACGCCGTAGGAAAGCGGCTCAAATACGTTCAGGATACTCGGGCACCCGTCCGGAAACTCATTTGTATTGCAGAAACCGCTGAGATCGGTCGGTGGATCGAGCAGGGCACCTGCCAGTACGCTCGGATAGAGTGTTGTATAGGCCAGGCCGCCAATGGTATTGGGATGTCCCGCAATCTGTGTTGTACCAGCGGAATCCCAGAAATTGGTCTTGGCGCTGTTGCTTATCTTATTGATCGATCCCGCACCTTTAGGGTCTAGGTCGCTCGAGGTGGCCGAGTAGACCACGTCAACATCGGCATTCGTCAGAATCTTCGGCAGTGTCCCGGGTGTGTCACCGGTTCCCTTCTCGATGACCTGGGCATGGATGACGTTGAAGGGCGGCAGGATGCTGAAGACCTGGTAATCGAGATCGGCACAGTGCATACCGAGATCGTTAACCGCGAGGATACTGTAGTTCGCTGCAGTGGGCGGCGGGGGAGGTGGTGCGCTGCCGACCTCGACACTGCGCGTGTCGGAGCAGCTCTGGCCTTTGGAGTCGGTCGCGGAGAAAGTCGCCGTCCAGGTGCCATCCGCCAGGTAAGAGACGGCCGCGCTCGAACTGCCGCCGTTGGTTGCGATGCTGTCCTGCAGCTCTGTCTGGTCTGAGCCGGGCAGGCTCCAGATGACGTCGTAGGGAGCTGTTCCGCTCTCGGCTGTGGCCTCGAATGTCACGAGTTGACCACTGTTGATCGTGAGCAGATTCTCCGTTGGGAGCGTGATAGTGCAGCTCGGCCCCTTGTTTTTGCCGCCACCCCCGCCGCCACTACCACCGGGGTCGGTAGGCTTCGCTGCGAAGACACTGCCAGACAACAGCAGCAGACAACTGCACAGAAGATGTATAAAAGCTGTGTTCCGCACGACAGATGTGCGGATAGATGCGTTCCACCCGGTCATGATGTCCTCCAGGGTCCTCTGATTATTTTGTTTTCAGAGCCAGGGCTCTCCAGCATTTCTGTTGGCCACCAATATATTGATGTGCCCTGCGCTGATCAGTCTTGTCGTTATGTCAGCTACCAAACTGCCGGAGAGTGCATTTTCTTGTGAATGCTTTGTTAGTGATTGAGCCTAGTCGAGCGATAGCGCGGCAACAAACGAAAATCACTACTTTTCATAGGGAAAATGGGTGGGAGTCAGAAACAATTGATCTGGATCAATTATGCGCCTGGTAAGTTACTGTCCTCCGGCGTCACACACGAACTCGCGCTAGCGATGCCGTACGCGATACCCTGACCAGCATGACCAGGCTGACGAGCGGGGTGGTCTGATTTGTCATCTGTTCGTGCGCGTGCGGGCATACCCTGCTAGCCTGCATCTCTGATGATTCTCAATAAACGGAAAAGAATTTATGAGTCAGACAAGACTATTTGCCATCATATCGATCGTGCTCGGAGTCGCTGCGATTGTCGTTCCCTACTTTTTCGGAACTGTGGCGGTGATGGCCCTTGGTGCCATCATGCTGACGAGTGGGATCATCGCCTTGCTCTATACAATCGACCTGCGCAAGCAGGGCCTGCCTGTCAGTGTCTTCGGTCCATGGTTACAGATTCTTGCAGGTATCGTGATCCTGGTTTGGCCGGAATTGGCCTTGTGGCTGGTCGCAGTACTGCTCGGCGGTGGCCTCATCCTGAGCGGCATCACTGGCCTGACAGCCCTGCATGATGCGGGTGATGTCAATGTATCAACGATGCACAAGATCGGATTATGGGCCAGCATTGCGCTAGGCGCGTTGCTCATTGTCATGGGGAGCCTTGGCTCGGCTATCCTGCTCGGACTGGTGCTGGGGCTCGCCCTGATCAACGCAGGCCTTCAGCAGTGGCGGGCAGGGTGACGATCTCATTCGGTGCCGGAGATCATTTGCGGAAAAAATGATCCCCGACACCTCTCTCAGCTCTTTCAGACGGAAAAAGAGAATTCATGACTTTTCGATTGCCCGGTCTGGCCAAACGCATCTTGATGGCAGCTTTCTACAGCACGCTCGGTGCGATGTTCGTGTTGCTTGTTGTGTTCGTCCTCTATCTCAACAGTCGTAGCGACCTTGATATCTGGCATACGGCTGATCTCGACGAGGAGTTCACACAGGATTCCGGAGTGGATGATCTTGAGGAGTACCTCGACCTTGAACAGCGCCTCTTCGAACAGCTGGACAGGCTGGTCTACGACAGGATCCCGCCCGCTCAACACACGGCGATCAATCGCTACCATCGTGACAGTCTCTCCGATCCTCAGCGCTGGGAACAGGACTGGAATCGCAGCTACGAACTGAGCAGCTCTTCTCCCAGGGGGGCGGTTCTGCTCTTGCACGGGATGTCGGATTCGCCATACAGCCTGCGCAAGCTGGGGCAGAGTCTGCACGCTGAAGGATTCGACGTGCTGGGGCTCCGCTTGCCCGGGCATGGCACGGCGCCATCAGGCCTGCTCGAGGTGACCTGGCAGGACATGGCGGCCGCAACGCGATTGGCAATGCAGCACCTTGCAGATAAGAATCCCGGGCTGCCGATCTATATCATGGGTTACTCGACCGGGGCCGCACTGGCTGTTCACTATGCGCTTCTGGTACAGGAGAATGAATCCCTGCCACCCGTCGAGCGTATGGTGCTGATCTCGCCAGCAATCGGTGTCAGCCCGGTTGCAGCGTTTGCCGTATGGCAGGCACGGCTCGGGCATCTGCTCGGGCTCGACAAGCTCTCCTGGAACGACCTGCTGCCCGAGTATGATCCGTTCAAGTACGGCTCCTTTGCGGTCAATGCCGGGGATGTCGTTTACCGGCTCACGAACCAGATCCAGGAACGGATCACTGTCCTGGAGAGCGAAGGTAAGCTTCAGAATCTACCTCAAATCCTCGCTTTCTCCTCAATTGTCGATGCAACAGTATCGACTCCCGCACTCGTCAGCGGTTTGTTCGAGCGTCTTCCAGCCAACGGGCATGAGCTGGTGTTATTCGACGTGAATCGCGTGGAGGGAATCGAACCCCTGATGAAGAGAAACCCCGACGAGATCATTCGTGAAATCAAGCAGGATGCCGACAGCAATTTCATCCTCAGCATCGTGACCAACGAGGCACCCAACAGCCATGCAGTGACAGTGGTCAGCAGTGATCCGCAGAAAGAGATTCCGGCAGGCTCGGTACCGGGACAATCCTGGCCGGATGATATCTATTCCCTTGCCCATGTGGCACTGCCATTTGCTTATGCCGATCCGCTCTATGGAGCAGATGAATCGGTCATGAGTCCGGGGATTCGGCTGGGTGATCTTGCGATGCGTGGAGAGAGAGGCGTCCTGCAGGTTTCTGCTGCTGACATGCTGCGCCTTCGCTGGAATCCTTTCTATCCCTACGTGGAGAGGAGAGCGCTCGATTTTTTCGGGAAGTGATAATCGGTGAACTGAATCGGTGTCAGAGATCATTTTTTCATTGAAAAAATAATCTCCGACACCTGCTTGCAACGGTCAGGCCACACCTGCGAAGAGCCAGGCCAGCATCATGACGCCGACAGCCACGAGCCAGCTTCCTCCGACACGGATAAGTATCCGGGCCCAGGGAGCACGAATCAAAATCACGGCTGCTGCAATCAGCAAGGCAATGACCAGAGATGTCATCAC
>JARRMW010000090.1:0-7340 GCA_037385685.1 Gammaproteobacteria bacterium
CAGGGAACCCGCCAGGCTCATGGTTGCGGCCGAGGAGGGTGGCATGCGCGAGGTGCTGCTCGGTGACAGGGTGCTCGAGATTTTCCGTGACGGCAGTGGTTCCATCAGCGAAACCGGGCTGGTTCCCTACTGGCCCGACTTTCCGCCGCGTATACGCCAGGTCATGCAGGGAGGAGCCTCCGAAGGGATCTTCGAAGCAGGTGACCTTGTGCTCGCCGTCGATGGCGAAGAGATCAGGAATACACAACAATTCATCGATGTGATCGCCAGCCATCCGGGGCAACCGATGCAGGTCGATATCCTGCGTGGAGATCGTAACATGCAGGTGGAACTCGTCCCCGAGGAGAAGAACGGTTCCGGACTTGCCGGCCTCATGATCGGCGCGGATGTCCCCGAGGGGTATGTCGACGAGCTGCGTGTCTTCAACCGTTACGGTCTGATCGAGTCGATTCCGCTGGCGCTGGCCAAGACCTGGGAGATGACGGGTCTGACGCTCAAGGGGATCTGGAAGATGGTCACCGGGCAACTCTCGTTCCGCAATATCGGCGGGCCGGTCACCATCGTCAAAGTCTCGGGTGACAGCGCGAAGAGCGGTTTTGCGGTCTTTCTCGGCCTGCTCGCGATGCTCAGTATCACACTCGGCGTCGTCAACCTGCTGCCGATCCCCGTGCTGGACGGCGGCCACCTGATGTTCTTCCTGATCGAGGCGATCCGCGGAAGTGCCCTGTCGGACGAGGTGATGCTGCAGGTCCAGAAAATCGGCATGATGATCATTCTCGGGATCATGTTCCTTGCCCTGTACGTCGATTTCAGCCGTTTTTTTGGCATTCCGTAGTGACCGCCAGTCCTTTATAATCAGCTCCTTCCACGGGGGGTTCGATTCTCGAGCGGTCCGACGTCGCGACAGGTTATCCAGATGAAGAAAAAATACATCCTGACAGCTGCGCTGCTGGTTTTTGCCATGGCAGCCGTCTCTATCGTACAGGCCGCCTCTTTTGTGATCAGGGATATCCGGGTCGAGGGTCTGCAACGCGTCTCTGTCGGAACGGTCTTCAACAGCATCCCCTACGAGGTGGGACAGCGTGTCAGTGACGATGCCTCGGGAGAAATTATCCGCAGCCTCTACGCGACCGGCCTCTTCAAGGACGTCTCGCTTCAGCAGGATGGCGGGATCCTTGTCGTGACCGTTGTCGAGCGCCCCACGATTGACTCCATCACCTTCACTGGCAACAAGGACATCGATACCGACCAGCTCAAGCAGGGTCTGCGTGATGCCGGCTTTGCCGAGGGGCGTGTCTACAACGAATTCGTACTCGACAAGATCAAGCAGGATCTGAAGCGCAGCTATTTCGATCGCGGCAAGTACGGGGTGACCATCACCTCCACGGTCTCGCCGCTCGAGAGAAACCGGGTCGCACTGGAGCTGCAAATCCGCGAGGGACTCACTGCGAGGATCAAGCGCATCAATATCATCGGCAACGAGGATTTCGACGAGGATGACATCACGGATGAGATGGAGCTTTCGACAAGCGGAATCTTCTCGCGCTTCACCAAGAATGACCAGTACTCGGCACAGAAACTGCAGGCAGACCTCGAGAGTATCCGTTCCTATTACCTCGATCGCGGTTACATCACCTTCGATGTCGAGTCCACGCAGGTCAATATCACGCCGGAAAAGGAGGATGTCTTTCTCACCATCAACATCAAGGAGGGAGACGTCTACACCATCAGCGATATCAAGCTGGCAGGCAAGGTCGGTGGAAATCCTGAAGAGTTCTATTCGCTGATTGAACTGCGCCGCGGCGAGCCCTTCTCCCGCAAGGACGTGCTGCGCAGCGCCGAGAACCTCACGCAGGCACTCTCCGACAAGGGATACGCATTTGCAAACGTCAATCCCGTACCGGATGTCAACGAGGAAGAGAAGAGTGTCGTGGTCACCTTCTACGTTGAGCCCGGCAAACGTGTCTATGTGCGCAATATCAATATCACCGGCAACACGCGTTCCCGTGACAGGGTACTGCGACGGGAGTTTCGCCAGATGGAGTCCTCCTGGTACTCGGCCGAGAGAGTCCGAGAATCCAAAGAGCGTCTCGAGCGACTCGGCTATTTCAGCAAGGTCGATGTCTCGACAACACCTGTTCCCGGTTCGACCGACGAGGTCGATATCGATGTCAGCGTCGAGGAGACGAAATCGCGCGAGCTGCTGCTCGGTGCCGGTTACTCCCAGTCGGGTGGTATCTCTTTCCAGGCGAAGCTCAGTGATGACAACTTCTTCGGCACCGGCAAGCGTGTCTCCATCGGCTTCAATACCAGTAGCGTCAACACCTACTACGAGCTCACGTACAACAACCCTTACTACACGGTCGACGGTATCAGCCAGGGCTTCATCCTGCGCTACCAGGAGACCGACCTTAATGAGCTGAACTCGACGAACACCGCGAATTACGCCTTCGATCGTGGCACCATCGGCGTCAACTTCGGCTTCCCGATCACGGAGAACGACCGCATCACCACCAACCTGCTTGCGGAATACACCAAGCTGCAGCTGACCAGTGGCGCATCGACAGAGATCACGGACTACTACAGCGATGGCGACAGTTTTGCAATCTACAAGCTCAACACCGCATGGATTCATGACACCCGCGACCGGGCCTACTTTCCGACCGAGGGCAGCCAGATCGTGGCCGAGCTCGGCATCGCGATACCCGGCAGTGACTTTACCTTTTACAAGCTCTCCTACGAGCAGAAGAGCTATATCCCGCTGACCGATGACCTGACCTTCGCGATCCGGGGCGAGGTTGCCGCCGCAGAAGAATACGGTGACAGCACCATCTATCCCTTCTTCGAGAACTACTATGCGGGCGGTCCCGGCTCCGTCAGGGGTTACGAGTCCTACAGCCTGAGCTCCTTCAGGGATGATCCGAACAAGTCGACCGTTGATTCCAACGGAGACGCCTACGGTGGCAAGATGCGCGTCACAGGCAGCCTGGAGCTCTGGTTTCCGCCTCCTTTCTGGGATGAGGAAGGCCTGCGCTTCGTCGCCTTTGTCGATGGCGGCAACGTCTTCAAGGATTACAACACTTTCTCTGCAAGTGAACTGCGTTACTCGACCGGCCTCGGGGTCAGCTGGCTGTCACCGTTCGGCCTGCTGAACTTCAGTTACGCCTATCCGTACAATGAAAAGCCAGGCGATGACATCGAGGAATTCCAGTTTACATTCGGAACGAATTTCTAGAGGTAGACCATGATGCGAGTTGCACGTCTTGTTCTGTTAGTGATGGCTCTCTTGCCGATCGCGGCATTTGCCGAGGACGGAGGACCGCATCGCGTCGGCTTCGTGAATGTCGCCGAGGTTCTCAACAAGTCCCCGCAAGTCAAGAAGCTCGAGAGCGAACTCAAGGAGAGTTACGAGACACGCAAGGCGGAGCTCGACAAGGAACAGGAAAAGCTCAACGAGCTCGAGCGCAAGCTCGCGACAGAAGGGGAGGGAATGAGTTTCGATGACCGTTCGACCCTCGAGCACCAGATTCTCTCGATGCGCAGCAAACTCAAGCAGGAGCTGACCTGGCTCGAGGAAGATATCACCATCCGCAAGAGCGGCGAGACCAGCCGTCTTATCATTCGAGGGCGCCGTGGTCTATACGAGCGATCGTGTCGATCTGTCAGGAGATGTCCTCAAGCGTCTCAAGGATCACTTCAACAAGAGCACGAAGTCGCAATAGGCGATTCACTCCCGACACCACCGGGCGTCCTGCTGCCCAACAGGACGGCGTCCACTTGTTCACGCCATGCGCCTTGTGACGGAGAGGCGCCCGGATCGGAAATGGCTTACAGGCCGTCGCGCCATACCGGCAGGGACAGGCTTCCAAATACGCGGTAGAATCGGAACTTCAAAAAACGCCAGCCGCGCCGTCCAAACTGGAAAACAAGAGCAAGAGATTGACGATATGAGCGAAGTCATCATGGACATTCAGAAGATCATGGAGTACCTGCCTCACCGGTACCCGTTCCTGCTCGTGGATCGTGTCATCGAGATGGACCCGCTCAAGCGCCTGGTCGGTATCAAGAATGTCACCTTCAACGAGCCCTTCTTTACCGGCCATTTTCCGGTCAAGCCCGTCATGCCCGGTGTGCTCATCATCGAAGCGCTCGCCCAGTGTACCGGCCTGCTCGCCATGGCCTCGCAGCCTGATGAGGTGCCCGAGAATTCGCTCTACTACTTCGTCGGTATCGACAATGCACGCTTCAAACGCACCGTCGAGCCAGGTGACCAGCTGCGCATGGAGGTCGAGTTCGTCAAGCACAGGCGCTCGATCTGGGTCTTCACGGCGAAGGCGACCGTTGAAGGCCAGATTGCGGCCCAGGCTGACATCATGTGTACCTCCCGGGAGATTTGATGATCCACTCCACTGCGCTTGTCGACAATGACGCGCAACTGGCTGAGGATGTCGAGGTAGGTCCCTATACGATCATCGGTGCGGGCGTTACCATCGACAGCGGCAGCATCATTGGTCCCCATGTGGTCATTCGCGGCAAGACCAGCATCGGTCGCAACAACCGCATCTTCCAGTTCGCTTCCGTCGGCGAGGATCCGCAGGACAAGAAATACAGCGGCGAAGAGACACGGCTCATCATCGGTGACGGCAATACCATTCGCGAGTTCACCACCATTCACCGCGGCACCGAGCAGGATACCGGCGAAACACGCATCGGCAATCGCAACCTGCTGATGGCCTATACCCATGTCGCCCATGACTGCATCCTCGCGGACGACATCATTATGTCGAATGGTGCCTCGCTCGCCGGCCATGTCCATATCCAGGACCATGCCATCCTCAGCGGTTTTGCACTCGTCCACCAGTTCTGCGGCATCGGCCAGCACGCGTTCGTCGGTATGGGTGCGCACATCACGCGCGATGTACTGCCCTATACGCTCGTTGCAGGCACGCCACCCGAGCCAAAGGGGCTTAACAGTGAGGGGCTCAGGCGCCGGGGTTACGACCAGCAGCAACTCAGGGATATCAAGCAGGCCTACAAGCTGCTGTTTTCGAGCGGCCTGAAACTGGCGGATGCGACACAGCAGGTCGAGGCGCTGGCCGAGGGAAAGCCGCACCTGGCTGTCATGGCCGATTTCCTGAAATCCAGCCGGCGCAGTTTGCTGCGCTGATCACACCCCGTGTCGCTGAAGATCGCTCTCGTTGCTGCCGAACCTTCCGGGGACCTGCTCGGGGCTTCACTGCTCGAGGTTCTCAACCAGGTGGTTCCCGGTTGTACATTCATCGGCATCGGCGGGCCGGCCATGCAGGCACAGGGGCTCGAGAGCCGCTATCCCATGGAGAAACTCTCCATCATGGGACTCATCGAGGTGCTGCCGCACCTGCGCGAACTGCTGCAGATGCGCAAGGAGCTCACGGCCTGGCTCATCGAGCAGGAACCGGACGTCTTCATCGGCATCGATGCGCCTGATTTCAATCTCGGCATCTCGAAAAAGCTCCACGCCGCCGGCATCAAGACCATCCAGTTCGTGGCGCCGACCGTGTGGGCCTGGAAGCAGCACCGCGTGAAGGGATTGCGCGAGAACCTCGACCTGGTGCTGAGCATCTATCCCTTCGAGGAGGCCTTCCTGCAGGAGCACCGGGTACCGGCCACCTATGTCGGTCACCCGCTGGCCGACCAGATCCCGCTGCAGCCGGACAGGCAGGCCGCCCGCGAGACGCTCGGCATCGAGCCGGACGCGACCGTCATCGCCGTGCTGCCTGGCAGCCGTGTCGCCGAGATCGAGCGCCTTGCCGAACCCTTTATCCGCGCTGTCGGCAAGCTCGCACCCACCACGGAGAAGCTCGTGCTGGTCGCGCCGATGGTCAACCGCCGCATCCGCACCTGTTTCGCGGAGAAGCAGCAGAGCCTCTCGGGTAGCCTCGACTGGCGTCTCCTCGACGGGCAGGCCGGCCTGGCCATGGAGGCGGCCGACCTCGTGCTGACAGCATCCGGGACGGCCACGCTGCAGGCGCTGCTCTACAAACGGCCGATGGTCGTCGGCTACAAGCTCAACCCGGTGACCTACCACCTGCTGACCTTGTTTCGGCGCATCAAGATCCCCTATGTCGCCATGGCGAACCTGCTGGCCGACGAGATGCTCGCGCCCGAGTACATCCAGGAGGAGTGCACCCCGGAGAATCTCGCACTCGGCATGGAAAATCTCTTGACCGATCCCGCGCGCAGCAGCGAGGTCACGCATCGCTACATGGAAATTCACAAGCAACTTCAAAGAGATGCGGCAAGACGCTCGGCACAGGCCGTGCTGAAACTGATCGCCGGACAGTGATTTTCGCGGGGCTTTGCTGCCCGCAGCAAAGCCGATTTGGGGTAGAATCCGGAGCATCAACAAGAGGTGTTCATGAAGCCCCGTTCAACAGCATTACCACCAGCACTACTCTGTGGCGTCGACGAGGTTGGACGCGGACCGCTTGCGGGTCCGGTCGTGACGGCTGCCGTGATTCTCGACCCTGACAACCCGATCGAGGGGCTCGCCGATTCCAAGAAACTCTCGGAAAAACGTCGGGAGCGCCTCTACGACGAGATCCGTGACAAGGCCCTCTGCTGGCATATCGCGCGCGCCGAGGTGCACGAGATCGACAGCCTCAACATCCTGCACGCCACCATGCTCGCCATGACACGCGCCGTGGAGGGACTCACGACGACACCGCAGGATATCCTCATTGACGGCAACCGTGTGCCGAAGCCGCTGCAGGGGAGGGCGACGGCCGTTGTCGGTGGCGACGACCTCCATCCCTGCATCAGCGCAGCCTCGATCCTTGCCAAGGTGACACGTGACCGCGAGATGGTGGTCATGGAGGCGCAGTACCCGGGCTACGGCTTCGACAGGCACAAGGGTTACCCGACGAAGGTGCATCTCTCTGCACTGGATAGTCTCGGTCTCACGCCGATCCATCGCCGCTCGTTCGGCCCGGTCAAACAGCGCATGCAGCAACAGGACCTCTTCTGAGCATGCAGCCGCGCTTCGTGCATCTCTGCCTGCATACCGAGTATTCGCTCGTCGATGGACTCGTGCGCATCAAGCCGCTCGCGGCCAGGCTCGCCGAACAGGGGATGCCCGCGATTGCCATGACGGACAGGTCGAACCTCTTCGCCATGGTCAAGTTCTACCGCGCGCTGCAGGGTGCAGGCGCCAAGCCGATCATCGGTGTCGATGCCCTTGTCCGTAACCACAAGGAGGCCAACAAGCCGCATCGCCTGCTGCTGCTCGTGCGCAACCGCGAGGGCTATCTCAACCTGTCGCGGCTGATCTCGCGCAGCTACCGCGAGGGGCAGCATCTCGG
>JARRMW010000091.1:0-3887 GCA_037385685.1 Gammaproteobacteria bacterium
CGCGAGCAGGCCCTTTCACAGCTCGAGGACTTTATCGACCGACGCCTGCCTGCTTTCGGCCCCTTCCAGGATGCGATGTGGGATCGGGAGCCACTTCTCTACCACTCCGGCATTGCTTCCTCGCTGAATCTCAAGTTGCTCTCGGCGCGCGAGGTCATCGAGGCAGCTGTTGACGCCTGGAGGTCGGGTCATGCACCCATCGCCTCGGTCGAGGGATTCGTTCGCCAGATCCTCGGCTGGCGGGAATATGTGCGCGGCATCTACTGGACAGGGATGCCGGGATATCTCGAGAACAATTCGCTGGATGCCCACGCACCTCTGCCATCGTTCTTCTGGGATGGCAGTACCGACATGAGCTGCCTGCGGCATGTCATTAGCCAGACACTGGAGTATGGATACGCGCACCATATCCAGCGCCTGATGGTGACCGGGTTATTCGCGCTGCTGCTCGGCGTGCGCCCGCGTGAAATCCATGAGTGGTATCTCGCAGTCTATATCGACGCTATCGAGTGGGTCGAGGCGCCAAACACCCTGGGCATGTCACAACATGCTGACGGAGGTCTGCTTGCTTCCAAACCCTACGCGGCATCCGGACGGTATATTCAGCGCATGAGTAACTACTGTGACGACTGCCGCTATCGGCCAGACCAGTCGACGGGGGACAAGGCATGCCCTTTCACGACACTCTACTGGGACTTTCTTATGCGGCACGAGAAACGGTTCATCAATCACCCGAGAGCCGGCATGCAGTGGCGCATGCTCAACAAGCTTGATGACAGAACACGAACGGCAATCAGAAAGAGCGCGAATGAGTTGAAAAAACTTTTTGGCTGACTTCGGGCTAGCCAGACAGCAGATCGTGACCTGTACAGACGCCAGACAGCTGCTACCATGCAGGTGCGTACGATCTACATGATTTTCACCTCATCCAGCAGGACGTCCAATGGAAGACCAGATTCTGCTCTCTCTCGCTGCGATCGGTTTCATCGGTATCGCCTGCCAGTGGTTTGCATGGCATTTCCGTCTGCCATCAATCATCTTTCTGCTCATTGCGGGTATCCTTGTGGGACCTGTCACGGGTTTCATAAATCCTGACGAGCTATTTGGTGACCTGCTCTTCCCGATCGTTTCACTTGGTGTTGCCGTCATCCTCTTCGAGGGAGGACTGACACTTCGCCTCGATGAAATCCGCGGACAGCGACGGGTGCTGCGCAACCTCTTGGTGGTGGGCGTGATTCTTACCTGGGGAATTTCCGCAGCAGGAGCGCATTACCTCATGCATTTCTCCTGGGAGGTTGCCTTCCTCTTCGGTGCCCTCATGACTGTAACCGGCCCGACAGTCATCAAGCCACTGTTGCGAACGATACGCCCCAGGAGCGAGATCGCGAATATCCTCCACTGGGAAGGAATCATTCTCGACGTGGTTGGTGCCATCCTGACCGTGCTGGTTTACCAGTACATCGTGACCCAGCAGATCGGGGAAACTATTCCTGTCACGCTGTTCCTCATGATCCTGACAGGTCTAACGCTGGGTGCTGCCGGTGCCTGGTTGCTGGCAAGCCTTCTTCGACGCCACCTGTTGCCTCACTATCTCCACCACGTCTTCAGCCTTGCACTTGTGCTGATGATCTTCGCGATCTCCAACAGTCTAATTCACGAATCCGGTCTTCTCGCCGTGACACTCATGGGGATGATGCTGGCGAATATGAAAGGCATCGACATCGAGGATATTCTCTTCTTCAAGGAGAGCCTGAGCGTCCTGCTGATCTCGGTGCTCTTCGTCGTGCTCGCTGCACGCCTCGAGATCTCTCCATTACTCGACATGGGCTGGACCTCTCTTGCGATGCTGGCGCTCATCATGCTGGTGGCCCGCCCGGTATCCGTCATGCTCTCCACGATGCGCTCAAGACTTGATTGGCGTGCGCGGGTCCTGCTCGCGTGGGTTGCCCCGCGCGGGATTGTTGCCGCAGCCGTCTCCGCGCTTTTTGCACTTCGCCTCGAGGAACTTGGCCACGAGGAGGCAGGATTGCTGGTACCACTGACTTTTCTCGTGATCATCGGCACTGTCCTCCTGCAAGGTATAACGGCGCGCCCTCTGGCCAGGCGCTTGAAAGTGATGGAACCCGAACCCAATGGCATCCTGATTCTCGGTGCCAATCCGCTGGCCCGTGCAATTGCCGCTACCCTCAACAGTCTCGGGGTCATCACCCGGCTCGCCGATACAGGATGGGAGAATGTGCGACGTGCTCGTATGGAAGGCCTCGACAGCTATTTCGGTCGCGTTGTCTCCGAGCGTGCAGAGCGCAACCTCAACCTGAGCGGGATCGGCAAGCTGCTTGCCATCAGCCCAAACAGCTCGATGAATGCGCTCGCGATGATCCGTTTCAAGAATGAATTCGGTGCCGAAAATGTCTATTACCTCATGAACTCGGAAGAGGACATCAGCGAGGATGTTCATGGCCGGCATTTCCAATTCACCGGCAGGCAGCTTTTCACCGAGGAGACTACTTACGCCGAACTCGCAGGGATGTTGAGCGAGGGGGCAAAAATCCACACCACGAAGCTGTCGGAGAAATTCGATTTCTACGACTACAGGGAAAAATATCGGAACAGTGCTGTCCTGCTGTTTGCAGTCGACCCGAAAAGCAAGCTCCATTTCTTCACTGCCCGTGACGAGCTCTTGCCGGAGACGGACTGGAGCATCTGCGGGTTGATTCCCGGGGAACTACTTGAGCAGGAAAACGGGGAAGCAACCATCAACCCTGGTGAAGCCTCTCCGGGAACGGTAATGTGACTGACAGGGGATAACAGCAGCAGCGTCCTTACTGTTTGCCAGCCAGGGGTGGAAGCGGAATGACTGCGCCAAGACCACTCTCGATGAAATCCTCACCCCAGGCATCTCTGAAGAGTTCCGCAGCGCGCTTTCCGGTACAGTGGCTGGGTGCCACTTTCCTGACGCCGAGAGCTCTGAGCCGTGCGATCACATCACGCACAATATTCTCTTTTGCCCTGAAAAGGTGGAATCCGCCTGCAAGCATGTAGATTTCACTGTTGTACTGCGCTTTGGCTTTTTCCGCGATCAGCGCGATCCCAGGGTGTGCACAGCCGGTAACGACCACAAGCCCCTCGACCGTTTCGATTACCAGCGCCTGTTCTGCCGGTGCTGATCCCATCTCCCCGGACGAGTGGATGTTCGTGGTGATCTGCGTTGGCGCAGACGTCTCAATGATTCTGGTTCCGGGGGGCAGGCGATGTCGAATCACCCCCAGCGTGGAAGAAGAGAGATAGATCGGCAGTTCCGGTTTTTCGGTCAGCACTGCATCCAGTCCGCCGGCGTGATCACCATGCGCATGAGAAAGAAAGATCAGATCGATCATGTCAGGAGCAAGCTCCATATGCCGCATGTTCGATATCAGGATGCGACCATCTCTGCCGGTATCATAGAGAATGTTCGTGTCCGGTGTCTCGATGACCGCGGCAAACCCCCACGCAGACTGCAAGCCTTCGTCGATGACCACATTGTCGAACACCACCCGTATCATCGGCGTTACATCTGCTTCCTCTCCCGCAGTAACGGGTGGGAGTTGCAGCACTATCACGACTGCAAGCAGGAATAAAAAACGACTGTTCAATCCAGCTCTCATTGGTCCGGGGCGCTCCTGTATGGAACGACTCATTCATCCCTCACTATACAGCTCTCGATACTGATGATCACCGCTCCCCTGCATATCGCTGCAACTGTCAGACAGATTGCGTGCGTCATGCTTGCGGGCACAAAAAAAGCCCCGCGGAGCGGGGCTTTGACGGAGCAGGCAGGGGATCAGTGATCCACGGCCTCGCCGGCGCCTGCCGGGACACGGATGTCCTCGACCAGGTGCTGGATATGC
>JARRMW010000092.1:0-3850 GCA_037385685.1 Gammaproteobacteria bacterium
TTAAGTCCTCCGACTCAGCTGGGGAAACATAGACCCATCCGGGTGGCTCGAAAACGTCACCCGGGGTATGCAGACCCGCTGGGATTTCCGGCTCTCTTACGTTTAGTGTGGGCAAGGGGTCAGGTTGCGTTGGTCCCTTCGGCGTCCAACCGACGCCTCTGAGGCCGATGTGCGGACTGGCCTCACGGCTGGTGGAGGCGGACTCCGTGTGGACAAAGCCTGAATGTCGCTCGCGACCGTGGGGGCAAGTCGGGGACAACTCCCCTGTGCATCAATGTGTTAGGTCCGTTCGCGGCTGGAGTTGTCCCCGGCTTGTCCCCACTCATTCAGCCTTTGCCCACACTCCGCCGCGTTGGCGCTGCTACGGCCCGCGGACGCCTGCGGCGCAACAGCAACACTTCCTTTGTGACCCAGAGCGGAGCCGGGCTTCCTGCCCCACCCACACTAAACGTAACAGAGGCATAAGGTTAGATCGTGAGAGCGCAGCGAGCCGCGATCTGAACCGTTTGTTGGACGAGCCCGTGGGTGCGGAGGGCATCAGGCGCTTGTAGAAAATATCTCTCGGAAGGATGCTCCGATCGAAGAGCTGCCGGGAGCGGCAGGTCTTCGATGGAAGCGTTTTACGTTGCCGTTGCGGCAACGACGGACGGAAGGTGGCGATTTTTCGCCGGATTTGGAGGTTTGAGAGGCGAACGCCGCCCTCGACCGAAGAAGGCCGATTTCGCCGATCGCAACTTGTCGGAGTCGGTTACATAACGGCTACCGCCGCATCACCGATCGGGACGGGTGGCGGTCCCGAGAGAGAAGGGATGATTCGTGTCTTTACGATCTTCATGTCACCACCGCAGCAAGGACAGGCGAGGCGGGGACGTGGCTTGATCCAGACCAACGCCCGCCTCGGGTCCAATCCGAACAGATACTGAAGCAGAGCGATCAGGCGCTTGCTGTTGGGATGCAAGAAGCCGAAATTACGCGCCCGGCGAAACCCCTTTGGTAAGACGTGCTGCAGGATCAGCCAGAGGAACTTGGCCCCGGAAACGGTTCTGGTCTTGGTACGCTTGGTCTCGGCATCTTTATAGCGAAAGGTCACCTCCCCGTTCTCGCAGGCGAGGATGTCCTTCTCGCGGATTACGCCGCGGTAGAGATAACGCCCGAGGTAGACCAGCGCCTTCTCGCCGGAGCCGACGCATTTGCAATCCACAACCCATTTTTGCGCAGAGCGTTCAGGCAATGGAAGCCCTTCGCCGGTGATGGCCGCGAGCAGCTTGGCGCGGAAGACTTTGGCCAAGGCTTTCTGATTGAACAGATAGCGTTTCTTGCCCTTGGACCGCTTGGTCCGCCACAGCCTTTTCTTGGCATCGATGGCCGCCGCAGGAACCACCAAGTGCACATGCGGATGGAAATCCAGACAGCGTGCGTGGGTGTGCAGCACAGCGATCGCCCCAGGGGTGCCTTGGAGCTGGCGATCATTGTGCGCGAAGCTTTGTATGCACTGCCAGGCGCACTGGATCATCAGGTCGTAGAGTGTGCTTTGGTGGGCGAAGGCCAAGGTTCGAAAGGCGGCTGGAAGGGTGAAGGTCACCAGGAAATACTGCCCCGGCACCAGCTTGTTAAGCTGGCGTTCGAGCCACTGCTGGCTTTCATGGTTCTGGCAATGCGGGCAGCTGCGATGCCCGCACGAATGCGGCACCAGGACTTGGTGGTCGCATTCGGTGCATTGCGCCAGCATCGAAGGACTGGCCGAGGTTCGGCAAACGGCCATGGCGGCCAGTGCCTTGAGGTGCGAAGGTAAGAGCCGATCCTGATACTGAGCCAGAAGCTCGGCTTCGAAGCGCTGGATGATGGTAGAGAGCAGGATCATTCGGCCTTCCCCCAAGCGATGGAGAAGCCATTCATCAGGGCGTTGATGACCTGCTCGGCGTTGCTCTGCGTCGTGGATGTCAGGTGGGTGTAGCGAGCGGTGGTCAGGATCGAGTGATGGCCGAGGATCTTTTGCACCTCGAGCAGATCCACACCCCCTTCGATCAGATGGGTTGCGTAGCTGTGGCGACTATGCCGAGTTCGGCATAGGAGGCACTATTCCGAGTCCCGGACTATGCCGAGTGCTCCGGCGGCGTCACGCTCATTGGACCTGCGTTTTCAGGTCCCTGTACACGTGGAACCCGTCCATCACTCGGCATAGTTTTCAGGACCTCACAAGCCGTTAAGAAAATCGAGCAGCTTATCCGTTGGCTTGTAGCGAGTCGGTTGGCCAGTGGGTGGCGTCGCCTTCGCGAGCGCCTGTTCCTTCATCGCAAGTGTCGCGTCGAGGTAGATCTGGGTAGTTTCCACCGATTCGTGCCCGAGCCACAGCGCGATGACAGAGCGTTCTGCACCCGCCTGCAGCAGATCCATGGCCATCGTGTGTCTCAGGCAGTGGACGGTGACATGCTTGTCTTTCAACGACGGACAGGCTGTTGCCGCTGCGACGCAATGTTTGGCGAGAAGATACTGGACACCATCCGGGCTGAGACGACCGCCTCTGGCGTTCGGAAACACGATGTTCGCATCCCCCCTTTGCGGTTCGCGCAACCAGGTTTTCAAGACGGCGACCGTTGGCTTGGCGAGCGGTATGCACCGTTCTTTGCGACCCTTGCCGATCACACGAAGATGCGCGCCGGGACCGAGGGTGAGGTCCTCGCGCTTGAGCCCGGTCATCTCCGAGAGGCGCAGGCCCGTCTGCACGGCCACCAAGAGGAAGGCGTGATCGCGTCGGCCGAACCAGGTGCCGCGGTCCGGTGCGCTGAGTAAGGCATCGACCTCCGGGCGCGTGAGAAACGCGACCAGAGCTCGGGTGAAGCGCTTAGTGGGGATGGCGAGTACGCGCTGGATCTGCGCGGCATGATCCGGCCGCTCGAACGCGGCGTAGCGGAAGAAGGAGCGGATCGCCGTCAGTCGCAGATTACGACTGCGGGTGCCGAGGCGATGATGCTGCTGCAGATGCTCGAGAAAGGCCCCGATCAAAGGGGCGTCGAGCTCCTCGAACATCAGCTGCGAGGGAGCCTTGTGAAGCCGCTGCTGGGTGAACTTGAGCAACTGGCGGAAGGTGTCGCGATAGGAGCTGATGGTGTGCGCACTTGCCTGGCGTTGTTGCATCAAGCGCTGGGTGAAAAAACGCTCCAACAGAGGAGCAAAGCTGGGCCCGGTCATGGCTGACCCTCCCAGCGGTGCTCGAGTCGATTCATCGCCTCTTGCATCAACTCCGGCCAGCTGCTCAGATACCAATAGGTATCACTCACGTGGACGTGGCCAAGATAGGCGGACAACCGGGGTAGGAGCCGTTCAGGATCCTGCTCGTCGCGATACCAGTTAAACAGGGTGTTCGTGGCGAAGCGGTGACGAAAGTCATGGAGTCGTGGTCCGTGACTCTCGGATGCACCGCGCAGACCGACCTGCCGGGACAACGCATAGAAGGCCCGGTGGATCTGTGCGTTGTCGAGCCGGTTTCCCCAGCTCGAGACAAACACGTAGGAGGACACCGCCCGCCCTGCCCAATGCTCCTGGCGCTTGGCCAGATACTCTGCCAGCGCCCGGCAGGTCGAGGTGTGCAAGGACACCAGGCGCGTCTTACCGAACTTGGCGCCGCGCACGGTCAACACCCCGGCCTCAAGATCGACATCTTGCAGCTGCAGGTTACGCGCCTCGCCGAGTCGCAGCCCGGTGACACTCAGCAGCCCGAACAGGCAATAGTAGACCCAGGGAAGCAAGGCACCGCGTTCGTAGCGGTGCGGCATGTCGAGCGCGGCGCGAAGTAAGCGTTCGATCTCTTCGTCGGAGTACAAATACGGTCGTGCCCGCTTGGGTTGGAAGG
>JARRMW010000093.1:0-3838 GCA_037385685.1 Gammaproteobacteria bacterium
GATTCGGGATCGTAGATTCCTTCGTAGATGCAGCGTCCCATATGTTCGGCGAACCCGCCAAATAGCAGGGGCGAGATCGGGGCGATGGTTCGATTTGTATCTAAATAGACTTCAGCTGTTGTGTTTGACATGTGGGTGGCCCTCCTGTTTTTTACACCTAGAGAGATAGATTGTCCCAGAGTTTTGGATAGATTTTGGGGGACCTGGTCGTGCGATCGCACTGCTGCCATTGGCTGACCATATCGGACATCGTGACACTCTGGATAACCTGATTTATCTGATACCTGGTGATGGTCATGCTTGTTACCCTGGTGAGAGTCGTTCTGCGTGCTCTGTATACAGGTAGCACTTCACCATCCGCCGTTCAACCTGCACATCTGGGGGATCCACCTCACGACAGATATCCATCACCTGCGGGCAGCGACCCGCAAATTTACATCCAACCCGGCCATATTCTTTCACCTCCGTCGTTCCGAGCGTAATACTCTTGGCCCATGTTTCTCTTCCTTTGGGTGCGGGTTCAGGCACTGATTCCTTGAGGAGCTTCGTATAGGGGTGGAAAGGCCTGACCAGAACATCGTCTACTGGCCCGGATTCGACAATAAAACCGCGTAGCATGATCCCGATGCGGTCGCTGATGTAGTAAGCCGTCGCCAGGTCATGCGTGATGTAAATGACGCTCACCTTTTGTTCATCCCGAAGCTCGCGGAACAGGTTTACGATTTCCATGCGTAGCGAAGCATCGACCATCGAGACGGGCTCATCGGCAAGGATCAATTTAGGCTGGGAGATGAGGGCCCGTGCGACCGAGACACGCTGGGTCTGCCCACCGGAAAGCTCATGAGGATACCGTTTGCTCACTTCTTCCAGCGACAAACCCACGTTCCTGAGCGCATCCTCGACAACCTGGGCGGCCGCCCGATGATTAGGCGCCATCCCGAAGTTCAACGCAGTATCAAACAGGTAGGCATCCACCCTGCGCAGAGGGCTGAAGGTTTCGAACGGGTTTTGAAAAACCGGTTGAACTTTCTTCATGAACTCTTTGAACTCGGATCGCTTACGGATCGTTGCCAGGTCGCGCCCTTCAAACAGTACCTTGCCCCGCGTCGGCTCAAGATCACGCAGGAGCAGGCGAGAGAGGGTGGTCTTGCCGCTGCCGCTTTCACCTGCTAGGGTAAAAATCTCCGGTCGATCCTCGTCCAGCGAGAAAGAGACATCATTGACAGCCACCAAAAGGGAACCGCCCACCAGGCCACCAATACGAAATTCAACGGTTACATGTTGGACATCCAGCAATTTATCAGTTGCACTCATAGGGTATTCTCTTTCACAAGGTGACAGGCCACGCGATGTTGCTCTCGAACGGAGACCATCTCAGGTATTTCGGTCCGGCAGATATCCATGACAAAAGGACAGCGTTCATGGAAACGGCAACCACTTGGCGGGTTTGCAAGGTTTGGCGGGGAGCCTCTTAGGCCCGCCTTATCAGATCTTTCCCCAATCATTGGCAGCGAATGAATAAGATGCTGTGTGTAAGGATGCAGCGAGGCATTGAATATGGTTTCGGTGGGCGCCTCCTCGGCAATGCGGCCTGCATACATGATCATTACCCGGTCGGCCACATTGGCATGCACAGCCATATCATGGGTCACCAGGAGCACCGTATTCCTGCTTATGGCCTGGATATTCTTAATCATCTGCAGGACTCCACGCTGAACAACGACATCCAGCGCCGTGGTGGGCTCATCCGTAATAATCAAACTGGGTTCGAATACGGTCGCCAGGGCAATTGCCACCCGCTGTCTCATGCCGCCTGAAAGTTGGTGGGGGTAGCAATTGAGGACTTCGGTCGGGAGACCTAGACGGTTGACATGGTCGCGTGCCTGTTCCAGGAATTTCTTTTTATCGGTGATTTGATCGTGCGTGTCAACTATATCCTCGAAGGTTTTGATGATCTTGCGTACCGGGTTGAGAACACTCATTGATCCCTGCATCACATATGAAATCTGCTTCCAGCGCACGTTGCGCCGTAACTCTTCTTTAGAAATGTGCAGCATGTCAACGCCATAAGATCCAAACTGGAATTCGACGCTTCCCGAGATAACTTTCAGGGGAGGTTTGACGTTACCCGAGATCACCTTGATCAGGGTTGTTTTTCCACAGCTCGACTCACCAGCCACGCCATAAATCTCATTCGGGAACAGCTCAAAAGAGACCCCGTCAACGGCCCGTACGGTCCGGGAGATACCATACAACTCTGTCTGGTAATACGCACAGAGGTTTTCTACGTGTAGTAACGTCACTGGTTAACCTCCAACTAAGCGCAAGCGAGTTCGCGGGTCAATGTAATCATTGATGCTCGTGAAGAACAGATACAGACCTAGAAACAGAATGATAGCCACCAGAGTCGGCGCCGCGATCCACCACCAGACCCCCGCCACCAATGCCCCATGTTGGTTAGCCCAGAAGAGCGCGGTTCCAATGCTGGGGGTGGTCAGATCCGAAAGCCCAAGAACGCTCAAAGTAACTTCCATCCCAATTGCCCACAGCATGTTGTTGATGGTGGTGGCAAACACAATAGGCAACACGAAGGGAAGGTGCTCTTCCATCGTGATCGAAAATGAGTTGGTGCCTGAAAAGACGGCCGTGCGGGTAAATAAGCGTTCCCTCAGGCTCAACACCTGGGAACGAATCAAGCGGGCGTCATAAGGCCAGCCAAAAAACCCCAGGATAACTCCCAGTAAGAATAGGTTCATTATGTCGCGCAGCAAGAAACCCAGCAGGATCAGAATGGGGAGCAGAGGCAAAACTATGAAACTGTCATTGATCGACATCAGAAACTTGTCAAGCCATCCGCCCTCGTAACCGGCAGAAAGGCCGACAATGATGGCGATCACGCGCGAGATAACTGCCGTTATCACCCCCATCAAAAGCGAATTGCGTATGGCAAAGGTCATCCACCAGAAGATGTCCTGTCCCCGGGAGTTGGTGCCGAAGAAGTACTCAGGCGATGGAGGCGCATCCATCGGGACGACAAAGATTTCGTTTGGATCATATGGGGAGAAAAAGGACAGGATGAACATAAATGCCACCGCCATCAGGAATATAAAGGCGATGCGGAAGCGGCGGTCGTATTTGAGCAGATCGCGTATCACTCTAAGCATAAGTCATCCTCCTACTGGTACCGCACCCGTGGATCAAACAGGGGGTAAAGTAAATCCATGATGAACACGGCGGCAGCAACACCGATAATCGAATAAATCGCAATGCCCATGATCATGGCATAGTCGTTCCGGTAAACTGCGTTCATGGTCAGGCTGCCCATCCCCGGGTAACCAAAGACGACCTCCATAATGAGGGCACCACTGAAGACAGTTCCAAGCGACATCGCCAGACCAGTGAGCTGTGGCAGTAGGGCGTTGCGCATGATGTAATTACGCAGGATCTTGTTTTCTTCCAGCCCTGCAACTTCAGCATAGACCACATAATCCTCAGAGATTATGTTGGAGGTGAGCGATTTCATGCCGATAAACCAGCCTCCAAAACCGATCAGCACCAGGGTAGCCGCGGGGAGGATAGCATGGTGAATGAACGTCAAGATAAAGTCAAGAGACCAGTTGGGCTTGGTCCCGATCGGGTAGGCTCCGCTGAAGGGGAAGATTGGTATGAAATAGCCGAACACCACCAGCAAAACGAGAGCGACGATGTAATACGGAATCGGGCGGACAGCCTGGCCAAGGGTCTCAACCACATTCAAGCCCCTATTTTTGGGATAGTAGCTGGACAGGGCGCCGAACAGGTTGCCAAAAATCCATGAAATAATCACCGCGGTGATCAA
>JARRMW010000094.1:0-4298 GCA_037385685.1 Gammaproteobacteria bacterium
GCGGTAAAGCGTGACCCTTGGTCGTTTTATCTAGTTGACCCCGCATGTGTTGGAAAGGAGGCGGGATGACATGACCAACGAAGCAGAAGTCAACCGGAGCGACAGATTGTGGGCGTTGTTGTGCTGGCTCCCTTGGGTCGGCTGGATCTTGGCTATTATCGCTCTGCTGACCAAATCAAAAAGGGACCGCCCTTTTATCCGCTACAACGCCGTTCAGGCGCTGATATCAAGTATCGTCCCGGCAATCTTGAGCGCTGTTCTATCGCCGAGCTGCGTGGGCAGCCTCGTCATCCTCGTCCTGTGGCTTGGCTCCTTTTATAACTGCTTCAGGGCCTACCGGGGAACCTGGATCAAAATTCCATTCATCACCAACTTTTTCAGAAACCGGGGCTGGATCTAGTAGGATTCTTGCGACGCAACACGCCGCGGTACCACGAGAACCAGCCTACTTTATCAAGCGATGGGCTTTTTGTCACCTGTCAAGTCAAATGATAATGTCACCGAAGGGGCATCGTTCCCTCAAATGATAATGTCACTAAAGGAGTGTCGTTCCGTCAAAAGATAATGTCACCAGGATGTCCATCTCCTTTCTCCTCTCCTTTCTCCGATTTTGCGTCTCAAGTGACAGGCCCCGGTGGGCGTAGTCGCTGCAGGGCTGTGGGTTGTGTGGGCAACTCGTGCTTTTCGAGTTGTCCACACAATCCACAGCCGGTCGATGCAGGTTAGTCTTCTTCGAGAATGGTTGTGCGGTTGAACGTCAAGTTTTGCAGTTCATCACCTTCTTTCGATTGATTCTTGGCCAGTGTCAGGTGTACGTTTTCAGTGACACCGGGAGCAGCGCCAGGGAGCTTGAAGATGGTCTCGATGGCATCGTAGATCTGTTGTCGCAAGCGACGAGGATTGATCGAGTCGCGGAGCGCTTCCAGTTGCCTGCGATGCTCTGGCAAGATGACGTTGGTCTTGCACAGACGGTCGAAGGGGGGCTGCGCGTCATCATAGTGCCGTTTTACCCGCGCGGTTTGACCATCTTCACGAATCACCTCTTTGTTGACCAGATGCATCACAGGTTGGAACAGATTGTTGTAAAGCCAGAGGTCGTCATAGAGCGCGTTGACAGCCAGAACTCGCGCAACGGAGTCAATGCGATCATAGCCCAGGTAGGCGCGTACGAGGGAGGAGTTCTTTTGTTCGACACGAGGATTGTCATTCTTGTGGTAAGGGCGGCTGCGGGAAAGCGTTACGCCCTGAACAATCTCGCCCCAGAAGTGTAGCATATGGTGATTCAGGAATTCTCCCCCATTGTCAGGGTGAATTTGACACACAGGGAAAGGCAAACGGGCCAGAAAGCAAAGAAATGCGTCTTTCATGACCAGGTAACTGCGTCCGAGCACAGCCCGGCGTTCGCTCCAGCCAGTGGCTACGTCGATCATTTGCACTGTGTACACATACTCGCCTGAGGCTGAGGAGCCACAATGATGAACCGTGTCTGCCTCAAAGTGGCCAGGCTCTGTTATGCTCCACGGCAAGCGCAGCATAGGTATCTCCTGGAGTCGCTTGTTTCTAGATCGGGGCTTCTTGCGAGGAAGCCGGGGTTGATCTTGCCGGATCTGATCCAAACGTCGTTCGACAGTGGAGATACTGACCTTCTCCAACTGAGCCACTAGTTCTGGCGTTGTTTCCAACTCGTGATGAGCCTCCAGATGCCGCGCCATCCAAACCAAGTTCGGTGTCAGCCGTTCAGCGCAGATGCAATCCAAACTCTCATAGATGACGCGCAATGCGTTGTCAAACAGCGCTGTGTACTTCTTCCCTCGCTCCCTGTTGCGAGGCTTTCTCGCCAGACTGCCATTCATCTGGCGAATCAAGGTCTTGCGGTCCAAGCCGGTGATGGTCGCCATATCATCCAGGAGACGCCCTTTTTCTTTTCGTCCGGCTCTCTTGTAGCGTGGCTTTTCCAAGCCCAAGTATTTGCGTTTTTCGTCTATGTTCATCTTTTCATTGTTGGACATCATTTCCTCCAGTGATATTATCATTTGAGGGAATGATACCACGTTAGTGACATTTTCATTTGAGGGAACCAACTGCCTTTAGTGACATTATACGTGAGGGAATACGGTTCCTTGCGCTTTTGCGCACGGTGTGATACACTGCGATCCCAGGAGTCACCGCGTGACAGAGGAGACCACCGATGCCGATACCCATTGAATCGCAAGACAAACCCAAGCGAAACGTGCTGGCCATCACCAGCCTGGTCTTGGGCGCGCTGTCTGTAGCCTTTGCCCAGTTCTGCTCGGTGCCAGGGGCCATCAGCGTCGTGGGTTGCTTCGGTGCCCTCGTAGCCGTCGCCGCCGTCACGACCGGCGTGTTCGGAATCCTGGAGGCCCGCAAACTGGCCGGGCAAGGCCAACGACTGGCCATCGGGGGGATCGTCACCGCCGCCATCAGCCTGCTGATCGTCCTCCTGGTGTTCATCCCCGCGATGCTGACACCCGGAGGCGTGCTGGCCCACATAGCACCCACACCCACACCGACGATCACCCCCACGCCGACCATGACACCCACGCCGCTGCCTATCCCCACCGAACCAACAAAATCCCCGTCCACCGCAGCGCCTCAGACATACACCGGCGAAACGTTCAGCATCACGTTCAGCGATGAATGGGAGATATACGACGCTGGCAACGAGTCCACGTCCGAGTTCCTGATCATCCAACACTCCACAAGCAACATTCGTCTCCAGATTTACCGGTTCACTCTCTCAGAGCCACCAGATTTGGAGGCAGAGATCGAAGCCTTCATAGCCAGTAACTTTGGAGCGGAAGGCCCGACTATCGAGAAAGAAATAGAGATCGGCGGGCAGCAAGGGCGCACAGGAAAGTTCGTTCTCCAAACCTCTCAGGGACAAAGCCAGGTGCTATTCGCCGCTGTCGCAAACGGATACGACATATACTTCTTCCTGGCATCCGCCCCTACTGAGGAGGTGATGGCGGGCTACGAGGCCGAGATCAAGGCGATCATCACCAGCGCCCAATTTATCGGTCCATCTGCTGCCGGCCCCACGTCCACACCGTCGGCCAGCCCGTTGCCTACGGCACCGCAAACCTACCAGGATGGCAAAATCTCGTTGACGTACCCCGGCGACTGGCTGAGCCTCGACGTCAGCAGCAATGAGCTCTGTAGTCAACCACAGGTCACGTGCCTCGTTCTGGCACACGCCGAGGATAACATCCAACTTGTGCTGCTACGCGAAACCCAAGAGGACGAGCCCGATTTGAAAAAGGCCGATCAGGAAAGATGGGAGCGCCTGAGCAGTTACTCAACTTTGCTATCGATGGATGAGACGGAGATTGATGGGAGGCCGGGAATCGAGAGAAGCCTCATTCAGGAGGATCCGAGTTCGCCTACCGGCCAATACTATGCACTGCAAGTCATGTTTGTGGATGGATATGACCAGTACACATTAGTGGCAAGCGCCTCCACCGCCGACGCGATGATGCGCTACCAGGCTATCGTGGAGGACATTATCGCCAGCATCGAGTTCATCGAGTGAACGACCAGCATGAAGACCTTTAGCGGCTTTCCGTCCGGCAAAGTGCGCAGCGTCAATATTCCAGAGCCAGTCTTTACCGACTTGGTGCCCATCATCGACGACCTGGCCGAGCTCAAGCTCACGCTGCACGTGCTGTGGCGGCTAGGGCAACAACAGGGCAAGGTGCGCTACCTGCGCCGCGCCGACCTGGCCGCCGACCGGACGCTCCTGGCCGGCCTGGGCGGCTCTCCGGGCGAGACGCTGGACGCCGCCCTAGCGCGCGCCGTCGAGCGTGGGACGCTGCTACAGACCGAGACGCTCGATGGTGAAGCAGGCGAGGAGATCTATTTTGCCAACACGCCCAAGGGGCGCGCCGCCGTCGAGGCCATCGCGCGGGGCGAGTGGCCAGACGCACTCGAATCGGCCGGGCGGCCTAACGTGTTTGCGCTGTACGAGCAGAACATCGGGTTGCTCACGCCCCTCATCGCCGACGAGCTACGCGAGGCGGAGCAGACTTATCCGGCGGAGTGGATCGAGGAAGCGTTCCGCGAGGCGGTGTCGCTGAACAAGCGCAGTTGGAAGTACATCCGCGCCATCCTGGAGCGCTGGCGCATCGAGGGGAGAGGGGATGAAGCGGGCCAGCGACCCGGCGAGACAGATCGGCGACGGTATGTCGAAGGGGAATATGGCGAATACATCAAGCACTGAGCGGGAAAAGGCGGGAGGCAAGAGGCAAGAGGACGTGTGTCCGCTATGTGGCGGGCTGGGA
>JARRMW010000095.1:0-3782 GCA_037385685.1 Gammaproteobacteria bacterium
GCGCGCAACCTGTAGCCTTGGTTAACCGCGCTGAGCTGCGCCAGGAGGTGTTTTCATAGGAACTGCACTACCTCCTCGTATCTACGATACGAAATCGGCCGCAGATCGCAAATGAAAAACAGGCGAATCTCAAAACGGAGTTTTTCAACAGTATCGGACGAGAGCGCGCGGTCACCAGGGAGCTGAGTGACTGACTGCTATACTTCGCATTCCGGCCCGTCGGTGATTTGACTGCTGGCAGGCTCTTGATGACCCAAACCGGACACTCGCAGGAATATTACGCTCGGAGAACGTAAGGAGATTAGACATGCGAAATCTGGCTGTTAGTTGCATTGGGTTCGGCGCTTTTATTCTCGCGGGGCCATGGCTTGCGCAGGTTTCGATCGCTGATGAATTGTCAGCGGCTCCCGAACTGATGCTTGAAACCCTCCTGTCTACACAACTCGACGGAGTTGAAGGTACCGAAGTGATCGTGAGCCGTGTTGTGATGCCGCCAAATACGGCCCTGCCCAAGCATTGGCACCCTGGCGAGGAATTCGCTTACGTCCTAGAGGGTTCCACTATTCTTCGGCGCGATGGCAAGCCGGATTTGACCGTGTTGAAGGGCGAGCTAGTCAAGATCTCTCTTAAGGAGATTCATTCGGCAGTGACAACCGATCAAGGTGCCGAAATACTCGTGTTTCGTGTTCACGAACATGGGAAACCTGAGCGGATTTTGGTCGATTAGACTGCGGTTCGTTTGAAAGGGTTCGAGCCTGCGCGCGCTAACCAGGGACTCATTTAAAAACGACCATTTAGGCTGCATTTGGCCGACCTGAGCGTGTCGTCCTGTCTTAAGATGGGTGACCGCTAAGCCCTCCGAAGCAGTCAGCCAGGTATTTCGGGCTATACTTTCCGCTGATGACCCGTTGCAGACAGTCGTTAAGCTTTGCGATAGCTTTGCGCCGTTGCACCTCGTCTTGACCGATAAACGTCAAACCACATACGTCACGAGAGTGTCTTACGGCATGTCCGGCGCAATCTCACGCAGCTGTTCCATCCACGAAAGACCCGATGTATCGGTTAACCGAGTTTCGACATCCGCCATGCGCAGGCGCAGATAGGGCAGCACATCGGGATGCGCCCGAAGAGTGTTTGCCGCGGAGGTTATCTCCTGCTCGCTCAGGTCAGTTGAGCAGGAATAGTCGAGCATCTTCACAATGCTCGCATAGTCCTGTCTAACGTAACTCTTATCTCCACAATTCCTAAGCAGCGTGTGTTGAATCTTCATCGGCATGATCATGCGAAACAGCTGCCGATAGGGCGCATCGCGCTCTTCGTCGGTCCTCTTTTCTTCAAACTCCGTGGTTTCATACAGGCCGCCCGCCAAGTTGCGAAGCGACTCGTCGCGGATCAGGTTGATTGCACCAATCGAAATCAGTTCGTTATACGTTTCCCGAGCAGCTGGCGGACTCTTATATTGCGTAGCCCGGTAGGCGTTGATCAAGAACTCCTCGTCGGACAGTGTCGACCTGCCCTCGAGTGCGCTGACTGCTCTGTCGGCACTTGCCAGGACGTCGCCGTAATACTCCCGCGCGAAGACAAGACTCCACGCCTCCAGACGCAGGTCGGCAAGCAGTCGCTCCGTGAAGCGGGCCGATTGCTGGTTCTCGATACGGGTCTCGTTCAGGTTGGCAACCTGGATACCAATAAACACACCAACGACAACAATGACAAAATCGATAGCGACTGCCGCCCAGTTCTGTTCCCCGACATGCTTGATGACGCTGCGCAGTAGCATGGGCTCCTCCTCTCGAATGCAATGGATACAGGTGGCTTGAATGCCAGCCCGCTGCCGGCGCCGTCGTTAATATAGCGTCAGACAGCGATTTTCAGAAGCCTGCGAGGGAACTGACACGATTTGCTTCGTTTCTTGGCCAGCGAAGAATTTATCGCCGTAGATATGCGAGGCTTTCTGTGACCGCTCCTGGCCGCACTGCGACGGTCACCCTGGCTTCACAGTGACTTCCGCTTTGCCCAAGGAAGCCGCCGTTCAGCGCTCTTACGCTATAATTTACGCCACTCACTCATTGCCGCCGCAAGCGTCACTGCAAGGTCCGCGGCGCTTGCGGTGCGAATAAGCGAAAGAGGGAGAGAGAATGAAGTTATCGAAATCGGAGCTTGAGCTAGTTCGATCAATCCCTAAAAAGCGCAAATCAAGAGTTCAGGCAGCGTGGGTATCCTTATTGTTCGTACCGATGTGCGCCTACTTAATCTATGATGGCTATGACGGCGTCGCCCTGATGAGCGCGATAATCGCGATCTTGATCATGAATTTCGTTAAAGTTCGATTTGCTTTGAGCGCCGAAGATAAACTGATGGTGCTTATTGAGAAATACGTCAATCAGGATTCAGATGCGCTCCAAGACTTGGGACTCTAAATGGCCCCTTTTGGCGGTACTGTGACGGTCGCCTAGCTCGGGCTATAATTCCTCCTACTGGCCCGAAGCAGCCGCTCGCACGTCGGTGCAATCCCTCAAGATGACTTCGATTTTGGTGTCTCATTGACAATACGCTGCATTCGGGCATCGGCACTTGTGACGTTCTTGCTGCCAGAAGAAGGCGGGCGCAGCCACCTTGCCGAGAATAGCTCGCATTACCGTCCCAGCCTGGTTTTCGGAGATCCTGATAAGAGGCAGCCCGACCTGGGAGATGATGGTCGAACATTGACCGAACTGTATCGAATGTCGGCATTCGATGGTGACGGAACGGCCCTTCTACCTGATCGGGAGCATGAAGTCTTTATTCGAATCTCCTATTACCCAGACCATCGAGGATATGAGAAACCGAGTGTCGGAGACACGTTTACGATTCGGGAAGCCAATAGGATCGTGGGTTTCGGACGACTGTTGTCCATCGCCGACTCGTAACTGCGTGCGGCCAGCCAAAACTGCCTGCCTCAGCGACCGCTCGTGGCCGTGAGTACTCATTCGCCAGGGAGCGACATGACCGGCTGCTATACTTTGCATTTCAGCCCGTCAGTAATTTGATTGCTGGCAGGCTCTTGATGACCCATTTCGGACGTTCGTTCAGGACGGATAACGTTGACTGAGAAAGCAGAGTCATTCGAGATACATCCAATGCGCGGCCACTCACGAGGAGAGTGGTACGGGACTTTGGATAATGTCGTAGAGTCTGAATCCGACGCAGAGTATTGGGCTGTGTCTGGCGTCATGCATCGAGGAAATCGCCACTGCTTGGGGGAGTTTTCTACTAAGGACGCGGCATTGGCTGCCATTCGTGGCAAAGCCAAGGTCGCAAGAAAAAATCGCGGTAACCAAGGGTCGAGAACGATTGTTCACATAGAAGTAGAACCTGCACATAGGGGCGACGCGAAATTAAGGGCGTTTGCTTTATTCAGTGATGGAACCGTGTGGCGTAGAAAGAGGCGAACCTCCTCTGGCAGTGGCGAGCTGGCAGATAGGTGGGAGGCGATCGACTTCGATGACCTACCGAGTGGCCGCCTGAGGGACGCGTTTGTTCAGGCTATGTTGACAAAGGTCGACAATTCTTGACGCAATGCAGTGGCCATTCTTGGCCGCACGGCGACGGTCGCCCTTACTCAAGATGAGTGACCGCTAAGCCCTCGGAAGCTGCCGGCCAGGATTTTGAGGCTATAATTTCGGCTGATGACCCAATGCAGTCGTTGGGATGAAGCCACAAGAGGGTCGTGTCGGCGATACTATGACCCTGAACCAGAGCGATAACATGAACTCAGCCAAGCTGCGTGACAGTCTTGAATT
>JARRMW010000096.1:0-3729 GCA_037385685.1 Gammaproteobacteria bacterium
GTGCCGCTGAAAATCAGGATGCCGGTCAAAAAGAGCCATCCCGACATCGCGATGGATCGCGTGAGAAACAGATGGTGCAGGATGCCACAGAAGAGTATCGCCATGGCATGGATGCCGAGATAGAGATTGCCCGTCCTGAACCAGGCCTGCTGTTCGGCCGACATGAGGGTTTTCAGGCCATGCGCGCCGAATGCACCGAGCGCGACAAAAAGAAACCCGAAAACAGCACCGGCAATGATCAGCTTGCGTGCCTGACTGTTCATGCCGACAGCGCTTCGAGGGATTCCCGTGCGATCTCGCTGACCTCGTCGCTCTGATCCCCGAGCAGCCTGTGCAGCGTCTGACGGCTGCTCTCGGTATCGACGAGGGAGAGATAATGCGCGGCGTCGGCGCGCACGGATTGGTGTTGCGAGCCCGTCAGCACCGTCAGGGCATCCTCTGCAGATTGAACCAGAGTGTCAGGCAGTTCCTCCAGCAGTGCGCCAATCCCGATGCGCACGGCCATTGGCGTGTCCAGATCATCGAGAAGCGTGACGAGCGGTGGAAGGTTGTCGGGTTTGTCCGAAATCGCTTTCAGGGCCTCGTCGAGCCTGCTCGTCTCGAGGAGGTGGACGAGGTGGTCGACAGGATCGGCGCGACCGGCTTTTTCGATGGCTTCGCGAATCTCCTGTGGCGTCAGTGCGCCAACAAGCTCGAAGTTGCCAATTCTTGTCCAGGGAACGCTGCGCGTACCGGCTTTTTCGGCTGCTTCGGGATGGATGGCAATGTTGGTCACTTCCAGCGCCCCGATATCGCCGCGTTTGACGAATTCGGAGAGGGCCTGAAGAACCTTCGGACAATGAGGACAGCCCGGTGCAATCAACAGCGTTGCATCCGGGGCGCTCGTCGTGTTATCTGGCATGCGAAACTTCGAGAAAGGAACTAACTATCTGAATTCTATTGTGATTGCGTATTTCAATAAAGCGGTATTTGTCCGGACTGTGTGCAGAACAGTGGCAATTTCCCGCGCGCTGTAAACACCGGAGCAAGTCACATCGGCTTCGCCGTTCTCTACAGGCAACCCCGCTGTGACCCTGCGTTCCCGGCAAGCCATGTCAGCCCTGAATGTGCAGAGACCCCCGAACAAGCCCGCTTTTTGATCCGCGTTTTGCGCTAGAGTTGGCGACTGATCAATCACGTGAATCGACGCCAACCGCAAGCATGCAACCCGTCATCTCAATTTCCAGCCTCAACAAGGTCTACAAATCCGGCTATCAGGCATTGAAAGAGGTCAATCTCGAGATCGAGAAGGGCGAGATTTTTGCCTTGCTCGGACCGAACGGCGCCGGCAAGACGACCCTGATCAGCATCATTTGCGGCATCGTGCAGTTCAGTGGTGGCAAGGTTCTGGCTGGTGGCCACGATATCGTCAGGGACTATCGCAAGAGCCGGTCGATGATCGGCCTGGTGCCCCAGGAACTCACCACGGACGCCTTCGAAACCGTCTGGGATACGGTCAGCCTGAGTCGCGGGCTCTTTGGCCGCAAGCCGGATCCGCAATACATCGAACGAATCCTGCGAACCCTGTCGCTGTGGGACAAGCGGAAATCCATCCTGAGAACACTCTCCGGCGGCATGAAGCGCAGGGTCATGATCGCCAAAGCGCTGTCACACGAACCGCAAATCCTCTTTCTTGACGAACCCACGGCCGGTGTCGACGTGGAGCTGCGTCGCGACATGTGGGAGATGATTCGCGGACTGCGCGAGCAGGGCGTGACCATCATCCTGACGACGCACTATATCGAGGAGGCCGAGGAGATGGCCGACCGCATCGGGATCATCAACCGCGGAGAGATCATCCTTGTCGAGGAGAAGCAGGCGCTCATGGAAAAGCTTGGCAAGCGCGAACTGCGTATCGTGCTGGCCGAGCCGCTGCTGGCATTGCCGGACAGGCTGGCCGGTTACGGGCTTGAACTGGTCGACGATGGCAGGGAGCTGCACTACAGCTTCGATGCGCACGACAGCCAGTCTGGTATTCCCGGCTTGCTCAAAACGCTCCAGGAGCTGGGAATAGACTTCGTCGATATCCACTCCCGCCAGAGCTCGCTCGAGGAGATCTTCGTTGGTCTCGTGAGTACCAGGTCATGAATCTTTACGGCATCCGCGCAATCTACATCTTCGAGATGCGACGCTTTTTCAAGACGCTGGGACAGAGCATTCTCTCGCCGGTGCTATCGACGACGCTCTATTTCGTGGTCTTCGGTTCGGCCATCGGCTCGGCCATGGTCGAGATCGATGGTATCAGCTACGGTGCCTTCATCATTCCCGGTCTCATCATGCTGACACTCCTGAGCCAGAGCATCTCCAACGCCTCGTTCGGCATCTATTTCCCGCGTTTCACCGGGACCATATACGAGATTCTCTCGGCACCGCTGTCACCGATCGAGATCGTGACAGGCTATGTTGGTGCGGCAGCCACAAAATCGATCTTCATCGGCATTCTGATCCTGGTCACGGCACGGTTCTTCGTCGACTATGACATCCAGCATCCGCTCTGGATGTTCGGGTTTCTGATATTGACCTCTGTGACCTTCAGTCTGCTGGGGTTTCTCATCGGTATCTGGGCCGAGGGCTTCGAGAAGCTGCAGATCGTCCCGCTGATGGTCATTACCCCGCTGGCCTTCCTCGGCGGGACCTTCTACTCCATCGAGATGTTGCCGCCGTTCTGGCAGACGGTGACTCTCTTCAACCCGGTCGTCTACCTCATCAGCGGCTTCCGCTGGAGCTTCTACGGCGTCGCTGATGTCAATGTCGCGGTCAGCTTCGGCATGACACTGCTGTTCCTGGTGCTTTGCATCGCTATCGTTATCTGGATCTTCAGGACCGGCTACAAGCTCAGAAACTGAGTGACCGGCTGAAAGAATACCCGGTTTCCCGCAAATCGGCCTGCGAGTGCGTGGCAGCCGGTGGGACGGCTATATGCGTGAGACATACATCGATGGGGTATAATTCAGCTTTCCTTGCGGAGTGTTTCAAGCGCGAAACCGGCCGCTGACCAACCGGGAGCAATGGCGCTCGGGATATGCTGAAAAATCGACAGTTAGGGGAAGAAGATGAGCGCAGCACAACAGCAACAAGAAGTCATTGTCGTCACGAAGGACGACCTGCCGCTTTCCTGTCCGCGACCGGGAGATGAGGTGTGGAACATGCATCCACGGGTCTATCTGCCGATCGAGAAGGAGAAACGTTGCGAGTGCCCTTACTGCGGCGCCGTATACGAACTCAAGGACTGACAACCCGTTAATGCATGGTTAACGTCATCTGCATGAAGTGGGGCGACAAGTACGGCCCTGCTTACGTTAACCGGCTCTATGGCATGGTGGCGCGCAACCTGTCGCGCCCTTTCAGGTTTGTTTGCTTCACCGAGAACGGCGAGGGCGTGCGGCCCGAGGTCGAGATCCAGCCATTGCCCTCACTCGATCTTCCTTCAGGCCTGCCGGAGCGTGGCTGGATGAAGCTCGCGACCTTCCAGCCGGAACTCGGTGGTCTCGAGGGCCAGACCCTCTTCCTCGATCTTGATGTGGTCATCGTCGACAGTATCGATTGCTTCTTCGACTACGAGGCCGAATTCGCCATTGCCTTCGACCAGAGGAAGGAAAAAGAGCGCATCGGCAACTCCTCGGTCTACCGTTTCGAGATCGGAAAATACCCGGACGTGCTGGACTATTTTCGTGAGAACTTCGACCGCAT
>JARRMW010000097.1:0-3702 GCA_037385685.1 Gammaproteobacteria bacterium
ACAGCCGGCGACAGCACCGCTATCATTGGCGGGCTGAATTTTGAACAGGAATAGAACATGAATCAAGATGAACTCAAACGCCAGGCGGCGGAGAAGGCACTCGAGTTTCTGCCTGACGGCGGTGTGCTCGGTATCGGTACCGGTTCCACGGTCAATCACTTCATCGATCTGCTGGCCCCGCACAAGGGCAAGTTCGATGGCGCGGTCTCCAGCTCGGAAGCCTCGACCGCCCGTCTCAAGGCGATCGGCATGCAGGTGCTGGATCTCAATTCGACGGGTGACCTCGAGGTCTACGTTGACGGTGCCGACGAATCCAACCGCCAGCTGCATCTCATCAAGGGCGGTGGCGGCGCATTGACGCGCGAGAAGATCATCGCTGCGGCCAGCAAGAAGTTCGTCTGCATTGCCGACGAGAGCAAGCTTGTCTCTGTGCTCGGCACATTTCCGCTGCCGGTCGAGGTGATCCCGATGGCGCGTAGCTATGTCGCGCGCCAGATCGTCAAGCTCGGTGGCAACCCGGTGCTGCGCGAGGATTTCATCACGGACAACGGCAACGTGATCCTGGATGTGCACGGGCTGGAAATCATGGAACCGATGAAGCTCGAAGGGCAACTCAACGGTATCGTTGGTGTCGTGACCAACGGGCTCTTCGCCCATCGCCCGGCCGATGTCATGATCCTGGGATCGGAATCAGGCCCAAAACTCATCGAGCCCTGACCGGAATACAGAAAGGTCGAAGTCAGTTTTCTCCTTTAATGGAGCGATAGAGGCTATGGTTTCTCTGGCCTGACTCCGATCCTGGAGGTTTCTGACAAATTCCAGGCAATAAAAAACGGGACCCGAAGGTCCCGTTTTGTTCGTCTCTGATTTAGGGTCAGATCAGAACTTGTGGATCATACCGAAAGAAACTGCTTCGGAATCCGTACCGCGGAAGTCGGTGCTTCCAGTTTGGGTTCTGTGTGCATTCAGCATCTCGGTGCTGGAGTAGCCGAGGTACGCAGAAGTGCGCTTGCTGAGCATGTGCTGGACAGCAACACCGTAACCGAGGCCATCATCCGTATCCCAGTCGCTCTGTCCAACAGTACCGATGAGCTTGTTGTTGCCCATGGTGTAGGCCAGGCTGACTGCATAGCTGGTGATGTCAAAAGTTGGATCGACTTCCTGGTCAACATAGACAGCAGAGATGTCAAATGCATTGCCGCTCCAGCCTGCGCCGACCATCCAGTTGCTGGAATCTGCGCCGACTTCGCCCTGGGTGTCTTCATAACCGGCAGAGAGCTTCAGGCCGTTGTTGCTGTACATCAGGCCGAGGGAGTAGCTGTCAGCCAGACCATCGTTGAGGCTGCCGCCGTCGCTGCTGGCACCTTCAGCCGGGATGATTGCAGCGGCGATGGTCAGGCCGTTCCAGTTCGGCGAGACGTAGGCGATTGCATCGTCACGACGCCATTCCTGGTGGCCGTAGAGTGCGTTGGTGTCCATGAAGGAGTCACCCAGCATGTCGATGCCGGAAGCATAATATGCCATCTTGTAAGGCGTGTCGTGACGACCGTAGAGGAAGGTACCCCAGTCGCCGGCGAGACCGATGTAGGCGTTACGAGCGGACTTGAACGGGCCCTTCGAAGCGCCATCGGAGATGGCGATTTCAGTTTCCATTTTCCAGATGGCTTTCAGGCCGTTGCCGAGATCCTCGGAACCTTTGAAGCCAAGCTTGGAAGTACGTTCGCAGACGTTGAAACCACCACCAGGTGTGCTGCTGCCACTTACACCGCTACACACAGACGAGGTTTGGGCGTCCAGGTAGTCGATGGAGGCATGGATGGTGCCGTAGATGACAACACCGGCGTTGGCTGCCGGGGCTGCGACTGCTGCAGCAACTGCTGCTGCGATCAGAGTCTTTTTCATGTGTGTTCTCCCACTAAATTTCGTGTGTGAAATCTGTTTGACTGCACACCACGTGCAATCTGTGAAGGAATACTAAACAAGGAACTGCCCGATTTCAACCCAAATTTGCAAAAAAATCCAAAAAAATCACTTGTTGCAAAAAACACACACTTCATAAAAAACAGTAACTTGGTGATTTTTGTGAAAAAAGAGCATGAAATAAATCTGCGGGAATACCCCTAAAATTGTGGCGTGTGGTGCGTTTTTGTTGTTTTCCAGGCACACGCCTAGGGTCCATGGCATGAAAAAGGCCCCGACATGCGGGGCCTTGATGTTGATGGTGTGTATATAGAGTCGGGTCAGGCAGTCAGCATGTCCGCCTTGAGCTTCTTCATGGCATTTTTCTCGATCTGGCGGATACGTTCTGCCGAAACGCCGTATTCGTTGGCGAGTTCCTGCAGTGTTGCCTTGTCGTCCACAAGCCACCGCCTGCTGAGAATGTCACGACTGCGGTCGTCGAGTTTTTCCAGGGCAACCGACAGGTTGTCGTGACGGGTTTCCGCGGCGTCCTGCTGCTCGACGATCTGGTCGGGCTGCAGGCGCGTGTCCGGCAGGTAGCCGGATGGGCTTGCAAAGCTGTCGTCGTCATCGGCATCACCTGGCAGGTCCCAGGGCAGGTCGTGCGCCGACAGGCGCGCTTCCATTTGCAGGACTGTTTCCGGCTTGACGTCGAGATCTTTTGCGACGTCCTGCACCTCCTGGTGCGAAAGCCATCCGAGACGCTGCTTGGCGCTGCGCAGGTTGAAGAAGAGCTTGCGCTGGGCCTTGGTCGTCGCGACCTTGACGATACGCCAGTTCTTGAGGATGTATTCGTGGATCTCGGCCCGGATCCAGTGGACCGCAAAGGACACCAGGCGCACGCCCATATCGGGATCGAAGCGGCGCACGGCCTTCATGAGTCCGACCGAGCCTTCCTGGATCAGGTCCTGCTGTGGCAGGCCATAGCCGCTGTAACCGCGGGCCACGCGCACCACGAAGCGCAGATGTGACAGCACCAGCGCTCGCGCAGCCTCGAGATCGTTCTCATTGCGCAGGCGGACTGCGTAGTCATGCTCTTCCTCTGCTGTGAGCATTGGAAGCTGGAAAGCAGCACTGACATAGCTTTCGATACTGCCTGTTGGCAAGGTTGTCGCAATGGCATTGGTCATCAATCTCTTCTCCACATAACCCGTATTTATTCTAGCACTCGCGATATTCGAGTGCTAATAATGCAAAAAAGTTCCATTAAAATAAACGTTTAGAGAGTGAGGGAAGCAACTGGCTGAAATAACTGAGTTTTTTGCTGGGTTATTGCCGGTTGTTGCTACCGAAGACTGTTTTTCACGCCTGCAGCTCCGGGCGGTTACGGTATTGCTCGAGGGCGTCGGGGTTGGCCAGCGCATGCAGGTTTTTTACGGGGCGGTTGTGAACCACCTCGCGCACCGCCAGTTCGACGATCTTGCCGGAACGGGTGCGCGGAATCTCCGTCACCTGCAGAATTCTGGCGGGCACGTGGCGCGGGCTGCATTTCTCGCGGATTGTCGTCCGGATTTTCCGGATCAGTGCTTCATCCAGAGTCGCTGATGCGCTCAGCACGACGAAAAGCACGATGCGCACGTCGTTGTCCCATTCCTGGCCGATGACGAGACTCTCCCGGATTCCTTCGAGTTGCTCGACATGGCGGTAGATCTCGGCCGTACCGATGCGCACACCGCCCGGGTTTAGAGTCGCATCCGAGCGACCATAGATAATGATGCCATCGTGTTCGGTGAGCTTCACGTA
>JARRMW010000098.1:0-3694 GCA_037385685.1 Gammaproteobacteria bacterium
TTAAAACCGTCAGCAGAGGACACTCCTACGATCTCGAGAGGTGAGAAAACCAAATTCCAGCCTGGTATGTGCTTGAGTTTTGAGCTCTCGTATATGGCTGCTCAGGGCGCCTATGCACCCGGAGGGTACAACATTGAGGACTCCTTCGCGATTACCGAAGATGGATACGACCGGTTCACCATGGCCAACGATCATCTAATCTGGAACGTATAGTGACTGGATAAGAGCTTTTATCCGGACTGCCCCCCTCGGGAGGTGAGAACATCATGTTCTTACCTCCCGAGGGGGGCAGTGCTAAGGGCTCGTGGTTTCGCCGGACTTCATCGACACCCACCAGCACAGCCTCGACATTGCCGATGGCCGACTTGCGGCGCAGGACGGCACCACCACCCAATTGGAGTTGGAGTTCGGAATGCGCGGGATGACAGTTGTTCTTTTGCTTACGGCGATTCTTGTCGTTGACCAACAACCGTCCGCTTCGGACGACGATTCGGCAACCAACGACATCGTCGACGACGTCATGTCACACCTGGGTTTCGGGACGCAGCACAGGGGGGCGCTGGAAGCGGGCGAGATCCTGTTCTCGGGGCATCCCGAGCTAGAGCCGCTCCCGCAGAGTGTCGCCGTGGCGGGTGCAATGATGCTCATCGGTCGACCGCCCGGCGACCTCATCGACGCCTACCTGTCTGACGAAACCCTGCGTTCGCACGCCGATATCCGGGCCGCCGGGTCGTTGCCGGACGCCGGCGGCGATGTTGGCGAACTGGCAGGCCTCGTCTTCGGTGAAGATGAGCAAGGAGAGGTCAGGCGACTGCTAGAGGCGGGCGCGGGAAGTGAACTGAACCTTGCACCTGACGAGATCGAACTGATATCGGCCATCGCCCATGGCGACTCGGCATCGGCAGATGCTGTCACCACGTACAAAGATATTTTGTGGGCGCGTCTGCAAGCTTATCGTGCCGAAGGGCTGGACGGGATCCCACCCTACGCGCGTCAATCGGGTGAGCTGGCAAGCCCCGCCGAGGAATTGCGCGCCTCGCTGGAGACGACTGCCCTGATTGAGAAGTACTCTCCCGGCCTGCATGCCGCACTTCTGGACTATCCAGGATCTATGGAAGAGATCGATGAATCCCGCCTGCTATGGATGAAGAAATCCGTGGCCAAGCGGCCGGCAGTCGTGCTGGCACACCGAATGCTGGTTGTCGATGGAGATATCGCCGTCGTTGCCGAACGTGAGTTCTATGTGGGACACACCTACAACTCGATGCTCACGATCGCGGCCGTTGTGCCACATGAGGGAGGCTCGCTCATCTTCGCAACGAATCGGACCTTCACCGAGAAGGTGCGCGGCGCGAAGATCCGCAAGACTGTTGGACGCAAGCGGGTTGCACAGGCATTTGCCAGGCGTTTCGATGAGATACGAACCGCTTTGGATGAGACAGAGCCTGCGCCCTGAACGTGGCTCGTCTTGTACTGAACAGCGCGCATGTCGCGGTCGCCAAGTATGTCGACGGCCTGCCGCTCTACCGGCAAGAGAAAAAGCTTGCGCGGATCGGTGTGCATCTACCACGCTCGACACTCGCGCACTGGATGGTCAGGGCCGGCGAGCTCGTGCAGCCCCTGATCAACCTGCTTCGGGAACGACTTCTGGCCTACGACATCGTCGCCATGGACGAGACCCGGCTGCAGATGCTGAAAGAGCCCGGAAAACGGGCGGAGAGCCAGTCCCACCTCTGGGTTCAGCGCGGCGGGCCGCCGGATCACCCGATTTTGCTCTACGACTACGATCCGTCGCGCTCGGCGCTCGGCAAGGCCATGAACTACGCCCACAAGCAATGGCCGAAGCTCATTGTCTACGTCGAGGACGGCCGCCTCCGGATCGACAACAACCTGACCGAGAACGCGATCCGGCCGTTTGTCGTTGGCCGCAAGAACTGGCTGTTCTGCGACACCGTCGCCGGCGCCAACGCGAGTGCCAATCTCTACAGCCTGATCGAGACGGCCAAAGCGAACGGCATCGAGCCGTATGCGTATCTTCGGACCGTGTTCGCCGAGTTGCCGCAGGCGACCTCGGTCGACGAGATCGAAGCGTTGCTGCCCGTGCCGAATGACAGCGAAGACTCGGCTCAAGTATCATGAACGCAGCGACGTGGTTGGAAAACCTGCCTTTAACGCAACGGATACCCAACTTGATCAAAAGTTGATGGTTGTGCCGGCTTTCGGCAACCGCGAGCTGTATGGCGCCAGTATCTGAAGGTCTTTCGCATCCATCATAAATCGGAGATTGCAACCATGGCCCGAAACACTTTTATACGCTTGATTCAAGCCTGCACCGTCCTGGTATGCCTCGCCGGTTGGAGCCTGGCAGTTGCTCAAGACGACATCGCCTCGAAGGTACTCTTCACCAATGTTCATGTCTTCGACGGCGTCAACGAACAGCGCATCGAGAACGCCAACGTACTGATCGAAAACAACCTGATCACGCAGGTCTCCACCGACCCCCTTAGTGCCGCCGGCGCTACCGTCATCGATGGCGGGGGCCGCACGTTGATCCCTGGCCTGATCGACGTTCACTGGCACACGTACTACGCATACGCACCGCAGAGCGTTCTGCTGACGGGTGACATGTCCGAGGTTGCGATTATTGGTTTCCAGGGCGCAGAGAAAACATTGATGCGTGGCTTTACGACCGTTCGCGACGTTGGCGGCAATCCGTTCGCAGTCAAGAAAATGACGGACGCCGGCACGCACCCGGGGCCACGCATGTTCCCGTCCGGGCCACCGATCAGCCAGACTTCCGGCCACTTCGACTTTCGCATGAAGAATGACCATCCGAAGAACCTTACCGACCCGATGCCATACTGGGAGCGTAATTCGCTGATCATGACGGCCAACGGGGTACCGGAAGTTATCTTGCGGGTCCGCGAAAATCTTCGCATGGGTGCAACCCAGATCAAGATATCGGGTGGTGGCGGCGTTTCGTCGTCCTATGACGACCTCGATGTGCAGCAGTTTACCTACGAAGAGATGAAGGCCGCCGTCGACGTGGCGAAAACGTGGAACACCTACGTCGCTGCGCACATCTTCACGGACGACGCCGTGCAGACAGCACTCCGCGCGGGCGTGATGTCAATAGAACACGGTTTCCTGATCGAGAAGAAGGAGACCTGGCAGATGATGAAGAAGATGGGCGCCTGGCTCAGCATCCAGCCGCTGCTCGATGACGAGGACGCGCTCAAGTTTGACAACCCCTACAGCCAGGAAAAGTTTTCCCGCGTGACGGCCGGAACGGATAACGCCTACACAACTGCAAAAAAGATGGGAATAAACATCGCCTTTGGCACCGACATGCTGTTCGACCCAGTCGCCGCCGAGAAGCAGGGCAAAATGCTGTCCAAACTGTCGCGCTGGTTCACGCCGTACGAAGCGCTCCGAATGGCAACCTCCGAGAACGCCAGGCTGCTCTCCCTGAGCGGTCCTCGCAACGACTATCGCGAAGGCTCGCTAGGCGTCATCGAGGCAGGAGCCTACGCCGACGTTGTGCTCGTGGACGGCAATCCGCTCGAAGATCTCGATCTCGTCGCCGATCCGCACACGAATTTCGTCGTCATCATGAAGGACGGGGAAATCTACAAGAACACGCTGGAGTAGTTGATGAAGCACAAACAATGCAGTTCAGGTCGGCCGGTGTGGG
>JARRMW010000099.1:0-4264 GCA_037385685.1 Gammaproteobacteria bacterium
GCACGGTGTGGATCGCATTGCAAATGGGGCAACCTGATGAGATCCCAGCGGAAGATGTCGCCAAGCTGCACCACAGGTACACCCACGAATATGGCCAGTAGTTGTGCAGGCCTCCGTCTTGTCCCCTGATTGAAAGGAGTTGTATGGCAACCAGCCAGCCCATCCGGGTAGCCATCATCGGTACAGCCAAGCGCCCATCCTATCTCTACGGGCCTCTTCTCAAGGGGCTTCCAGAGGAGGTGGAACTGGTCGCCGTCTGGGGACGTAACACCGGTGCGGTCCGTCAGCTAGGGAAGAGCCTGGGCACGCCCTAGTACACGGACCTGGCGCGCCTGGTCCAGGCGACAGCACCCCAGATCAGTATCCTGTCCTGGTCGAATATTCTTGTCCGCTCCAGCCGTCACTTGCTTTCCGGGCAATCACCCAAAGGGTTATTGATTCTCAATGGCTGATCGTCGAACGGATGTATTATTCGGCCAGGACAGGGGATTGCTCAGCTTGACATGGCTGTCGTCCTCCGAACCGGCTTGCTGATGATCGGGCTGGCCTTCGTCGGTGCCGTGGGGGCATCGGATCGACGATCTTTGCCGTCCGGGCGTCTGTGGGTTTCGGCACCGACGTACGCAGCGCGCTGTTTCGCAAAGTGCAGTCGCTGTCGTTTGGCAACCTGGACAGAGTGGGGACCGGGCCGCTGGTCATCCGCTTGACCAACGACGTGGCACAGGTTCAGGACGTGGTGTTGATTGCGCTGCGCATCCTAGTGCGCGCCCCACTGCTGTTCGTGGGCAGCCTGATCATGGCTGTGGCAACCAGCCCACGATTGGCCCTGATCTTGCTGGTCCTGGACCCGTTTGTCATCGGATTGCTTGTCTGGGCAGTCCCGCAACAACAACCTCATGGAACAGACCATCTCCGCAACACGGCTGGTAGCGGAGGCGTTGCGCCCGGAACCACAGAATACGATCAGTCAAGCCAACCGCGAGGATTGGTCTCCATTTCCCGGTTGAACGCATAGAGTCGGTCGCGCATACGCCTGGCCCGGTCCGGATAGTGAGCACGTTGATCGTACGACTCGTTTGGATCTACATTCAGGTCAAAGAGAAACGGGTGCAGCGGACCCATCCAAAGGAATAGCGAGTTCTCGCTCGTCGCTGTCGCATAGTATTTGAAGTGGTCCCGGTGCCGGAGTGCGTATGCCCCCATGTACATGACGTAGAAAAGCTCTTCATGCGGGCTCTCAGCGGACTCACCTGTCATTAACGGCAGGAGGTTCTGCCCATCTATGACGCGATCTGTCGGCAGGTCAATCCCAGCCATAGCCAGGAAGGTAGCAAAAAAGTCGATATTCATCATTTGAGCATCGCTCGTTCTTCCTGCCGGTATGGTGCTGGGCCAGGTGGCAATCATCGGCACGATCTGGCCCCCATCAAACGTATTACCTTTCCGACCACGATGTAGCCCGGGAGAGCCTTGGTGCCAGGGGCCGTTATCGCTGGTGAAGACAACCAAAGTCTTTTCGGCAATTCCTTTCTCCTCGAGTTTTTTCACGATCTCACCGACGCTCCAATCGACCTCTTGGATACAGTCGCCGTAGGCTCCAGCCTGGCTCGTGCCCTGGAAACGCTCCCCGGCATAAATCGGGTGATGGGGTTTTGGCGACGCATAAAAGACAAAAAACGGATTATCCGCATTCTCATCTACGTAGCGCAGTATCTCCTCGGTAAGCATCCCTGTGATCTTGGTTTGATCGAGTACACCTTTGTCAGCGATCTCCCGGTTACGAAAGAAATGATAGGGGACCATATCGTTGGAGTAGTGAGAGCCGTAAAAGCAATCAAATCCCTTGTCGTTTGGCAGCGATGGGCTTTGATCTCCAAGGTGCCACTTTCCAAACAGAGAGGTCTTGTATCCACGGGCCTGCAACACCTCCGACAAAGTGATTTCGTCCTCAGGGATGCCGGTCACCGCCATCGTTTCATTCATGTGTGCATAGAGCGTTTCGTGATCCCAAGACTGTCGGGGTGAGGCGCCATCCCCCGACAGAACCTTGTCATCGTCATACTGCATGTCAAAGACCTGCTCTTCAGGGACCGGTACCGAGGGGAAAAAGACCGATGTGAGAACCGCCCTGGATGGATAGCGGCCTGTAAGAAAGCCAAACCGACTCGGTGTACATAACGGACTGGAGGCATAGCCGTTTGTAAATGTCATGCCATCGGCCGCAAGTTTGTCGAGATTCGGCGTGTCGATCGCCTTGCTGCCGAACGCGGACATATCGCCCCAGCCCATGTCGTCCATCATGATGACAACGATATTGGGCAGCGCCGCTCGCGCCTCCCCGGTCGCAGGCTCGACCGTATCGAGATACTTGCGATGCGCGTCCACTCGAGGGGTCCCCATTAGATTGAGGTAATGCTGTTTTTCCTCCAACATTTCTGCGGATCGTCCTTTCTTGTTGGAATATTAGTGTGCAAATGGATCGTGGTATATTTCATTGGTTTGTTGAATCTCGGCAGAATGTGATCGCCGTGAAAGAGAGCGGTGGCAACTGGACCATAGCTCGGTCACCTTCAATAGTTGGTGCAGAAATGGGATTGGTGACCACACGATTGGGTTGATCCCAGGTATTGGATTCCTTAGGATCGTTGCCGGAGAGTTGCCATGCCTTGTCTACAAGAAAAGTTTTTCCATTCTGCCAAATCAGATCGGTTACAATGGCGTCGGTCTGACTACGATTGACCAAAAATATGGCGCCTTGTCCCGTCTCGACCTCGTAGCTGCTGGAAACGTCCAGCGTCGGCACACCATCATACTGTTTGGTTTGCACAATAGGCGCTTTTACCAGAACGTCCAAAGCCTCACCACGGGCAAGATTACTGACCAGCTTGAAGGCGTAATAAGAAGATTGCTTCAGCAATTCATCGCCGCGGGTTTGCAACCATGAGATCACGTTGACGATCTGTGCCACACAGGCAATCTTGAGCACGTGGCTCTTGCGCAAGAAAACATTCAGCCACTGGGCCACAACCAACGCGTCCTCCAGTGTATAAACATCCTCTGCAAGATGAGGCGCCTCTGTCCATTCTCCTAGCATTGGGGTGCCAATGGAGTGCCAAACCTGCCACTCATCCCATGAAAGATAGACGTCGTGTCTACTGCGCCCCTTGGCTTTAACATAGCGCAGTGTCCCATCCAGCGTGTCGACAAAGCGCTCAAAGCGGAGGGCGCTGGCCAAATAACTGGCTGTGTCCTCCTCGCGGTTGTTGGTATAGTAGTGCATCGAAAGATAATCTACATGCTCCCAGGCAATTTCAAGAGCGATGCGGTCCCACTCGGGATAGGTCGGCATGAGGTCGCTGGACGATCCGCACAGGATCGTTTCGATGGTTGGGTCCTGCCATTTCATCATCTTGGCTGCTTCCAGGGCCTTTTTGCCATATTCCACAGCATCCAGGTGGCCAATCTGCCAGGGGCCATCCATCTCGTTGCCTACGCACCAGTAACGCACATCGTGGGGAGCACGGTATCCATGGCTAGCGCGCAGATCTGACCAGTAGGTACCTCCTAGCACATTGCAGTATTCCACCAGATCGGAAGCCGATTGGATGGTTCCGGTACCCATGTTCACGGCCAGCATAGGTGCAACGTCGATAGCTTTGCAGAAAGTCATAAACTCGTTGGTGCCGAATTGATTGGTCTCCGTTGATTGCCAAGCCAGTTCACGCCGGTGTGGACGCTGCGTTTTCGGTCCTACGCCATCGAGCCAGTTGTAGCCACTGAGAAAATTACCTCCCGGATAGCGGATCACCGTGTAGGCTTGACCGCGCAGTGCTTCTAGAACATCCTTTCGCAACCCATACTCATCCGCATGAGCTGATTCGGGATCGTAGATTCCTTCGTAGATGCAGCGTCCCATATGTTCGGCGAACCCGCCAAATAGCAGGGGCGAGATCGGGGCGATGGTTCGATTTGTATCTAAATAGACTTTAGCTGTTGTGTTTGACATGTGGGTGGCCCTCCTGTTTTTTTACACCTCGAGAGATAGATTGTCCCAGAGTTTTAGATAGATTTTTGGGGACCTGGTCGTGCGATCGCACTGCTGCTATTGGCTGACCATATCGGACATCGTGACACTCTGGATAACCGGAGTTAACTGGATACCTGGTGATGGTCATGTCTGTTCCCCTGGCGAGAGTCGTTCTGCGTGCTCTGTATACAGGTAGCACTTCACCCTCCGCCGTTCAACCTGCACATCTGGGGGATC
>JARRMW010000100.1:0-3617 GCA_037385685.1 Gammaproteobacteria bacterium
ATGAAAACGCGCTGGTGTTGAGTTCAAGAATCACTGCCCGCTTTTATCGACAACATCACACGGCGCTGGGTGTCGGCTTCCAGATTCACAAAGCCGTTCCGGATTGTGCAAAGGGAATGTTCGCGGGACTTGAACACTACCTCTCTGTCGCAGAGTTGCGGCCAGCGCACGCAATGAGGATTGCTGCGTGATGCGGTGCTGAGAGCTCCTTGAAACGCCCTATCAGGCTTGTGCTTAGAGGGTCTGCCTGACTGTAACCTCACGCGACGAGGTGGGTAATCCGAGCACTCGACTCCTGAACAGAGTGAGGCAGGAGCGCGACAGACACACGTGCGCAGTTAGCCCGCAGATGCCCAAGATTGGTCGACTGCATCCCGTGTCATTACACCTTTATCGTGTACCTGACCCTTCGCGTAAGCCAGGGCGTTCACCCTTCCCTGAGTCGAGAATGGCTACAACAGCTGGCAACGGCAACTACTCTGTCCTCACGACATGGCTCCTCATCCCGAGGCAACTCTTTTTGTGCCGAACCTATCCGGCACACCGGCTAGGTCTTGTAGGCAAGGCAATCACGCAAAACGGCTGGCCCGGATGCGCAAAAGCGGGATTTTGCCTTTGGAATTACCCGCGTAATCGCTCATTCCGAGCAGTAATTGACAGGCAGTACGCCCTTTTTACTTCTTCTTTTTCAGGTCAATGACGTTGGTATTCTCGCCAGCTTCTTCGATCACTGGCGACAACATCTGTGGCGATACCTTCCAACTGCGGCGACCACCGTCAGTAAGCACGGTGACTGTCTTCTGGTTGAACTTGACCAGGGTGCCGACCTGTATCCCGTGTTTACCGGCGTCAAAGCATACCTTCGTGCCCAGGTTGAGCTTCATCATGGCATTGATCGTGTCCGCCGCGTCGAGATGTTTCAGCCGCGCGATGATGCGGTCATTGAGGTCCAGCAGCTCGTCATATGACAGGCCGTCAATATCAATGCTCATGGTATAGATCCGATCTCAGTGGGCTTTGGGCAAACAGCGCTTTCCAGACCCGTGGCGTCAACTCCTCGACCTTGCTTGCCGGATGGATAGCAACACGTTGCAGCACATCAACCAGGTAAGTGGCCGGATCGATGTCCTGCATTTTGCACGTCGCAATCAGGCTCTGGATGATACCCACATGCTCCGCGCCCAGTTCGGTCCAGCAGAACATCCAGTTTTTGCGGCCCATGGGAACAACCCGCAGAGCACGCTCCGTGTGGTTGTTGTCTATCGGCACCGCCGGGTCCTCCAGGAACACGCGCAGTGCATGCTCGCGGTTCTGCATATAGGCAATGGCTTTGGAGAAGGGACTGCCGGGCAGCAGCTCCGGTCGCTGCCGCTGCTGGTCAAACCAGGCGAACAACTGATCAACGATCGGTTTACTGTGGGTCAGCCGGAAGTTACGCTTTTTCTCATCGACAAGCCGTGAGGCTTTAATCTGGGCTTCTACACGGTACAAGTGGCCGATGCTATCGAGCACCTGTTGTACCAGCTCAGGTTCATCCTCTTCGGCCTCGACAAACTTGCGCCGCCCGTGTACCCAGCAATTGGCATGGGTAATCTGCTCATTCTTCGCCGCATAGCTGCTGTATGCCGTGTAGCCATCACTGACCAGGGTGCCGGTGAACAGATTTTCCAATATTTGCTCGATATGCGCTCGCCCGCGACCCGAGGCGTAGGTAAAGGCGATCTCATCCTGGTCCCCCATCAGGGGCCAGAACCAGCCCTGCTTCATCACACCCTTGCCCTTTTTGTTCTTCGTCGGACCCGCCCTGATCGGGGTCTCATCCATCGACAAAACCTGGCTTTGGAGGATGTGGGCGAGCTGGGCTTCAGCGATGGGACGCAGCAATTCAATACTGCGTTTGCTGAGATTGGTCAGGGTACCCCGGCTGAGCTCTATGCCACAGCTCTTCAGGCGCTGGTGCTGCCGGTACAGCGGCAGGTGATACAGGAATTTGTCGACCAGCATGCCTGCCAGGAAGCTGACATCGGCGATGCTGTTGTCCAGTACGTTGAAGGCGGCCGGTGTAGTAGTCAATGTGCCACATTCCTTGCGCTTCAGTACTGGACGCTGGAAGCGCAAGACTTCATAGGCACTGTGGTGCTGGGCCAGGCGGTGGCTGGTCTTATAGCCAATAATCTCGTACTGATCTGCATCAGGGCCACTGAGCTCGGGCGCCTCAAGCGTGATGGTTTTGACGGGCACCTCGGGGCCGAAGCGCAGGCCGCTGTCGGTGACGCAGTCGTCATCACGGTTCTTCTTAGCCTTGCCACGCTCGTAGGTAATCTTTTGCTTGTCAGTTGGCGGCAGCGGCGCGACGGGTTCCCCCATCAAACCGGCGAGCAAGGGCTGGTCGGGATTCTCGATCACCCGCTTCTCGGATTTACTGCCAAACAGTTGCTGCTTGAACCAGGCGAGCTGGCGTTTTAGCTGCGCGTTTTCCTCGCTGAGTGCCTGCACCAACACCGAGGGATCAGCGGACTTGGCATCAGTGGGAACGGCTGTGGACATGCCATATAGTCTATCAGAACTGGCCTGATGAGGGGTGAGAATACCGCTTGTACTGGCGGGATTTTTTGATCTCTATGCCGTCAAGCAGGAGTTTCAACTGGGTCCAGTTCAGTTGCAGTTTTCCTTCCGGCGCGCTGCGCACCACAAACTGGCCCTGCTCCAATCGCTTCGACCAGATGCAGTAGCCGGAATTGTCGAAGTACAGAATCTTCATCTGGTTCCGGCGCCGGTTGACGAACACGAACAGCTCGCCACTGAGCGGGTTGTCCTGGAGCTTATTCTTCACCAGGGCACTCAGGCCATTGAAGGATTTACGCATGTCCGTGGATTGCGTACAGAGCCAGATACGGACCCGGGACTCGGGGAAGAACATCAGACCGTGCGTAATCTCAATACAACACCGGCACCCAATACCAGCTCCACCTGCCAGGCGTCGTCACCTTCACCAGTGGGAGAAGATGTTGTCGGGGCGCTGAAGAGCGGCTCGGTGACATCAATAAAGTCGGCGCTCCCGGACTTCTTCTCAAGTATCCGCTGCCAGCGGTTCAGGCTACTGGTGGACACGCCGTATTGCTTGCAAAAAGCCACTTTCGTAAGCCCGCTACCATTGAACTCGTCAAGCAGTGCTTGCCACTGGCTGCGGGTGCGCATGACGCGCTTTTCTGGCTGGGACTGTGGCTGAGAAGGTGAGCTGGTATCCGAGGTGGATATGATCATGAGAGTTCTCCTGTGTTTGAGGAGAACTGTAATGGGGACTCAACAATCAGAAAATGACGTCATGGAATGAACGGTTTCGTACGCACAGCAGTGGGAGATGTACCGCAACAAAGCCAAACGCTGCGACGATCGTATCGTGAGCATCAGCCAGCCGTATGTGCGGCCGATTGTCCGCGGCAAAGTAGACAAGCCGACCGAGTTCGGTGCCAAACTCAGTGTGAGTTTGAGCGCTGGAGGCGTGGCGCGAGTCGACCACCTGCGGTGGGATGCTTTCCATGAAGGCCACGATCTGCCATCGCAAGTCGAGGCCTACCGGGAGCACCACGGCGTTTATCCTGAGGTTGTTCTGGGCG
>JARRMW010000101.1:0-3555 GCA_037385685.1 Gammaproteobacteria bacterium
AGTAGTAGTCCCGTATTCTGTATATGTGAGGCGCTTCAGCCCATCCCGCCCGTTTTGCTGCTCCGTACCAGAGGATCCGTGGTTCCCCTACCAGGCACATGTTTTTAAGATCCAGTTCTTGTAGCCAGATTTCCTTGTGCCCATGGTATTGTTCAGGAGTAGCCGTGCGATTGCCGACATACCAGACGCGCCCATCATCGTCGAAGAACAGGGATGGGTCTATCCCTGGCGCATTCTCCAGCCAGTAGGGCTCTGACCATGACCCGGCCGGATCCGTGGTCGTGACGATAAAATTGCCTGCTTTTGCTTTCCCATCTACGAGCGTATTGATCACGTAAAAGACACCCTGCGAAAAGCGGATGGTCGGCGCGTACAGACCGCCAGAAGGACGTATGTTGTCGAGGGGCAGTTGCGACGGACGGTCCAAGACGTGCCCTATTTGGCGCCAATGAACCAGATCGCGGCTATGGAAGATCGGCAGTCCGGGAAAGTATTCGAATGTTGATGTGACCAGATAGAAATCGTCCCCAACCCGGCATATGGAGGGATCTGGATAAAAACCTGGCAGGATAGGGTTACGAAAAATCCTAGGCATCGGGCTATCACACCTCCTCGCGGATTGGCTCATGAAACTTTACGATCTAGAGTTTCCTCTGTCCCGCTGTACAAGTGGCACTTGACGAGCACTTGGTCAACGTACACCTCGTCCGGTATTTCTCCCCTACACCGTTCCATCACTTGAGGGCATCTTCCCGCAAACCTGCACCCTTGTCTCAAGTATTCTTCGTATTCTACGTCTGAGAGTTTGACCGCGCCGCTCCACCGTCTCTTTGGATCTGCTTCAGGGATCGATTCTCGAAGAAGTTTGGTGTATGGATGTTTGGGGTCCATCAACACCCGTTCCACAGGCCCCATTTCGACGATATTCCCTCTGAACATTATGGCGATTCGATCGCTCATATAGTAGGCCGTTGCCAGATCGTGGGTAATGTATAGCACACTTACGTTGAACTCTTCCTTGAGCTTCTTGAACAGGTTTACGATCGACATTCTCAGGGAAGCATCGACCATCGAGACCGGTTCGTCCGCGATCAGGAGGGTTGGGTTTGTCAGCAGGGCCCGGGCGATGGAAATCCTCTGTAGCTGCCCTCCGGAGAATTCGCTTGGGTACTTGCCGGCAAATTCCTCATAGGACAGGCCTACGGCATTCAACTTGTCACTGATCAGTTTGATTGCCTCGCCGTCGCTGCCGGCCAGCTTGTAGTTTTGGACGGTTTCAAAGAAATATCGATCGACCGTCCTCAAGGGATTGAATGTCTTGAAGGGGTCCTGGAAGATCGCCTGGATGTCTTGGGTGCCCCGGCCCTTCTTGTTCTTGGCGTACTCGACGGCCCTGCCCTCGTGCAGGATGGTGCCGGAGGTTGGCTCCTCAAAGCCAAGGATCATTCGGGCAGCCGTAGTTTTTCCACAGCCGCTCTCACCGGCCAGAGCAAAGATCTCAGCTGGTTTGATGTAAAAGGAAACATGGTCGGTGGCCGTAATCCGGATCCTCGAGATGATACTGCCCAAGGTAAACACTTTCGTCAACTGGTCGACTTCGATGAGCTTGTCCATCTCGGTTCTATCTCTCTCTGGCCAGCCAGCACGCGACGCGGTGGCTACTTGCCACGGCGACCAGGGGCGGCATCTGTTCTATACAGGTCTCCAGAGTATCGGGGCACCTGAGGTGAAAGGGACAGCCGCTGGGCAGATCCATCAGCGAGGGCGGGCTGCCGGGTGCGCTGGTGCGGGCCGTTTTGTCCCCGAACTTTGGCAGCGACTGGATCAAATACCGGGTGTAGGGGTGGAGGGGGTTGCCAAAGATCTCCTCGGTTGTCGCTTCTTCGATGATCTTGCCGGCGTACATAATGGCCACCCGATCCGCGATATTGGCCTGCACACCCATGTCATGAGTGACCAGGATGATCGTATTCCCCAGTCTCTGCTGGATGTCCCTGAGAAGTTGCACCACTCCCCGTTGCACCACGACGTCCAGCGCCGTGGTGGGCTCATCGGCGATCATGATGCGCGGTTTCAGCAACGCCGCCAGGGCGATCGTGACCCGTTGTCGCATGCCGCCGGACAACTGGTGGGGATAGGCGTCCAGGAGCTTACGTGGCAGTCCCAGCTCGGCCATATGTCCCGCGGCGATCTTGAAGGCATCCGCTCTTGTCTTGCCGGTTACGTGGCTGGAGATGAAATCCTGGTACGTCTCCTTCAACTTGGTCACAGGGTTGAGAACGCTCATCGAGCCCTGCGGAACGTAGGCAATATATTCCCAGCGCAGTCTTCTCTTTTCCTCTGCGTTGAGCAAAGAGACATCGATCTCTTCACCGGGTACACGGTAATAGACCGTTCCGCCCATCAGCCGCAAGGGGGGCTCGATGGCGCCATAGAGTGCCTTCAGCAGCGTCGTCTTGCCGCAGCCGCTCTCGCCGGCGATCCCGTAAACCTCGTTCTCCCGGATGTTGAGATCAACCTCGTTGACCGCCTTCACCACCTTCTGGACGCCATGAACGTCGAGCACGTAGAAGGCTTTCAGCCCTTCGGTCCTGAGGATCGGGGGTTCGGTGTTGAGGATCGGCCACTCGCCCATGAAGGTCGTTTTTACCATGACACCCTCACTCTGCCCCGACGCGTTGGACCCGCGTCCGCGGATCCAGGTATTCGCTGACGCTGACCGACATCCAGTACAGCGCCACAAACAGCAGGACCGACAGGACGACGGGCGTCAACACCCACCACCAGCGCCCGAGCAGGATCGCGTGATAGTTGATCGCCCAGTAGAGCATCGTGCCCAAGGTGGGAATCAGGACATTCGTCAGGCCGAGGATGGCGAGCGTCATCTCCAACCCGATCGCCCAGGCCATGTTGTTGATCAGGGTTGAGAACACCAGGGGCATCGCGTACGGCATATATTCGTTCAGGACCAGGGGCAACGTCCTCGCCCCTGAGAGAATCGCGGTTTCGGTGAACTCGCGTGCACGAAGACTCAGGATCAGCGATCGGATGACCCGCGCATCCCAGGCCCAGCCGAACAGCGCAAGGAGGAGCCCCAATGTGACGAGGTTCATGCTTGCTCGCACCAGCATCGCCATCAGGACGATGATGAGGAACAACGGGATCACGAGCAGGCTGTCGCTGATAAACATCAGGACCCTATCCGTGTTTCCTCCCTTGTAACCAGCGATCATTCCGAACAGAACCGCGATGATGCGAGACACTACGCCCGCGATCAGCGCGACGATCACCGAGTTCCGCACGGCGAACGAGGCGGTCCAAAAGATGTCCTGTCCGTTGGAATCGGTTCCCAGGAGATGCGCCCGCGATGGCCTCAGGTCCCGCGGCACGACGTGCCACAGGGTCGGGTCATACGGCGCAAAGGCGGAGAGGCACGCGAAGATGAGCAACGCACACAGCACGCAAAAGCTCACCGCGAACCTGTAATCCCTGAAAAGATCTCGGAACACCTTCACGATGATGTGCTCCTCACATGTACCTGACCCTTGGATCAAC
>JARRMW010000102.1:0-7080 GCA_037385685.1 Gammaproteobacteria bacterium
ACTGACTATGAAGCGCACTACTGGCTATTCTCGACCGACGAATGCCACGAGCACTTTGACTACCTCGCTTACTTCCAAAATATCACACTGAGGTTGAAAATCGGAGAGGTCGACGTCTTGTTTCCGCATGTAACGTCAAACGTGGTCAAGCGGCAAACACCAGCTTATTAATGGGAAAAGGCTCTTTGATGGATTCCGGGTTGGTGCATTTTCAGGGGTATTGCGCATCGTAGACGGCCCCTAGACGGCCGCCGACGTTGTCTGTAGGCGCTCCTGGGAGATCCCACCCAGGAGCGCGCGGCATGAAAACAAGGGCGGAACGCCTCGCACGAGATGCTGGACATTCGGGCACTGATCCATGACGCTAAGTGGTTCGAGAGCGTTCTTAGCGACGCTGGCCCCACGGCGTGAGGTGTGCGCACTGCGGCGCCGAGGCGGTGGTGAAACACGGTCGGGACGAGATTCAACCGCAGCGTCAGCGCTATCATTGTCGAAGGTGCGGGCGGTATTTTGATTACCTAACGGGGACGATCTTCGAAGGGCATCATCAGCCACTGGCGGTGTGGATGCTGTGCCTGTATTTCATGGGGCTTAACCTGTCCAATTGCCAGCTCGCCCATGAGCCGAATTTCCTTATCACGAATTCCCTTACCAAAGGTTCAGTACTCCCCTGCTGCCGGTGACGGAACAAACACCTACGCTGGCGACGGCGGGGCGGAAAGTCTGCCGGTTTTGCGAGCCGCTTCTTGCAGACGACGCTTCATGACGTCCACTTTGGAACTTCAGGAATTGATGAGGAGAACGACCTGCTCGCTTCCCGATTCCTCCACCTGGGGAGTGTTCTCGCAAGGGCGGTCGGCCGGGTCCTGATACGGCGCGGCCGTAGCGTGGCTGGTTACGGCACGGGTTTCCTCATCTCGCCGCGGCTGCTGATGACGAACAACCACGTGCTCCCGAACTCCACCACCGCCTCGCGATCGTCCATCGAGTTCGACTACTACGAGCGCGCCGACGGCACCACCAGCCCAACACTGATTTTCGACTTCGACCCGGAGTCCTTCTTTATCACAGACGACGATCTGGATTTCGCCATTGTCGGCGTCAAGGTCAGCTCCCGTTGGGGCACGCCTTTGGCGGACCGCGGCTGGATCCCGTTAGTCGCCGAATCCGGCAAGGCGCTGATCGGGGAGCCTGTGAATGTGATCCAGCATCCTGGCGGGGACCCGCAGCAGATCGCTATCCGCAACAACGAAGTCTCGGACATCGTCGATGACTTCCTTCACTACAAGGCCGACACCCAACGGGGTTCGTCTGGGTCCTGCGTACTCAATATGCAATGGGAGCTGGCTGCACTTCATCACGCTGGCGTACCGAAGCGCGATAACGAGGACCGGATCCTCCTCCATGACGGCAGCCCCTGGGACGGCGGAAGCCAAACTGCCGATCAGATCGCCTGGATCGCCAACGAGGGGGTCCGCATCAGTTCGATCGTGCGCTTCGTCCGCGATACCCTCGGCGAGGAAGAGAGTGTCGAGCGGTAGCTATTCGATCAATGCTTCCATCAACCACCGTTTCCCCCGCCTCCATGCCTGGAGGCCCCTGCGACGCCCGGTTGGCGTACGGCGACTGAAGCGGAACGGCCAGGGGTTGAGCCGTCGGCAAGGCCGGCGCCACTGACAACTTACGACATCGACGACACGACCTTGGACCGGCTAACCCCCGAGGAGGTAGCCCGGATCATCGCCGAAACGGAAGACGCTGCTCTGGAGATCACCAGGGAGGCCGCTGCTCCGGGCGAGGTGATAGTGGCCGAGGGCGACTCCTGGTTCGACTACTCGGTCGCCGGGCTCGATATCATGGACAACCTGCGGCGCTTCTTTGGTTATCGCATTCACAACGTCGCCGAGGCTGGCGACACCCTGGATAACATGGCCTGGGGTACCGAGTTCCGTCGGCGCGGATGGGTCCGCCGCCGCCCGCCGCTCGAGGAGACGCTGGACGCCGTGCAGCAGTATAGGCCGCGGGTAGTGCTGCTCTCAGTGGGCGGTAACGACGTGGCAGGCGACGAGTTCAGCAGCTATAGATCTTCAGAAAAAGATTCTGTTTTGCAGGTGATTGTACCCATGAATTAAGGTACGGCTAGACAACGTCGGTTCATCGCCCTACAGTGGCATGGGTTTTCATGCTGTAGGAGCGCAAAGACGTGTTGAGTTTCCATCTTGGGTTATCGAGCGAGCAACGCGCGGAATTGGAAGTCGAGCTCGAGAAGGCACGGCAGGCCGGGGATCTGGCGTGGGTGAACCGCGTGTTGTCGATCCTGTTGTTCGCCGAAGGCCTGGTTGTCCGTGAGATTGCGCGCGTACTCCGGGCCAGCGGCGAAGCCGTACGCACGTGGTTCAAACGCTACCTGGTCAACGGCGCGCGCGGATTGCGCGCGAAGAAGTCGCCGGGGCGCCCGCCGAAGTTGTGCAAGACCAAGCGCCGCCAGTTGGCCGAGCTCATTGATCAGGGACCGGCCAAAGCGGGTTTCGCGGGTAACTGCTGGCGCAGCCCGATGATCCAACAGCTGATCCAGGAACGTTTCGGCGTCTTCTACAACGCTCGCTACATCAGCGAATTGCTCAAGTCCATGGGCTACTCCTACCAGAAAGCGCGGTTCGTCTCCGACCACCTGAACCCCGAGAAGCGCGCCGAGTGGTTGAGCCGCAGATGGCCGCAGATCTTGGAGCTTGTCCAGCGCAAGAACGCCTACTTGCTGTTTGGCGACGAAGCCTCCTTCCCGCAATGGGGGAGCCTCAGCTACACCTGGGCGAAGAAGGGCCAACAACCCACCATCGAGACTTCCGGCAAGCGCAAGGGCTACAAGGTGTTTGGCCTCATTGACTACTTCACCGGCCGCTTCTTCTTCAAGTGCCAGGAGGAGCGCCTCAACTCCGAGACCTATGCCGCGTACCTCAAAGAGGTGCTCAGCAAGACGGACAAGCACATCGTGCTGGTCCAGGATGGCGCTCGGTATCACACCAGCGCGCGGATGAAGGCGTTTTTCGAGGAGCACAAGCAGCGCCTGACCGTCTTCGATCTACCGTCTTACTCGCCCGACTACAATCCCATTGAGAAGCTCTGGAAGAAAGTCAAAGAGACAGGAATCCACCTACACTACTTCCCCACCTTCGAGTCACTGAAGGAGAAGGTGCACGAAACACTGTCGCTCTTCGAGAGCGCCAAGAAAGAGGTGCTCGCCCTATTCGAAATGTACCGAAAGACGGCGTAAGACATTGATTTAAATTCCAGAAGATTTTTCTGAAAAACTATAGGTAAGTTCGTAAATACATTAATTTGTAGAAAATTAATTAGTAATAGAACGCACAAGCAACAAACAAAATAAATTAAAAAACAATTATTAGGATTGCTATTTTATATTCCTTGATATATTTACCAACTATTGATACTATATCTATAATTTATAGAGATGGGAATCTAGCATCCTACTTAACCGAAGCCAAACGAAGTCGAGAGCGCACCGATGACGCAATTTTGCTCTTGTTCGGGGATCGCATGCGCTTCGAAGAAGTGGCGCGCATTTTGAGAGTGCATGTGAATACAATTCGCAACTGGGCCGATCATTGGCTCGCCGAGGGAAGCGACGGATTGTACGATTTGGAGGGACGCGGAGCGAAACCGATTTTCTCCCAGGAGGAGGAAAAGATCATTTTGGAATGTTTAGAAAAAGAACCGCGTTCGCTACGCAAAGTGGCCGCCATGGTGGAAAAACGCACGGGAAAGAAAGCGCATGTCGAGACCTTTCGCAGGATTCTGAAAAAACTGGGTAAGGTATGGAAAAGACAAAGAAAAATACCAAAACGTCGGCCTGATCCCGAGGAATACGAACAGGCGAAGGCCGACGTGGAGGAGCTGAAGCAAATGGCTGGCGAAGGCGAGTTCGACCTTTATTATTTCGACGAATCGGGATTGAGCCTGGATCCTTGCGTGCCGTATGCGTGGCAGGATATCGGAAGATCCGGCACTTTGGGAATTCCCGCTTCCCGCTCGAAACGGATCAATCTTCTTGGTTTCATGAATTGGACAGGCACTGAGCTCACGGCTTTCGAGCATGAGGGATCCGTGAATAGCGATGTGATTATTGATGTCATGGAAGAATTCTGCGAGAGCCTTGACAACCCCGCGGTCGTGGTGCTGGATAATGCCTCGATTCATAAGAGCGAGGCGGTGACGGCAAAAATGGAAAACTGGGAACGTCGAGGGTTGACGCTCTACTTTATTTCCCCGTATTCGCCGGAGTTGAATTTGATTGAAATTTTGTGGAGGAAAATCAAATACGAATGGATCCCCAATTCGGCCTATGAAGGCATGGCCTTTCTAAGAGCGGCTATTAGCGATATCCTTGATTCATTCGGCTCGGATGATTACAGAATTCAATTTTCAAATTAATATTTACAATTTTTTATATTGATGCACTTATCGTGTCAAGTTAAACCCAGGTCCTTGGGATCGGAACGGAAGCCGTGAAATTGGATACTGTTACCCAGTGGGTGCGGGCTAGGGCCCAATTCCCACGAGAGGAGGTGAGCCGCCGAATCTGTAGCGAACCTGCGTGCATATCCGCAAGGGTGTGTATGAAGCCAGGTGTAGCGAGTGCGCAGGCCGCGTGACTGAGTCCCGAAAAGGTATGGTTGTGGTCCATGGGGATAACCGGGCGCAAGCCCGGGAAAGCCGACGGTTTCAACACGCCGGAAGGCTGTGGTCCTCGGAGCGCTAGGGCGAGCGAAGAGGACACCACCGGGATCGACGAGCGGGGCATGTGCATACAGGGGTAGCCTGGGAACTTGAGAGGACCGTCATCTCCTTGTGGAGAGACCCGGTGAGGCACGCCGGGAAAGAGCAGGGCCAGGCGCTGTCAGGGGCATCCTCGCACCCGGACAGCGAGCCCGAGAGGGGACACGAACCCAAGCGAGCGAGCACAAGGTATCGGGAAGCGAGCTTGAGGCGAAGCGACCCGAGAGGGAGAAACGGTAGTCTTAGCCGAGCATAGTACCGATGGCTGAAAGCAGGAGAAGCCGAGAAGGCGGGGAACCGAGACCCAAGGGACCCGCTGGAGGGAAGGCGAAGCCGGGCATAACGCATTGCCGGGGGGGAAGATGAGCGGCACGCAGAGGTCAATCCTCATCTCAACACAACTTCGGCAAATCGCAGAGCAAGCGATCGCACATCCGGATCGGGTCTTCACCAGCCTGATCCACCGCATGGATTTCGATTTCCTTCGCGAGGCCTTCTACGAGCTGCGCCGAGACGGTGCACCTGGGCTGAGTGGAGTCACCGTAAAGGACTACGAGAAGGACTTGGAGGTCAACCTGAGGGACCTGCACGAGCGGCTGAGAACGCGGACCTACGTGGCACCGCCGATCAAGCGCGTGTGGATCGACAAGGACAACGGAAAGAAACGCCCGATCGGGCTCACGGAAATCGAGGACAAGATCGTCCAGAAAGCGGTATCGATGTTGATGGGGGCGGTATTCGAACAGGACTTCCTGCCGATCTCCTATGGCTTTCGGGAAGGGCGCAACGCCCATGACGCCCTCGCGTATCTCCGCGAGCAGTGCATGACGCACGGCATTCGATGGATCTATGACGCAATGATGGTGGAATCCTGCGGCTGATCGGCAAGTGGTTGAATGCCGGAATCATGGAAGGAGAAGACATCAGCTACAGCGACAAAGGAACGCCACAAGGCGGTGTCATCAGCCCCCTGCTGGCGAATATCTATCTCCACTATGTACTGGATGAGTGGTTCGAGACCGAGGTCAAGCCCCGGATGCGCGGGCATTGTGTCCTGGTGCGGTTTGCCGACGACTTCGTCATCGGCTTTCAGCGCGAGGACGACGCACGGCGCGTCCTGGAAGTCTTGCCAAAGCGCTTCGGCCAATACGGTCTTGAGCTCCATCCAGAGAAGAGCCGCCTCCTCGACTTCAGCAGGCCCGCACGAACCCAAACGAGCGGGCAGGGAGCCAACACGTTCGACTTTGTCGGATTCACCCACTACTGGGCGAGGTCGAGGCGGGGATTTTGGGTCATCAAGCGCAAGACGGCACGCAAGAAGGTCAGGAAGACGATCCAAGGGATCTGGGAGTGGTGCCGCCGAAACCGGCACCGCCACGTCGAAGACCAGTACCGAGTGCTGTGCTCGAAGCTGCGCGGTCACTACCAATACTTTGGCGTGCGGGGCAACTCGCGCGCCATGGCCGTGGTGCAAGAGCGAGTACGCCGCGCTTGGCGCTACTGGCTCCACCGACGTGGTGGCAAGAACGCGATGCCCTGGGCGAAGTTTCAGGCATTGCTGGAGCGTATGCCGTTGCCTAGTCCCAAAATCCTCCACGCAGTCTGATCGCTTGCGGGGTAGCGAAGTTATGTGTCAGGACGGGTGTTGCGATCCTGATAACCGAGGAACCGGATGACCGAATTGGTCACGTCCGGATCTGTGGGGGGGATGGCTCAGCAATGGCTGTCTCTACCCGGACGCCTCTGGCGGAGAGCGTTGCCGATGGTAAGGACACTGTGGTTTGCAGACGTGAACAACAGGGGTGAAGCGTACACAGCGAATCTTGTAGGCCAGAGGGGTGTCCGCACCACCCTGAAGCGATTTCAGCCTCGTCAAAGGTAAAAGAGCAGACGGCGACAGTGTTAACGTCCTGGAAGCCAATACAGAGGAATCGTTAGATCGGACTATGGGCGAGATCATGTGGCACTGCCGGGAAACCAGGCAGCGAACAGAGAAAACAAACCTCGCCCTAAGGTCTTGTCGCGGTGAGATTCCCGAGGGTCTGTCGGGGTCCGAGCGCCTGGCATGCAAGAAGAGAAGCGTCGAGAACTTGGGAGGCCCCAACGGCTCCCGGAGGCAAGGTAAGGCATGCGGTTACTGAGACACAGAAGGGGAAACCCGGAAACGGAATTAGACCGAAGCCTGAAGCCGGCCTGGCGGGGAAGCGATCCTGACCGAGGAGGGAGGGACGCCGGAAGCGGTTGGGGAGTCAGACCGGCTCATAGTACTGCGCGCACGGGAGAGCC
>JARRMW010000103.1:0-3507 GCA_037385685.1 Gammaproteobacteria bacterium
ACGAAACGCCTGCTCCCAGAACTTTTCCAGCGGACTGGTTCCAATGACCACATAGATGTCCCGGGTCTTCGGCCGCACCTCGAGGATGTTTCCCACGAAGCGACTGACATCCATGTCCAGGCCGACTGACGTCACTCCGGGACCACTTGGCATTCCCCGCAGGCGGCGATCATCCACTCCTACCAGCAGAAGTGGAGCCTCCGGGAAGAGCTCCTGACGATGCCGCTGGACGAACATCGCAGCCTGGGCGCCGATGGGCACGATCAGATCAGGCCGATGCTCAGCATAGACCGCGCGCAGGTAGTCCAGAAGCGGGCCGTCCCGGCCCGGAGCATCGAAACGCGCCTGCTCGAGCGAAGCATCACGGAACTCCACCGGTTGGGGAGAGAGACGGGCGAGTTCGCTCCGGAACTGAACCCCGGTCGCAGCATAGGGCATGAAATCACGGTCGAACGAATACACCATGAGAACGCGTCGGGGGGACGCGTCCACCGCCATCACCACCGGCGCAAGCGTGGCCATCACCACCGCTGCCAACCCGCACCCTACGCGAGCTCGTCCACGAAGCCACGACTGCAACGCGCCCGACCCCAGATAGCGTAAACGAATAGCGATCTTCCAGGCCACCTGGTCGACTGTGAGCCTTTCAACAGTCATGTCACAACCTGATCTGCCCCCAACGAGTAGTCCAGATTGAATGTTAGTTCATCACAGGCTTCAGCTCCAATGGAACGATGGATTCAGGAGCTGGCGGACGATAGCCTAGTGAGCTATGCAGTCGCCTGGGTGTTGCCACACCCAACTTCAAACCCACCAAAGGACTCCCCAAAATCCATAGTCCCTTGGTGTATGGGACACAAAAAAGGCCCGCATGTGATGCAAGCCCAAGATTTCAATGAAGGCACAGGGTAGAGCCCGTCGGGGAGAACCCCTTAGAGCTAAAAGTGTTACCCATGTCCTCGGAATAAAGTGTTACCTATGTGTCCGGAATGGACCATGGAAAAGGTGGTGGCCGTCAGGGACCTGAACCCCGGACCAAAGGGTAGCATCAGGCGAGGGCATTCGTTGGGGTCAGCTCAATGGAATATTTTGATCTATAGTTAAGAGATAAATATCGGCATCAATAGCTACGCTTTTTTAGCCAATTTTAAGGCCCAATCCCGTGGAATCATTCATTGGTGTTCGAATGATAATTCAACCTTCCCATCGAAAACGAAAGTAAGGGCCATCACTATTATTCTTTGAGCAAGTTCATGAGGTGCTAAATGAATATGACTCCACGACGTACCAGGCACCTTTATTTGCTCCTTGTACTTTTTTCATATCTCGCTGTTGCCATCAAAGGCTATTCTTCCAGTGCTCCTGGTCCTGACATCCGTCTTCTCTGGACCAACGATACCCATGGTTATTTAAGTCCCCTTTACCATCGAGAGGAGGGCGATGATCGCTTTATGGAACGTGCCCAACGTGAAGGTCGCGTTGGTGGATTTGCTTATATCGCAACTATCGTCAAGCGACAGAGCGCCGAATTACAAGATCACACATTGCTGCTCGATTCTGGTGATAGCTGGCATGGCACTGTAGTTCCAGTGCGAATGGCTGGTTCTCCTGTTGTGGAGTTGATGAATGAAATGGGTTATGACGCTATGGTGCCTGGCAACGTGGAGTTTTTCTATGACCAGGAGACGCTTGAAAGTCTTTTTTCAGATGCAAAATTCCCCATCCTCATGGCCAATATTTACGATGCAGAATGGGATGAGCGTGCCGAATTGCCGAACGTCAAGCCATACATCATCAAAGAACTCAATGGTCTCAAGTTGGGTATTGTCGGGATGACCTATCACTGGATGGCCAAGGTCACTGATCATCCACAATGGAGTTTTGGTTTGCGCGTTCAGGAGGTACAGGCGGATATAGATCACTTGCGCGATGTAGAGAAGGTGGATCTGGTGATCTTGTTATCTCATATGGGATGGAAGGCAGATACCAAATATGCAGAGTTGGTAAGTGGTATTGATGTGGTCGTGGGGGCGCACACCCATAATATTTTGTATCGTCCTACCGTTGTCTATAACGAGAAGAGCGGGCGCGACGTTTTGGTCGTACAGAGTGGCTCACACGGCAAGATGGTCGGCCAGCTGGATTTGAATGTCAGTGATGGTCGCGTAACAGCCTATGAACAGACTCTGTTTCCAGTACGCATGCGCGACGTGACCCCAGATCCCCAGATTGCTGCGTATATTGAGAAACTACGAGCACCTTATAAAGCAGAACTGGAACGGATCATTGGAGTAACAAGCTCTTTGCTCTATCGGCAAGGACTTTGGCAAAGTACAGCGGATAATCTGGTAACTGATGCGCTGCGAGCAAGAACTCAACAAGATATTGCTATTAAACAACCAGGTCGTTATGGGGCGACAATTCTGCCTGGTCCTATCACGGTGGAGGATGTCTACAATATTGTACCGGCAGAATCGCCGATTTATAGAATGAAATTCAGCGGCAGTGATCTGAGAATGATGTTTGAAAGCGCAATAGATAATGTGATTACTGAAGATGTCCTGCAGCAGATTGGTGGCTATATGTGGCGTTTCTCTGGAATCGAGCTCTCTGTCGATGTGTCGAAATCTTACCCGAATCGTATTCAGAAATTTACTATCAATGATAAGCCAGTCAATGACAGCGCGTTATATTCGATTGCTGAGTTTGACATGTTCTTCCGAAACAGTCCCCAAGCGGTTGATGTACAAAAAACCGATAAGATTGGTCCGCATGAAGTGATCGCCTATATAGAGGAGCAAAAAAATGTTACGGCTGAAGTCGATCAACGCATTACAGATCATCATGGACAGATACTAGCTGACGATCCACACTTGCATGAAACGTGGGAAATTACCGGGCGAGATGAATTTAATCTCGATACTGCCAAAGTATATAACTATAAGGGTATCCTGGATGAATCAGGCAGGATGATCAGTACGAAGTAGACCACGTTCTCGAAAGGTCCCGCTCAGCCCATCAGTGGCTGGACGAAATAATCAGCCTTGTATCCCAGCTTTCCAGGATTCCACCTTCGATTGTCCCCACCCATGAAAACCCACCAAAGGACTCCCCGAAATCCATAGTCCCTTGGTGTATGGGACATAAAAAAGGCCCGCATGTGATGCGGTAATCATCCCATTTGTAGCTGACTTCAGAAGTAGAGCTACGCTGCTTTCAGCAGTTTCTGTTTCGGGGTACCCCGCCTATTGCCATGTTGGGACGTTCGTTATTGTAATGCCATAGCCATTGTGTTGCTGTCTCTCGTGCATGCTCGATGGAGTCGAACAGGTGCTGGTCCAGCCATTCATGGCGAACTGTTCGGTTGTAACGCTCGACATAGGCATTCTCAGCCGGCCGGCCATCTCGGAAAAGCGCCTTTCGCTCACCCCGAACGGCAACGTCCGGTACCAGCTGAAGACGCCGTACCGTGACGGCACCACGCACGTTATCTTCGAGCCCCTCGAC
>JARRMW010000104.1:0-6001 GCA_037385685.1 Gammaproteobacteria bacterium
CCCGCTCGTCAGCAACAGCGACACCCGCTTCGATGTACCCCACTCGCGCTTCAACCAGATTGATCGCCAGCAACTCGAGGAAGCGGGTCTGGGTGTACTGGCCGAGAGCGACGTCGCGGGCGTGCACCTTGCCGTCAGCCCGGACGGCTTTCGCCAGGTCTTCTTCCAGGGTCACCCGGAATATGACATCAATAGCCTGCTCAAGGAGTACAAGCGCGAAGTCGGGCGCTACTACGATGGCGAGCGGAGCGACTACCCGCCGTTTCCGGACAATTACTTCGACAGGCAGGTACAGGCAATCCTCATCGAGTATCGCGAACGCTGTGACAGGGCTGTTGCCGATGGCAAGCCGCTGCTGCCCTTCCCCGAGGATGTCCTGCTGCCACTGCTCGACATCACCTGGCGCGATACGGCCAAGGCCCTTGTCAGCAACTGGCTCGGCCTCATGTACCAGCTGACCAATTCGCAGCGCAACCTGCCCTTTATGGAAGGCGTGAATCCCGATGACCCGCTCGGCATCCTCTCCCGCTGATGATCCGTTTCGAGGCCGTCACACTGCTGCGCGGCAGCAAGAGGCTGTTCGCTGATTCATCGCTCACCATCCATCCCGGCCAGAAAATCGGCCTGACCGGGCGCAACGGCACCGGCAAATCGAGCCTCTTCGCACTGCTGCTCGGGCAACTCGAGGTCGATGCCGGCACCATCAGCCTGCCGGAGCGCTGGGTCATCGCCCATGTTGCCCAGGAGACACCGTCCAGCGACAGGAGCGCACTCGACTTCGTGCTCGATGGCGATACAGAACTGCGCGAACTTCAGCAGGCCATCGCCACGACCGGGGATGGCAACCGCCAGGCCGAATTGCATGCCACACTCGAGGCAATCGACGGCTATCGCGCCGAATCGCGTGCCGGCAGGCTCTTGCATGGACTGGGATTCACGAGCGATGCACAGCAAAGACCGGTCAACAGCTTCTCGGGGGGCTGGCGCATGCGCCTGAACCTCGCGCGCGCGCTCATGTGCCGTTCGGACCTGCTGCTGCTCGACGAACCGACCAACCATCTCGATCTCGATGCCGTGATCTGGCTCGAGGGCTGGCTGCGCAACTATCCCGGCACCCTGATCCTGATCTCGCATGACCGGGATTTTCTCGACGCTGTCGTGACGCATATCGTCAACATCGAGCAGGAACAGCTGGACCTGTATACCGGCAACTACTCGGCATTCGAGGTCACAAGGGCCGAACGTCTTGCCAACCAGCAGGCCGCGCACGAGAAACAGCAGCGCGAAATCGTGCACATGCAGCAGTTCGTCGACCGTTTCCGCGCCAAGGCAACCAAGGCAAAACAGGCCCAGAGCCGCCTCAAGGCGCTCGAAAAAATGACCCTGATCGCGCCGGCGCATGTCGACTCGCCCTTCCGGTTCAGTTTCCCGCAACCCGAGAAAAAACCGAGCCCGCTGGTCGTCATCGAGGAGGGTGCGACGGGCTACGATCATGCCCGCGTGCTCGAAGCGATCAACCTCACGATCACCTCCGGCGACCGGATCGGCCTGCTTGGGCCCAACGGCGCCGGCAAGTCGACACTCATCAAGTTGCTGGCCGGTCAACTCGCCCTGCTCGATGGCAGGCGCACGGACTCGCGCGAGATCCGTATCGGCTATTTTGCCCAGCACCAGGTCGACCAGCTGCATCCCGAACACTCACCCTTCGATCACCTGCGCCAGCTCGACAGGCGCATCAGCGAACAGGAGGGGCGCAACTTTCTAGGCGGTTTCGGCTTTCATGGCGACCGTGCGCTGGAGCCGGTCAAGCCCTTCTCGGGCGGGGAAAAGGCACGACTCGCACTGGCGCTCATTGTCTACCAGCGTCCGAACCTGCTACTGCTCGACGAACCGACCAACCATCTTGATCTGGAGATGCGCCAGGCGCTCGTCGAGGCACTGCAGGAATACGAGGGGGCCATGCTGATCGTCTCCCATGACCGTTACCTCTTGCGGGCTACCTGTGACAGCTTCTGGCTCGTCGATGCCGGAAGGCTGGACGAATTCAGAGGCGATCTCGAGGATTACCGGCAGTGGCTTGCCGGCCGGGATGCGACAGACACGGCCACAGAAACAGACCGGAATGAAACCCTGCCCGCACTCTCGCGCAAGGAGCAGAAGCGTCTCGAGGCCGAACAGCGCCAGCGGCTCAGCCCGCTCAAAAAGAGTGTCGACCGGCTTGAGAAACAGGTCGAGACACTGCAGTCGCGCAACAGTGAACTGGAGGCACTGCTCGCAGACAGCGATCTCTACTCGGACGAACGCAAGGAACAACTCAGGCGACTGCTTGAGGAGAAACAGTCAAACGATGCAACGCTGGGTGAAGCCGAGGAGCAGTGGATGGAGGCAATGGAAGCCTATGAAGCGGCCCGGCTGGAACTGGAATGAATCGGAAAGTAAAACGGGGTCTGAGTCGGTCATGACCGACTCCAACCCTGAATTGCCTCAACTCTCCGAGAGTTCCTTCAGCTTGCTGACAATCTCATCGTCATCCCACTCGACGCCGCCGAACAGCGTGTAGTGAATCTTTCCGTCGGCACCAACCACAAAGTTGGATGGCGCGGCGAATACCTGCCAGGCTCCGATGGAATCACCATCCGGATCCATGAGAATCGGAAACTCGGGCCCAACCTCTTTCACGAAAGGCTCGACCTCTTCCATCGTCTCGCCCATGTTGACCGCGAGGATGACAAAGGGTGTATCACCCATCTTTTCCATGAGGCGGTTCATCGAGGGCATCTCCTCGCGGCATGGCGGGCAGTAGGTTGCCCAGAACTGCACGAGCACGACCTTGCCCTTGTACTCGGCCAGGTCGTGGGTGTTGCCCTGCATATCGACGAGTTTCAGCGGTGGCGTCGCCCCCTCGCCTTCATAAGGCTTGAGCCCTGCCGAGACGGGCAGTGTGAAAACGAGTAGCAAAAGGATCAGCAGTTTTTTCATGAGTCGGTTCTCCCGAGAAAAAAGAGGCTCGCCTTGATCAGGCCTGCGAGCTGTGTCGTGACGACCTCTTCCGGCATGTTGGCATCCTGGCGCTTGAAAAAGTAACCGCGAACATCCGGAATCAGCTTGGCGTGCACATGGCTTCCGCCTGCTGCCAGTGCTGTTGTGAGGTGCTTGACGCCCCAGCGGTTTGGGGTGCGCTCACCCTCGAGCAGGAGCAGCGGAACCTCTTTCGTCTTGCCGACAGCCTCGACATATTCAGGCTCCTTGCCCGGTTCCGGCTTGCCTTCATTGAGACGCGGAAACATCAGCACGACGCCTGCGAGGCCGGCAGCACCGTCATGCTTCGCCTCCCACTCGTTGGCGACACGCAGAACCAGCTCGGTATCCGGACCGCTGGCGATCAGGAAGACCTTCTTGCCGGTTTCCATTGCCCGCTCCATGACCCTGTAAAGTCCTTCGGACGGGATATTGTAGATGCTGCTGCGGGTCTTCGGCAGCATGTAACGAATATCGACCTCGGCTTCGTCACTGATTTCCAGTGTCTCTATTTCGGCTGCAGCGAAGAGCGTCGCTGGCAGAAAGACTAGCAATAACAACGGGATTTGTTGCAAACTCTTGATCAGGCGCATGCCGTTCACTTGAAGAAAATCACAATTTAATCAAGAATATTAGCTATTACTTATACTGCTGTCCAGTGTCATGAAACCGATACTCCTGTTACCTGCCCTGCTGTTGATCAGCATCAATCTTTCCGCCAGCGAAAACGAAATCGAGAAGGCACTGAGCCTGAAACCGGACATCGAGAACGGCAGGAAAGCCTATGAACTCTGCGCAACCTGTCATCTCGACAATGGCTGGGGCAAGCCCGACGGCAGTTTTCCGGTCATTGCCGGCCAGCACCGCAAGGTGCTGATCAAGCAGCTCGCCGACATCCGCGCCAGGAACAGGGAAAACCCGACCATGTATCCTTTCACGGACCCCGAGACGATTGGCGGCGTGCAGGCGATCGCCGATGTAACAGAGTACATCTCGACACTCTCTGCCAACCCGCAACCGGGGGTCGGCGAGGGTGAAAATCTCGGCCAGGCCGAAGAGCTCTACAAGGATAACTGCCTCATGTGCCATGGCAAAAACGGCATGGGCAACGGTGACGCCTTCTTCCCTCGCCTGCAGGGACAACACCATGCCTACCTCGTGCGCCAGATGCTCTGGATCCGTGACGGCTTCCGAAAGAACGGCAACGCGCTGATGGTCGAAAAACTCAAGCCGATGTCCGACGACCAGATCTCCATGCTGGCCGATTACATCTCCCGCATGCCGGCTTCTAACTGATCCTGATCAACGGAATGAATAGCATCAAACAGGTACAAAAAACCTGTTCAGCCATGTAATAGAGCCATTTGACGATCAAATAATGAGTATATAACTACTTGCTAATACAGTAAAAACCCGTTGATTTTTGCGATAAATCAAGCGATCATCCTGCCCAAACTGTTTCAGCAGTTTAAAGAACTATTCTTATAAACCTTCTTTTTGTGCGTTTTCTGAGGAGGAGCCACTTATGAAGAAAATGGTCCGCCTCGGCAACCGCTGGGATGTCGGTGCAGAGATTTTTATTCCTGATCGCGGATTTAATGTTTCCGGCCAACCCAGCCCCCAGAATCCGGTACCCGGCTCTTGGGACGGCAATGGCAGCGGTCTAGGGGAAACCTTTTTTGTGATTCCGGAGTTCGGCTACAACAGGATGCTGAGTGACGACCTCTCGGTCGGCATCTCCGTCTTCGGTAACGGTGGCCTGAACACCTCTTACGACTCTTTCGGCCACCCGTTCAGCTATTTTGCATGTGGCCAAGATCCTACAAACCCCTTGCCAACCTGCGGTAGCGAGGTCGGCATTGACCTGATACAGCTGTATATCGCGCCGACGGTCTCCTACAAGGTCAACGAGCGCTTCTCGGTCGGCGCCAGCCTGAACCTGATCGCACAATCGTTCGAAGCAAAGGGCCTGTATGCTTTTATCCCCTTCAGCTCTGATCCAACTGCATTTACCAACAACAACCACGACAACTCTTATGGTGCCAGCCTGCGCCTGGGCCTCATGTATGACATCAACGACCGTGTCACCGTAGGTGCAACCTACCAGACCAAGGGCTGGATGACCGAGTTCGATGATTATGCCGGCCTCTTTGCCGATGGTGGTGACTTTGATATCCCGCAGAACTACGGCATAGGTATCGCAGTAAAAGCCACCGACAGGCTCGACCTCGCCATGGACATCATGCGAATCGACTATGGAAGTGTCAATGCGATTGGAAACTCTCCGAATTCAAACAAACCATTCGGAGCGGATGATGGCCCGGGCTTCGGCTGGGAAGACCAGACGATCGTTAAAGTCGGTGCCGTCTACCAGTACAATAGCGCCCTGACACTGCGTGCCGGCTACAACTATGGCGAGAACCCTGTCCAGACCGAAGGCCTGGGCTTTGCACTGAATACGCTCGCACCGGGTGTCTCTGAACACCACCTGACGCTGGGCTTCACCTACGATCTGGATGAAAACTCCTCGATCACGGGTTCCTACCTTCATGCCTTCAACTCGGAGGTCGCTGGCGATTTCAATATACCCGATGGCCAGGGGGGTTTAGTTAACCTGGGTTCTGGCGATCTGGAAATGTCACAAAACGCCTTTGGCATCAGCTACAACAAGCGGTTCTGATAACTGCTAAACACCACGACAAAGCCCGCGCATGCGGGCTTTTTCATCAAACCTGACCGGAGAAGTAACCACGATGAAAAAACTGCTTCTGACAACCGCCCTGCTCGCACTCCCTTTCACGGCCAACGCCGGATTCATGGATGCCGACTGGGCCAAGAAAGCCTGCGACGGCTGGAACAACACAGCCACCCTGGCCAATGAACTCGGCGGCGACGAGTGGGCAGCCAATGACGGCGGCCGCGGCTACAAGCTCATCCAGATGTATCGCGACGAGTGCGGTGCCGACTCGAAAGTCCAGATCAA
>JARRMW010000105.1:0-3483 GCA_037385685.1 Gammaproteobacteria bacterium
CGTGAAAATGGCAGTGACATCGTTGCAATTCGATTGTTTCTGGACATGGCTTCCGTCGAGTTGTTCGCCGACGCCGGCGAGACGGTGATGACGGACATATTCTTTCCAACGTCGCCTTTTGAGCGGCTGGCTCTGTACTCGAATGACAGCAGAATACGTTTGATCGACGGCGAGGTCTTGCAATTAGGAACCATCTGGAAATGATGAGCAAAACTGAGCATGCTCAAAAAGCCCACAGGACTCATTCGGTTACTCTTGGATGATCTAACTCATTGAAACCGGTGGTAACAGGACCACGAAAATCAAGTGGTCAGCAGGGCGGCCAACGCAGCGATAACATGCTGACAGGACGAGCCAATCGTTACACCGGAAATGTTGCATTAAGCGCTAAGCGCAAATAGACGCTGAATCGTCATCCGTGATGCTCACAAATCCAATGTCCGCGTCGTGTCAGTAGGAGTCATCCTACGTCCAAGTGCCTGGATAGCGGCTCACTGCCAGGAGCGGGCGCTCATGTCCAGAGTGAAGTTACTGCTGCGATCCCGAAATTGGTGCAGCGCCGAGCCGTGCGGATAGCGCGGTTTCGAGTTCTTCCAAATGTTCCTGACGCTGTTTGGTGAACTCGATCATTGATCCGATTCGGCTTTGGTTATCGACATACTCGTTGAGAAAGGCCGGGCTTGCCCGCATCTTCTCGCCGTCACAAACAGGGTCCCATCGGAATCCCTCGCCGCTCAGTCTAGTCCAACCTTCGACAAGCCCGGCTTCTATTGGCACCCGACCGATTGCTATGAGATCCGGGAATCGGCTATGTAATCGAAATAGCTCGTTGGTAGCTTCCTCATAATAAGCGCGTCCGCGCGCGCGAAATAGCACGTAATTACGCAAATGCTCTTTGATGTCGTCATCCTGCAACACGTCAAACCGCCCGGTGGATAACATCTCATCAAGAACTGGCAGCTCGTCCGACGGCCGTCTAAAGACGTGGGACCCGGTAATACGTTGGCATTCCAAGTTCGAAATGACGCGCAATGGCTCCTGCGAGAACAGGACGGGATTGACACCCATCAACACGCCGGCCCGCTCACTTAGACCCATCAGCTCTTCGCGCTGTGTTTCGAGTAGTTCCAGTGTTTCCACATGCAGGCGGCTGAGCAGACCGTGCTCTTCGATGCGCGCCTTGCGTGCTTCATTCCAATCCTGAACCTGTAAGCCCATAAATACGCCGACAACAACGATGATAAATTCGACCGCCACCGCGAACCAATTCTGTGAACTCACGTTTTCTGAAATGCGTTGGAGAATCATACGTTGACCTTCAATAGCTCAGGTACTGATCTTCAGAAATGGGTTGGTCGAGACTTGAGCGACCGTTCGTTTTGGGTCACAGGCCGAAAGTATAGCCCGGAAATCCTGACCGGCAGCTTCTGAAGGCAAAGCGGAAGTCACTGCGGGGGCAGGGCGACCAGGAGTGGACCTTCAGACTACCCCAATATCCGCTCTGTCTCCGGGTCTTTCTGTCCCTCGCAGTACTTAATCAGAGCTCTATCAAACACATCGTCTCCGTCGCTAGCGACTGCGAAAAGCGTCATCGATGATCGAAACTTCAAGTCGTCTGGAAACCCGAATATCTGATCCAGAGATCGTCCGTTCACCTTCAAGACCAGCTTCGTGCACTCTTTCAGTCGCGCGCCGAGTATTGGATGCAACAAGTACTCCTGCGCCTCTTCGATACCCGATATCGCGAACTCTGCTGCGGTTGGACTTGATCCGAGCCCCTTAATCTGGGGAAAGATAAACCACATCCAGTGGGATCGTTTGTCGCCCTGTGCGAGCTCATTCTTGACTGTTGAGTAGACTGACTCTTGAGCAGCGACAAAACGATCCAGATTGAACCGATCTGTCATCGTTTGTTGCCTGTACTTGACGTCACTCTGGCGAAACAGTCTCTAATTAACTAAACGATTGCTTTCAGCCTGGAGCGGCCAGTCGCGCAATCAATCGAGCTGCAGATATGTTTGCTCCTCTTTCCAATCCAGCCATTTCCGGTTCGGAGTACGTCGCTTGTCAAAGAAACTGTTTTGATTGAAAGCTTCCCAAATTAATTCAAATGCGGCATGTCCGATTTCATTGGAACTGGCGTCCGGCATATTTCTCTTGCTTCCAGATATCGCGCGCAAAATACCGTCAATTGCTTGTCTTTCGGCAATGAGCGCTTCGTCGTCGGTGAGCCCGAACCTGGAAACCAACTCCAACTGAACCTGCCTGGATGGCATATGACGTTCGAGAGCCGCGACCAGCCACTGCACAAGGTCGGTCTCCACGTGTTCTGCTTTGATGGAATTGGCCATTTGTTTGCTTTCTCGTTCAGGCAGCCACTTTGGGTCATCAGACGAAATTATAGCCCCAAAAAACCTGGCCGGGAGCATCCGAGAGCTTAGCAGTCACTCAAACCGTGCCAGGACCACAGGCGCAGTACGGCCAGAAGTGGCCGTTGATTGAATGCGCGTATGTTAGTCAACGCGCTCGGCCATTACCCGACATGCAATCCGCTGCGCATGACGAAAAATGCGTAACTGAAATAGTCGGAGTTGTGGCGGAACATAGAAATTTCGTTTCGCGCTTCGCTAAGGACTGCCTCCGCCTCGGGAATGCCGTTCCAGTCATTCTCCTTCTCGGCGATGCGCTTCTCCATCGGTTCATAGTACTGATCAACCCATGCGCTTGCCGGGAACACAAAATGGCCGAGCACTTCGTAGCCCACCTGCTTGGTGACTTCAAGCTTCACATCCACGGTATCTATTTCCGGATAGTCCCGCCAGAATTCGACCACCGCAGATGGCGGATTCGGCTTTAACCACACCGCTTCGCTAACCGCAACGTAGCCTCCAGGCTTCACCAACCTCCGAAACTCCCGGAGGCCCGCCTCAAAGCCCAGGTTATAAATCGCTCCCTCAGACCAAATCACATCGAAACTGGACTCTGGGAAAGTCATCTGCCTCATGTCTTGCACTACCGCCTCGAGACGTTCAGAAACACCGGCGCTACCCGCTGCGGCGTTTACTCTGTCAATCATCTCGGGAAGGAAATCCAGGGCGACTACGGTACTGCCGCAGCTCCGCAGCAGCTCGACAGTCTGCATGCCTGGGCCGCAGCCAACATCGAGGATACGAGGCGACTCGGGAAGCGACGGAATCATCTCGAATGCCCGACGCGTCAACTCGTCCGAGCCAGGGCCCGCACGCGGCAAGCTTCCATACACCTCAAGAAAGTAGTCCATAAGATAGATCGGCTGGCTTCTTGAACGTCGCCTTCGGCTCAGTAGCATAAATAATACGTCAAACCGCCCGGCCGGCCGGTTCCAGCCGATACTGTTGAAAAACTCGGTTCTGTAAGCGACGCCAAAATTCTCGAAGAATTTTGTTTGATCCTGCGCGCAACCTGTAGCCTTGGTTAACCGCGCTGAGCTGCGCCAGGAGGTGT
>JARRMW010000106.1:0-3465 GCA_037385685.1 Gammaproteobacteria bacterium
TTGAGCCGACATAGACTGTTCCATCACTGCCGATTGAGGGAGATGAGTCTATTGCACTGTCAGTGGCATAGCGCCACTTCAATGAGCCGTTCGGGTTGATTGCATGGAGATAGGAATCATCCGATCCAAAATAGATGTTCCCGTTACAATCTACCGCCGGCGATGAGTCCACTGTCCCCCCGGTTGCATATGTCCAATTGGATGAACCATCCGGGTTGATTGCATGGAGTAAAGAGTCATCTGAACCGATGTAGATAGTGCCATCATTTCCGATTGCGGGCGAGGAGTCTATACTGGCTCCAGTGGCATAATGCCACTTGAACGAGCCATCCGGATTGATCGCATGCAGATAGGAATCATCCGATCCGACATAAATGGTGCCATCACTTCCGATCGCCGGTGAGGATCTGACCGGAGCGCCAGTCTCATACTTCCACTTCAGTTTGCCGTCATCAGGTTTGATCGCATAAAGATAAAAGCCGTCCGATCCAACATAGATGATGCCATCACTCCCGATCGCAGGTGTGGATCTGACCGGAGCGTCAGTCTCATAGCTCCACTTGAGTTTCCCATCAGAGTCGAATGCGCGAAGCCTGTTGTCTGTCGATCCCACATAGAGAGTGCCATCACTTCCGATCGCCGGCGATGTGCCAACACCATCCAGGTTGTTGTGCCAAAGCAAAGCTGATTCCTCATCGAGATCCAGATCACCGGAAGATCCCAATATGCTGGCGATTCCCAGGCTCAACACCAGGAAGAAGCTCAAAACAGTTTTCCAGTCAGGCAGATCCGGATTGCCGTGTGTCTTTCGGTTCTGGGTTTCAATTTTCATGAGATTCTCCTGAACGAATCACTGCCCACGCAGCCCAGGCGCCCATCGCACAGGCAACCAGATCCAGTGGATCAAAGATCCCGTGACTGAAATAGGTGCGAAGGTTGAGCAGGTCTGGCATGCCCTCGAGTGTTTCTGCCGGTAGCGCCTGACCGAACTCGAACAGGGCGTTGACGACCGCCCACAACAGACAGGCAAACAACACATGGCGACGGCCCAGGGCCAGATAGGTCAGCAGGGCGAAGGCAAAGACATGGAAAAAGGTGGGCAACCAGCCTGACCACCTGGTAAGAAATGTTGAAGACTGTTCCGGAATAAAGGCAGGCAAGAGTGAGAGGAACACCGCACTGTCAGTTGGCCGGGTTACCCAGTAATAAGCAACTCCTGCCAGCAATGCAATCATCGAAAATGCGATTAACCCGTATTCGAATTGTCTATTCATGCTGTGACCGTAGTAATCAAGCGCATCTCACCAGTGGATGTCCGTTCACTAGTTAAGATGGTTTCATGACACCTGGTCAAGGGATAATGAGCGACAGATCCCCATTTTCAGACAAAAGAAAGGGGACCGTGGTCCCCCTATTGTCCCCGTTAGGGGAAGATCTCGTTATTGTTGTTCGTTATTTCAATAACCTGTTTGGCGGAGAAGGAGGGATTGCCGGGCTTCGCCCTCTCACCGCTTCGCGATTCGCGCTGCGTCGCTTGACGCTCCTTGTCGAACCGGTCAATTGGATACATCTCGGGTTCGAATCCCTGTTATCAAACTCCCATGCAGCTATGTTGCAAGGGCTTTTCCTGTTTGGCGGAGAAGGAGGGATTCGAACCCTCGATACGCTGTTAACGTATACACACTTTCCAGGCGTGCTCCTTCAGCCACTCGGACACTTCTCCTGATTTGATTCTCGACCGGAGGATAATGCTCCGGTATCCGATCCTTGTGGATCGATCCAGCTCCGGCAACCCGCGCAGGCTGGTAGTGTGGCGGAGGGGGTGGGATTTGAACCCACGAGGGGCGTTAACCCCTGCCGGTTTTCAAGACCGGTGCATTCAGCCGCTCTGCCACCCCTCCGGTACGAAGCTGCGAAATATACAGTATCTGTGCCCCGGATTTCCACTGTTTTCGGAAATTCGACGCGAGCCGGATACGCTTCTGTCACGTCGTCATTACATGGAATTTACCTGAATATCATCCGGGTATCGATACTCTGGCGCGAGTACTTTAAAGAATGCTAATATTCGCTGATATGGAAAATTGATAATCCTCAATGCGAGTCACGGCATGACGATTCCCGGTAGCAAGGGTGAAATCCTTACAAACGAGATCTGCAAGGTCTGCACCGTACGCAGTGTAGCCCTGTTCCAGGATCTGGATCTCGAGGTGTTTAACAAATTCCACAGCGCGATCCGCGAGGTCGAAATCAGTAAAGGTGACCACCTCTACACTATCGGTGACCCTGGAGAACGGGTTTTTACGATTCGACAGGGTATTGTCAAGCTGGTCCAGTACCTGCCTGATGGCACGCAGCGTATCGTACGTCTGTTGAAGCAGGGTGACCTCGCCGGTATCGAGGCTACGACCGGGTCCACCTACCAGCATGATGCCATTGCGCTAACGTCGATCGATACATGCGCGATACCAGTTAAAACAGTGGAGATGCTTGCCGCGGAACAACCCCAGCTGCACAGGACACTTCTAACGAAATGGCAGGATGCACTCTCGACCTCAGACTCCTGGCTGACACGCCTCTCGACCGGGCCTTCGCGTTACCGGGTCATCCGGCTGCTGATCTGGCTCGCCGAAAACACCTCGGAAAAGGCATTTTACCTGCCGGGCCGCGAGGATATCGGCAACATGCTGGCACTCACCACGGAGACCGTCAGCCGCACTATCGCCGACCTGCGCCGTGACGGTCTCATCGAACTTGTCAGGTCAGACTTCGCAAGGGCCGACCTTCGCAAGCTCAAGTCCATCGTCAAGGACGCCACCGATTGATGGCGCCATTTCCTGTCGACCCTGACTCACAAGCCCAGTCCGAGACGTTTGCTGTCGTCAGGACAACGCGTAAAAACCGCAAACGCTTTCCTGAATCCTGCGTCATGGCTGTTTCATCTCAGGAAGAGGCGCTCGACAGGTCAAACCCTGCGGGCAATCTTTTTCCTGCGATCGTCTACGGCCCGTCTGTCTCTTCCGAGAGCCAGCGTATCTACCATCTCGTCCGCTGGATCACCCGGGATGCCCCCGTAACCGGTTGACCGGGAATAGTGAATATTTAAATCTTCAATTTCCAAGGTTTTACTCGAAAAGGGACGCCCTTTTCGAGTAATATTCGCGGGTCCGTATACCTATTAATAAAAACCCGGTCTGGGCCGTAGCAGTCTGCCACCAGCAGCTGGTATGAACACGGTCATGCACACAACCCATTGACTGACGCCTCACAAGTTTACAAACAACAGGGCGATCTCCGGGCCGGCCATTACGGCAACGCATTACAACAACATTCAAGAGGAGACACTTTATGAGTGACGCTTCAGCATACTGGAAGGCGAACATCAGGTTGGTAGCGATCTGTCTCGTCATCTGGTTTATCGTTTCATTCCTGTTTGGCATCATCCTGGTGGATGCGCTGAACGCC
>JARRMW010000107.1:0-3461 GCA_037385685.1 Gammaproteobacteria bacterium
GTACATACCCCAGTTCCCCCTCAACAGGGATGCCGCAGGCATGGGCCATATCAACCACAGCCCTGGTTTGAGCAATATTTTCATCAAGAGGCAGATTTGACGCATCGACCATGATGCCGGTGCAACCCATGTTAACGGAACGAATGGCTGAACCCAGGGACTGACCATGATCCAGATGGATTGCCACAGGTATGGTTGTGCGTTCTGCCGCCCTGACCACCGCCGCCATGAGCAATTCAAAATCAAAGTATTCAAAGTGGGATTCAGCCAGGCTGATGATTACCGGCGCCTGCTTTTCCTCGGCGGCTGCTATAACCCCGGAAATGAAATCCAGGCTCACTACATCGAAAGCACCTACGGCATAGTGGTTTTCGTACGCGTGATGCAGCATGTCAACCATGTGAACCAGAGGCATAAGACCGACTCCTTAAAGGTTAGCGGTATGTATGAGCTGATTGCAGCCCGTAATTCTTTTGAGGCAAACAACTGCTACCAGCACACGTGAATTCAATTTGTAAGTGCAACTCTACGTGACGGTAAGAGGGCAAGCTGCGTTAGCATTGTGGCTTTTCTCACCGCCAAGCAAGAGGAGCACACATGAGAGGCTATACGCAGCTTACCCAAGAGGAACGATACCAAATTTACGCGCTCAAGAAAGCAGGCCATATTCAGTCTGAGATTGCTGAGATCATTGGCCGTGATCCGGGAACGATCAGCCGGGAGCTTCGCCGGAACCGGGGCCTGAAGGGCTACCGTCCCCAGCAGGCCCACAATCTGGCATTGGCGCGGCGCTACGACAAGGCGCAGCCCCGTATCGGTAACCAGGTCTGGCAGCAAGTCGAGCTGCTGATCCGCGAGGAATGGAGTCCAGAACAGGTTGTCGGCCGGGTTGCGATGGAACAAGGGGTATCTATCAGTCATGAGTGGATTTACCAGTATATCTATGCAGACAAGCACTCAGGCGGCGACCTGTACCGTTACCTGCGCTGTCAGAAGGTCCGGCGCAAGCGCTATGGATCGTATGACAGACGTGGCTGTATCCCTAACCAGGTCTCGATTGACGACCGCCCGGCTATTGTCGACAGCAAGCGGCGCATTGGTGACTGGGAAGGTGACACCGTGATCGGCAAGGGCCACAGGGGCGCCCTGGTGACACTGGTTGAGCGCAAGTCGCTGTATACCGTCATCCGGTCCGTCCTTCACAAAACGGCAGAGGCTGTCCGGGATGCTGTCGTAGACGGGCTTACCCCGTATATCGACTGGGTGCATACCATCACCTACGACAATGGCCGTGAATTTGCCGACCATGAGGGTATGGCCAGTGACCTTGAGACTCGCATCTATTTCGCGCATCCTTATGCCTCTTGGGAACGTGGACTGAATGAGAATACCAATGGACTCATACGGCAGTACTTCCCGAAAGACCGGGATCTGACGACCGTTACAAAACATGAAATTGAAATGGCCATGGATAAACTCAATCACCGTCCGAGAAAATCACTGGGCTATCGGACACCCTATGAAGTCTTCTTTAAAACCAGGACTTCGCTAACCGTTGCACTTCAAAGTTGAATTCACGGGTACGGTGTTTGTCAACATAGTTGTCGCTTGAGCCTACGCAGCCTGGTTTAATTCAGACTGTTCTTTCTCTGGGTTTAACCAGACCATCTCCGGTAACTTCCAGTTCCTGATTTCACCACTCCAGCGGTTGGGATTACGGTCTCTGGCTAGCCGGTATACCTGCTGCCGGTGTTCGAGTATGGCCGTTGACTCACCCGTATGACGCTGCACCGGTGTCGTGAACCTCAGCCCGCTGTGTTTGTGCTGCGTGTTGTACCAGCGACTGAATGACAGTACCCAGGCTCTGGCCTCATCGAGGGTGGCAAAGCCGTTCGCCGGGTAGTCCGGCCGGTACTTGCAGGTCCGGAACAGCGATTCAGCATAGGCATTGTCGTTGCTGACGCGTGGACGGCTGAAGGAGGAGGTCACCCCCAACCGGTGCAGGGTCTCCAGCATGCTGGATCCTTTCATGGGACTGCCATTATCCGAGTGCAGCACCAGCGGTTGTGACACAACCCCTTCTGCCAGACAGGCCTTGCGGATCAGTCGCGCGGCCAGATCACTGGCTTCATTCTCGTGAACTTCCCAGGCAACGATCTTGCGGCTGTAGAGATCCATGATCATATAGAGATAATAGAACAGCCCACGGGCAGGACCCGGTAGCCACGTGATGTCCCAGCACCAGACCTGATTGGGACCGACGGCACAGTGTGTGCTCGGGGCCTTGCGCTGTGATTCCTCACTACGGCCTCTGTGATGCTGCTGATCCGCTGCTCGCAATACCCGGTAGAAGCTCGACTCCGAGGCCAGGTAGCGCCCCTCATCGGCCAGTGCGGGTACAATCTGGCTGGGCGGCAGGCTGCGGAATGCCGAGCTGTTGCTGACGGCCAGGATGGCTTCCCGTTCCTCGCGACTGAGCTTGTTGGCCGGGGCCGGGCGTTGAGCACCGGGACGGCGATCACTCAAAACAGCTTGGTCCTGCGTCCAACGCTGGTAGGTACGCGCACTGATCTCCAGGATCTCACAGGCCTTGTGCTGTCGCGCACCGGCGGTGACGGCTTCGTCGATCAACTCAACGGCATAATGGCGATCCGGGGTACTGATCATTCGTCCTCTGCGTCCCCCCAGATCGCCTGGGCTTTTTTTGGAGTATCAGCAAGGCTGCGGCTTCTGCCAGTGCCTTCTCCTTGCGGTGCAGTTCACGCTCCAGCTGCTTGATCTGCCTGCGGTCCTTCTTGCTCTGTTCCCGCTGGGCCTTGGCCTGAGCGACACTATCGGCATTGGCCTGCAGGCAGACCTTCCGCCAGGCCGCGATCTGCTCGATATACAAACCCTTCCGGCGACAGTACTCGGCCAGCTCTGCCTCATTCAATGATGCAGCTTCCAAGACAATGGCAAACTTGTCTTCCGATGACCAATTCTCCGGATTCTTTCCATCAGCTGGCACAGCGATCCCCTCCACTCTGGCTTGTTTACGCCAAGTGTACAGGGTGACATCCGAAATACCGCTCTCCTCAGCCAGTCGCGGTATCGGAATATTATGAGGGGGCATCATCTTCTGGATCACCGACTCTCTTCGTTCTGCTGAATAGCGCTTCATCTCTCACTCTCTACCACCCACCTCAACTTCGATTACAATGACTCAAGTGAGGCGACAACTATCCTGACAGAGGGGGATTCAACCGTCCCGTATTCATGGGAAACGAACGGAACTCCAATTATGGCTGTCGAGGTTTGTCCTACCGGTACTGATAAATTGTTGACGCGCCTAATATCTTTTGATGCGCAACCGGCTAATGCTACTACTGCGGCGATCAGCCATCCTAGCGCAATCAGTTTTTCCAGTTTGGCTCTTTGTTCTTCCATGGATTTAACCTTACACCATAGTCAAGCTTGTCCTA
>JARRMW010000108.1:0-3457 GCA_037385685.1 Gammaproteobacteria bacterium
CCTTCCGGGCGCGCCATTTCAAAAAACCCGGCTCAACAGGCCGGGTTTTTTCATTCTGCACCCGTCGGATTTCCGGCCCTGAGGTGTCGGAGATTATTTTCGCCAGAAAATGATCTCTGATACCTGAATGATCTGGCGCCTGAACATACAACAATCGCCTTTGCTAAACGGGTGAGTGAAATGCCAGTTAACGTCAGGCTTCATTTTTTAGAGGCAGGACATTTTTTACAGCGTTTGCCTTTCTTGAATTTCTTGCAGCATTTACCGGCTTTCTTCCCCATCTCGCGGTCCTTCAGAGACCTGACATGACTTTCAGCCTTCCAGGTTGATCTGTTTAGCCAGTTCAGCCAATTCGTTGTCGATCATGAACAATCCCTGTCCCTGGTCACCAAAGAGGCGCAAGCGGCCGAGTATGTCGTTGACTGTCGCTTCCTCCTCGATTTGTTCGGTGACAAACCATTGCAGGAAGACGTTGGTTGCATGGTCCTTTTCACTCAGGGCCTGGTCCACCAGCTCGTTAATCGCCCCTGTCACTTCACGTTCATGTGCCAGCGTCTGTTCGAACATGTGTAAAACGCCCTCGGATTGGGAAGGCGGTGCCGCGATCCCGGTAAAACTCACTGCTGCATCCTGATCGACGAGGTAACGGTAGATCTTCAGTGCATGCTCCATCTCCTCACCATACTTGGCAAAGAACCAGGATGCTGCACCCTTGAGATTTGCGGCCTCGGCTTGCGCTGAGAGGCCCAGGTAGAAATAGGCGGAGTACATTTCGCGATTGATTTGAGCGTTGAGCTTTTCGGACATGTTGTTCGAAATCATTGGGCTGTCCCCTGAGTGCAGGCCATGAGTGGCGGACTGGTTAAGTGATCGTTTCGTTGTGATGTACTGAATAACGATTATAAAAGCATGCTTTTTGTCAGCAGCTGTATCAAGACCGGAAACAGCAGGGTTATCGTGAACAGGATTCTTGATTCATACCGGGTACATCATTCTCCCGACAAAGCTGCTCGGTACATCAAAAACCGGTGCCAGAGAGTATTTTCGTCAGAAAATGATCTCTGACACATGAATGACCGGATGTCTAAACCGGCAAATGTCCGACTTTGACCCAGATGATTGTCGGTTGATCAACGAAAGGAAAGTGCTTGCTCATGTGCGGACTGCGAAGCCATGTACCGGCCGGATAGTTGCCGTGCTCATCCCGGAACTCGCCGCTTAGCACGAGTATCTCCTCGCCGCCGAAGTGGGTATGGGGTTGAAAGCGTTCGCCTGCCGGCCACTTGACCAGTGCGACATGTTCGCCACGAAACTCGTGCAGTGGCATGACCTCGAGGCCTCCCTGTCCGGGCAGCCATGCGGTCGTCCGGGTATCGATCATGACCTGCTCCGAATCATCAGGATGAAACTGGTCGAGTTTCACGAAGAGGGTGCAGCCTTCGCGACTGAAAGGAGAGTGTGAGGATCCCGGTGGGTTGCGAATGTAGCTGCCGGGACCATAGTCACCATGTTCGTCGGAAAAGACGCCATCCAGGACAAGGATCTCTTCGCCAAGCGGGTGAGTATGACGGGAAAAGCTTGATCCCGCCTCGAAACGCACGATGCTTGTCGTGTGGCCATGCTCTGCAGCCTCCCGTTCCAGTGGCTTGCGCCAGACAGTGCTGCTGGGGCTGGGTATCCATTCCTGTTCGAAAGTCCTGACAACGACCTGCCGAGAGAAGTCCATGTTCAGCCGGTCATCCGGCGAAACAGTCGGGGCTGTGCTTGAGATATTCATCATTGCGTCAATCCGGCAAATATTGCTTCGTGATCAGATTGTCCTGTTCTGTTACGACGTCCTGTCCGTGCCTCGTGTGATGGTAACAGACACCGTTCCCGTGTTTTCCTGACACTGAGGCAGGAAATCCCCGGACAGTGTGCATCAAGGAGCCTGACCACTGTTCTCCAGTCATGTCTCAAACCATTGTGAGCTGGATGTGTGAATATGCCTGTGTTTCAATGGATCAAAACAACTGTTCACAACTCCTCATGGCCCGCTTTCGTTTCCTGATCCTCCTCCTGCTCTTGTCGTCTGCATTTGCGGCTCAAGCCGGGTTGCACGAAACCGATGAGCTGATGGATGCACCACAGCTGGAACTCGCGGACGATGACGGCAAAGTGCACAGGCTCGAAAGCTACCGGGGCCGGGTGCTTGTCGTAAATTTCTGGGCCAGCTGGTGTACACCTTGTGTGCGAGAATTGCCGAGCCTCAACCGGCTCAGGAAGGAGTTTGCCGACCAGCCGTTCGAGATACTCGGTGTGAATGTCGCTGAACCACCCAATCGCCTGAAGCGTTTCTTCAAGCGGCAACCGATCGACTTTCCCGTGCTCTACGATCGGGAGAGCGAGGCCTTTTATGCGTGGGAAGTGAAGGGGCTGCCGACAAGCTTCGTGATCGACCGGGACGGCAAGCTTCGTTACCTGGTCAGGGGCGCAATAGAGTGGGATAGTGAGGAGACCATCGACATCATTGAGAGCCTGCTCGGGCAGCAGGCCGAAGAGACATCACCATGAAAAACGGGCGACTATTGCCGCCCGTTTATGACTGCAGAAATTATTTCTCCTACTTCTGCTTGTGACAGTTGCCGCAGCCGATTTCCGTTCCGGCCTCAACAAATGCTGTCGCGTTGCCAGCTGAACAGTCGGGGAAATCACCCTGGCTGTTCTTGCAATCGAGTACGCGGTCTGCTGACGTGGCTGACAGGACAGTGCCTGTCAGATCCTGACCATGACAGCCCTTGCAGTTGGCGAACCGTCCTCCTGTGAAATTGCGATGCTGGTGGTTCCAGCGGTTGTCGTTGACGGGATGCATGCCGTGCGGGCCATCAAGGCTGAGCGGCATACTGAGGTTACCGTCGGCGCCGCGCTCGTGGCAGACATCGCACTCCTGGATCTTGCCGTCATGTCCCTGCAGCTGGATCGCTGCCAGGTTGTCGTTGGCGACGAAGGGGCCTTCGCGCGGCGTGACTGGCCAGATCGCGTGCGTGCTGCCGTGGCAGTTCTCGCACTTGACGCCGCCATGTCCCTGGCTCAGCCGATAGAGGCTCTGGTTCTCCGCGAAGCGCGAATTCGGAGCCTGGATCATTTCGGCGACCTGGCTTCCATCATCCGGATGCGTTTTATTGATGTAGGCCTGCAGCAGCCGAATACCGTCAGCTGCGACCACGTCAGAATGATCACCGGCAAGGTTGCTCATGGCGTCACCCGTGTGGCAGGACTGGCAGCCCGGCTCGTCTGCCCAGGAGATACGCTTGGTCGTATCCATATTGCCGGCATTGTTCGGAAAATCCTGCGTGAAGTCGTTGCCGACCTGCGCCATGTTGCCGTGGCAGTCCTGGCAGACCATGCCGCCGTTGAACATCGCCCCGCGTAGGCACTGGGTATTCTTGCCCGGATGGCAGGCGTAGCAGGTTTGCTC
>JARRMW010000109.1:0-5568 GCA_037385685.1 Gammaproteobacteria bacterium
ACTGCCCAGACAAGCAATCCGATGACAAACGGGTCCAGGACCAGCAAGATCAGGGCCAATCGTGGGCTGGTTGCCACAGCCATGATCAGGCTGCCCACGAACAGCAGTGGGGCGCGCACCAGGATGCGCAGCGCAATCAACACCACGTCCTGAACCTGTGCCACGTCATTGGTCAAGCGGATGACCAGCGGCCCGGTCCGATTCAGTGCCAAAGTCCAGCGCGGCATTTCATAATCGACAGCGATTTTGCGCAGTGCCAGCTACTCAATAGTTCCCTGAAGGGAGTTTGACTGGAGAATGAAAGACTATGAACCAATAATGAGTTTTGGTGATGATGCCTCCGAGCTGTATCGAGATCTCCAGCGCGGCGACGAGGTTGCAGCAGTCGAGTTCTTGGCACGGCTGGCTGGCAATGGCCCCGCTTTGGAACTTGCCATTGGCACCGGGCGGGTTGCTTTGCCGCTCGCCGCTCGCGGTATTCGCGTTGAGGGGATTGATATTTCACCCGCTATGGTTGACCAGTTGCGAGCCAAGCCAGGGGGGGACAAAATCCCAGTTGTCATTGGGGACTTTGCTGATGTGCCCGCGTCTGGTACTTACCGCTTGATCTACGTTGTGTGGAATACGCTGTTTAACCTTCTCACTCAGGAGGATCAGGTCAAATGTTTCATGAATGTCGCCCAGCATCTTACCGAGGATGGCTCTTTCGTCATCGAGGCATTGGTGCCAGCCTTTCTCTACCGACTGCAAAATGACCAATATGTAGAAGCGGAAGCTATTGAAGTCAATGAGGTTCGACTCGATGTGCTTCGACATGATGCAGGACGGCAAATGATTGAGGAGAGTCATGTTTCTCTATCACCCGCAGGAATCCACCTGAATCCGGTGGTCCAGCGTTATGCGTGGCCCAGTGAACTCGACTTGATGGCAAGAATCGCAGGGTTGCGGCTTAAGAACCGTTGGGGCGGCTGGAGCCAAGAGCCATTCGGCTCCAGTAGCAGCATGCATGTATCTGTTTATGGCCGCTGATCAGATGTGTTTGTAGGCGCCATGCAGAAGAGCTAACACGCACATGCAGCCGACAAGCTTCACCTCGCTGCGCTCGGCAGGCCTGTGGCTGATGCGCACCGTTGAGCGGCGATGTAGTGAGGTTCCTGTAAGTAATATCAGAGCTGTATGAAAGGAGGGTGCCAAATGGCAGGTCAACTAACAAGCAAGCAGGTAGTGATCATGGTGGCTCAGGAGTTCGAGGACATTGAGCTCCTCTACCCTGTGCTGAGGCTCAACGAGGAGGGAGCTGAAATTGTAGTAGTGCCGGTGAACGAGGGGCTCCATCCCCGCCCCTACATGGCCGGGAAACCGGTCACGGGTCGATTCGGTCATCCAGTACCCATCCCGGTGATGGCGGAAGGCAACCGATACAGGATAAGCAGTCTTGAAGAACTCAATGTCGAAGAGATCGACTGCCTGCTCTTTCCTGGAGGGTATTCGCCGGATGCCTTACGATTACATGCGGGCACGCTCGAACTGGTACGTGAGTGCCATCGACGGGGCAAGCTACTAGCTGCCATCTGCCATGGTCCGTGGGTGCTGATCTCAGCGGGGGTCATGAAGGGGAAGCAGGCCACTGGCTACGTCGCTGTGCGGGATGACTTGGCGAATGCGGGGGCGGACTTTGTGGATGTGCCAGCGGTGCGGGATGGCAACATCATCACGGGTCGCGTGCCGGATGATCTACCCGAGTTCTGCCAGGAGATCGTCAAGGCACTAGCCGCCTGAGCTAGACACCAAGGGTCCGCCGCCCAGCAAGTCGCTGGTGCGACCCGTTCGCTCGAAACTGCTGCAAAGCGGGGGATGAGCGGCGGAGGACAGGCATCAGCCCAAAGCGCAAAGGCACGAAATTCGAGGAGGTTTAGCCATGGTTCAAACCAATGACCCAGTAGCTTTTTCCGGCTTTGAGCCGGAAGTGGAACTCGCCACTGAGCAGATTGAGGCCAAGGCCCACGAACTGCTGGCACAACTCACGCTGGACGAGAAGCTCGGGATGATGGATGGCGATGTGGCTTTTTGGCTCGGCATAGTGGAGATGATGGGTGGAGGATACGGCGATCATCCGTGGAATGCGGGTGTCATTCCCCGACTGGGTATCCCCGGGATCCGCTTTGCGGATGGCCCTCGTGGCGTGGTAATGGAGGGAGCTACCACTTTCCCGGTTTCCATGGCCCGAGGCGCAACGTGGGACATAGCACTTGAAGAACGCATCGGGGATGTCATTGGGCGCGAGCTGCGCGCTCTGGGCGGCACCCTGTTTGGCGGGGTTTGCATCAACCTACTCCGTCATCCAGCCTGGGGACGCGCTCAAGAAACCTATGGCGAGGACCCGTACCATCTGGGCGAACTGGGCGCCGCACTCACCCGGGGCGTGCAGCAAAGGTCAATGTGCGCATAAGCTCCAGGGCGCTCCATGAGATGTACTTGGCCCACTTTAAGCGTGTAGTGGACGAAGGGGTGGCGGCGGTGATGAGCGCGTATAACAGCGTCAACGGGGAATGGTGCGGGCAGAACAAGGTCTTGCTGACTGACATCCTCAAGAACCAGTGGGGCTTTGTGGGGTACGTGCTGTCCGATTTTATGTTTGGCATGCGCGATGCCAGAAAAGCGGCACTGGCCGGGGAAGACCTGGAGATGCCTTTTCAAATGCACTATCATCAGCATCTGAAACGCCTGGTTGAGAACGGCCAAGTCCCGCCAGAGCGAGTTGATGATGCCGTGTTACGTCTGCTACGCCAACAACTCCGGCTGATCCAGCCCGGCGATTATGATGCGGCACAGGTCGGCAGCGAGGCCAACCGGGCGCTGGCGCGAGAAGCAGCGGAGAAATCCATAGTGCTTCTGCAAAACGAGGGCGACCTACTCCCGCTGCGGGACGTGAAGAGAATTGCCGTGATTGGCCGGCTGGCCGATACGCCCAACACTGGCGACGCCGGCTCCAGCAACACCCGTCCCGCCTACGTGGTCACCCCGCTCGCCGGGATTCAGGCCGCGATCGAAGGGCACGCAGACGTACTACACGACGATGGCAGCGACCTCGAACGGGCCAAAGCCACCGCCCGGGCCGCCGATGCGGTGGTACTGGTGGTGGGTTACACCCACGTGGATGAAGGCGAGTTTATGGACCCGGACACCATGGAAAACATGGCTCCAATCTTCCCGCCGCCTTCCCCGGAGGAGGTGTCCCTCGCCCAAAGATTTATGCAAGACGCGGGCGGCCAAGTGGATGATGAGTTCTTGACCGGCGGCGACCGTGACCAGCTGACGCTGCACCCTGAAGATGAGGCGTTGATCCGGGCCATTGCTAGCGTGAATCCACGGACCATCGTCGCAGTGATGGGCGGAAGTGCAGTTATCATGGAAGCTTGGCGCGCCAGTGTGCCGGCCATTCTGATGCTCTGGTACCCTGGCATGGAGGGCGGCCATGCCCTGGCAGATATCCTGCTAGGGCGGGTCAACCCAAGTGGCAAGCTGCCGTTCGTCATTCCCAGACGGGCTGAAGACCTGCCCATCTTTGACAGGGATGCGACTGAAATCGAATACGACCTATGGCACGGTTACCGCAAGTTTGAGCGCGATGGCAACACGCCCGCTTTCCCCTTTGGTTTTGGCCTCAGTTACACCCGCTACCGCTATGCCAGCTTGAAACTCGCCCAGAACCAACTCGGCCCGTCAGAAATCTTGAAGGTGAGTCTGGATGTCTCCAACATCGGGGCACACACAGGTGAGGAAGTGGTGCAGCTCTACATCTCGGCCATTGGATCAGCAGTGGAGCGAGCGCCCAAAGAACTCAAGGCGTTCACCCGAATTGCCCTGCAGCCCGGTGGAACCAAGACCGTACAGCTCAGTGTGCCAATACCTCGGCTGGCTTACTATGATGAAACTCGGGCAGATTTCGTTGTGGAACCGCTCGAATATGAGCTCTTTGTAGGAGCACATTCTCTAGATCCGCATGCTTTGAAAGCGCGCTTTATGGTTCGCAGCGAGTAACCGTAGCAAGAAGGAGACGGAGTTGTGCAACAGAACGTCGTGGCATTCCAGATCCCAACGCAGATTCTGTTCGCAGTCGGGGCTCTGGAACGTGTGGTGGAACAGGTCAAGATCGAGGACCGGCCCAAGGTATTGATTGCGACCGACCAGGGGGTCAAGAAGGCAGGCCTGCTGGACATGCTCACCGCGGTTTTGGAGACGGGCTGAGTCCCTTTTGCACTGTTCGACGAGACAGAGCCCAATCCCAGTGTAGAGACGGTGGAAAAGGCGACGAACCTGTTCCGCCAAGAAGCGTGCAACAGCGTGGTGGACCTGGGCGGTGGCAGCTCGATGGACGTGGCCAAAGCAGCGGCGGTGATGGCTACGAATCCCGGCTCGATCCGTGACTACGAAGGCATCGGCAAGATCGGGCAAAAGCCGGCGCCCATCATCGCCATCCCCACCACCGCGGGCACCGGGGCGGAAGTAACCCCGTTTATCGTCATCACCGACGTGGTGCGGCGCTACAAGATGATCATCGGCGGTCCGCAGGCCATGCCATCCGTGGCCATCGTGGATCCTTCGCTGATGGTGACTATGCCGGCCAAGATTGCTGCAAGCACCGGCCTGGATGCACTGACCCACGGCATCGAATGCTATACTTCGTTGTTGCCCAACTCTTCACCGAGGCACTGGCCCTGCACGGCATTCACCTCATCGGCCAGAACCGGGGCAACCTGGAAGCCATGGCCAAACCTGGCCATTGCCAGCACAATGGTGGCCGCTGCCTTTGGCTTCACGCGTCTGGGGAATTATCATGCTATGGCCCATCCCCTGGGATGGTTCTACGACATCCCCCTCGGTGTGGCCAACGCCATCTTGTTGCCCCACATCATGGAGTACAATGCCGTGGCTTGTCCGGTAAAGACGGGACGCGTGGCCCAGGCCCTAGGCGTTGATGTATATGGCCTGTCGCCGCTGGAGACTGCGGCTTCCGCTGTGAAGGCGGTCCGCCAGCAGCTCAAAGCCGATGTCGGGGTTGTGGCAGGGTTGAGAGAGCTGGGCATGCAAGAAGACGAGATTCCGTCATCGTTGCACCACAATCATCTGGGAACTGCAAGAAACTTTCGGCTACCTACTTAGCCTGAGGTGTCAGTCTACCGAATCCATCACTGCGCGAGTAACCAAGAAATCATCGCTTTCCACCCCCCTTCTCGTGCGATTTGGCTCTTGACAGAGCTCGCGCTTTCTGATATAATGCGATAAGGATACCGGCAACGATGCCGGTATAGTTACTGAAACGGTTCTGGGCGAGGTCAGTTAGGCGGAGCTCATGGGACGTGGCAAGAAGGCCATTACAATCCAAGATGTAGCACGCACCGCTGGTGTATCGGTCTCAACCGTATCGCGCGTGCTGAATGATAAGGATGATGTCGCACCGGAAACCTATGAAAAGGTCCGGGACGTCATCCGAGAGATGGGCTACACCTCCAGCCTGGCGGCCCGCAGCATGCGCAGCCGCCGGACCAACGTCATCGGCTTGATCAT
>JARRMW010000110.1:0-3282 GCA_037385685.1 Gammaproteobacteria bacterium
GGCTTTGCGAACTCTGCGTCCCATTCTCTAAGCTGGAGATGAAACATGATTCCAGGTGAAGTGATCGCCGCTGACGGTGAACTTGAACTCAATGCCGGCCGCGAGACGGTCAGGGTGACGGTCGCGAACACGGGTGACCGCCCTGTTCAGGTCGGTTCGCATTACCATTTTTTCGAGACCAACCCGGCACTCGATTTCGATCGCGATACGACGCGCGGCTTCCGGCTCAATATCCCGGCCGGCACAGCTGTGCGCTTCGAACCCGGACAGACACGCGAGGTGGAACTCGTTGCCTATGCCGGCAAGCGGATGGTTTACGGTTTCAACGGTCTCGTCATGGGGCCGCTCGACGGAGGTGAATGAGATGGCAACGATCAGCAGGCAAGCCTATGCCGAGATGTATGGCCCAACGACCGGCGATCGTGTACGCCTCGGTGATTCGGATCTCTTTATCCAGGTCGAGCAGGATCATACGGTCTATGGCGACGAGGTGAAATTCGGTGGTGGCAAGGTCATTCGCGACGGTATGGGCCAGTGTCAGCTCGAGTCAGGCGAGGTCGTCGATGTCGTCATCACGAACGCCCTGATCCTTGACCACTGGGGTATCGTCAAGGCCGACATCGGTATCAAGGACGGTCGTATCACCGGCATCGGCAAGGCCGGCAACCCGGACACGCAGGCCGGTGTCAACATCCTCGTGGGACCTGGTACAGAGGCGATCGCCGGCGAAGGCCAGATCCTGACGGCCGGGGGTATCGATTCGCACATTCATTTCATCTGCCCGCAACAGGTCGATGAGGCGCTGATGTCAGGCGTCACGACCATGCTTGGCGGCGGAACCGGTCCTGCGACAGGCACCAACGCGACCACCTGCACTCCCGGCCCCTGGAATATTCACCGCATGCTGCAGGCAGCAGACGAATTGCCGATGAACCTCGGGTTTCTCGGCAAGGGTAATGCGAGCCTCCCGGGTGCACTGCGTGAGCAGATCGCCGCGGGCGCGATCGGTCTCAAGTTGCACGAGGACTGGGGTACCACACCGGCAGCGATCGACTGTTGTCTTGGCGTTGCCGATGAAATGGACGTGCAGGTCGCAATTCACACGGACACGCTCAATGAATCCGGTTTCGTAGAGCAGACCCTGGCTGCGATGAAGGGGCGTACGATCCATACCTACCACACGGAGGGTGCTGGCGGCGGACATGCGCCGGATATCATCAAGGCGTGTGGTCAGGCGAATATCCTGCCTTCATCGACGAACCCGACGCGGCCCTACACCATCAACACGGTCGATGAGCATCTCGATATGCTCATGGTATGCCACCATCTCGATCCGGGCATTGCGGAGGATGTGGCATTCGCCGAGTCGAGAATTCGCCGAGAAACCATCGCGGCCGAGGACATTCTGCACGACCTCGGCGCCTTTTCGATGATCGCCTCGGATTCCCAGGCGATGGGACGGGTCGGCGAGGTCGTGACCAGGACCTGGCAGACGGCGCACAAGATGAAGGTGCAGCGCGGTTCACTCGAGGGCGACCCTGCGGATCATGACAATTTCCGCGCAAGGCGCTACATCGCAAAGTACACCATCAATCCGGCCATCACGCATGGTATTGCCCACGAAGTCGGTTCGGTCGAGGTCGGCAAGCTTGCTGACCTGGTCCTCTGGAAACCGGCCTTTTTCGGCACCAAACCTTCGCTGATCATCAAGGGTGGCATGATCGTTGCGGCTCCCATGGGGGATCCGAATGCATCCATTCCGACACCCCAGCCTGTTCATTATCGGCCGATGTTCGGGGCACTGGGTGGCGCGCGCCACTCCACTGTCATGACCTTCATGTCGCAAGCCGCTATCGAGGCGGGGATGGCGGATCGGCTTGGATTGAAAAACCGGGTTGGCAGGGTTTCGAATTGCCGCATGGTAACCAAGTCCAGCATGATTCTGAACGATTACCAGCCGGTGATCGAGGTGGATCCGCAGAATTACCAGGTCAGGGCCGATGGCCAGCTGTTGATGTGCGAGCCTGCCGAGGTATTGCCAATGGCCCAGCGTTATTTTCTCTTCTGAGGTGGTCCCGTGTTGAAACTGACACAAAAAATCGATTCGGGAACTGCAACCGGCAGTATCACCCTCCCGCTGGAACTGCGTATCCGCAGCCGCGTCAAAGTGACGCTCGACGACGGCAGGGAAGCCGGGCTTTTCCTGCCGCGCGGATCGATTCTGCGTGATGGCGACCTGCTCTGCTCTGTCGATGGCGCCATCGTGGAGGTTCGGGCTGCTCCGGAGACGGTTTCGACCGTCTGCAGCGAAGATGCATACATGCTTGCGCGTGCCTGCTATCACCTCGGCAACCGCCATGTTGCATTGCAGATAGAGCCCGGGTTCGTGCGCTATCAGCATGATCATGTACTCGATGACATGGTGCGCGGACTCGGTCTCGATGTCGTTGTGGAGCAGGCGCCATTCGAGCCGGAATCCGGGGCCTATGGCAACTATGGCCATGCGCCGGGTCACACGCATCATCACGGCCATGCCCATGAGCATCAACATCGTCACTGAATCCGGTCTTGCGCTGGTGAGGCTGATGCATCTCGTCAGCCCGTCTCTTCCGATCGGCTCCTTCACCTATTCCCAGGGGATCGAGTGGGCAGTCGAGTGCGGCTGGATCGATTCGGCAGAATCACTCGGAAAATGGATCGAGGACCAGCTCGTAACGTCCATTCTTCATGTTGACCTCCCTGTTTTGCAGCGTCTTCATGTTGCAGCACGGGAAGAGGATGTCGATGCGCTGGAAAGCTGGTCGCAGTTCCTGCTCGCTAGTCGCGAGACGGCAGAATTGCGCCAGGAAGAGATCAATCGAGGACGCGCGCTCGCCGAACTGCTTGTGGCGCTTGGCGTGCCGAATGCACAGGCATGGAAAACCGTCCTGGCTTCCTGCCAGGCGGCAGGTTTCGCCACGGCGGCTGCAGGCTGGGAAATTTCTTCCGTCGATGCTGCCAGAGGCTATGCCTGGAGCTGGCTCGAGAACCTGGTGCTTGCGGCCGTCAAGATTATCCCGCTTGGCCAGACAGAGGGACAGCAGCTGCTGATGCGGCTGGCAGAGATCCTGCCTGATGTAGTCGAGCGCAGCCTCGCCATCGAGGACGACGCGATCGGGGCATCGAACCCTGCGCTCGCGATCGCGAGTAGCAGGCACGAGACGCAGTACACCAGGTTGTTCAGGTCATAATGTTTTTTGAATTGCTCCGTGATGGATTGATTCTAATGCGCGCGTCGGCGCG
>JARRMW010000111.1:0-5913 GCA_037385685.1 Gammaproteobacteria bacterium
TATCTCAAGACGCTTTTCTTCCACAAGTCGTGAAACTGCCGTAAACAAAAAGCCCGGCAGCATGCCGGGCCAGGGCCCATCCATGTTGTCCCTGTTGATCTCAATCCCCGAAATCGATGCCCGTCGACTCCTGCATTTTTTCCAGGCTCGTATGACGAATGTCCTTGCCCTGAACGAGAAAAACGACATATTCGCAGATATTCTTGGTGTGATCCCCCATCCTCTCGAGGGCACGCGCACACCAGGAGATACGCAGCGCATTCCTGATCTCGCGCGGATCCTCCATCATCCGCGTAATCAACTGGCGAGAGATGGCGTCGAACTCTTCGTTGACCAGTTCATCATCCGCGATCGTTCTCAGTGCAGCCTCGATATCAAGCCGTGCGAAGGCATCCAGTGCATCATTCAACATGCGCTTGACATGTTCACCAAGATGTCCGATTTCAACAAAGTGCCCCGGCGTCGTGTTCTCGTCAGCCAGCAAGACAGAATAGCGTCCAAGCTTCTCGGCCTCGTCTCCGATTCGCTCGAGATCTGTGATGGTCTTGATGATGGTCACAATCAGGCGCAGGTCACTCGCAGCCGGCTGACGACGGGCCAGGATCTGCATGCACTCTTCGTCGATATCCACCTCGAGGGCATTGATCTCGTAATCAGAAGAGGTAACCAGTTCACCGAGTTCAGAGTCTGAAGTCTGCAGCGCTTTCATGCCACGACTGATCTGTTTTTCGACCAGGCCACCCATTCGCATGACACGATTCCGGATCTCCTCGAGTTCGACGTTGAACCTCTGGGAGATATGTTGTGAAAGATAAAGGTCTTTTTCCATCGTCTTTTCCTGGAACAACGGTGTTATCCGAAACGTCCGGTAATGTAGTTTTCCGTCAACTGGTGACTCGGGTTCGTAAAAATCTGGTTGGTCTCGCCGACCTCGACAAGTTTCCCGAGGTGAAAATAGGCTGTGCGCTGCGAAACACGCGCTGCCTGCTGCATTGAGTGCGTCACAATCGCGATCGTGAAGTTTGCTCGCAATTCATCGATGAGTTCCTCGATGACTGCTGTCGCGATCGGATCCAGTGCAGACGCCGGCTCGTCCATGAGGATGACCTCGGGACTTACGGCGATCGTGCGGGCAATGCAGAGGCGTTGTTGCTGACCACCCGACAAGCCTGTACCAGGTGCATCCAGTCGGTCTTTCACCTCCTCAAACAAGCCGGCTTTCTGCAGGCTGGTGACAACGATTTCGTCAAGTTCGGCCCTGTTTGATGCAAGGCCATGCAATTTTGGACCGTAGGCGACGTTGTCATAGATAGATTTCGGAAACGGGTTCGGCTTCTGGAACACCATGCCGACACGCGCCCGAAGCAGCACAGGGTCCATCGACTTGTTATAGATATCCTCATCATCGAGCATTAGCCGGCCGGTGACACGACAGATATCGATAGTGTCGTTCATGCGGTTGAGGCAGCGCAGATAGGTCGACTTGCCACAGCCAGATGGACCAATGAGCGCAATGACCTCGTTTTCAGCGAGATCGAGATTGACATCGAATATCGCCTGCTTGTCTCCATAATAAACATCGACATTCCGTGTCGACATCTTGGGCTTATCGACAAGTGGAGTACCGACCGTCCCGACGATCTCGTGCTCCATATGTTCGAAATCAGTAGCCTTGTTCATAACATCTCCTACCATTTACGCTCGAATTTTTTGCGCAGGAATACGGCCAGTGCGTTCATGGCGATCAAAAATGCCAGAAGAACCATGATGGCTGCAGATGTCCTCTCCACGAATGCACGCTCAGGACTGTCTGCCCAGAGAAAGATCTGGACAGGCAAGACAGTCGCATTGTCTGTGAAACCCTGTGGTATATCGACAATAAAGGCAACCATGCCGATCATGAGCAGCGGTGCTGTCTCACCAAGCGCCTGTGCCATGCCGATAATGGTTCCTGTCAGCATACCGGGCAGGGCCAGCGGTAATACGTGATGAAACATGGCCTGCATTTTCGACGCGCCGACTCCCAGTGCTGCTTCCTTGATTGATGGCGGCACGGATTTCAGCGCAGCACGGGAGGCGATGATGATCGTGGGCAGTGTCATCAATGTCAGTACGAGACCGCCCACCAGAGGCGCGGATCGCGGCAACCCGAAGAAACTGATGAAGACTGCGAGACCAAGCAGACCGAAAACGATCGAGGGCACAGCCGCAAGATTGTTGATATTCACCTCGATGAGATCGGTCCAGCGATTCCTGGGCGCAAATTCTTCGAGATAGATGGCCGCCCCGACACCGATCGGAAACGACAGAAGCAAGGTCACGATGAGTGTCAGCATCGAACCGGCAAGCGCACCGGCAATGCCTGACTGCTCGGGCTCGCGCGAGTCCCCACTCGTGAAGAAAACGGTATTGAAATGTTTCTCGACCGAACCGCGAGATTCCAGGGTGCGTACCCAGAAGATTGTCTTGTCCTTGACGCGCCGTTCGGCTTCGGGCGTCTCATGCCAGACGAGTGTCCAGCCGGTACCCGCTGCATCGGGACTCAGTGGAGAAAGGACCTTCCCCGTCACGCCTGACGCGTCAAACCCGGTGACACGCACCAGGCCACCCTGGACTTCGAGCAGAAGACTCGCAGCATCGTCAGGTAGCGTCACGACATCCTTTTCACCACCCGTCTCTGCGGGCACAAGGTTCTGGAGCAAGTTGTGCAGGGATTCCGTCGTGGCTGTATCCCCCGTGATCCGGAGTATGCCGTCGTTTTCAAAAACAGCAGGCTCACCGGCAAGCGGGAATGTCTCGCTGTTTGTCACATACCCTTTGACGAGCGTGTCGATTTCGTCATCGGCAAGTAGCCACAACTCCCTGGTCTGTCCGATGAGGCCCGTATCAGCCAGCACCATGTCAGCCAACTCATAGGCAGCACCCTTGCTCACCAGGTTATAGAGATCACGCTTGTCACTTCTGCCTTTGACATCCGGAAAGGCCTCGCGCAGCGACTCCTTGATAAGCCCCATATAGTCGGCGCGGCGCATCGCTTCAGGATCCCGTTCTCCTTTCGGATCGATAACCTGCTCGTCGAAGTGGATCGGAAGCTTGATGTAGGTTTGCTGGAACGCCGGATAACCCTTCGAGATGATATTCGTGAACAGGATGACGACAAATGAAAGACCGACAAGGATGGCCGTCATCCCGACCGCTCTGAAAATCTTCTCTTTGCGATAACGCCTTGTCAGCGATTTTTTAACAGCTTTTGTGGCTTCACTCATTGCCGGGTCCAGTGTCTTGGGGCTATCGAACTCCTGGTCACCAACCAGGGCTGTGACGATTTGCACCGTAACGGTCGTCACCGCCTCAAAGGGGTTCGCTGTCAGGTTGGCGGCGAGACCTGCGGCCATGACGACGATCATCGTTTCGCCAATCGCACGTGAAGCCGCGAGCAACACGCTGCCGACGATACCTGGCAGAGCAGCCGGCAAAATCACCTTCGTGATCGTCTCCGACCTGGTAGCCCCCATGCCGTAGGATGCATCGCGCATTGACTGGGGTACCGCAGTAATCACATCGTCCGACAACGACGAAACAAACGGAATGATCATGATGCCCATAACGACACCGGCCGCTAGCGCACTCTCCGGCGAGATGTCCCAGCCCAGCGAATCTCCCAGATTCGAAAAGAATGGTGCAACGGTCAGGGCAGCGAAGAATCCATAAACGACCGTCGGTATGCCTGCAAGAATCTCGAGCAAAGGCTTTGCCCATGCACGGAAATGGTTGCTTGCATACTCAGAAAGGTAGACGGCTGACATCAACCCAACCGGAACAGCGATCAGCAATGCGATGACAGAGATCATCAACGTGCCCGCAAAAATCGGAATGGCGCCGAAGGAGTTGGTGCTCGGATTCCAGTGGGTGCCGAAGAGAAAATCGCTGAAAGGAATGTATTCAAAAAAACGGATCGATTCGAAGAGCACAGACAGGACGATACCGATCGTCGTGAATATGGCGATGACAGAGCAGAGGATCAACACGCCCTTGATAATGTTCTCCACCCTGTTGCGGGCCTGTAATTTCGGACCCGCCTTGCTCCAGGCAAACAGGCCACCGAGAACAGCAAGCGCAAGAATAACGACGAATTTCGCAGCGGCGGCCGTGGCATGCAGGTTCTTGTAGTGTTCAGCTGCAAGAGCAATTGCCGGCGATACAGAATCGAGCGACCGGTCACCGGCTGCGAGATTGCGAATGTCGTTGATGACAAGGCCGAGCTCGGCTTCGCTGAGTGTTTTCTGTTCAGGAGGCAGGTGAGACACCACCAGTTCGGTCACAATCGGTTCCTGGAAAAACCCCCAGGCAAGCAGAGCCACTGCCGCAGGAATCGCAGCCCAGAGTACTGCATAGGCACCATAGTAACGCGGCAGCGAGTGCAGAGCGCGCATCCCTCCCGCTCCTGCAACAGCATTCAGGGCACGCTGCTTGGCTGCGTAGAAAAACAGTGCCAGTACCCCGAGTAACAGGATGATCAGTGTACCGGTTTGAGTCACCAGAGCCCCCATGAAATGCATCGGGCATGCCGATACAGGAAATACGATTTAGTCCATACGAACAAAAAGGGGGAAATCCTTTCCCCCTTCAGCATTTTCCTGCTGTCGAACAGTTCAGAGAACCAGGTTTTTCAGCGTCGCAACATCTTCAGCGAAGGCCTTCCGCTCCTCTTCAGGCATCGGGATCATGCCCTTTTCTGAGAGGTAACCCTCGTCTCCCCAGGCTTTCTCGCTCGTGAACTCCTCGAGATATTCCTTCATGCCCGGGATCTTGCCGACATGGGCATTCTTGACGTAGACGTAAAGCGGACGCGACACAGGATAGCTGCCATCGGCGATATTTTCGAATGTCGGCTCCGAACCGTCAACGACGGCACCCTTCACCTTGTCTGTGTTCTGATCGAGGAAACTGAAACCGAATACACCGAGCGCCCCCGTATCCTTCTCAAGCTTCTGGACGATCAGGTTGTCGTTCTCACCTGCCTCGACATAGGCCCCGTCTTCGCGGATATGATATGTGACCTTCTTGAAAATATCCTTGCCGGAAACCTTACCCTTTTTCTTCATATGGCCTTCATCTCGTCACCGTCTTTCATGCCACGCAGAGCTTTCAGATCGTCGACTTTCTTGGCACCGCCACCGAGAGCCAGCTCTTCAAATGCGTCTCTGGTACCAGAAGACGGGGGCGGACCCAGGACCTTGATGGCCATGTCCGGCAGCTCGGCTTTGACATCCTTCCAGGTTTTATTCGGGTTGTCGACGAGCTTGCCATCCGCACCGGGCACCTTCGCTGCCAGTGCCATGAAGAGATCCTTTCGGGAAAGACTGAACTCGGGCGCCTGCCTGGCATTGGCGATCACGATACCGTCATAGCCAACCTTGAGTTCGGTCACCTCTGTGACACCGTTGCTGTGACACATCTCGAGCTCGGACGCCTTGATGCGGCGCGATGCATTGGTGATATCAGGAGTATCGACACCGACACCCGCACAGAACAGCTTGAGGCCACCACCGGAACCCGTGGATTCAACCTTCGGCGTACTGAAGGAAGTCGTCTTTCCGAACTGCTCGGCAACGGTCGTCGAGAACGGGTATACCGTGGAGGAACCGACGATGCTGATGGTATCGCGGCTTGCTGCCTGTGCAGTGGAAATCGTCAGGGCGGTCAGGCCTACCGCCAGAAGCGTCTTTTTCATGAGTCTTCCTCAGATTTGAAACCTGGGCGCATGATGCAGGTGAACTGTTGCGAGTCTATGACAGTTATATGAAGCTTTTATGACAACACGCGATAATCGGGAAAACAGGCGCGAAACGTCGATCCAAGCCCGGGTTCACTATCGATGTGAAGGAAACCGCCATGCCGCTGAACGATGTG
>JARRMW010000112.1:0-3221 GCA_037385685.1 Gammaproteobacteria bacterium
GCCTTGTACGGCACCTCGGCCTGCAGGTAGAGCTGCGCCATCGTCACGAATTCCGTGTCTTTTTCCAACATGCCCTGCGTGTGGGCGGCATCGTAGGCATAGATCAGCTTCTCATCCTCACCGAGCTCGGTGAAGGCCCCGGCGAGTGATTTCCAGTAGCGAGCCTTGGGCCAGTTCTGCAGCAGGACCTTCTGGATATCGCGAACCTTGGCGTAGTCTTCCTGCTGGAAGTACGCGAAATTAAGCAGGTTCCACCAGTCTTCCTTGACCTCGGTATCGCGTTCGCGTGCAACCTGCATCGCCGTTTCGATCGGCGCGATCATCTCCTTGTGGCGTTCCAGGTTGTACAGGATCTGGGCTTTGAGGATGTACTGCTCCGGCCCGGGATTCGTCTCCAGCGCGAACCACCGGTCGATCGTCGCCAGAGCCTTGTCATACTGCTCTTCCATCGTATAGAGCTGCGCCATCGTCAGCGTGGTCTGCTTGGCAAGCTGCGGTTCGAGCGACGGAATACGCAACATGCGCTCGAACGTGCTGATCGCGTTCGGTACATCATCCATGTTGTAGTAGACGAAACCGATGTAGTTCAGCACATTGGCCTGCTCGTACTCGGTCAGCTTGTCCGGGTTGTAAAGCCGGTTGAGCATGTCCAGTGCGCCGCGGTAGTCCTTCGCATCGACGGCCTCCTGGGCCTTCTGAATGCGTTCGTAGACCTCTTTACTTACGGCCTGCGCCTGCTTGGTCTTGGTGTCGTCCTCGTCCATATCGGCTTCGCCGCTGCCCTGGGCAAAGGCGGTACCGAAGGCCAGCAGGCCGGAGACCAGCAGCAGACAAATCTTCGTCGCAAAACCGTTGTTTCGTAGGGTCAGCATCATGGGATCAGTCCTCGAGGATGAACGAAATACGCGTCTTCACGCCCGGTACTTCGACGGGCACTCCATCTTTGACCCTGGGTTTGTACTTGAACTTCAGGACCGCACGAATCGCCGCGCGCTCGAATAACTTGCTCGTCGACTGGATCACGACCGGGTCTTTCACGGTACCCGCGGTCGTCACCGTGAACGACAGGTCGACGAAGCCCTCGAGCCCGCGCGACAGGGCGCGGGACGGATAGACGGGAGCGACCCGAACGATTGGCAGGTAATCGCCCTCGGCGATATTCATCCCGCCGGGGCCGCCGATATCGCCGCTCGTGTCCACCTGGGGCGGCGCGATGTTCACCGTGGGTGCATCAGGATTGACGTTGTCCATGTCCTGGGGGGGCGTCTCGGGGGGCGTCTCGGGAGGCTTGGGGGGCTTTTCCGGAATGACCTCCTCCACGTTGAGGTTTTCATTCCGCTTGACGCGCACGAACTCGAGTTTGTGCCGTTCGCGCGGATCGGTCAGCGCCTGTTTACCGGTCACGATGAGCAACTGCATGACAAACAGCAAGCTGATCGTAACGATCGAGCCGACAACGATCGAAATGATATAACGACCCATTGTACCTTCTCTCCTCAGCGGCCATGCCGCTTCGATTGTCCCTCGCCTCGTTTACTTGAGACAACGCGCGATATCGACGGTTCCTACGTCGTGTCCGACGCTATCGCTACGTTGGTGACGCCGGCGGCCTTGGCGGCCTCCATCACGACCACCAGCATTTCGTGTGTCGAGCCCTCGTCCGCCTGGATTACGATCGAACCCTTGGGGTTCTCCGCGTGCAACCTCTCGATCACGCCACGCAGGGCGCGTGGATCGCGCTCCTGGCGGTCGATCCAGATCTCGTCATTCGGACTGATAGCGATCAGGATTGCCGCATCCTCCTGCTTGAGGGCGGTCACAGCATCCGGCCGTTCGACCTGGATGCCCGCTTCCTTGATAAACGTTGCCGTGACGATGAAAAAGATCAGCATGATAAATACGACGTCGAGCATCGGCGTCAGGTTGATCTCGCTCTCTTCCTCTTCGACGTTCAGCGCGCCTCGTTTCTTTCTCATCTGCTAAGCCCCGGCGAACTAACGCGAGTCCGCGATCGAAATGTTGTAAACACCGGCCAGCCGTGACGCATCCATCACCTCGACGAGCACCTTGTTGGTCGATGTCCTGTTCGCCTGGATGACCACCGACCCTTCCGGGTTTTCGGCATGCATACGCTCGATATTGGCGCGCACGGCACGGGGGTCGATCAGGCGACGATCGATCCAGATTTCGTCATTGGCATCGATGACCACGAGGATGTTCGCCTCCTCGGGCGTACTCTGCTGCATGGGCGCATCCGGACGATTGACGTCCAGGCCGGCTTCTTTGATAAACGACGCGGTTACGATGAAGAAGATGAGCATGATAAACACGACGTCGAGCATCGGCGTCAGGTTGATCTCGCTCTCTTCCTCTTCAACGTAAAGATCGTCCAAATGATGTCTCATCGCCTTCGTCCCCTAGTGGTCCATCGTGAGCGAGTCCTCGAGGAACTCGACCTCGTGCGCGGCGCGACGGGTGAGCAACGTAACGAGAAGAACGCCAGACAGGGCACCGACCATGCCGGCCATCGTCGGAATCGTGGCCTGGGATACGCCGGCGGCCATGGCGCGGACGTTCCCCGATCCGGAGACAGCCATGACCTGGAACACACTGATCATGCCGGTCACGGTGCCGAGCAACCCGAGCAACGGGCACAAGGCAACGAGTGTCTGGATCAGGTTGATCCCCTTGTTGGTCGATTCCGAAAACCTCGAAATGTGCAGTTCCCGTATCTGCTTGGCATTCCATGACTGGCGCTCGGGGCGCGATTCCCATTCGTCAAAGATTTCCTTCGCCTGGGATTTCATCGACGTGCGGAAATAGAGAATCCGCTCGACGATGATCACCCACATCAGGAAGATCGTGACCGCGATGACCGTGAGAACCGGGCCACCGAGGCTCATGAAGTCACGGATAGCTTCTAGTGCATCAGCAAGCCAGAGCATGGCGAATCCTCATCATTGCGTGCGCTCGGAATGCTGCGCGACGAGGCCAGCACTCTGCGACTGCAGGATGTTGACGATCTTGCGGCTCTTGCCACTGACGACCGTGTGCAGCAGGACCATCGGAATGGCCACAACCAGGCCGAGTACCGTCGTCATGAGAGCCTGAGAGATACCGCCGGCCATCATCTTCGGGTCGCCTGCACCGTAGAGCGTGATCACCTGGAAGGTCTTGATCATACCCGTGACCGTACCGAGAAGACCCATGAGCGGGGCAAC
>JARRMW010000113.1:0-4527 GCA_037385685.1 Gammaproteobacteria bacterium
CGGGCTCAGTGGCCAGTGCTCCATCGATTTGGCAGGGCCTGCCTGCGTCGCGGCGTTCGCATCCACATGATGTGGCATTATAGCAGGCCGATAGCGCACGCTGATCAAGATGGTGATCGCACACTGGAAGGAATCAAAGCCGCGCTTAGGGATGTTCGGACTGAAAGCCGCATGCGCGATGAGTACAGGAGAGGGTCGATGAAAGCAGTAGTCCTCTATGGCAAGGCCGACAGGTCTGTTGAGATCCGTGATGTACCGGTGCCCACCATCGATCCGGAGGAATGCCTCGTGGAGGTCAAGTACTGCGGTATCTGCGGCAGCGAGCCGCACATGTACCATGGTCAGCTCACGCTCCTCGCCCGTCCTCCTGTAATCCTGGGACACGAGTGGTCGGGACAGATCGTGGAGATCGGCAAGCGGGTCGAGGGCTTTGCTGTTGGCGATCGGGTGACCTGCGAAACGGCGGCAGAGACTTGCGGAACGTGCGCCCTCTGCCGATCAGGCTCGTACAATGTCTGCCCTGAGCGCCGCGCATTCGGCTTTGCGGTGGACGGAGCGTTCACCAAGTACGTCCGGGCCAAATATCACAGACTCCATCACATCCCAAATGGCGTGACCTACGAGGCTGCCGCGATGACAGAGCCGATCTGCGTGGCCTACAACGCTGTGGTTGAAAAGAGCCGGATACACCCCGGCGATACGGTGGCCATTATCGGCCCGGGGCCGGTGGGGCTGTTCTCGCTGCAGGTAGCCAAGCTGTCTGGTGCGGGCACGGTGATTGTCACGGGTACCGAGCGCGATGGGGCCCGGCTCGAACTGGCGGCCAGGCTTGGTGCGGATATTACGGTAGATGTGGGCAAACAGGATCCAGTGCAAATCGTCCGGGAGCTGGGCGATGGGCTTGGGGCGCACCTGGTGATCGATGCAGCCGGAGTGCCACCGGCCATCAAACAGTCGTTGGCGCTCGTCCGCCAAAATGGACAGGTCACCAAGATCGGCTGGTCTCTGCAGCCTGTGAATCTGACGATGGACGAGATCGTTGCCAAGGTCGTCACCTATCAAGGGGCCTTTAGCCACACCTGGACGACCTGGGAGACCTGCCTCGAGTTGATGCGCCTGGGCAGGATCGAGACCGAGCCGCTGATCAGCGAGATCTGGCCCATTACCCGTTGGGAGGAGGCATTCCAGAAGCTTGAGGCGATGGAAGCGCACAAGATCCTGCTGTATCCCGTCGACTAGTGCCCTCCCCCTCTGAAGGGCTCATTGGCGTGGGGGCAGAGGTTGCGTCCATGACTCGATGTCGTCCCACATCCCGGTTCTTGCTCTGGGCGGACCAATATTACTCGACTTGGAGGAAAGTTGATGGTGGATGATCTCAAGTTGGCTGAACTCAGGGCCACTGCCCGCGAGCTGCGCTATCATATTATCAACATGATGGGGGCAGGTAAACCCCATCACTTCGGGGGTTCCCTATCCATTGTGGAGTTGGTCACAGCGCTTTACTTTTACAAAATGCGCTACGACGCGCGCGATCCCAGATGGGATGGGCGAGATCGGTTTGTCATGAGCAAAGGACACACCGTCCCCACACAGTATGTGGCCCTGGCCAAAATGGGTGTTCTTCCGATGGAGGATCTGCCCACTCTGAAACGGCTGGGCAGCATCCTCCAGGGCCATCCCAATGCCTGCATGACACCAGGCCTCGAGGCTTGCACCGGGTCTCTGGGTCAGGGACTGTCTTTCGCCAACGGCATCGCCATGGCGGCCCGGATCCGCCACCTGGGCATCAGGGTCTATTGCCTCCTGGGAGACGGCGAACTGCATGAGGGCCAGGTCTGGGAGGCGGCGATGGGCAGCTCGACCCACAAGCTCGACAATCTGTGCGCCATGGTGGACCGGAATAGGCTGAAGAGCCAGGGTGCAGTGGACGAAGCCAAGTCACTCGAGCCCCTCACCGGCAAATGGGAAGCGTTTGGTTGGCACGCTATTTCCGTGGACGGGCACAACCTGTGCCAAATCTGTGATGCGCTTGACGAGGCCGAGATGGTCAGGGGCAAACCCACGGTGATCATCGCCGAGACGGTCAAGGGCAAGGGCGTCCCGTTCATGGAGGGCCAGTTCCAGTTCCACAATGCTCCCATTACGAGGAAGCAGTGGGAAGAGGCAATGCGCGTGCTGTCCCTGGGCGAGGAGGTGGTCTGATGAAGTGGAAGCTCGGTGACCGAGTGGAGACGCGCATTGCGTACGGCGAGGCTTTGCTGGAATTGGGCAAGCACCGCCAGGATGTAGTGGTGCTGGATGCTGACCTTCAGCGATCGAACATGACGCATGCCTTTGGGCAAGCTCACCCGGAGCGGTTCTTTGATATGGGCGTTGCCGAGGCCGACATGGTCTGCACTGCGGCCGGCATGGCGGCGACGGGTATGATCGTGTTTGCCACCTCCTTTGCTATGTTCGTCCCAGGCCGTGCCTACGATCAGATCCGTCTGCAGCTCAGCTATGGGCAGGAGAACGTCAAGATTGTTGGAGTCAGCGCTGGCCTGACCCAGGGGCCCGATGGTGCCACTCACCAAGCCCTTGACGACGTTGCCTTGGTCCGGCAGTTGCCGGGCATGACGGTGCTCAACCCAGCCGATGCCACCGAGGCCTACAGGGCTGTAGTGGCCGCAGCCGAGATAGCGACGCCGGTCTACATCCGCCTGGGCCGGTATCCGACACCTGTGATCTTCGGCGAGGACTACCAATTTGAGATTGGTGCGGTGCCAGTTATGCGCCGAGGTGACGATATTGTCATCTGTGCTACGGGCATCATGACTGCGCTGGCCCTGGATACCGCGGAGATTCTGGCAGATCAGGGCATTGAGACCTCTGTGTTAAATGTGCCCACGATCAAGCCACTAAATACGGAGGCGATCCTTGATGCTGCTTTGGGAAAGAAGCTGTGTGTGACGATGGAGGAGCACTGGATCAGCGGCGGCTTGGGCAGTGCTGTAGCGGAAACCCTCGCCGAAGTTCGGAATACCCCTCCTCTGCTCCGCATTGGTGTGCGGGACAAGTTCGGGCAGTCGGCAACTGCCGACGAATTGTTGGAGCACTATGGACTGACACCTGTCCACATGGCAGAGTCCATCCTCAATGCCATGGGTGAATAGCCGCTACAGGGATTAACGGGCTCTACCTCCCGTCGGAACCGGTCAGGAATCGACCGTCCAGTCGACAGCTATCACGGAATCGCACTCCTCACCGAGCCGAACGTGGAGCACCTCGGATCAGATAGATGCCTATGACCAGAGGGGCAAACAACACGTACGGCAGAAAGAGGGCCACACCCCACAGTGTCACGCCGCCTCTGTCGGTCCACCACAGGTAGAAGCCGATGGTCAGCAGTAAAACCGTGAAGAAGAACAGCATCCCATTGAGGAGATGCATGGGTAGCACGCGCATCGCCGATAGCAGATATCCGCCCTTCACCAGCAAGGGCGTCATATAGGATAGCAGTGGCCCGATGGCAGGCGTCACCAGCGGAAACCGGCCGGGCCGCGATACGCCGGGCTGAACGTACTGGTGGGCCCGCCATCATAAGACCAATCCCAGCCCATTGCCCAGCCCCCAGCACGCCCGCGAGGCGCCTGGCTCGAATCGGTGTTCGCTCTCCGGCCCGAGGCTTTGCTATGTGCCGAATCGTGCGCAGCGATGGCCTGCCTGAGACGCGGTATCGCGGGGCCCCTGCCTTGTGGTGGACAGGCCTGGACAACTCGACGCAGGTGATTCTCACACCTGCCGTGGCTTGACAACGGGCCGGAATCTGATATAATGTGGAGTATAGTAACATTGGGGAGGGTAGATGCATAGCCCCTTGACAGCACAACAGGCGGCAGATGAGCTGGGCTATCACATCAAACACGTCTACCGCTTGCTGAAAGAGGGCACAATCCATGCGCGGCAGTTCAATCGTGTGTGGATGATTGACCGTCAAGAGGTAGAGCGCATCAAGGACCTTCAAGGACCAGGCGGGCGATTGCCCAAGGCACCTAAACATTCCTAGCTCTCGCTGATCGCGAAAGTGTGACGGATACAGCCACTTTGGTGGTTATCGGGAAGATGACCCCCGTCATCCACCCACTTTCCGCCACATAGGTGGAGTAACCCCTGAAGGCTCGTCGCAGACGGGCCTTTCTTCTTGTACGATTTCTCAAGTGATGAAGGATGAAAAGCCCGGCGAGCCGCACCGAGTCTGTACATCAGTTGCCGACCCGGCAACCGCCGGCGGCAACCACTATCTACCGTCCACTGTCCATCAAGTACAGGCTTCTCTCACTGCTGCTGACACGCTCGCACCGGCGTATTCTGAACCGCTCGCCAAACGCCGCCTCAAAGGCCTCCTCCGTATAATCCGTGAAGATATCTTCTCGCGTTTTCAGAAGCCTCTGCACCTGTGAATCCCTCTTTGGGATGCTGTTCTTCTTCACGGTTTTACTGCTGACCATCGGCTTCTACCTGTGGTGGACCGACAGAGGCGGCGTGACA
>JARRMW010000114.1:0-3167 GCA_037385685.1 Gammaproteobacteria bacterium
GAACCCTGCGCTCGCGATCGCGAGTAGCAGGCACGAGACGCAGTACACCAGGTTGTTCAGGTCATAATGTTTTTTGAATTGCTCCGTGATGGATTGATTCTAATGCGCGCGTCGGCGCGTACTCTCTATCTTGAAAGCGGCGGGTGCGCCGCGGCACCCTGCTTTCTTTTGCTTGCCCAAAAGAAAGCAGGCAAAGAAAAAGGCACCCTGCTAACGCGGCCTGCGGCTGCTCTGCGCTTCGCGTCCCTGACAGGCGCTCGCCAACTCGCTGCGCTCGAACACGCCTCGCTTGTCTCCTGTCAGGGACTGCGATGCTCGACGCGTCAGGAGGGGACCAACCCCGGACTGTTCAAGCCCAACTGTGGGAGCCGAGCCCTCTCGACGAAGGATTTGCCCGCGGTGCGGGCTCCTGCGGAAAGACCAGAAAGGGCGTCAACTGCGACTTACGCGCAACCGAGCGGCGCAGGGCAAACAGGAAACAAGAGGCCGTTTGTCCGAGCGCAGCGAGTTTACGGCCTCGCCTGTTTGACCGAGTACGCGAGGGAACCCGAAGGGTTGTGCGTCGGAGCGAATGCTTTTGCCTACTTTTCGCGGAAGAAAAGTAGGTCGGGTGCGCGCCGACGCGCGCATCAAAATTCATCATCGCGAAGCGATTCACAGGATCATGCTCTCCGGTGAAATAGAGAAAGAAACGAGGTAGAAATAGATGTCCACATCACCCCTTCGTATCGGCGTCGGTGGTCCTGTCGGTTCCGGCAAGACGGCCCTGCTCGACGTGCTCTGCAAGCGTATGCGGGATCACTACAACCTGGCTGTCGTGACGAACGATATCTACACCCGTGAGGATGCCGAGTTCCTGATTCGCTCGGAGGCGCTCGAGGCGGCACGCATCCGTGGTGTCGAGACCGGCGGCTGCCCGCACACGGCGATCCGCGAGGATGCATCCATGAACCTTGCGGCAGTCGAGGACCTGCAGCAGGAGTTTCCGGATCTCGATCTGGTGTTCATCGAGAGCGGTGGTGATAATCTTTCGGCAACCTTCAGTCCGGAACTGGCCGACCTGACAATCTATGTCATCGATGTTTCAGAGGGCGAGAAGATTCCACGCAAAGGTGGCCCGGGTATCACGCGATCCGATTTGCTGGTTATCAACAAGATCGACCTGGCTCCCTATGTCGGCGCTTCACTCGAGGTCATGGAGTCGGATACCAATCGCATGCGCCCGGGGAAGCCATGGGTCTTTGCAAACCTCAAGGAAGGCCGGGGCGTCGACGAGGTCATCGACTTCATCGTGCGTGAGGGCATGCTCGAGACAAAGGATGAGCAGAAGGTCGGTTGATCTGCCTATTGCTCTGACGCTTCCTGCTGCTGGAGGGACCGCTCGATAGCCCGTGTGCGCGCATAGCGCTGGTAGGTCCAGTCTTTTTCATGGGCCTTGTCGAGCGTGTAGTTAATCGAGTTCATCATGCGACTTTCGAGTACCAGTGCATCTGTTTCGAGAGCTTTTTTGCCTGACGCATCATAGAACATCAGCGCCGGTACGCGACTCATGGCCGAGTCGGTATAGAAAGCAGCCGGTGTGGTCTTCGATCCGTCAGGTAGCGTGATTTCGGTTGTCTTGTCCTCGATATCGAGACGCATGACATTGAATTTTCCGAGTGACTGCCGGACATTATCGAGAGTCAGAACGTCCTTGTGAAAGGCATTGCAGTCGGCGCAGCCGTCTCTTTCGAGCAGGACCATGGTCGGCTTGCCATTGGACGTCGAGAGATCATAGGGAGGTGAAATAAACATGGGATCGTCGATGAGCTTCAGTTCCGGTTTGGCAGCTTCAACGAGTGAATTGTAGTAATCGCGCAGGGAAACAGAACTGTAGTGTCCGCCGGATACATAGTCGAGCACGATCCCGAAACGTTCCGGTGTCTGGTAACCGGGGAGCCGTAATACTCGCCGACCATCGGTATCGAAGAACAGAAGGGTGGGTGCAAATTCTGCCCCCCGGCTTTTCGCGAATGTCTTGATGGGCATGGATTCGCCTTCCGGGGAGGTCATCATCTTGTCATCGAATATCTCCATGCCGACAGCAACAAAGTCTTTCTGTACACGGGCCGCCAGTTCAGGGTCGCCAAGGCTGACATCGATGAAGCGTGCGCAATAGGAACAGCCCTCGGTGGTGAACAGGATCATGAGTCCTTTTTTGCCCTCTTCTGCAGCTTCGGCGATATCGTCATCGAGGTCATAGAAGGTCTCCTTGAACCAGTCAGGATAATCGATGTGTGCAATCGTGTAGTCATCAAAGTCCTTTGCCATCGCCTGGAAGGAGAGAGGCAACAGCAGCAGGGCTGCCATGGCAATCTGGCGCAAGATAAATGTTCTGGTCATATCGGATACCTCTGGCAAAGTATAGACGCCTGAGCCGGTGCGAAGCACGCAACGATCGGATAGACTCAAGCGCATGTTCAGATGCTCTCAATTCATGCTGATTGCAAAAGTTGTTTGTGGCGCGGCTCTTGTGCTGCTGGCTGGCACGACAACTGTTGTCAGTGCACAAGTCTACAAGTGTTTCGAGAATGGCGAAATCATCTACCAGGAAGCGCCTTGCGATGGCAGTGGACAGCTCATGGATATTCCCCTGAAAACACAGCATGGTGGAGCACTTCCCGAGGAACCGGCGTACGGCAATCTGCAGGAAGAGGGTGAAGAGAGGCGTGATGGTCTCAGTGACGAGGAGGTCAACCAGATCGTTGATGCCCTGCAGGAGCGGGTCTACGCAGAAGAGGAGAGCACACAGGAAATCGGACCTCTTGCAAGTTGCCGCGGAATCGAGATCTATGACGTCCTGACATACGACGTGGGGGGGCAGACTTTCGTGCGGCGCTGGCCATATGGCGGCTATTATCGGAAGCGATATATCTCGTCTGGCAGGGTGCAGTGCGCGAGTCTCGAGATCATGCTGCCGGGGTATTACGGAAGGATTTTTGAGAACCTCGACGAGCGATTCACGCATCGATTCATTGCCGTATTCGTTGACGGGACAGCGCGCATTGCCGATACCGTCTCCAGCCTGCCCGACGGGCGTGTCAACACGACGGCGAGGTATCGGATCGATCTCTGCTTCGGTCCCAGCGAGATTCCGATCGATTACGTCACCTGCGAATAGATCTGTC
>JARRMW010000115.1:0-3123 GCA_037385685.1 Gammaproteobacteria bacterium
CCTGAGTTCTTGGCTAATCCTGGTGTTCCCATTTCATTTGTCCAAGAGAAGAGGCTAAAGCTATTTGCCTACTATCTCCAACACCTTGATCGTGTCCAGCGCCCCTTCCAGACAGCTCACACAACTGTTGCCCGCCTTCATCAGATGGCAATCCTAAAAGAGAGAGAGGAAGAAGAGGAGGACAAAGATGTTAAAGTCCCAGCGAAGCTTGAAGCTGTCACCAAAGTCCGCAAGATGATCGAAGATTTAGAGGACTACTTTGGGAAGCGGCGTGGTGCAAGTGGCGTATACCTGTCTTATGTCATTCGTGCTGAGGCAGAACCAGAACTCGGAGTGACTTATGCAACAACAGATGAGGAGATGATTGCCCGTGCGCCCCTTGAAGGACAGTATTACGATATTGATAAGGCAACTGTGTGGGATGTTATCTGCCAAGTCCTTTACGATACAGATGGATGGTCCTGGGTATCGGAATATACTCGGGGCAAGGATGGATGCAATGCTTTCCTGGCTATTCGTGCACACTATCTGGGGACATCGCACCAGTCAAGGATCAAGACTGAAGCCGAAAGACAGATTGAAACAAAGTTTTATGATGGACAGAAGCGTGGCTTTACCTTTGAGCGCTATTGCCAAATTCACAAGCAAGCGCATAAAGATCTCGCTGATTATGGTGAACCAATGACTGAAGATAAGAAAGTGCGCAAGTTCATCCAAGGCATTCGTGCTAACTACCTATCATCTGCAATTGCCACAGTTATGGCTATGGAGAGTCTATGCACCAATTTTGATGAGGCTGTGAATTTCTTAACACGCTTCATTGAAAAGGCCCCAGGATATCGTGGAGACCACCAGATCTCTTCTACGACTCAATTTGGCCATGGAGGCCGAGGCCGTGGAGGTCGAGGCCAAGGTCAAGGCCGTGGCAGAGGTCATGGTGGTGGTAGAGGACAAGGAAGAGGAAGAGGTGGATGAGGCAAGAATGATGAGACCATCACTGATCATTACTACAATGCTAATGAATGGGCTTCATTGAGCTTAGAACAAAAACAACGTGTGAGAGATTTACGTAATGAGCGAGACCGCAGGCATGGTGTTGGAGCCATCACAGCCCAAGCAACAAATGAAACTGATCGTAACATACGTCCACGAATCGAAAGTTCAGATGCACAGCAACATGCATCATCGAATACGTCAAGCATCACAGTGAGCACACCGAACACAAATGCTGGTACCCAAATGTCACAGAGGGGAAACAAGCTATGACTAGCATGCCCCAAAACCAGTATCTCTGTAGTTCGTTCTCATGTTGCCTCTTTGGCTATGTCTGTGTCTGTGACTCGCACTGAATTGGATTCGCATGCTGATACATGTTGCTTTGGATGAAATGCACTTGTTATTGCTGAATCTAGCAACAATGTTGATGTGACTCCTTTCTTGTCAAAATTGGGCAATGTGTCCAAAGTGCCAATTGTTTCTTGTGCCGTGGCATATGATGACCCGAGAGATTATTCAACTTATGTGTTGATCTTTCATCAAGTGTTATATTTTGCTGATGATTTGGAGAACAACTTGCTATGCCCTAATCAATTGAGGATGAATGGAATTCATGTGTATGAATGTCCACGTTTGATGGACCCGAACCCTACTGAACATTCACACTCAATTGTCATACCCTGTGAGGATTTGACCATTCCATTGGAACTTGATGGGGTGATCTCATATTTTCCAACTAGAAAGCCAACACGTGATGAACTGGATAGTTGTTATCACATTGAAATGACACCTGAAGCCCCATCATGGGATCCGTATGCACCATCATTTAGTCAAGAGGAAAGTGCTGTGTATCATGCTACAGACTTGAATGAGTATGCTATAGAAAGAGGGTCTCGCACTTTATGTGCAGTCTCTGCTACCCTTGCTTCAGTTTCTATTGCCCTGTGTGAGGATGAGTACATTTCAGCCCTTCAGGGGACTGTACGAGTGGCAGCATATGCGACATGCTTTGTCAAGGCAAGCAAAACTGGGAAGCGAAAGAGTGTAACTATGCCAGAGCATCTAGCACGGATTTGGCATATCGGTTTGGATGCAGCGAAATGAACATTAGAGAGGACAACACAACGAGGTGTCCGTGACTATAGCTCAACTACAATGGGATGACGTCTGAAACCAATGGCATATCAGTTAAAGTTTCATCACCTGAAGACCGAAATGTACACGGATACAATGTTTGCCAAGCATAAATCATTGCAAGGCAATACGTGCGTGCAAGTATATTGCTGTGGATTTGATTGGGTTCGAGCCTTCCCCATGAAGAAGAAATCAGAAGCACACTTGACTTTGGACCTGCTTCATCAAAGACATGGTGTTCCAGCAACTTTGAGTCCAGATAATGCCCCAGAATTAGCAAGTGGAGAGTTTCGACGAAAAGCTTTAAAGGCAGGGTCACATCGTAGCACCAGTTGAAGCATATACACCTTCTCACAATCGTGCTGAAGCCAATATTCGAGAGTTGAAGAGAATGTATCGATGAGCCATGAGGGCCACCAATGCACCGAAAGTCTTATGGGATCATTGTATTGAATTGCAGGCTTTGATCCGAAGTCATACTGCCCTAGATCTTCCTGAGTTGAATGGTGACGTGCCTGAAACAGTCATCTCGGGTGATACAGCAGATATCTCTCATCTATGCGAGTTTGCTTGGTTTGATTGGGTATGGTTTATCCATCCAACCAGTGATGATATGGAGAATCGACGTTTGGGATGGTATTTAGGTCCAAGTCATGATGTTGGTCAGGCAATGTGCAGCAAGATTCTCACTGAAAAGGCACGCATTGTTTCATGCACTTCCATTTTCCCTTTGTCTGTGGAAGATAAGAATAGTGACCTTGTGAAACAAAAGCAACATGAGTTTGAAACAACTCTAGCTGAGAAGTTGGGTGAATGAGTGGCTGGAATTGATAATGTTGAGGATCAAGAAGAAGCGAGTGATGCTGATACACCTGAATATGAGGCATATAGTGATGACACTTCGGGAGATGAACCTACTATGCCTGATGCAGATGAGAAGGATCATGATGCTTTTGACAAGTACATTGCAGCTGAAGTAGTGTTACCAAAAGG
>JARRMW010000116.1:0-3433 GCA_037385685.1 Gammaproteobacteria bacterium
ACGGCCATCAGGGAGATGCGGAAGGACTACTCCCTGACAATGGTTTTTGCAGAGACGACCAGCCACGGGCGAAACCAGTATCTCTACGGCGTCGAAGTTGAAATAGCCAGCGGCGATAACCTTGTTTTTGAAACAGAAACGAGCGGACCCTATTTGCTCGTCAGGCTTCCGCCGGGAAACTATCGCATCACCGCAACACACAATGGCGTTCCAAAGACCCGGACAGTTTCGGTGGGCACGAAGCCAAAGCAGATCGGTTGGACATGGCCTGCGATTTCGGACGCAGCAAAGGTGTCGGAGATTATTTTCAGAGAAAATGATCTCTGACACCGGCCTCTCAAGTCCCGCAGAACGTCATCTCGACACGCTCATGCGCCCGGGGCGGCTCCGAGTAATGGTCAAGTCCCTCCTGCCGGGTGAATGGCTCTGCCAGCACCTGGCGCAGTTCGTGAAAGACACTGAAGTCACCTTCAAAAGCAGCACGAATGGCGCGCTCGACCTGGTGGTTGCGTGGAATCACGACGGGAGTCTCGAATTCACCGAAGCGAGGCGGACTCTCTTCGCCGATCCGATCCGCCAGTTGCCGGAAGCTGCGAGTGTAGTCGAGCTGGTGATCCTGCAGGTGTTGCAGCCAGGCCGTGACCAGTTCGCCATCTCCCTCCTCGTGGCTTGTGAGGCCGAGTTTTTCACGCATGAGCGCAAAGTACGCTTCCTCAAAACGTGGCGAGAACCTTTCCAGCACTCCCTCGTAATCCGCCTTCTCACCCTCCAGCAGCATCAGGCATTCCGCCAGTCTCGCAAGGTTCCATTGCGCAATGGAAGCCTGCTGCCCGTAGGCATAGCGCCCCATGCGGTCGATGGAGCTGAAGACCTTGTTGATATCAAACTCGTCCATGAAGGCGCAGGGGCCGTAATCGAGTGTTTCGCCCGAGATGGCACAGTTATCCGTGTTCATGACACCGTGAATGAACCCGAGAGCCATCCAGTGGGCGATGAGTGTCGCCTGTGCTTCAACCACCCCTGCAAAAAACGCCAGTAACGGAGTATCTGAAGAGGCCGCGTCGGGGTAGTGGCGCGCGATGGCGAAGTCTGCCAGCTGTTTCAGGGCATCACGATGATCTCTCGCAGCAAGATACTGGAAGCTGCCCACGCGCAGATGACTCGAGGCGACGCGTGTCAGCACACCGCCCGGTTCCATCGCATCGCGATAGACGGTCTCTCCAGTGCTGACCGCTGCCAGTGCGCGTGTCGTCGGAACACCCAGCCTGTGCATCGCCTCGCTGAGCAGATACTCTCGCAATACAGGGCCCAGAGAGGACTTCCCGTCCCCGCGTCGCGAGTAGGGCGTCTGGCCGGACCCCTTGAGCTGAATGTCATAATGGCGTCCGTCGACCGGGCTGATCACCTCGCCCAGCAGAGCGGCGCGCCCATCACCGAGTTGCGGCACAAAGTTGCCGAACTGATGACCGGCGTAGGCCAGCGCAATGGTTTGTCCGCCCGGCAATGGTTCGCTGCCACTGAAGATACGTGTCAGCTTCTCCCTGTCCGCATCGAGTGTGTCCAGCCCGAGATGTGCTGCCAGTTCTGCGTTCCAGGCGATTAACTCGGCTCCTGGAGCAGGATCTGTCTGCACATGAGAGTAGAACACCTCGGGGAGTCTGGCATAACTGTTTATCAGGTTCATGACCCAAGTTTCGCACGCCAGGGCCCCGGTAAAACCGTAAACAGTGTCGGAGATTATTTTCTGCGTAAAATCAAAGAATGGTGTCGGAAAACAGTAACGGAGAGTATTTTCCGGGAAAATACTCTCCGTTACTGAATTTGAATCACCGAAATCCCATCGGAGGAGCCTGACGTGACACTGAGAAACACGGCAGAAAATTACGGAACCATCGCGAAATGGCTGCACTGGCTGACAGCATTGCTGTTTCTCGGTTCCTACGTCTCGGTCTATTACCGCCACTGGTTCACGGAAGCGAAGACGCCGGAGAACTGGACGGCACTGCAGCTGCATCTCTCCATCGGCGTGACCATCGGTGTCATCGTGCTGCTGCGTATCCTGTGGCGCGTTGCCAACCGGTCACCGGATCCTGTCCCCGGAAGCAGGCTGGAACATCTCGCAGCCAAACTCGGCCACTACGCTCTCTATGCGATCATGATCATCATGCCGGTCACCGGCTACCTCGGAACCGGTGTAGCGACAGAGTACTTCTTCCTGTTCGATATCCCGAGCTTCAAGGACACCGCACTGTTCGAGGCCTGGTTCGGCCTCGATATGACCTTCGAAGAGTTCGAGGAACCGATTGACTTCATCCACAAGGATATCCTGGGCGCATGGGTCGTCTGGCTGCTGATCCTCGGCCACGTGCTGGCTGCGCTTTATCACCACTTCATCAGGGGCGACCGTACGCTGCGCAAAATGACTAGCGGCAACTAGTAAGAGGTGTCGTTAGCGAAGTGTCGGAGATTATTTTTGGATGAAGAGGTGTCGGAGATTATTTTTCAGAGAAAAATGATCTCTGACACCGGATGAAAACCAAAGCCTGCAGTTCATGGAGCCGCCTCCCCCGCAGGCATAGCCCTGAGCCTTGCCCGGTGCAGGAATACCTGCCCCGTGGAGTCCACGCAGATGACGTCACCCAGCGCCCCGTCACCGCAATACTCGGTCTCGCCGTAGTAGTCACTGCCGGCAGCATCCATTGATGAAACCACTCCAAGCGTCACAAGCTTCTGCGCAATTTCATCCTGGCTGAGATCGCATCCATCGAAAGCAGCACAATTGAAATCAGCCACCCCGAAGTTGGTCAGAATCGTAATCACAGCAGAGCCCTTGCGGCAGACCGGATAGGAACCGAGAAGTTCTTCTTTGATGCTGTTGCAGGTATAGCCTTGCGACTCGAGTTCTGCCGTCATTTCAGGCTCGGTCATGTGCCAGTGAATACCGAGGAAAGTGATCGGGCGATCTGGCTCAGCCGCTGCCAGCACCGCAGGCGAAAGGGCAATGAAGAGAAGGCAGATGATGCGGACGAGGAGTGTCTGCATGATTCAGAGACAAGGTGTCAGAGATTATTTTCCAGGAAAATAATCTCTGACAACAGTTGGGGATCAGGGCTGGATGTACTGGTAACCCTGATAATGAAAATCCATGATCGCAGAAAGGCCGGCCGGAACGAATTTGACACCGGGGATAATCATATCGGTAGTCCAACCTTTTGCTGCAGCAGTGTTTAGACAGAAGTAGACATCGACATTGGGATTGGCAACAAACCCGGAAACAAGGGCTTCATACTTGTTTCCATTCAGGACAAAATTCCCACCTCCGCTGTGAACCACAACGGCAATCTTCCAGTTTTCGATACCGTGAGTCTTTTCAAAGTCCTTGATGACATTTGGAAGATTCCGAAAACCGTATGGCTTACCTCCCTGCTCATAG
>JARRMW010000117.1:0-3057 GCA_037385685.1 Gammaproteobacteria bacterium
GCAGCCAGCACCGCATACGGAACGTGTGCGACAACCGAGCCCAGGCCCAGCGCAACGCAAAGCAAGATCAATGAGTGCAGAACCCCCGAAATGGCGGTGCGCCCGCCCGCCCGAATGTTTACGACCGTCCGCATAGTCGCTCCAGCACCCGGAATTGCACCGACCAGACCGGCAACCAGATTGCCGAGCCCTTGTCCGACGAGTTCCTTGTCGGAGTCGTGTTGCGTCTTGGTTAATGAATCGGCAACGAGGGATGTCAACAGGCTGTCAATCGAACCCAACAATGCAAGAATGAACGCAGGTTGCAATAATTGGGGGATATGGTCGACGTCTATCGCTGGCATGCTTACAGACGGCAGCGCCGAGGGAACGACGCCAATCACAGCCAGGTTCGGCAGCGCAAATATGGCAACGCCCGTGCCAACGACCAGTACACCGAGCGGCGATGGAATGATCTTCGCGATACGCGCGGGCCAGAACACGAGCAGGGCCAGCATCGCAGTGGCCAGCAACAAGGCGCCAAGATCAATTGTCGCCGGATCGATTGCCAGGAGCGTTTGCAGGACGCCGACGACGCCGTTCGCGCTCGCTTCTACCCCAAGAAAGGGCAAAGCCTGCATGAGCATTATGATCACACCGATGCCGCTCATGAATCCGGACACAACCGACACCGGCGTATAGGCGACATAGCGTCCGACACGCAGAAACCCAAACACCATCTGGATTAGCCCGCCCAGCATTACGATGGCGAATGCCTCGGGGAGACTGTCGCTGTGGCTCGCAACAACTGCGCCCATGACGACTGTCATCGGGCCAGTTGGTCCCGTCACCTGTACAGGTGTTCCGCCGAAAAGCGACGCGAAAAATCCGGTGGCAATGGCGCCGTATAATCCCGCGATCGGCCCGGCACCTGACGCTACCCCGAAAGCCAGCGCAAGTGGCAACGCGACGACGGCGGCGGTGATGCCGCCAAATACATCATTGCGAAACTGATGCGCGCTGTAATCTGACCGAAGGGCGTCTATTACGCCTGGCCTTAGAAGAAGTCTGAATGACGGTCGCACGGTACGCTGTGCCTGCGTGCAGACAATGGTCAACTGATGTTACGGCACATCATCAGAGGCAGTACAGTGATTTCCTAGAACTGCTTCAGGGCAACATCGAATGCCTCGGTCGCATCCGCCTCTATGTCTGGTTTGATTCCGACACCTTCTATCCGACCATTGACGACTGAATAATAGTCTGCGATCGGCAGGCTCAGATGAAATCCGCCAGGAACATCGTAGATTTTCTGGGAAAGCATCTCACCCGCCGTATTTTCACCAACAATAGTCACGCGATGAGCACTTCTCAGCGCATCAGTCGCCAATTCAGCCGCGCTCGCGGTGCGTTTGCTGGTCAGGACGTAAACTGGCCCATCGTATACAGGCTCCGCGGGCGAGAAACTGATACGGGTAACGGGTTCGCTTTGAACATCAGCCCAAAATGACTTGATCGACCAACCCTTCCAGGGATCGACCGCTTCGATATCGGCTCGACTCGGTTCGCGTTGGTGCACAGCGTTCCAGGGCTGGGAAATAAATACTCCCGCGTCGAGCGGCTTGGTCAGTAGATGGGACACGAGCGGTCGGACCGCGAAAGCACCACCGCCATTTTCTCGAAGGTCAATAATCAGTCCCGAGGTTTCTCTCTTGGCAATCTCTGCGTACGCGGCATCGATCTCCTCGATCGTATCGAGGCCCATCATCGTGTTTACGGTTAATACGGCCACATCGCCCCGCCAGGCCAATAATGCACCCCCACCACCAATGCGCATCGTGTCCAGGTAGTCGGCAAGGTCCTCGGCCGTCTGCTGGGCGACGCCGAGCGTGACATGCGAGAACGGGCCATTTTCCCAGATCTCCCGAAAACCCTTCAGGAATCTTTCATCCGATGTCGCGATTTCGCCCAACTCGGTAACCGCTGCCTCAATGCGTCGGTATTCAGCGGTATCTAGCTCGGCTGGATTGTAGTGGTAGGCTCGCATCGTCTCATTGATTGCGGCGACAACTTCGGCATAGTCCGTCTTTGGGTGGGCCGGTTCATCAGCGTGCGAAAGGCCATTCACATAGATACCCAGGATGGCGAAAACAAGAATGCCAGTGGATTTGCCAACCGTCCGCATCCGAATTTCGCTGTGACGATATGTGCTACGCATTATCAAACTCCGAAATAATTACCGGCCCGCGTTGGGGTTTGTGTTCGGATAAGATGCCTGGAATCGTCTTTTGGATGCGCAGATGAGGATGACCGATAGGGGCCAGAGTTTCATAAGCCTTGATGCGGGAAAATCGCTTGCGCTTTTGTGGGCCTGGCGCTTCGAAGCGTTTCCTAGTTTTCTGAAATCGCTGACAAGCGAGCTTTCAGCAGATTCACGAGCAAAGTGGTTTCGGACTCCAGATTCTCAATACGACCAACCGACGCTCTCGTGTTGTACCTGCGATTTGTAAGCAGACCCTCGAAGCGTTTTGATGAGAATAGTCCTTTTAGGTCATCGACCAATGGGCTCGCCTGCCAGCCGTCATCAATAAGGCTCAGAAGTGTAGGCCAGGAAATATACTCGAACGTTTCGTCGAGAATCAGTTCCTCTCCGTGATGCCGCTCGATTTCCTGCCACTCGACCAACGTCTGCGCGAGCACGGGCCACTGGCTGAGCGCTTTCTGAATATCCGGGTCGCCGATCAAACTAAGGTCACCTGAGGCCATTAACGAGTTTGTAGTACCAAGCGCTGGAACAAACTTCGCGTTTTGCAGGCAGTCCAGAATCGTCCGTGCGGTACCCTCATCCATGTTTTCGGGATAGTTTCCTAGAGCAATCATGGCCAGCAAATCTTCGGTCGCAGCCAGCGCCGCTAAGCTTTTCTCCTTGTCAGCCGTGAGTATTTCGAGGTTCTGTTGATACTCGACAATAAGGCGGCCAATTGCGGAGCGCTCTGCTTTTCTGTCGGCGCGGTCATTACTCCACTCCTGAGCTTGTAGACCGACGAATACACCAACAACAACTATCAGGAAGTCCAC
>JARRMW010000118.1:0-3036 GCA_037385685.1 Gammaproteobacteria bacterium
GGCGCCCGCGCGATGCTCGATATGCGTTGTAAGTACATCAATATAACAAATTGTAGATATTAATTTGAAAATTGAATTCTGTAATCATCCGAGCCGAATAAATCAAGGATATCGCTAATAGCCGCCCTTAGAAAGGCCATGCCTTCATAGGCCGAATTGGGAATCCATTCGTATTTGATTTTCCTCCATAAAATTTCAATCAAATTCAACTCCGGCGAATACGGGGAAATAAAGTAGAGCGTCAACCCTCGGCGCTCCCAGCTTTCGATTTTTGCCGTCACCGCCTCGCTTTTATGAATCGAGGCATTATCCAGCACCACGACCGCGGGATTGTCAAGGCTCTCGCAGAATTCTTCCATGACATCGATAATCACATCGCTATTCACGGATCCCTCATGCTCGAAAGCCGTGAGCTCAGTGCCTGTCGAATCCATGAAACCAAGAAGATTGATCCGTTTCGAGCGGGAAGCGGGAATTCCCGAAGTGCCCGATCTTCCGATATCCTGCCACGCATACGGCACGCAAGGATCCAAGCTCAATCCCGATTCGTCGAAATAATAAAGATCGAACTCGCCTTCGCCAGCCATTCGCTTAGAGGCTGTCTAAGAACTAATATCTTGATTTTACTAAATAAAAAAATAAAAATTTCGATGGTATAATATAGAAGTAGCAATTTCATTCCGGACTTCAATATGGTTTCAGAACAGATTCAATCCCCTGTTAGATACCCAAGCGACCTCATTGATGAAGAATGGGAAATCATCGAGGCCATCATAAGCGAACTCGATCCCTATACCACAGGACGGCCGCGAACAACCGACCTTCGAGAAATCATGAATGCGATTTTTTATATAAATAAAACCGGTTGTCCATGGCGCTATTTACCAAAAGACTTCCCTTCCTATAAGCTTGTTAACTACTATTACAACAAGTGGACGGACAACGGAATGCTGGAAAAAATCAATACGGCTTTGCGTCACCGGTTACGAGAAAAAAGAGGACATAACCAAGATCCAACGGGGGCAATCATTGATAGCCAAAGTGTCAAGGGTACCCCAGAGTCGTATATCGATTCAGGGTTCGATGGAGGCAAGCTCGTCAAGGGTAGAAAGCGTCATATCGTCGTTGATACAATGGGTTGCGTGATCGTCGTGTGGGTGCATGCAGCCAACATATTCGATGGAAAAGCCGCACGCTGGATTATCGAGTATCTATTCTCACTAGTCCATACCATCAAAATAATCTGGGCCGATAGCGCCTATTCCGGTGCTGAGCTATTCGATTGGGTTGTTTCTCAGTTCAACTGCGTTCTTGAGGTTGTCAGAAAAGAAAAAGGCATCCAAGGTTTCCATGTTTTGCCCCGCCGCTGGGTAGTAGAGAGAACGTTTGCCTGGCTGATTCGATCACGTCGATTGAATAAAGATTACGAACGTAAACCATCCTCGAGCAAGGCACAAGTATATCTCGCCTCTTGTCGCTTACTTCTTCGGCAGATCTGTAATAATCAAACGCCGTACAAAGTGGTGCTTGGTTAACTATCCGGTTTATAGGGCGAGTTGCTAGACAGTCTCTTAAGCTCCTCGAGGTCGGCCTTCGCCTGTTTGTAGTCCTCGGGATCGGGCCGACCTTTGGGTATTTTTCTTTGCCTTTTCCAAACCTTATCCAGTTTTTTCAGAATCCGGCGAAAGGTTTCAACATGCGCTTTCTTCCCCGTGCGTTTTTCTACCATGACCGCCACTTTGCGTAGCGAACGCGGTTCTTTTTCCACACAGTCCAAAATGATCTTCTCCTCCGCCGGGGAGAAGATCGGTTTCGCTCCGCGTCCCTCCGAATCGTACAATCCGTCGCTTCGCGCGTCGATCCAACAATCGGCCCAGTTACGAATTGTATTCACATGCACTCTCAAAATGCGCGCCACTTCTTCGAAGCGCATGCGATCCCCGAACAAGAGCAAAATTGCGGGTGCGCGGTTGCGCACACGGGGACATTCCTCCTTTTTCATCATATGAATCAGTTGTTCGCGCTGGTCCTGAGAGAGGGGATAGTATTCGATTTGCTTGTATTCCATCGGTGCGCTCTCGACTTCGTTTGGCTTCGGTTAAGTAGGATGCTAGATTCCCATCTCTATAAATTATAGATTCCATGAGTTGTAATTGCGCGGATGAGAGTGTTCAAAGCCTGTGGGTCACATCACGAGTGGGAGCAAATCATATTCGTTCTCGTTGGCGGCGTGCGACACGGTTCCCGGTCCTACCAGTGCATTGAATTCGCCGTTGAGCACGGCCGCCCTGACCTGCAGAAGTAAGTCGGCGCCCCGACATGACCAGCGCATCTGTTGGCTCTTGTTCATGCGGAGATTGATCAGGAAATTGACGGGGTAGGCTCGGGATAAGCGCAAATTTTTGTCACATCGCGTCCAGACGCCACCCCACGCCCTTCTTGCTTACTGGGCCTACTGGGGCAACTGCCCGAGGAGCAGGCCGACGAGCTCAAACAGCAGCTGCTCAGAATCGGGTTTCCACTGTGAATCAGGCCGACGCCTTGTTGTCAGAGAGCGTGAGCCGAGGATCCTGTTGGCGAGCCCCAGTCAGTGATCGTGAGCCCATTGTCACCGAGCGTGAGCCGGAGGCACCTCTTATTGTCACTGAACGTGAGCCCAAACCGGGGGCTGTTGGTGAGCCCGGGGGTTTATGTTTGCGAGCCGCTACAGGTACGGGCGTGTCGTGGGGAAGGCTGTCTATGGCGGCAAGGACGTTGACCTCGCGCTCGTGCGCGAGGGGATGTGCTGGTGGTACCGACATTACGCGCACGAGCAGCCGGCCGCGGATCGAGTGCTCTATGAGGATGCCGAGGCGAAGGCGCGCGGGAAGGGGTTGGGGTTGTGGCGGGATCCGAATCCGGTACCGCCGTGGGAGTGGCGGAGGGGGCAGCAGGGGTGAGTGCGCAGGTTCCATAGGTGCGATATTAAATAATAAAAGAAATATATAGATATTATTAGGCAAATCTATTACTCTAGCACTACGGGGTGGACACACA
>JARRMW010000119.1:0-3010 GCA_037385685.1 Gammaproteobacteria bacterium
GGCGTTCAGCGCATCCACCAGGATGATGCCAAACAGGAATGAAACGATAAACCAGATGACGAGACAGATCGCTACCAACCTGATGTTCGCCTTCCAGTATGCTGAAGCGTCACTCATAAGTGCCTCCTCGTAGGTGAAGGATAATCGTTATTATGAATTTCCGGGTCTGGCCGTTATGATGTTGGCCGTTTGCCGGATCCGCGTTTGCCCTTATATATAAGAGTTAGCGTCACGTAGCTTATCAATGTCTCCGCCTGATTGCAGCAAAATCGATAGTTTATGAGCGAAACAACATATACTGATGAAGGAATCGAGAAGCTTCCGCTGAGCCATTTCACGGAAAAGGCCTACCTCGATTACTCCATGTACGTCATTCTCGACCGGGCGTTGCCGAATATCGGTGACGGTCTCAAGCCGGTCCAGCGGCGCATCGTCTACGCCATGTCCGAACTGGGTTTGTCGGCCACGGCGAAATTCAAGAAGTCTGCGCGAACGGTCGGTGACGTGCTCGGCAAGTTCCATCCCCATGGTGATTCGGCCTGCTACGAGGCCATGGTGCTCATGGCACAGCCGTTTTCCTACCGCTATCCGCTCATCGAGGGGCAGGGCAACTGGGGCGCACCCGATGATCCCAAGTCCTTTGCGGCCATGCGCTACACAGAGGCACGCCTCTCGCCCTATGCAAAACTGCTGCTCAGTGAACTCGGACAGGGCACGGTCGAATGGCAGCCAAACTTCGATGGCACCATGGAGGAGCCCAGGACGCTTCCTGCGCGTGTGCCCAACGTACTGCTCAATGGAGCGACGGGGATCGCGGTCGGCATGGCGACCGATATTCCGCCACATAACCTGCGCGAAGTCGCTGCGGCCTGCATCCGCCTCATCGAGCAACCGAAGGCCACCGTTGCCGAGCTCTGCGAGCATGTCCTGGGGCCTGATTACCCGACCGGGGCGGAAATCATCACGCCGCGCGAGGAGTTGCTGAAGAACTATGAGACTGGCCATGGCTCTGTACGCATGCGAGCCCGCTGGGAATACCTGCAGGGCGAGGTTGTTGTCCATGAACTTCCTTACCAGGTCTCGGGTTCACGGGTGCTGGAACAGATCGCCGGCCAGATGCGCAACAAGAAGCTTCCCTGGGTCGAGGACCTGCGTGACGAATCCGATCACGAGAACCCGACGCGCCTCGTGATCGTACCCCGATCCAATCGGATCGACATCGAGCGCATGATGTCGCACCTGTTCGCATCGACAGACCTCGAGCGAACCTACCGCGTCAACCTCAACATGATCGGCATCAACGGCAGACCAGAGGTCAAGAACCTGCGCGAGATGCTGAAAGAGTGGCTCGAGTACCGTTTCGAGACCGTCCGCCGGCGACTCGAGTTCCGCCTTCGCAAGGTGCGCGACAGGCTGCATTTGCTCGAGGGCCTGTTGATCGCCTTTCTGAATATCGACGAGGTGATTCATATCATCCGTACCGAGGATGAGCCCAGGCCTGTTCTGATGAAACGTTTCGATCTGACGGAAGTCCAGGCCGACTACATTCTCGACACCAGGTTGCGCCAGCTGGCCCGGCTCGAGGAGATGAAAATTCGCGCCGAGCAGGAAGAGCTCGAGAAAGAGCGCGAGTCGCTCGAAAAGACCCTGGGTTCGAAGGCGCGCATGAAAACGCTCATTCGCAAGGAACTGCAGGCCGATGCCGAGGAATACGGTGATGACCGTCGCTCCGTGATTGTCGAACGGGCAGCAGCAGAAGCACTTGATGAAACCGAACTGGCACCCAGTGAACCCGTCACCGTCGTGCTGTCAGAGAAGGGCTGGGTCCGTTCTGCCAAGGGTCACGAGATCGATGCTTCCGGGCTCAACTACAAGGCAGGCGACAGCTATCTCGACAGTGCACGCATGCGCAGCAACCAGCAGGCGGTCTTTCTTGATTCGACCGGCCGCAGCTATGCACTGCAGGCACATACGCTTCCGTCTGCCAGGGGGCAGGGCGAGCCCCTGACGGGCAGGTTGTCGCCACCATCGGGTGCGCGCTTTGTCTCGGTGCTTGGCGGTGATCCCGAGCAGTGGTACCTGGTGGCTTCGGATGCCGGCTATGGGTTCCGTATCCAGCTCAGGGATCTCATCGCCAACAAGAAAGGCGGCAAGGCGGCACTCAATGTTCCGAAACATGCGGGCGTGCTGGTTCCCGCGCCGATCGAGAGTGAGCAGGATCGGCTCGTGGCCATCACCAGCGACGGACGCATGCTGACTTTTCCGGTAGATGAACTGCCTGCATTGAGCCGGGGTAAGGGCAACAAGATCATCGGCATCAATTCAAAGAAACTCGCCACCCGCGAGGAGTTCGTGATCGCCATTGCCTGCGTTCCCGAGGGCAAGAGCCTCAAGGCATACTCCGGCAAGCGCCACATCAGTTTCAAGCTGGCTGACCTGGAAGCCTATGCGGGCGAACGTGGCCGCCGCGGCAACAAGCTGCCGCGCGGATTCCAGAAAGTCGACCGGGTCGAAGTGGAATGAGACCCGTTGTCATTGTCAGCGCCTGCCTGCTTGGTCAGCCGGTGCGTTACGACGGTGGCGACAAGTCGAACATGCTTGTCAGGAAGCTGCTCGCGGAACGCTTCGATATTTTCCCGCTCTGCCCCGAGGCCGAGGCTGGTCTTGGCATCCCGCGTCCACCGGTCCAGCTCGTCCGCAGTGGAAAGGGGATGATCGAGGTGCTGGGTGTGGAACAGGATCTTGATGTAACCGGTGCGTTGCGCGATTTTTCCCATCGCAGCATTGCGAAACTCGTCGGTCGTATCGACGGCGCAGTGCTGAAGAGTCGTTCGCCCAGCTGCGGCATCGGCACGACACCTGTCTTCGATGAACAGCGCCAGCAGGTAGCGACCGATTCGGGTGTCTTCGCACAGACGCTCCTTGTCCACATGCCACGGCTACCCATCATCGACGAAGAGCAGTTCTCGGATGCGTCACTGCGCGATGCCTTTATCAGAAGCGTCGAGAA
>JARRMW010000120.1:0-4059 GCA_037385685.1 Gammaproteobacteria bacterium
TAAAGCCCCAGCTGGCGATGACGTGTTCGTACACAGCGTCTTTATCGCCGATATGTCTTGCTGCGGTTGGTTCCAGGCCGACCTCTATGTCCTTCAAGATGCGCGCCAGCTTGACGCCCGCCATGCGAAAGCTCTTGTAGCTGTCGTCGATACGATAATCTCCCCAGCCCAGCTTTTTCGCCATCCCCACCGCGATGTAATCGAATCCGGCCTGATGCACGTTATCGTGCAGGTGAAAGACGCACAGCCCGTGATCCCGCAGGTACTTTTCTTTGGCTTTGTACACGGCATCGTCTAAAAGGTGCTGAAATTTATGGTGATGGTTATACTTTAGTTTCCGGTATCTGAAACCACTCCAAAATCAGATTGGAGCGGAAAGAACCTTAACATTCTTTGGAAAAGCTCGTAAAAGAGCGCGACTAGGTAGGTACAGGCTGTTTTGAACGCCTGTGACCTCGAACTCCCTTTGGCAAGTGATCGGTCACGGAGGCCTTTTTCCGAATTCGACCCTGCTCAGGAAGTACCAAATCTGAGAAAGTCACACGAGCTAGCAGGCGACGTAGGCGTCCTGGAGTGCGCTTGGGGTTGCGGTCCCAGAATCCGGTAGGAATGGGAGGCAAGGTGGCTGCCAGGTAGGTTTGGATAGAGCCCGCTAGCAAGGATAGTTCAGGCAACCGGTAGCAACTTTCTTCAGCAAAGACAAACTGCCGGTGAGCGCCGACCATGTGCTTGCTTGCCAAAGGCAACTGCTCGATTGGCCAGCGATCGTGATAGATGCCCCAGAAATCAGGCCCCTTCAGCTTCAGCGGACAGGCCAACAGCCAGGGGTCTTCAAAGCGCGGATCGTAAATGGCTACCACTGTGAAGACCTCATTCTCTGCCGAAACTTTGCAGTCGGGCAACACCAGGTCATACCAAAACTCGGCTCGGAATTCCAGGCCTTGATCCTGCCACGTTTCCACGTGATCTGGTGGTGTGCGCTCGATGAAATTGCCATTGTAAGAGCGTGCCAAGGGGCGGACGATTACGCCATACTCGGGTGGACGTCCCCCTGACGAATCGGGCAACACGTTACGGCGGGCAGTAAAATTCTTGGCCAAGCGCACGACAAAACGAGGTAGATCAGCTGCAAAGAGGGCTTTGAGCTTGAAACCGGCGTCGAAAACTGGCATTTCGTCGTCTGCTAGCTCCGCAGCAACCTGCTCGACGAGTTCTGTTTGCAAGGCCTGCTCAGATGGATCTGTCTGATCAGCCCGGATCAGGTTAGTCATCAAGGCCATACGCTGTTCACCAACACTGCCTACTCGTCCAACCAACCCGAACACGACAGCAGGTAACGCTCTGTCTGCTTCTGCGTCATAGTGCTTGCTCTTGATTCTTTTCACTGAGGGTCGCCAATACGCACTGATATCTACAGCCTTGACGTAGTAGTCTGCATACTGATGCGCCTGCCATTTTCCTTGTTCTTCTACGTGAGTTTGCCAGGTTTGCAGCATCGAGTTGATTGACCAGGCTCCGTACCGGAAGGCCGCCCAAGCACGTCGCACTTCTGCCGCTCCCAGTCCAATCGCTTGTAATGCGGGAAACAAGGCGCCACGGCTGGCAAGCAATGCGCCGCTGACGAGCATCCAAAGAAATTGGTAAAGTGCTAGATTGGTTCCAATTGGCAATCTCTCGACTACTGTTGCCAACGTGTGTATGGTATAATGGATTGTGTTCATGGTCTCACCTTGTGGTTGGATTGCTTGGACACAATCTTTTTACCACAGGTGAGACCTTTTGTCATTTTTTAGCGGAAACTAAAGTGAGTAGTAACATGAGTTATTGAGTTATTCAGGATGCTCCCGATACGCGGTAGGTGGAATCCCCGTCATCCTGAGGCAGAGCTGATCTCGGGAGGAACTGTTAAAAATCAGTGATACGCCTCGTTCGGTCCCGGTATTTATCGCGAAACTGGGCGTTGAGACGCAATACTTCCTGCTCGTCGCCCACGAAGGAGCAGCGCAGACAATAGTACTCATCCGCGTCCCGGTCGTAGAGCATATCCATATCGATCTCCCGCATCAGGCAGCGCGGGCAGCGATAGTTCAGCTTGCCTTTTCTACCTTGAGCCATGTGCGCAGCTCCCCTTTCCCTTTGATGGTCTTTTTGATGCCGATGGTGTACATGGGCGAGAAGGCGAACCCCTCGCGAAAATAGCCGCTGGCCCCGTCGCCGTCCGCGCGCATTGTCAGCCGGGTATCGACCTGGGGCACCACCGCCTCGGCGAGCGCGATGTCGTCCATCTCCGCCTCTCGACACTTGTAGGCATAGTCGATGCTCTCGGCCCCCGATGCCCCCTCCAGCGTGAGCTTGACCCCGGTCAGGTCCTCCGGATACTCGGTGGTGCCGTAGCATGCGGTGATGTACTCGTCGACCGTCACCTCGGCCTCGGGATCGGTGGTATCGATGATCTTGCGCGCGATCTCGATCTCTCCTGTGCCCTCAGTGAAGCGAAAGACCGACTGCACGCGGATGGTGAATTTGGCGAACTCGATCTCCACCGGGTCGAGCGTCACGACGCGGGTATCGCCCTCCTCGGAGAAGGAGGCCAGCGTGCGGCAGGTGCACAGATCGACCTCCTCACCCTTGTGGCCGAACTTGCAGCTCTTGACCGCCCCCTCCCCGGCATAGTGGGTAAAGTAGCCGGCCCGGTAGTAGGACTGCACCAGGAAGGGATACGAAGCGTCCTGCATACAGTTTGTCCCCACACCGCAGGGCCGCACCAGCTTGGCCGCGTAGGGCCGCAGGTCGATCATCGCCCCACCCTGGTTCATGTCCAGGCAGGTGCGCATCCACGGGTCGACGTACCAGAACTGCTGCCGCTTGGAGCCATACAAGATATCCCGCCACAAGGTACATTCGGGGCGGGTATACGGGCGATCCTGGCGATAGACGTCGGTGAGCTGTCCATAGTAGGCCATCCCATCCTTGTAGCTCTTGAGCAAAAAGTCGTAATCGGCCTCCAAACGTCCGGTCTTGCTCATCCACCCCGGCCCCACGAACATCATGTTGTACGAGTACCCACAGTTGTACTTGACCATGGCGCGGTACTGGTCGACGATGTTTTTGAAATACGGAATCTCGCGGTCCTCGTACACCATGCCGCGCAGGATGTTCTGCGGGTGAGTGCCATAGTAGGAGCCCGGCCCATCGAAAACGGCCATCAGGTCCCGCGAGAGGTGCGGGATGGCGACGATGCCGATATCGTCCGCCTCGTCCGACGCCGGGCAGTGGATGTTGCGCTTGGACGGGATCCACGGATTCCAGGGGCTGCCGTCAAAGATCGTGTACCAGGAGTTGTTGGCGTTCCAGTAGGCCTTGGGGCCTTCCTCCCAACAGGTCGCTATCGCCACCTTGATCATCGGATACTGGGATTTGATATAGTTGACCAGCTCGGCGTCCATGTAGTAGGAGCCGGTCGAGGTGGGATAAAAGCCGAACACCTCGTAGAACTTGCCGATCACCTCGTCCACGACCCGCCTTTTGTCCTCCATCGAAAAGAGCCAGACGGCCAGCTCCTTAGAATTGAACCTGTCGCGGAACTGCTGGCACTGGATACCGAGGAAGGTCGAGCCAATCTCGTCGCCGTACTTTTCGTGGTGCTCTTTGGCGACGGCCACTACCTCCGGGTTGAACAAACTGGCATACGTCATCTGGATGGTGGTGCGCAGGCCGTTCTCGTGGGCCACCCGCTGCTGAGTGCGGAAAATGTCGATCGACTCCTGGATGACCGCGCTCCTGGTGAGATCCTCCGCCTTGCCCTCCTCGGCCTCCTTTTGGAGGTATTCCGGCACCATCTCGGGTCGGTGGATGATGGTCACGTAGAACTCGCTCATAGCACGTCCTTTCTGCCGATTATTCAAGCGCACTGTCAGGTGTACGCCTGAATAGTAACTATCTGTCGTCCATCAAGACATCGTAGAAAGTCGATAGCACATTAACAAGTACATAACCATCAGAACATCGTAGAAAGTGCCACCCGAGCTCGTGCCAACCCAAAGATTGCAGCAGCAAACA
>JARRMW010000121.1:0-2920 GCA_037385685.1 Gammaproteobacteria bacterium
AGAAGGTAGATTTGGAAGAATATGGATGCTATTGAATGTCAATGGAGTCCATGCCGATGTCGAGCCAACCCGGATTATCGCCCACAGCCGAGCAGATCGCTGAGCTTCGTTTCGCCGCCTCGAAGATGCACGGCGCTGAGCGGCGAGCCTTTGTCGCGCAGATCGCGCTGAAATACTGCGATGGCAATGCCCGGCAGACGGAACAGGTGTTCGGCTGGGGACGGGAAATGGTCGAGACAGGGCTGGGAGAGAAGCGCACGGGAATCGTGTGTATGGGCGCCAAAGCAAACTTCAGTGGCAACCAGCGCTGGGAGGAGAAACACCCCGAGGTGGCTGCGGATTTGCGTCGACTTGCCGAAGAGCACGCACAACAAGATCCAAGCTTCCGGAGCACCATCGCCTTTACCCGACTGACGGCAGCGCAAGCGCTGCGGCAGTTGCGTGCGCTCGGTCACAAGGATGAGGACTTGCCGGCACCGGGCACGATGGCGAAGATACTGAAACGATTGGGGTATCGGCTGCGTCGCGTGCTCAAGGCCAAGCCTCTGAAAAAGATTCCGCAGACCGATGCCATCTTTGGCAATGTCAAAGAAAAAGATGAAGCGAACAAAGCACTTGGCGCCAAGCGAATCAGTGTTGATTGTAAGGCGACGGTCAAGCTCGGAGACCTCTCCCGTGGCGGGATGACGCGGGGTGACCATCGTGCCTGCGATCATGACATGCAATGCACGGGCAAACATACACCGTGCGGCATCCTGGATGAGGACGCGGGTCAAGTGCATATCGAATTCGGTAGCTCGGCCAAAACCAGCGACTTCATCGTGGATTCCTTACAGGCATGGTGGAAGGTACTGCCATTCGAGAAGCAACAGGCAATTCCTCTGATCCAGATCAAGATGGATAACGGTCCTGAGAGCAGCGGCGTACGAACGCAGTTTCTCCAGCGCATCGTCGAGTGGGCTGATCAGATCACGAAGCCGATTCACCTCCTGTACTTTCCTCCCTATCACAGCAAGTACAACCCCATCGAGCGGTGCTGGGGAATCCTGGAGCAGCACTGGAACGGCGCCAAGCTGGTGGATATTGAAACCATGCTCGCCTGGGCTGGCAGCATGACCTGGAAGGGGCTTCATCCAATCGTGCAGCTCAGCAAGAGCGTCTACGAGAAAGGCGTCTCTTTGACCAAGAAAGCCATGAAGGCCATCGAAAGCAGGCTCCACCGCAATCCTGATCTACCCAAGTGGGATATCCTGATTCGCCCCGTGTAAGCTGGTAACTTTGTTTCGTCAAATGACCTAACGGTTCGCAACGGGTTCGGCGAGCCGTCCAAGGCACGCGGCCAAGAAGCAGTTGGCTCAGATGGCATCGCATCGCGCTCGCAAGCCGGCATTGAATTCCCGCAATGCCCCTTGTCGATGCCGCTGACTCAGCACGCCCCTATTGCAGGTGCCCAGAGCTAGACCTCCGGCCGTTCCACGCGGTCGGGCCGCAGCAAACCGCCCTTCCTGCGAAAGCGCAGTTCCATCGCGAGCCAAACGGCGCCGCCGAGCAGGAAGGTCCCGAGGCACATCCACTGCAGGGCCTCCGGGGATACGAAGTTCAGGAGCCCGTTGGCGGTGGACAGCGGGGCGAACGGTTGTACGTCCGCGTGCATGACGCTGTCCAACAGGACATGGCTGTAGGTGCCGACGAAGGCGCTGACAAACGCGACGGGCCAGCGGATGGGCACATAGCGGAGCATCTTGAGGAGACGCAGTCCAACCTCACACAAATACTTCCCAGTGAGCGCCGACAGCAACGCCAGGAGGGTTGCGCCGAGATAGGTGTGCGTGAAGCCGTGCAGATGACCGTCGGCCATCAGCAAAACGACGAGCGGCTGGATATCCATCACAATCTGAGCCCAGCCAAAGACCATCAGCGAAAAGCCTCCCTGAAAGACGGCTTTGACAAGGACTCCCGGTCCCATGTGCAGTGGAGTGAATGGCATGGTCAGCTCCGCTGTGTCACTGGCCCGCTGGGAGACATGTCGGAGTATTGGGCTCACACCTCAAATCGACGTCGTCGGGGCACTCACAGGCCAGCACTCCAGCGAGGCTCACAGACAAACCAAAGGAGACCGGCATGGACAACCAACAGGGTCTGATCGCCGCAAGCGGCATGGACACGCTCCCCATTCCAGCCATCGCAGGGTCCGCAGAAGAACACTCGCTGACGGGCCATCTTGCCCTCATCCCGCCCCGACTTTCGAGCGGCGCAGCGCATTTCCCATGACTGCTCGCGTTGACGGCCCGGCGCAAGGCGGACGCGCGCATTAAAACGTGACCCCCAAGGCAGCTTACGATGTGCGACCCGCGCCAAATACCGCTAGAATCGCGAGGATAGCGCTGACACCGGATTGGCCGCAGGAAGAATCCTGCGTCCGATGCAGAAGAACGACAACATCAGCCTCGGCGTCGATTTCGAGACTGCTCCGCATCGTCGGGTTTGCTCTTCCGCCGAGGTCCTCAAACCGAGGAGGGGGAGGCTGCGCGGTGGACGTCTTCGAGCTTCGACACAAACTTGTCAGCGACTACGAGGCTTATACAACCAGCTTTGTTCAGATCAACGATGAGCGCATCCGAGACTACGTAGCCACGAAGCTCGCCGAGGGGCTGCTCTGGCCCGAGCCCCTCATTCAGCTCAACCCGGCGTTTGAGCCCGGCGCTTGGATCGACCAGCTGGTCGACTCTGACGTCCTCTCCCCTCAGGGCCGAACCATCTTTCGAGTCAAACGCGAAGATGACCCTGTCGGCAGGTCACTCCGACTCCATAAGCATCAGGAAGATGCGATTCATGTCGCCCGCCAGCGGCAGAACTATGTCCTGACGACCGGCACGGGCTCCGGCAAGAGCCTTGCTTACATCGTCCCCATCGTCGATGC
>JARRMW010000122.1:0-4042 GCA_037385685.1 Gammaproteobacteria bacterium
CGCGACCAGGTTTTGATCGGTCGGCGATCGTTGCTTGCAACAGCAGCTTCCACCTTTTTCATGAGGTGGTGATCGATAAATGGACCTTTATGAACTGAACGTGGCATATTGCTCTACCTCGAGATTATTTACGGCCGCGGCGACGGACAATCATGTTGTCGGTACGCTTGTTCTTGCGCGTCTTGTAACCCTTGGTCGGCATACCCCAGGGGCTGACGGGGTGACGTCCGCCAGAGGTACGACCCTCACCACCACCGTGCGGGTGGTCGACCGGGTTCATGGCGACACCGCGAACTGTCGGGCGAATTCCACGCCAGCGTTTGGCGCCTGCCTTGCCCAGTGAACGCAGATTATGTTCGCCATTGCTGACTTCGCCGATAACTGCACGGCAGCGGGCCGGCACCTTGCGCATCTCGCCAGAGCGCAGACGCAAGGTGGCATGCTCACCTTCTCGTGCGACCAGCTGCACCGATGTCCCGGCACTGCGTGCAAGCTGAGCGCCCTTGCCAGGCTTCATCTCGACGCAGTGAATGACCGAACCGAGAGGAATATTTCGCAGTGGCAGGCAGTTGCCTGTGGCGATCGGCGCCTCGCGGCCGGATACGACAGTATCGCCTGCCTTCAGCCCTTTTGGCGCAATGATGTAGGCGCGCTCCCCGTCGACATATTTCAGGAGTGCAATGTATGCGGTCCTGTTCGGATCATATTCAAGGCGCTCTACTGTGGCCGAAATGCCTTCTTTCGCACGCTTGAAATCGATGACACGGTAGCGCTGCTTGTGGCCACCACCACGATGGCGCGTCGTGATGCGACCCTTGTTATTACGTCCACCGGTCTTCGACTTCTTTTCGACCAGTGGTTCGTAGGGCCCACCTTTGTGCAGATCCGGCGCCGTCACCTTGACGACAAAACGCCGGCCTGCTGATGTTGGTTTAGACTTGATAATTGCCATGATTGAAACCTGTTACTCTCTGCTCACGCACCAGGCATGAGATCAATGTCTTGTCCCTCTTTCAGACGGACATAGGCTTTTCTTGTATCCGAGCGCTTTCCAGGCACCTGGCCGAAACGCTTGTTCTTTCCCTTGATGTTGACGACACGGACATCCTCGACATCGACCTCGAAAAGCATCTCGACGGCGCGGCGAATTTCCGGCTTGGTTGCATCGGGTGCAACGCGGAAAACAACCTGGTTCATTTCACCGGCAGCAGCACTTTTCTCGGACACGAGCGGTGCTTTCAGCACTTTCAGCAAACGTTCTTTGTTCATGCCAGACGCTCCTCGATTTTCTTCAGTGCACCCGATGTCATGACGATCTTGTCATAGGCGATCAGGCTTGCAGGGTCGACATCGGTGTTGTCACGAACATCGACGCTGTAGACATTCCGCGAGGCCAGGATCAGGTTTTCATCGAGGTCTTCAACAACCAGGAGACCGTCGGTGATGTTCATCTCCCTGAGCTTGCCGACGAGTTCTTTCGTCCTGGGCGCGCTGATACTGAAATCATCAACGATGACCAGTCGCTCCTGGCGAAGCAACTCGGAGAGGATAGAGCGCATGGCACCACGGTACATCTTGCGGTTGACCTTCTGCGTGTAGTTGCGCGGTTCTGCCGCGAAAGTGACACCACCGGAACGCCAGATCGGGCTGCTGGATGTACCGGCGCGGGCTCGGCCTGTCCCTTTCTGACGCCACGGCTTGATGCCGCCGCCACGAACCGCGGTACGGTTTTTCTGCGCCTTGGTGCCCGCACGTGCAGCGTTGAAATAGGCCTTGACTACCTGGTGAACCAGCGCCTCGTTATAGTCGGCACCAAACACCTGGTCGGAGACCTGCAGGGCGCTGCCATTATGAGTAGTGAGATCCATCGTTATCAACCCCTGTTCTTCATCTTGACCGCAGGCGTCACGATGACATCGCCACCCCTGGAACCCGGAATCGAACCTTTGACCAGAATCAGGTTGCGTTCGGTATCGACTCTGATGATCTCGAGGTTCTGCGCCGAGCGCTTGACGTTCCCCATTTGGCCGGCCATTTTCTTGCCCTTGAAGACACGACCCGGTGTTTGACACTGGCCGATCGAACCCGGCGCGCGATGCGACAACGAGTTACCGTGCGTGGCACGCTGCATCCGAAAATTGTGACGCTTGACCACACCTGCGAAACCGGCACCCTTTGTCGTCCCGCGAACATCGACCTTCTGACCTTCCTGGAACTGCTCAACGGTTAACGTGCCCCCGACTTCCGGGACCTCTTGCTCGCCACCCTCCAGGCGGAATTCCCAGAGACCGCGACCCGCTTCGACACCCGCCTTTGCCAGGTGACCAGCCTCAGGCTTGTTGACGCGCGAGGCCTTGCGCTCGCCGACAGTAACCTGAATCGCCTCATAACCGTCACTGTCCAGCGTACGTACGCAGGAAACACGGTTCGGTGTTGCTTCAATCACAGTCACAGGAACTGATGCGCCATCTTCAGTGAAGATGCGTGTCATACCTGCCTTACGACCTACGATACCCATCGCCATGATCTATACCTCAATTCAGCTTGATCTGTACGTCCACACCGGCAGCCAGATCCAGCTTCATCAGAGAATCAACCGTTTTGTCACTCGGATCTACGATCTCAAGCAGACGCTTGTGTGTACGGATTTCATACTGATCGCGCGCGTCCTTGTTGACGTGCGGAGAGATCAGTACTGTGAATCGCTCCTTGCGCGTCGGCAGCGGGATCGGCCCCCTGACGACAGAACCGGTGCGTTTCGCGGTTTCCACGATTTCACGCGCCGACTGATCAATCAGGCGATGATCGAACGATTTCAGACGGATACGGATTCTCTGACCTGTTGCCATTGTCTTTACTCGATAATCTTGGATACAACACCGGCGCCGACGGTACGGCCGCCTTCGCGAATCGCGAAAGCGAAACGCAGGCCCTCTTCCATCGCAATCGGTGCAATCAACGTGACAGTCATCTTGATGTTGTCACCAGGCATGACCATCTCGGTGCCTTCCGGCAGTTCGCACGCACCCGTCACATCCGTCGTACGGAAGTAGAACTGCGGACGATAGTTGTTGAAGAACGGCGTGTGACGGCCACCCTCTTCCTTCGTCAGTACGTACACCTCACACTCGAAGTGCGTGTGCGGCGTGATCGTGCCCGGCTTCGCCAGGACCTGACCACGCTCAACCTCGTCACGCTTCGTGCCACGCAGCAGCACGCCAACGTTATCGCCGGCTTCACCCTGGTCCAGCAGCTTGCGGAACATCTCGACACCCGTGCAGGTCGTCGTCGTGGTGTCCTTGATACCAACGATCTCGATCTCTTCGCCAACCTTGATCACACCACGCTCAACACGCCCCGTCACAACCGTGCCACGACCGGAAATCGAGAACACGTCCTCGATCGGCATCAGGAACGGCTGGTCAATCGCACGCTCAGGCGTCGGGATGTAATCGTCCAGCGCCTCAACCAGCTTGATCACCGACGGCGCACCAATGTCAGAGGTGTCGCCTTCCAGCGCCTTCAGCGCCGAACCGACGATGATCGGCGTGTCATCACCAGGAAAATCGTAATCGCTCAGCAGCTCGCGAATCTCCATCTCGACCAGCTCCAGCAGCTCTTCATCGTCAACCATGTCGGCCTTGTTCATGTACACCAGAATGTACGGAACACCAACCTGGCGCGACAGCAGGATGTGCTCGCGCGTCTGCGGCATGGGGCCGTCAGCCGCCGAAACCACCAGGATCGCACCGTCCATCTGTGCCGCTCCCGTGATCATGTTCTTGACGTAGTCCGCGTGGCCCGGGCAGTCAACGTGCGCGTAGTGACGCGACGGTGATTCGTACTCAACGTGCGATGTCGCAATCGTGATACCACGCTCGCGCTCTTCCGGGGCGTTGTCGATCTGGTCGAATGCCTTGAGTTCACCACCCCAGGTCTCCGCACAGACTTTTGTCAGCGCAGCTGTCAGGGTTGTCTTGCCGTGGTCAACGTGGCCAATCGTGCCAACATTGACGTGCGGTTTGGTACGTTCGAATTTTTC
>JARRMW010000123.1:0-2899 GCA_037385685.1 Gammaproteobacteria bacterium
GTCAAGCTGAAACAGAAAGTGTCTGGTTGCTTTCGCACCAAGACAGGCGCGCAAACGTTTTGTCAGATTCGCAGTTACATTTCCACAGCCCGGAAGAATGGACAGCGTGTGCTCGAAGCACTAGAGATGGCTTTGAACGGTAAACCTTTTTGTCCATCTTTCCTTCAGCCCTGTGTTGTTCCTCCAGGCTGAGATGTTCTAAGTTTTGTCAAGTAGTTGAACCTTAAAATCTCGAATAGCGTTGACCTTCTCGTCAGCTAGGCACAGGCCATACAGATTCCTCCCACGCCGAAGCGGGGTTTGACAAACCGCCCAACGTTCTCTATAATGAGAACATAGGCAGGGAGGGAGTTGACCGAAGACTGAGGGAATCCTGGTTCGCCTCTTACCTACTTCGGCGACTCTCTCTTTGTTTGTGTTGGCGCTCCATGCGCCGCTCGGCTCGCTCCTTGCGGGCCTGGCGGTTGTTGCGCTTGCGCACCTCTTCGGGCACCTTGTAGTGCTCAGCGATGATGGCTCTTGCCTGAGCCGGAGTGACCGGCGTCCCGTCCGTGTCCCGCAACTCGTAGGGTCGCCCTTCTCTCAAGACCACGTAGACCCGATCCATGAGATGGGTAGCGCAGGCACAGACAGCCTGGTTGTGGTGCTTGCCCTTGTTAACCATCTGATCGTAATAGATGGCGGCGATCTGGGGGTCATATCGGCGAGCGACGTCACCTCCCAGGAACGCGAACTTCTTGACCAGGTCCGGCCCAGCCTGAGAGACGTGCAGCCCTTTGCCCTCGCTGTCACCACTCTGGCGGCTGTCTGGAACGAGACCATGCCAGCCTCGGAAGTGGCGACCATCAGGGAAACGCCCCGCCCGGCCGATGAAGGAAGAGAGCACAACCGCTCCCTGTTCTCCTACGCCATACAGACTCTCCAGGTCTCGGCTGGGGTGTAGCTGGCGATACAAGGGACGGACCGTGTCCTGCCATACCTGCTCTGCTCTTTCCTCCAGGTAGGCCAGCAGATCCTGCTCGCGTGTGACCTCTTGCTGGAGCAAGGTATAGTCGATGGCAGTTGGGCCATACAGCTGGCACACCGCAGAGGCCAGTTGAACCAGGTCTTTGACCCAATCCAGGCCATCTTGCTGGTCTGAGAGGGCTGAAAAGGTGCATTGCGCCTCGTTCACGCCCGCTGCGACCACCTTGAAGGGGTCATACCAAGTCTGGCGGAAGAGACGGGCGGCCGGGCTGTAAATGTCCTTGAACACGCCTTCCAGTCCTGGCCAGGCGAAGCGATCTGTATCCCGCAGCCGGTTCTTGATGGCCGTGATCTCCGTCTGCAGCCGGTCCATCTCCTTGCATCCCCGTTGACAGGCAAACTGCATGGCCGAGGGAATCTCCAAAGGGTAAAGGGATTCCTCATCCACGAGGGGCAGCTTGGCCAGCACGCGAGCGGAGATGCGATCGCTGCTGCTGTGACGCTTGTAGAACTTGCGCAGATCGTGAACCCGCCGCGGATTCACCAGGTAGGGTGTGACGCCTAGCTGACTCAATGCCACGGACGTTGGAAACCACGCCATCCCTGTTGGTTCCATCACTGCCCGCAGCGGATCATCAGGCGTTGCCCCTGCGCGAGCTCGAGCCACCAATCCTTCGATCTCCTCTCGGCGAGTGTGGAACTTGAGCACCGGCGTCAGAAACTTCCCATCCGGCCCTGCCACGATGGCTCTGTGGGCTGCCGCAACAGCCAAATCAATCCCGATGGTGCGCATGTCAGACCTCCTTTTCTCTTATCTGGTACTACAACCGATACCTGGAAAGGCAACAAGTGGCGTCGGTGCCCAGAACCAGAGGGCGGGTACAGCTATACCAAGCTTGCCCTTGATGAGGGGCATCGTCGGCAGACGATCCCCAATGTTCCAAATCGGTTCTCCTGGGCGGAAGGATGGCAGTCTCAGCCAAGAGGCAGCGTTTGCTCCTCATGCAGTTTTGCGAGCCACTCCTGCCCTCCCAGGGAGAGTATACACCCTCTCGATGATTACGGAAGGTCAGCGCTATCTTGAGTTTTTAAAGTTCACGTCTACTTTATCTAATATACAAGCAGTTACTATCAGACTTATATATCATGTTTGTTAGTTTGTTAGTTAACGTAACGTTGTAGCCGGTTTTTCCCTGCTACCACCGTGTTAAGCTGGAAAAACCCGCTTAGCGCCCCCATCGTCGATATGCTGTTGAGCGGGTTTTTCCTGCCTATCACTCGAGTGCTAAACGGGTAAACCCTGCCTGACACCGAAATGGTAAGCCGGAAAAACCAGCTTGCCACTTTTGCCGTTGACAGACCGGTTTTTGCGGCCTAGCTCCATGAGACCAGTGGCGAGAGGACGCGCCGGACACCCGAGTGTTAAGCCGGATTTCCCGGTTTGGCATGTATCCTGCTGGAGTTGGTTAGGTTAGGTGGTAACTTCCTGTGCGCCCTGTTGCAGGTTGTATAGCCGTGGGGTGAGTCTTGCCGTTTCAGGCCTGTAGAGGCTTGTCCAAATCGTTTCATCCGGCGGGCTCAAGCGCCCTTTTGTCGTGCCAGTGTGGGAAGAGGTTCTTGTACAGGCCCCTAGTCCTTGGCAGCCCGCGGCTTCATCCCGACGTCAATCTGTTCCTCTTCGCTCAAGAGCCTGAGATCCTCGACAAAAGCCCGGCCGAGATTGGCTTTCGGGTCGTCTGTCCCTATCTCGCCGGCAGTCTGCAGCGCCTTGTTGAACAGGTCCAGCCGGCCTTGAGGGTACAGCGTCTCTAGCACTTTCAGGTAGAATCTCGTGCTCCCGTCGTCGTTGAGCAACAGCTCGACCTCTCTGGCGATAGGCCGGGCGGCGGTGCGCAGCGCGCGCCGGCCCAGGCCGGGCTCGATGGCCCGGACC
>JARRMW010000124.1:0-2862 GCA_037385685.1 Gammaproteobacteria bacterium
GGGGCATCTTTCATTTCGCAGCTTACACTTTTTAGAAGGGCGGGCAACCAGTTATTAGAACATCGACATGTCTCAAATAGAGTTGCTCTGACTGCAACCGCGTACTCGATGAAGCAACGCTAGACAAACGATACCTCTTCATGTATAAGCAGACTGGGAAAATATCTTTCAGTCCGTTTTGCATTGAGGCTTGTATCGATGGTATTACGAAAAGCAGCAGCTCAGCAGTCTTCTCTGGAAGCCCAATTTGAAAGAAGACAATTTACTCGGCGTCCCGATCTTACCAACAACATACGTTTGACGATAGCCGCTAACGCTCTTCATGCCATGATGAACGGCGTATGGGGAGCGATAACCGGTTTGGCGGATGAGTATGAGATCTCCCGGCCGTTTGTATATTCACTGGCCGATACGTTAAAAGAAGCTGGGCAGTTTCTTTTTGGGGAGATGGGAGAGTTTGTCCCGGCCTCATCTCCACGCGAACGATCCATTCAGATGATGTTGTCACTGCGAATGGAAGCGCGCAGCAGTGTGAGTGCAATCGCGACCGTCATGCGACGATTCGCATATGAATTACCCTCTACCGGATCCATAAGCCAAATACTGTCCCGTATCGGAGGCTTGCTGCCGACGACGCTCACCCCGGAAAACGCGATCGTCCGCTATCTGGTATTTGCCAGTGACGAGATCTTTTCAAAAACCACACCGATCCTGGTGACCGTGGATCCATGCAGTAGCGCGATTCTTCGAATCGAGTTGGCCACGAGCCGGAAAGCGGAGGATTGGAAAAGACACTTTGAGTGCCTCTACGATAACGGGGTGGCAGCGATCTATTTGGTCTCCGATGAAGGCCAGGGGATACGCGCTGGGCACGCCGCGGTGATGCGTGACGGCGTGCGCCAGTCCGATACCTATCATGCCATTGCCCATCAGCTCGGGAGCTGGGCGGAACGTCTGGAAAAGGCGGCCTATCAGGCGATCGGGTTGGAGCATGAGTGCGAGAGAAAACTGATTTCAGCAAAGAGCGATCGCGTGCGGGAGAAACGGCGGGTGGCGTACGAGACATCCGCCGAAGCCGCCAACCAGGCGGTGACGCTTTACGATGATTTCAGTTATCTCTATGGGTGTGTTCTCGGCGAGCTCAATGTGTTCGATCGTAACGGAAATCGGCGTGATCGACAACAGGCCGAAGAGGGCGTCGAAGTCGGCCTTGCGCTGGTTGAGGGATTAAACCACAACACCATCACGGAAGCGGTGCACAAAATCAGGCGCACCCTGCCGGATTTGTTCCATTACTTCGATGTGGCCGCGGAGGTCGTCAACGCGTGCCGAAGGCTCCCGATCGATGAGGAAACCCTCAAGGCGTATTGTATCGCTTGGCAATGGGGCAAAGCCGTTCGGAAAGCCAAGAGGTCTGACCGCAGAAAACGGGCGCAAGAGCAAGAACAACTCTGCCTGGAAATGGCCGAGGGGCTGCATCAGGAAGCGTCGGAGGATATTCAGAAAGAAGTCTATTCCAAGCTGGATACCATCGTCCAAAGTTCCGCGCTAGTGGAGTGCATCAATTCCATTATCCGTCCCTATTTAAACACCACCAAGAATCACGTGACCCAAGAGTTGCTCAATCTCATTATGCATTATCACAACCATCGGCGTTATTGTTACGGCGTACGAAAAGGCAAAACACCAATGGAGATTCTTACCGGGAAAAAGCAAGCGAAGGATTGGATCTCCATGCTGCTCGACATCATCAGAGAGAAAGATCCGCAATTGCTGCTTGCTTCATGAGCTAAGAAGCAGCCGGTTATTCGGATGCTCCGCGTTAATCAGCCATTTTTAATGGCTGTGGCAGCGTATTTCCATTTTTTTGCCTCTGTTACGTTTCCTGTGGGTAGAGGGGTTTTCCGGGGCGTCGCCGACCTCCATCTTGAACCCTATTGAAAAACTTGTTGTTGTGCCTGTGGAGTTGTGGGCGCGAGGCCCGAGAGTGTGGGCAACCTGTGGGCCGCGCCGCTGACGATCTTGCCTTTCGCGCCGGGTCTGATCGGCGCGGTCCACGGGTTGTCCACACGTCCCGCAGGGCTCGGGCCGGTCCGTAGGACGCGTCCACAAATCCACAGGCAATCTGCGTGAGGCTGCTGCGATGAATCCGTGTGTGTCGTCTTCGTCCCTGTTTACGCTGGCGTTGGGTCTGCAAGCCCCCTGGGAGGTGGCCGATGTGGCCTTCGATCCTGCGGCCGGGCGCATCGATCTGCGGGTCGGTTTCAGCCGCGGGTCGGGTTTTACCTGCCCGGGCTGTGGTGCTGAGCACCAGGGCGTGCATGACACGCTCACGCGTGAGTGGCGCCATCTGAACTTCTTCCAGTACCAAGCCTATCTGCACGCGAAGGTGCCGCGGGTGCATTGCAGCGCCTGCGGCAAGACCAGCCAGGTGGCGGTGCCTTGGGCACGCGTGGGCAGCGGCTTCACGCTGCTGATGGAGGCGCTGGTGGTGACGCTGTGCCAAGCGATGCCGGTACGTCAGGTGGCGCAGTTGCTGTCGGTCAGTGATCAGCGCCTCTGGCGCACGCTCGATCACTACGTCGATCAGGCGCGGGCGCAGGAGGACTTCTCCGGTGTCTCCGCCATTGGCCTGGATGAGACCGCCGCCCGGCGTGGGCATGACTACATCAGCCTGTTTCATGATCTCGACGCCGGGCGGCTGCTGTTTGCCTGCGAAGGACGCAAGGCCGAGGTCGTCGCCACGTTCGCCGACGATCTCGAGGACCACGGCGGCTGCGCAGAGAACATCGAAGCGCTCTGCATCGATATGTCCACCAGCTACCGTGCCGGGGTCGATGCGCATCTGCCCTGGGCCGAGGT
>JARRMW010000125.1:0-2834 GCA_037385685.1 Gammaproteobacteria bacterium
CCTTTAACCTCTCGTCATTATCGCGCCGGGAGCGTGATACTGACCTCGTTGCTGTACCTCCCTGTAGCCGTACAGCGATACTTGGATTCCGTATCGCACGGGAACGGCGAACGTATCGGTGCTGCCTGGTGTCTCCGCACCGCTGGCCCCCGATCCTACCCAATCCAGCGGGCCTGCCAGGTCTTCCATCACTCGACGCGCGTACAGTGATGGATAGATATTCGCTTCGATCGTCGCGTTGCGCGGAATCTTGACGGGATAGGGGAAGGGGAACCGATTGTCTATCGAGGCCTCACCTATTCCTCCCGTGACGATTTTGTACGCCTGGTATTGGATATTGACGTTCGGATCGGTAATCGGCTGTGTCCCACCGCCGATTCTCGGTCCGTATCCGGGAGGAGTCGCCAGGCACGTGTTTTCCACGATCACATCCTGCTGTACACGGAAGTCTACACCGCAGTGTTTCGGCAGATCAAACAACCACCACGTAGGGTTGTTCTCGTTCAGCAGTGTGAGCGCGTAATCGTCGCTGACCCCGCCTTTGTACCCGTCCGGGACGATCGGACCGAAAAACCTCACGCCCATGGACATTGCCACATAGACGAAGTCCACGTTGTCCGCTGAATCGAAATTGCAATAGGCCAGATGGGTACTCCCTATCGTTCGACTTTTGAAAAAGGTGTGTTTGTCATTGTTGGCGAAATCGCGAAAGTTCGTGAACCATCCAACGATGTTCGTTTCCTTTCCGTAGAAATCCGAGCAAATCAGAATCGTATCGTATAACGGATACGATTCTGTGACGTTCAAAAAAGCTTTTTCCATATTTACCTCTGTATCACTTCTATTATCACCTCGATTTGTGACTAGGCGTGATATTGGCCTCTCTGTTGCACCTCTCGTCGCCCAGTGAGCAGACACTGTATTCCGAAAAGGCTCGGTTTCGGGGTTATTGGATTCGTCGGTACCTCGCCCGGATCATAGTCCCTCATCGGGAAATAACCTGGACCCCAGATGGTACGCAATATCGTCCGTGCCCACTCGACAAGCCGGCACTCGACTACCAGCGATGCACGTCTGGGCACGCCGATTCCTCCCGGGAATTCCCATCGATATTTTAGATGAGCGCGCCCCATGCCGTTGGCATGCACACCGTAGTTTCCGCCACCTATTGCTGGCGGTGTTGGGTCAGAAAAGTCTCCCTGACCGATGCAGCCGCCAACGGGACCGTAACTGGGCGGAACGATCGAGCAGACGGCCTTGAGCCGTTCGTCCTGATTGACGCGGAAAATCACGCTGGTGTGCTGGGGCAATTCGTTGTCCCAGAACGAACTCATTGTGTCCATTCTGCCGATCCAGGTCGTGTCTGAGGGTATCGTTTTATCGGCTAATTGAGATGCACACGCAGGCGCGAAAAAGCCGACGGACAGAGTTTCCACGATGTACGCATACGGTACCTGATCTCTGCTCTCTTGATTGTTGTAGGCCAAACCGATCGATTTGTTCCTTGTGTCGAAAAACGTCAGAGCATCCGTATTTGACAAAGCCAAGAAACTGGCAAACCAACCCGGTATCGGATGGGTTATTTCGTCGAGCCATGGTGTTACGGCGATGGTGTCGTACATAAACCACTGCTCTTTTACGTTCATGAATTGGTCTTCAGGCACGAAGCCCTCCTTTCTATCGTCTCAGAAACGACCTGCTATACATTGCGTCCACGTCTGAAGCCCCTAATCCGAGGGGACCGGGCTGCACCAAACTGTCACCCAGGCCGAGGGGACCGGGCGCAACTAGATCGCCATAGAGTTCAGGCTCCATCCGATAGTCATCGGCGCCGTCCATTGGGTGCCACTGGTAATCCTCTCCGAGTACGTAATAATCGCCCTCGGAATTCGCCTCGATGGTACCCGGTACCCGTTGATAGTCGTCGTCGGCGCCGAGCTGTCCGCTCCAGAACGGACTGTTTACTACGAGCTCATTCTGGAGCAGCTTGTAGAGCATGAGACTCATGCCTCCTTCCAGCACCCTTTGACCTGTTCCCCGCTTGATCATATTCATGACAAAACCGGCTGCCGCTGCGCCGGCTGCGCCCTTGAGATAACTGGCGTAGTTCCATGTCGAAGGATCGGTTTCGGTAGCCGCGTCGCCGAACCGTTTTGCCGCCCATTTCGCCGCAAACATCCCCAGGGTGTTCATCGGGATATTTTTGAGCGCGGATCGGAAATTCAGACCGTGGAACGCGCCGCTGGCTCGCCTGGTTACCGCCCTCGTTGTGCGTCTGCGTCGGGTAGGATTTCTTCGCGGCGCCCGCTTTGTCGTCTTACGTCGTCTTCTTCTCGCCATTGTACTTCCCTTCGTTGCAGCTACTCGTTTCGCTGCGGTTTTTCGCGCTGTCCTTTTTACAGCTCGTCTTTTTCTCGTTGGCCTCTTTTTGGACGGCTTTCGCAACGTCCGCCGTTTTGCCGTTCTCTTTGTGCGCCTTCGTTTTCGAGCCGCATTGAGTAACAATATTTCGCTCATCCCGTAATACCCTCCTTTTTGACTTTTATTCGTCCCCCTCTGAGGGCGACGATCGTGGGTTGCGATAAATTATCTACTGACACAGTCGGGTAGTGTTGAAACGGGTGCACGTAATCAGAGTTTTTTCCCGGTCTCGAAAATTTATCGGAACGATAGGTTAGCGACATAGCTCTGCCCAGTCGACTCAGGGATCTTGGTTTGATCTGAACCAATTTTGCCACGTCATCATGTTCAAATCCGGTAAAGGACTCGTATAGTTTTTCACCTTTTTCGTCCGTGGCCCTGACGTTTTTTCCTCCTTTTTCAGAGACTATCCA
>JARRMW010000126.1:0-2827 GCA_037385685.1 Gammaproteobacteria bacterium
CCATCCAGCCATTCTGTGAAATCCGCGAGCTGTTCTTCCGAGATCAGCGTCGTCTCCTTGTCGTCGATGGTCGCAGCACAACGTGGGGAGCGGTTCGTGCGGGTGTCCATCATGAAAAAGCGGAAGCCGTTGTGCTCGAAGTCATACCAGAGGGGTGTCTTGCCATTGTGGGACGTTCGCCACGTGACGGGGTCTATCCCTCGCTGGTATGTCAGGAATGCATCGACCCCCATATCCTTCAGGCGGTCGTTACATTCGATTCTCGAAGTCTCATGGGAAGTGTCGAGCGGCCCCCAGTTGTTGTCGATCTCATGGTCGTCGAGCATGCAATAAATCGGTAGCTGGCGCAGGACCTTGCGCACATGGCGATTTGAATAGAGCTTCTTATAAGGCCACTGGTAGCGTTCATCGACCGATTGTGGATCAAACAGGCCGGCGGTCGCGTCCACATAGACCTGGTCGCCCATGAGTAGCAGCATGTCGGCTTTCGGAGTCTCCCTCTTTTCAGAAAGCGCGATGCCGAGTGACTTCCACGACCGGTAGGCGAGTTCACCATCCATCAAGCCGGCGGGATACTGGCAGCTTCCAAAGGCAATAGAGATTTCCTCGTTATCGCTTGATGGCTGCCATGTAATCAGTGCGTCTTTCCATAGCTGCGTCTTTTTTGAAGTTTCCAGGAACGACATAACGCCGTCCCTGATAAGGTCGTAGATATTTGCGATAGCTGGGATCTTGCCGTAATAGATGAGTACAAGTAGGCCGAGATAGTTGTCGTCCTCCCGAAATGCCTCCGTCGGGATTTCGCAGATCGTGATGCCGTCGCCTTGTGGCCTGGACCTGATGAAATTATCAGGAAGCTTCTCTGTGTCTTCCGGATCGCTCGCCATTGCAATCAAGTAGGTGCAGCTCTCATCGAGGCAGGGTTGATCTGCATTCTCCTTGTCCCTGTAAAGCGGAATGAACAGCTGCGCTGTGTGCTCTCCAAAGACCGGGTCGGAGCCCGTCAGAATGCGCACATTTTGTCCGTCATTCGATGGTATGAGAACAGGTCCGCACCAGGGTATTTCAAACTCCCGGGGAAGCTTTGCGGTCGATTGCTTGTCTGCTCCTTGAAGCTCCCTGCTCCACGCAGGGGGGCGGGGCTTGTCCAACGATGCATTCCTGTCCAGTTCGTCCAGGAAAATTCTCAAGCCCGGGAAGACAGATTCATGAGCCGTGCTGCCAATCAGTGAGTCCTGGTGGCCGAATTCCTCGTTCCTGAGCATGAGGTAATGGGCCGCGGATGCCTTGCTGAACACCTGGTCAGTGCGATACGAGGTAGCAATATCCGAAAGACCGTTATCGACGCCGTTGAAGCTGCAGGTCGGAAATGCCCACTTCTCGAGATTTTTCTCGGTGACAAAAATATTATGCCCCTCTTTTGTGGCAATGGTATCGAGACGTGCAAAGTGAATCGTCTGCTTGACGGTATCGATACTCATCGGGCCGAAGAGGTCGTCGATATGCTGCAATACCTTGTCGTCGACATTCACGAGGTTGAAGTCACGACCGTAGAGGGCATCCATGCGGTGGCGTGTACGGGTGAATGGCGTGCGCTTGCTTGGATTCCACGGCGGGTTTTCGATATCAAACTCTGTTTCGGGATACGGCAAGGTGTAGAGCAGCCGGTCAATCAGGTCGTCCGCCAGTGTCGGCTCGTGGTCCGGGCGGAACTGGTAATTGTCAGGCATGAGCTCCTTCAGGTGTTGCATGAAGAAAGCGCGCAGCTTGTTGTCGGGGCTGAAGACGACGGTTGGCGTGACCTGGGAGAAGATGACGGAGCGCACACGGTTTTTGAAAAAATCATCGATAAATCCCTGGTTGCCGAGAGTGTCATTACCAAAATACTGCGCTAGCCAGGGATTCTTTCTATTGATGATACGGTCGGGATTCAGTGCCGCCATGCTGAACATCACGGCACCCATGCAATGGGCGAGCACATCGACTTTTCGGCCATCATCGTACTGGCGATAAATGTAATCAATTGCCACAGGGATATCGGCACCTGCAACATCCTCGAATGTCCATGGATAACGTGCAGACGGAAGTCCCGGGCTCGTACGCATGTCGAGGATCCAGGCATCGCGTCCATCCTCCCAGAACGACTTCGTAAAGTTGTTATGGATGGTGTCATGCGTAAACGAGGTTCCGCTCGCGCTGTAGCCATGGATCATGACAACGGGCGGTTTTGTACTTCCCTCGACGCGATAGTGTGAAAGGTGAATCACAACAGGATCGCCCTCGCTGAGCCCACTGATCCTGTTGTCCGGGATAGTGTCGACCTGTATTTCGACTACGCCGGGACGTGGCAGGCCCGTAATCTTGCCCGGGAGCCGGTCGGGTTCATCCGGTAGTGGCGCATCGGGCTTGCGGAAGCTCCAGAGGTGGATGCCAATCATCATCCGTGCCAGGTAAGCACCCAGCGAGAAGAGGTCGAGCATGGCATTGACCTGGTCCTGCTGTGCGGTCAGCCTGATGAGCGGAACGTTGATGCGCGAGAGAAAGCGCGTGTCAAGACAGAGCAGAGGGGGCGTAGCCTTGTCTTCAATCAGCCCCCGCATCTTCGTCAGGCGCATCTGCGAGAGTTGTCGCCATGGATTCGAGCGACGCCCGTAGGTGAAGGTTTTGTGCCCCTTGATCACCGTCCCTGCAAGGTTGAAGGGATCTTTCCCGGATGCATGACGTTTATCGTCCCCGGACATCCTGGCATTGTTGTCAAGGGTCAGAGAATATTCGAGCAACCGTTTCTCACCGGCGTGTGATGCCAGTCGCAGGGCGCCCAGTGCGC
>JARRMW010000127.1:0-3297 GCA_037385685.1 Gammaproteobacteria bacterium
ATGGTCGTGGCCTCTGGCTTTGTGCTTCGTGTAGCAGCCGGAGTCGTTGTAGTCGAGGCCGAGCGGTTCTCTCCCTGGCTGTACCTTTGCATGATCTTCCTGGCCTTGTTTTTGGCAATCGGCAAGCGGCGGCACGAGCTCGTGCTTCTCCAGGAAGGTGCGAACAGCCACCGCAAGATACTCGATCAGTACACAGTCAAGCTCCTCGATGACATGACCTACCTGGTCACTACAGCGGCAGTGATATCCTACTCGTTGTACACCTTCTCCGCAGTGAATCTGCCCGCCAACCATACAATGATGCTGACCATCCCCTTTGTCATCTATGGCGTGTTTCGCTACCAATACATTATCCATGTCAAGGGTGAGGGGGGCGCCCCCGAGATGCTGCTCTACACGGACAAGCCCCTGGCTCTGGATTTCCTCCTGTGGGGATTGTCGGTGCTGCTCATCATGTATTTGTTCAATCCATAGGCTACCACACGGTCACAAGCGTAAATCGGGTAGGAGGGGGCCTCGCGGCCCCCGTCCTCCCACACCACCGGACGTACGTTTTGGCGTATCCGGCGGTTTCCCCTACGGTTGTAACTCGGCATACCTCTCGGAAAGGCTCACGAGCCCTGAACCAGGCGATACTCATTGCTTGATGGGCTTGGGGAGTACCTGACTTGCGCCACCAGCCCTTCCCCGACAGGGCCACAATCCAGGCGCTCCATTCCGGTACGCCTAGACCCTGGAGAAAGTCGGCGATGGGCTTGGCCCGCTTCCGTTGCTTGAGCCGTACGCAGCGGAGCTTCCGTCGGATCCACTCGTCCAGTCGTTGCAGGTGCCTCTTGCACGCTGCGTAACGAAAGTACGTCACCCATCCCATCAGATAGGAGTTCAGCTCTCCGATCATTCGCTCCAGGCTGATTCCTCTGTTGCGTCGCGTAATCTCCCGTATCCGCCTCTTGGCTCGCTCCAGACTCCGGGGCGCGATGGCTAGCCGCCCATCCCACAATATCCGGTATCCCAGAAACTGTCGCTCCTGGATAGGCGCCACTGCACTCTTCTCCCGGTTCACTCGCAACCGGAGCTTTTCCTCAAGGAACCCAGTCACCGAAGCCATGACCCGCTCTCCTGCCTTCTCCGTCCGTACATAGATGTTGCAGTCGTCCGCGTACCGGCAGAAGCGGTGTCCCCGACGCTCCAGTTCCTTGTCCAGGTCGTCTAGTAGCAGATTCGCCAGCAACGGGGATAAGGGGCCTCCCTGCGGCGTCCCTTCATGGCGCTCAATGCATACGCCGTCCCACATCATCCCCGCTTCCAGAAAGCGCCGGACGATCCGCAACAGCCGCTTGTCGCTCACCTGTCGGGACAGACGGGCCATCAGCATATCGTGATTCACCCGGTCGAAGAACTTCTCCAGGTCGATATCCACTGCTACGCCCCGTCCTTCGGCTACGTACTCCGCCGCTTGCTTCACCGCTTGATGCGCGTTTCGCCCACGTCGAAATCCGTAGCTTGACTCCGAAAAGGTCGGCTCCAGTAATCCCTCCAGCACCTGGAGCATCGCTTGTTGTACCAGCCGGTCTGCCACTGTGGGTATCCCCAGCCGCCGCTTCCCGCCTCCTGGCTTCTCTATTTCCTTGCCAAGCACCGGCTGCGGCTCATAGCTCCCATCCAGTAACGTCCCAACAAGCTCCTCCCTGTGCTCCTTCAGCCATCCGTACAGCTCTCCAACGGCCATCCCGTCTATACCGGGTGCCCCCTTATTCGCCTTCACCCGCTTGTATGCTCGGTTCAGGTTCTCACGCTCGCACACCTTTTCCATCAGGTCGCCGGTCAAGGCTCGTCTCCGGGTCAACGCCGTGGATGCTTGCCACTCCTCAATCGCAGCAGGTCCGGTTCCGCCTTCTCCGCTCGCGCCGGGGCGCACGCTGCCCATCCCCTCCTCAAAGAGGCTTAGCTGGGTCCACGTGCCTTGCTGTTGCTCCACATCCATCGAGTATCTCCGTCTGCTCCTTGCCGTAGAAGATTCGGCCCTTCATCAGACTCGCTGACTACTATGGCCTCTGCTGACTTCTCTGCACCCCTCCGGTGCCGTTGCCGTCACCGTAGTCTGGCTCCTCCAGACAGATGCAGAGACCTCCCAGGGTAAGTCGTGTCTCTTTCCCTCGGTACCCGCCGGATTTACCCCCACGGCGTTCCGGATGACTACTGGGCGTCCCCATCCAGAGCTGGGTTACCCCGCCGCGCGGGCCTTCTATCCGGTTTCTATTCGTCGAGTCCGAGTTTCGCCTTACGCTTCCTTCAGATTCCGCCTCGCGACGGACACCCTTGCTTCGGCTAGCGGTTCCGGTCATCACGGCCCGCAGAGGACTTGCACCTCCTAGTGACACGACATGCCTGGCACACTCACAGAGGGCCACCGGGGATTCCCGGTGGCCCCTTCTGTGATTCATGCCAGTGTGCTGGCCTGCTAGTTCATGATCATGGGCAGGTAGATGTAATAGTCCCCGGGGGACGCTTCCGTACAGTAGTAGGCTGACACCTGATCCAGATACCAGCCATCAATGCCGTTGCATCCGTCGGTGCCCAGGGCGACCTGAGTGCCTCCGAGGTAGAGGCCCTGCAGATGGCACTGGACGATGAGTACAAGGCGTGGTCGGTCTACGAGCAGGTAATCGCTGACTTTGGTGCAGTGCGACCCTTCACCAGCATCCAGAAGGCTGAGGAGAACCACATCGCCGCGCTGGTGACGCTGTTTGACCGCTACGGACTCGATGTGCCGGCGAACGAGTGGGTAGATAATGCTCCCTCTTTCGACACCCTGGCTGAGGCATGTGAAGCTGGCGTCCAGGCCGAGATCGGCAACGCGGATCTCTACGCCGAGTTGTTCGACATGGTGGACAATCCAGATGTCATCCAGGTCTTCACTTCGCTACAGCGAGCGTCGGAGACCATGCACCTGCCTGCCTTTGAGCGCTGCGCGCCCTAGTGCGCTAGGTTTGTCACCTCACACCCCTGGCTCTTCTTGAGCCAGGGGAATTTTTGATCCCCGGAGGTATGATAGAGTGGGGGGATTAGGAGTCAGCGGTTCAGCCCCAACACAATCTCGTTGCAGATTTCACCTGATTTCCTGTCATAACTGGCTGAATTGGGGTCTTGACAGAAGGGTGGATCTGTGATAATATGGGTGGGCGGTCACCCATATTATCTGAAAGGGATAGGTCTATGCCACGCCACAAGGACACGGAACGCGACAAGGTCATGAGCGATACGCGGCGCATGTTGCTGGATGCGGCGACCGCCGAG
>JARRMW010000128.1:0-2808 GCA_037385685.1 Gammaproteobacteria bacterium
TCCGGATTTCTTTCTGCAAAGAGATGTACGGCCTTGACATAGTCATCAGGCGTCATTGGACTATCAACGGTCACCTTGATCGGCACGAATTCAGGCTGACGGTAAATCCTCGGCATGCTGACGGTGACAAGCCCCTTCTCCAGCTCGGCGTTGCCCGTCAGCAGCGCAATGCTCTCTTTTACAGCCGACGGGGTAGCTTTCAAATAACCCGGCATCAAGAAGACAGACAATCCGGCAAGTAATGCTTTGGACGAGAGCAAAAGAAAACCACGCCTTCGCAGCGCGCCAGGTCTGGGTCTGCATAATCTCTCGAGCTGATCAGGTTCCTTCTTCACCTTTCTATCTCCTTCTCAGTCTGAGGAATAGCCTGAATGCACCGTGCCCCAGAATACCCAGAAGAGTGGCGACAACAATCAACAATCCGATCCGGTCAAGCCAGGCCTCGCTCCCGGTTCCGGGGATGTAAATCCCGCCCAGAGCGGCAAGGCGCCCCTGCGTACTGTGACAATCTGCACAGCCAAGTGACTGATCTGCCGGAGGCACCATGTGAGAAACCAACCAGGCCATTTCAGTTTCAACAAAACCATAGGCTCCGCTGAATTTCTGGTTCATCGCCTCACTGCCGAGGGTCAGTGCCTGGTTCCAATCCAGTGTTTCCCAGTAACCATCTTTTCCTGATGTCCGGGGTGTCAGTAGCGTCTTGTACTCCAGATCATAGGGTTGCTTGCCGCGCATGATTTTGACCGGCCAGATTCTCGAGTCATCCTCGCCCGGACCTCCGAGTAACTGGTTTACCTTGACGATTGAAGCGGGGTCGATTTCATCGCCGGGAAGTGTGTAGAGGATCGTCCCATTGAACCAGCGATAATCCGGGATGTTGTCACGTTCCCAGATAAAGACACCCTTCTTGGTGTTATAGACTTCGTGGCCCGCCTCATCGGTGATCGTGTATTGCTCACCCTTCTCGTCGCGCTTTCCTGCTTCAGACCAGTCCCACCACATTTTGCTTGGATAATCGCCACGCGAGAGTTTCGGGATGTGGCATGTCTGGCAGGCGATGGTTCTGGCATGATGATTGAGTCGCTGATCCTTCTCATGAGGCTCGCCACTATGGCATGACCTGCATGTGGTACGACCCTTGATGTCACGCCCCGCAACCGAGACCTGATCCTGGTCGACTGCGGTCGGAGCATAACGACTTCCCCCGATCTCGTGTGCATCGCTCACATGGCAGGTCGAACATGAAAAATTCATTCCGTCGGCATCCATGTGCACATCAACGAAGATATCCGGATGAACCAGTGACGGATCCATGTCACCATGCTTGACGCCTTTACCGCCCCCGCCCGAGAAATGACAACTGCCGCAAGTTTCACGGCTTGTCTTGCCGACATTTTGTGCGATTTTCTTAAGGTTCGGTTTCTTCTTTTCCGGATCACGAAGTCCGGCACGCGTGTAGGTTCCCGTCGTGTCATGACAGACCAGGCAGTCCACATGCTCTTCCGATGCGAAATCAAATTCACCCTCTTCCCAGCCATAACCGATATGGCAGGAAGAGCAAGACTGGATATTTGGCGTGGCTGCGAGGCAGAAATTGTTCACAACATGACGCTTGCCGAGCAACTGACCTGTCTGAGGATTTTTGAATTCCCATGTCCAGTGCTTGGACTGATGAATTTGACGAGCAGCATTCGTGTGGCAACCAAGACAGGCCCTCGTGACATCAGGGCCGGTCTCAAAATTCTGTTTCAACTGCTCGAACGCACCATGATCCGCGGTCGACTGCCTGAACTGCTGCTCTTCTTTCGCAAGAAGTGGAGAAGAGGCAAGAAATATCAGTGCCAGAATTGACCGAAACGATATTAAACGAACTGAGTGTGCCACGTTCACAATACCCTGCGATAATTCATCAACCCTGCATGTCTGCGATTCGACTTTAAACATGCAGGGCATTTTCACTTTCAGGAACAAGCTCGATCATTCTGCTGGTGTCACAACCGGGTATTCCTGCTTTTTGAACTCAACGCTTGCCTCAAGGAAATAAAGCTTGAGGTCATCACGTACCATTCTGACCATGTCGTATGCCTCACCGCTGCGCGCACCTGTTGAGCAGAAGAAAACAATCGGCTTGTCGTCAGGCAGGCTATCGATTTCATCTTCTACCTCATCAACAGGAAGTACCCTTGCGGATGCAAATGTTCCATCGGCATCAACCTCGCTCTGGTCCCGGACATCGATTAGGTGAACGCTGTCCGGATCCTCCCTGAGCAAACGATTGAATGAGTCAATGGTGAGTATCCCCTCTTCCTCGCCAGTCTCGAGCATGGACGCAGAGGTGTCTCCGTAGGCTTCCTTCCAGGCCGGATAACCTGCCTGGAAGAGGGCCACATTGGTATAACCCATTTCGGCAGCCCTGGCTGCTGACTTGGCGCTCAGGACGCACTTGTACCCACCGCAATAGAACACCAGCAGTTCCCCCTTGTCGGCCGGCAGTTTGTCAGTCATTTCCTCGAACTGGGTCCAGGAGATATTGATGGCTGTCGGTATGGCGCCTTTCTTGAACTTTCGGGCCGGACGGGCATCCACTAGCGTCATCTTCTCGCCCTTGTCGATGAGTTTTTTCAGGTGGCTGGCGCTGATTTCGGGCGGGTTGCCGCTGGCGACCCAGGCCGGATAGCCCTCTGCGTAGACCTTGATATTGGTATAGCCAAGTGCTTCCGCGGAAAAAGCCGATTTGTGACTCAATGGGCACTTGACCCCGCCACAATAGAAAATCAGTTGCGTCGACTTGTCGCCAGGCAGAAGATT
>JARRMW010000129.1:0-2786 GCA_037385685.1 Gammaproteobacteria bacterium
GACCGAGTATCTTTGGCTTCCTACCGAAGATGAGTCCTAGTGCATGAATGAAGCTGATCATTGGAGTGTTGAAGTCTCGAGAGCAACTTCGAAATGAGCACACAACCGACGTTTCAACTCGGCCACAGACAGCTCGCCATCCGGCTCTACCACGGCGCGTTTGGCATGCATCCAATGTGCTTCCATCGGGTTCAGCCATGGGCTTTTCACGGGGAGGAGACAGGTGAGTAAGCGTACGTCTCCATCCCGCTTGGCCTTTCGATTGTGCCGGCGCTGCCACTCCTTCAGCTTCCGGCTCTTGTGCCAGCTGGCTCGATCCCAGATGATCGCCAACACCCGTTTCTTTTCGCGCCGGGCCACCTCTAGCAAGCGTTCCAGCATCAGGATAGTGCGCTCGGTATCGGGTTGTCCGTCCGAGAAATACAGAAACCGCTCACCGGTATCTTGGCGGACCGCACCGAAGCAGGCCAGTGCCTTGTCTGACTCTTTGGGCTTGGGCTGGCGCTGCACCAAGCGCACTTCCTCTCCCTTGGCCGCCCAGCTATGCATCCGTGGCTGGGCAAAACGACTGAACCAACACTCATCCTGGTCCATCAGCAGCCAATCCTCTCGGCTGGCTGCCCAGGATTTGAATTGGTCTCGTCTTTTTTTCGGTGCGCATAGTGCCCATCCGGGCTGCGAATCCGATGCTTGGCTCGCCGCCAGTCGATGCCCATCTCGCGCAGCACAGAGCCTACATTGTCCGCACTCACGGAGCGAGAGGCTATCCCTTCACGCTCGCACGTCTCACCGAGCAAGGCCAGGGTCCAGACACTGGTCTCGTGCCCAAACTGACGCGGTGACTGCCGGACTAGCTCCCGAAGCCGTTCGCGCCCAGCTTCATCAAACGCGCTCTGCGGTTCCCGCCGTGCGTGGGACTTCTCTCGCAAGCAGTCCACCCCTTCCCTTTCGAAGGCGTGGATCACCTCACGCACCCCTTGGCCGCTACAGTGCAACTCGGCCGCGATCTGGTTCGCCGTCTTACCAGCTGCGCTGCTCAACAGCATCTGGCAACGTCGCACGGTGAAAGCAGATGAGGACCGCAGACCGTTTTCCAAAGCGCGCCGTTCTTGATCCGTTAGTTCTCTCACATAGATTGGTCTCATGGCCATATGAAATCACATTTTGTGCTAATTTGCAAGATATCAGACTCGTGTTGAGTCTCATAAAATCGTACCGGGTAAAGTGTCACAAAGTCGTACCGGTTAGGTCGCTGGCGAGCATCATCTCGCGCCAAGTAGATGGAGTGAAGGGCAAAGCCAATTGGTAAACCGGCAGCGAAACCAAGGGGCTCAGTTCGCCCATCAAAGCGGATTTCGTAAGTCCCTGCATCGGAAGGCGGGTTTCTTGCTGACCATCCTCCGACAGGCAGATCAGCTCACGAGTTTGAACGTCAAAGGTAATCTCCAGTGTTCGGTTGGCGAAATCCTTGCCCAATCCATAGCGACGAGCACCCAATGAGAATTGACCCACCAAACTGGTGTGGCGAAACCAGCGGGCCTGAGCCAGGTAATCGTAAACGCGTTGCATATCCAGCATGGCTTCTTCCCATTCGAGACGAAAAGGACGTCCCGAGTGCTGCGCTTCCGGATGAGCGGCCAATGGGGCTTGGCCAGCCAATGAGCGGGAAGGAAAGCGAGTGTTGAGGAAATCGAGTCGCTCTGACAAGCTAACCTGGAGTGCCGCGCCATCGCTGAACGTCTGCCCCACGATGGCCTGTTGGGCAACAGTCTGATGGCCGCGCTCGATCACACTGTGCTCGGCAGGAGGAGGTTTTTCGATGAATCGGACATCAATCCCCAGGGCAATGAGCCACAGATGAATTGTACTGGGAAAGGGCGAGGCGCTGGCGTTGTCATAGAAAACGCTATCATGATCGAGACTCATCCGCTCCGGCAAGCCATAGTTCACGAAAGCTCGGCGGAGGACCAGTTGATAATCGTGCGTATTCGGATGAGACGTGTCCAGACAGGGAAAGCTGTCCACTTTCACCCGGCTGAAGAGATCACTGATGTTGATGACGGAAACAGAACCGAGTCCAGAGACCTTGACAACGCCTTGGGCATCCATTTCCCATTCCTCATGGGCTCGTTGCGGGTCCACAGCCTGGGCTTGAGGCAATTCGCTATGCCGCTCATACTTCCGCGTCAAGCCCTCTTGTTTCAGGAATGCGGCAATTCGGGATCGGCTGGGCAACCTCAGGCCCACGAAGCGTTGCTCGTTTTCCAGTTCTGTCCGGATCGTCAGTGGTCCCCAGCCGGAGTGTTCCTGGCGCATTTCACGAATGAGATCACGAATCTCAAGGGGAAACTGGCTCAGGGCACCCGTGGGCGGTCGCCCCATCCGGGATGCCAGGCCATCTCGCCCTTCCTTCATGTACCTCCGCCGCCACTTGCGGACCGTCGAAACCGGCAAGCCCATCGCCGCCGTAATCTCGGGATCGTTTTGACCGGCTTCCCATCGCTCGCCGATTTCGATGCGTTCTGCAAGGGTTGTCGTTCGTCCTTTTGGGGCCATGGCCACTCTCCTTGCCAGAAGTCTGTCACCTCCGACAAGGATAGCAGGTTATGCCCCTGGGTCAACTAGGGTGGTACGACTTTTCGAGACTTTTGGTAAGGTGCACCCGGTATGACTTTACGAGACTCAACACCAGCAAAGACGCTGCGGTCCGTGAACCTTAACAAGCAACCCTGTTCCTGCCAGTTGACCCAGGCCGAGGTGTGCGCTCCGACCTTGACCTGCTCCTT
>JARRMW010000130.1:0-2726 GCA_037385685.1 Gammaproteobacteria bacterium
TCGACAAGCGGGTTCTTGAGTGGGATGGCAATCCCTCGGACATGCCGACCAAGGACAAGCTGTATATCTCCGTCGACTTGTTTGCCCGCTGGCGTATCACTGACCCCTTGCAATACTTCTTGCGCCTTCGGGACGAACGCAGTGCGCAGTCTCGGCTGGACGATATCCTCGGCAGCGAGACCCGTAATGCCGTGGCCAAGCACGAGTTGATCGAAATCATTCGCACCACCAGGGATCGCGTGCCTCTGCGTGATGCCTTGCTGACGCAGGCGGAATCGGACATGGGCGCGCTGGTGCCCATCCAGAAGGGTCGTGTGCAGGTTGAGCGGGAGATCTTCGCCGCGGCGGCGGACAAGGTACGGGTATTCGGTATTGAACTGCTCGACATCCGTTTCAAACGTATCAACTACAACGACAGCGTACGTCCGAAGATCTATGATCGCATGATCAGTGAGCGGCGACAGATTGCCGAACGCTTTCTCTCGGAAGGCAACGGCGAAGCCGCCAGAATCCGCGGCAACCGTGTACGCGAATTGAACAGGATCCAGTCCGAGGCCTACCGACAGGTCGAGGAGATCCGCGGCGTAGCGGATGCGAAGGCCACCGAAATATACGCAAAGGCTTACAACCAGAACCCTGAAGCAGTCGCCTTCTACGAATTCACACGAACCATGCAGGCCTACAAGTCCATGATCGCGGAAAACACCACCCTGGTCCTTTCCACGGATAGTGACCTGTTCAAATTCCTGAAAGGGATGAGTCCAGATGGTGTGAGTATCCCGACCCAGGCATTCGGTGTCAAACCATGACATCGGGCTATCCGAAACCCCATGAACCGAGGAGATCGAAATGAGCGAACAAGACAAAACACTGATGGCTGAATATGGTATTACCAGCACTGTCAAGAAGGTGTATACGTACAAAGAGTACCGGTACGACAGGCTCTCCGATGCGCTCAGCTATGCGCGGACTGATACCAAGCGTAGTGGAGAGGCTGTCGCGCAGGAAACACCGGTCTCACCAGCGGACTTGTAGTCAGCAAGGGTAACCATCCGAATACGGCTACAGGGCTGCACCAGACCAGAAGCTGGCACCTTTGGCGAGGAATTCGTCGTAGTGCATGTAATGCGATCCGTCACAGGAAAAGGTCAGGCTCACCATGCCATTGTAAATATTGATGGAGGCCGTGCGTAAATAGATGGTCATATCCACTTTGCGCAAACCTTGCATGGCGCTTAGGATCCGGGTAATTTCGGTCCGCGGTATCCCGGCATCAACGGGATACGGCCGCGAGGGGTACAATAGACAGATATCCGGGTCTTCGAGCGCCTGCTGGTCCAGGATGCGATAGCGCAGCGGATCGTCGATGGTCCAGATAATGGCCTGGCTGCTCGAGAAATGTATCTGGCACTGGAACACCCCTCGCTCTGTAAGCAACTCCTCCAGAATCGACAGCGCAGTCTGCATGTGGCGGTCCATCGGGCTTTCGGTCCGGGTTTGCTGGAACAGCGTACCGCGAATCGCAGGGTCGCCCTTTACCTGCCGCCAGTCATGAGGTTCCTGGTAAAGGGCGGAAGTCACCGGCAGATCGCGCAAGTCGAAGTCCGCTCCCAGATACCCCAGGGTACCTGTCTCTGACACCACGACTTGCAGTGCGGTCAGCGAAGGTCGATGTTCTTCCTGACTGATATAGGCATCCGACAACAGGAAACCCCATTCAGGCATCGTCTCCTTCATGTATGGTCGCTCGGAGCGATTGAGCTGATAGTGCTCGCGGGTGATGCCAGAATAGCTGACGTGGTCGCTGAGCTGCACTCCATCGGTGCCGACAGCATAGAGATAGGTGCAATACGGTATGCTCGAGAAGCCCTCCAGAAGCACCGAATTCAGCCCGTCCCGATCGCTCCAGACCGGTACGCATTTCTCGGCTAACAGCGCAAGCGGCTCCCGTAGCATGCGCGCCAGTTCTTCGCGCTGTCGGTAGATGCTGTCTTTCCAGGTGGGCTTGTTGAGCTCGCCAGAATCCAGTTTTATGTCAGGCATAAGTTATCTCCCGAATCAGTACAAGCCGGGATTCGGTGTTGAAGTAACGACAAGGTAACGGGTTTTCAATGTTTCTGGAGCTCCCAATAGAGGTATGTTTCGATGCTGGTGACTTTGCGACAAATTGTACAGGAAGTCAGTGCTGCGTCAGATCTGGATAACGTACTCGACATCATCGTGCGGCGCGTCAGTACGGCGCTCCCTATTGATGCCTGTGCCATCTATCTGACCGATGCGGAAAGTAACCAGTACGTCTTGATGGCAGCAGAGGGTTTTCACCAGGCATCGATAGGCGAGGTTCGCATTGATTGTCAGGAAGGTCTGCTTGGCTTGGTCGCGGAGCGCCGCGAGCTGATGATGATAGCGGACGCGGCGACTCATCCGCGTTACGTGCCTTCTACTGCAACCGGGGAAGAGCGCTATCGGTCTTTTCTCGGCGTACCCCTGATCCATTATCACCATGTCTTGGGCGTACTGGTGGCCTGGAAGCGGATGCCGGGCCAATTCGATACCAACGAGGTGACTTTTTTCCTGACGATCGCAGCGCAACTGGCAAAGGCCATTCACCAGGCGATGGAAATGGATGAAGTCGCCAGGATGCTGAGTGGAGAAAAGCGCGGGGATTCCTTCCTCCAGGGAAAGCCAATGGCTTCCGGTCTGGCTATTGGTACCGTTATGCTGCT
>JARRMW010000131.1:0-2686 GCA_037385685.1 Gammaproteobacteria bacterium
GGTCTGTGTTGCGTATACTCAAAGTTACTTCGAGTAGATATGGTAGTCCATCACGGACATACATATGCGGTTACCATTTTTGCCTCGTTAGAAAAATACATGGGTAGTTTTCGGTACGGGTAAAGCGCCAAGCGCATGATACAAGGCGATTTCAACTGCATGGAAGGTCTTAAACCCATAGGCTTTTCTGGTAGTCAGTTTTGCTTTGGTGTTAAAGCCCTCAACTATCCCACTGGAAAACTGCTTTTTAGCCCGGAACCAATTCAGTAGCAGAGGCCGATGACGTCTGAGCATCTTGGCTACTTTCTTCATGGGTTCAAGCTTTGAGCGCATGGTCTTGGTGCACCACTTGTCGAGAAACTCCCCAGCCCAATAAGGCGATATGTATTGCCAGAATAACTGAAACTCTTCTTTCAGAAGGTAACTCCGCATCGATTTCAAATTGTACCGCAAAAGATCCGCCAGCTTGGTCTCCTGTTTGTCCGTCAGCCTCGAAGGTCGCTTGAGCAACAGCCAGCGCGTTTTCGTCAGCACAGCCTCGTAGCCTTTCTCCTTCAGCTCTCTCGCTTCCTGGGCACGTACCTCGTCAATCGCCTTGCTCAGATGTGACATGATGTGAAACCGGTCCAGGATATGGAGTGCGGGGCCCGCCTTCTTGGCAATTACTTTCAGGTACGGCTTCCACATGTCACTGCAGACAAATTTCAGCGCCTGGCTTCGCTCCTTGCCAAACCAGCGGAAGAACCTCAGCAATGTCTTGACCGTGCGCTTCTCACCGATCCATAGCAGTCGCTTGCAGTGTCCGTCGATCTGGTAGACCAGTGTCAAATAGCGATGGCCTCGCTGCCAGGCGATCTCATCAACGCCGATCGCCTTAACACCCGACAGGTCCTGGTGTTCCCGTCCCCAGGCGACAGCCCGTTCCACCGAGCAGAACACATGATCCCAGGTCGTACGGAATGCCACGGCCACCTCTTTCCAACTCAGCCGCTTCGCCCAATCTGCGAGAAACCACGCATAGGCTTCAGTCAGCCGGTGTTTGCCTGCCACCCAGGGCATCCGCTCCACCCGAATACCACAGTCTGGACACTCGACCCGGCGTGGCGCATAGACAAAAAACACCTTGTTGCCCCACATCGGAATAAACTCGAAGCGTCGCTCGGGCAGCCTGTCGTAGCCTGGCCTTCGCTGCCCGCAGCCAGAGCACTCCGGACGGCTGTTCGAGCGCGGCTCCAGCTCAACTTCAAGGGTCGGAACCGAAGCCCCTTCAACCCAGCGTACTGCACCGTATACAAATGATTTGAATTTCTGGACTCGATTGAGGATAGTCTTGATCTGCATCCTGTTCCTTTTGCTCTGACTTGATGGTTGCTCGACACTTCCATCTTCTCAGAGTCGGGGCAGGATGCTCTACCCTCAAACTCCATAAAAACTATCTCTCTTGCTACGAATCCGCTATATTTTTACCCACAAATTTTCCTGAATAGCCATTAAACTTAAATCTGCAATCCATGCTTCTCCAAGGCCATCGGGACGCTTTCCCGATCCTACAATCGTGTAGCCATCAGCAGAGACCCCGTTTGCACTACTGAGAGTCCAACCGGTGAGGTCAACGCCCGCGGTCGACAGTATCGATGCAATGGTTTGCATTCCGCCCTCGCTCGTCCAGCGAAACGCCTCAGAACCCGAATCTGAGTCGCTCGACCCGACGATCACAGAACCGTCAGCAGACACGCCCATTGCCCTGCTCTCAAAATCTCCTCCAGGAAGGTCGCCAAGGCCGATCATGCCGCCTTCGCCCGTCCAGAGAAATGCCTCCCAACCGGAATCTGACTTGCTGTAACCAACAACGATCATGCCGTCACTAGTTACGCCTTTAGCTATGCTATAAAAGTTACCCCCAGGTAGGTCGCCCAGCCCTACCATGCCGTCCTCGCTCGTCCAGCGAAACGCCTCCCGACCTAAATCTGAGTAGCCGTATCCGACGATCACCGAACCGTCAGCGGACACGTCCTGAGCGGAGCTGTAAAACTCCCCCCCAGTCAGATCGCCAAGGCCAACCATGCCACCACTGCTCGTCCAGCGAAACGCCTCCGTTGCTGTTAACAACCCGTTATCAAATCCGACTATCACTGAACCGTCAGCGGACACTCCGTTTGCACTACTAGCCCATCCACCCCCAGGGAGACTACCAAGGCCGACCATGCCATCCTCGCTCGTCCAGCGAAAAGCATAGGTATCCTCATCTCCGTGCCAACCAGCGACCACCGAACCATCAGAGGACACATCATTAGCTCTACTATTACAACTCCAAGAGGTACCAAGTGGCGTGAAAGAATCCGACAAAGCTGCATTTGAATAAATACAGACAGCGGTAAACATCAAGCCCAACACTCGAAATCTACACATGACACACCCCTGTAACTCACTCTTTGCAAAAGTACAGAAACTGCATCAACTTTCTTGCCGCTCTTTAACAAACATTCCCTAAAGTAAGTATAGAAAAGACAACATATTTATTATGTATCCCAGTAGTAACAAATTGTTATTTACTTGATACATATCAAGTACGGAGATGAGCAGTCACGGCTTGGTCCCATGATTTCAAATTTGACAGTTTGTAGATTGTGGAGACTGCTTACAAGAAGACAACCAGGGATAGTAGTCATGAAGAGTTATGTTCGCA
>JARRMW010000132.1:0-2684 GCA_037385685.1 Gammaproteobacteria bacterium
CACCAGCCTAAGCCGCGAGATCGCCTCGCTGCGCGAAGAAAAGGCCACCCGCCTCCTACGGCAAACCAACACGAGCATCGCCGAAATTGGGCGTGTAGTCGGATTCGATGACGCCGCCAGTTTCACCCGATCGTTTAGACGATGGACCGGGGCGTCGCCAAGGGAGTATCGCGGACAGCATCGGCCTGGCGGAGCAAAATAGTTGAGCCTTTGAACCCGCGAATTGCCCGGTCTACATTGGAAGCCGCTGCTCCCAAGGCCGCGGGCGACCGGCTAGAAAGTGCAAGAAACTGTCGTACACTGGCGCCGAACTGAATAGCCATTTGGCCAATTATGACGATTCGTTCAACGTCACGCTTTGGTCATTGCGAAAGTTGAATCGCTCGACCCGGCTACGTCCGCAGTTGTTACAAACCTGCTGCTCGCTAGACACCACCTGATCGCTGGCAGTGGGTCGACTCCGTTCTGTTGCGCCGCACAATTCAACGTCAGCTTTTTCCGGAGCTGACGTTCGCTCTGACCGGGAGGACCTACGGAACCGGCTATGGCCTGCTGGTGGCCAGGTGCTAGCTGGACGGCAGCAACATGCGCAAAGCGGAAGTTCGGCGGCACAGGGCATCAGATCGGCTCGCACTCATTCCGTTTTCCTATTAATGATGTAGCGCCCATGGCTGGAGAGCATTGACATGGAGAAAGGACCCCGTTTACTGGCACTCATGGTGATTGTGCATGAGTCCGTCGGGGTGGCAACTCCGTCAGATCCAGATGGCACAGCCGAGGCGCGCGCTTGTCCGAGCCAATTGCGAAACTTGGCTTCCTATTTAGTGTCCGTCCAGAAACGGTGTATTTTTCGAACTGACCCCGCCTCCGATGCGACGAATTCAGATTCTGCACGCACCTGCCGGTGCCATACTTCAGCAATCGTACAAGTACACGCCGGAAACAGTCCCCTGCCAAATTTTCGAGGACAACCAACCCTGGGAATCGATCATTCCCAAGCGTCCCCTCTGCTTTTTGCGCCAGCGACTCAGGTCGTGAGTAGGCGCCCAAACAACGCCAAGTTATGGGCGACCACCGAAGACCAGACATAGGCGCGGAAATGCTGCAATCCTTTCCAGGTGCATCGTCCCAGTCCATAGGCGCGCTTCATCACAGAAATGCCTGCCTCGATGCCCGCTCTGAAATTGCGCAGCTTGCGATAAACCCAGGGGCTCTTGGCCATCTCTTCAACGTTCAAGCCACGTTTTTTGTGGAACACCACATCGTCGACGTCTCGTGCCTTGGCCTCGCGTAGATTCTCCACACTGGCGTAGCCACCATCCGCCGCCATCTGGCGCGGGGCTTTTCCATACTGGTCGATGTGTCGATCCAGCATCGGCAGCAATCGATCGACATCGGCCGGATTCCCTTGCTCGATCACCACATCCAGTATCAACCCGCTTCGTCCGGTACTCAGATTGATCTTGTGCCCATACTGCACGTCCCGACGGCCCTTGACGATAATATCGGTATGTTCCTCAAAGATACTGACAACCTTCTGTGCGGCCGGTACCTGCTCACCTTTGAACACGCGACGCTCAGTCTGATCAATCACCCTTTCAATCAACGGCTTGTAATGATCGAGCTGGGCTTGCCACAAGGTGCTCTTGAGCGGATCAATGCGTGGATCACTCAACCGGATGCAGGCCTGCTCAACATACCTCAGCGTATGCTCGGTCACCGTGATCAGATCCCGATACAGTGCTGCCTTCTTGTCTTTGCCACGGGTATAGCGAATCGCGCGGGTTCGCTTCTTGGCTACACGTTGATGATTTCGGTACGCAATCGTGACGATCCCTTCAGCGATTGCCTCAGCCCCCTGGAGCAACCGCACCAGGACACGAACGCTATCCCACAGCAGGGTGCTATCGCTCGGTGCGTGAATCGGCGAATCCGTCACCGTGCTGTCAATACGCAACATCTCCCCGCGTTCCACCTTGGCGTTGTTGGCACTGAGCAACAAGCATTGATTGACCTGTTCCCAGGTGACAGCCGAGATTGCGCTGATGCAACTTTGCAGCGTTGCCTTCTTCGGTGCCCAGCCCGTGGTGAGGCGCGCAAAGGCCTGACACGAGGTCGAGTCCATCAGGCAAAAGACCAAGTCTTCATAACTCAACTGCCGATACTGTTTGAGAATCGCACAGCGCAACACCGATTCGATCGTTAATCCCTTTCTGCCGGTTTTCTCGACATTGCGTTGTTTGACGTCGGCCGCGACCCAGTCCAACAGATCGAGATGTTGATCCAGCCAATCGGACATGGCCTTCAACTCGCGGCCGATCTCGTGTTCGGCATACGCCTCGAATATACTGCTTTGGACGGTGCGTTTTTCGCGCATGGTCGGCTCCTGGTTTTTTGGTTTGTGCTTTTGTTTCAAGGGGTTGTTACAAAAGACTAATCAAACTACCAGGAGCTTTCTCTGACCTGCGTCGTTTTTTTCCTAATAATATTCAACCAGTTAGCGTTTCTGGACGGACACTAGCCTAGCCTGAAACGGTAATGTCGCCGAACGCGGGCAGCGAGCAAACCACTCGCCTCGACGTGGCACTTCGGAGAGAATGAGATGCAGCAGGCCGGCGTACCCGGATGGGAGCATTTCCAGCACATCGCCGATATCGGTGTGCGCGGTAGCGGACGCAGCCTGG
>JARRMW010000133.1:0-3266 GCA_037385685.1 Gammaproteobacteria bacterium
GCATGGGTGCCTGCCGAGTCGATCAGGATGCGATCCGCCAGTCCTTCCTGCTCGATGAGACGACGGAAGATCCCATGCGCAGTCGGGGATCTGCAGATATTGCCCATGCAGACGAAAAGCACGGAAACTCTATTCTGTTGTTGCATCTTGCCTTGCATTTCAGTGTGAAAACCGGGTCATGATCGCATGTTATTACATGGTAATCGATGCTCTCCTGCCCCTGCCAGACAAACTCTCGAAATCAATCCGTGACCCTGCCCACGCATCCGGAAAACCGTATGGTCCCACCTGTGGTTCTGCGCACGAAAGCTGACAGGAGCGCTAGCAATAACAACCATGGCAAGCCGATGCTGCCACCACCGCCGGACGATGTGGTTTGCTGATCATCAACGGCGATGCTCTCTGCATCGTCTGTCTGAACCTCCTCGCTCTCTTCAACAGGTTCAGCTGCCAGTCCGCTTTGGATCTGCGTCTCTGCCACGGCCATTGTTTCGAACTTGAGTGCCTGTGCGTCATACATGCTTTTGAAGTCTTTGACCTCCGGCGCGTCATCATCGCGGTAAAGATCCAGCAGGGCACCATGCGTGATTGCCTGGTAGTTCAACATCACTTCGACCTTCAGATCACCGCTGCCGGTATTCTCGAAGCGATAGGTGATTTCATCGAATCCCTTATTGAAGTTATCGTCATCGAGTGCGGCGCCCTGGACAGCGACATCAAGGGGAACTTGATCCTTGTCAAACCCGAGCGGTGTGAGACGATTGTCCTTCAGATAGTATGCGGCTCTCAGTAGTGTGAAGGTGACATTACCGTCGGTATCACCCATGACCGATTCGTAGATCTGGACCTGGTCATCACTGGTGATGAGGTCATGGTGCGGCTCGATACGACTCGAATCACTGTCGTTGTCTGCTCCTGCGATGGAACCGTCCGCGTTGATCTTCCCGGATTCAAAAACAACCTGCCCGTTGCTGTCAGTCACCCTGACATGCAGCCACATGCGTCGTGATGGATAGGATGTGGGTGCCTTGTGCCCCGAGTTGTTCGTGAGTCGCAGGCGAATCTCGGCCTCGTCATCCTCGATGTCAGCCGAGAGAATATCCAGTCTCACCGCGCTCTGTAACATCTCGCGTGACCTGGTGATGTTTGCATCGATACGGGTGACATCAACATCCAGAGCCGCAGCGTTGTCTCTGAGAAGGGTCAACATGACCGTGTTCGCTCCGGAGAAACGATGCTTTGCAAAATTCTCTCTCACCGGCAATGTCGATGGTCGGGTGGAAACTCTGGAACTGGTCGCAGGCATGTGACAGTCCTGGCAACTTGTCGGGTTGCTACCCGAATCACTGAAAATCGAGTTTTCCCATTCAGTGTAGGGCATCTGTTCCGGGAACTCCGACTCGGGTGTACTGGAAGCCAGATTGCCATTGGCATCGACAAAGGGTGTTTTCAGGTTGTGGCAGGAAGCACAGAGCTTCGAGTCAGACATGTGTTCACCATACAGAGGCGTAAAACCAACCTGGTTGACCATGGGTTGCTGCAACGGATCGCTGTATTGCCCAAAGGTGACTTTGTCGTCACTGATCTCGACCTCGCCTGAAAAGCCTTCAAGGGTCCCCAGCGAGGCAGTGTTCTCGATCTGGTGACAGTAGGTACAGCTGACACCGTTCAACGCCGCATCATGCAATGGATGCGAAGGATCATGCAGTCCGTTGTCACCGAGTACCTCGGCCTCGCCATCGCTTTCGTAGTTCGCCATCGGCGCATGGCACTCTGTACACTTGTTATTGATCACGTCAGCGAGATGCGCATTCCGTTTGAGCTCTGTAGCGACCTTCGCCTTCCAGTATGGATCCTTCGCAGCATTCGCCTTCATGGATGCGCTCCAGTCGCGCACGATCGAGACATCTTCACCAACATGATCAATGAGGCCATCGTGACAATCACTGCAATTGCCGGAGCCGGAAAAATGTGTCGTGGTGAAGGTCGTATCTTCAGCTACTGCTGTGAAAGAGAAGAAAAGAAGCAGGAATAAGGTAAAGACTTTGTGATTAGTGGCTGCAAACATTCCGGTACCTCAGGGAAAGTTTTTATTTGTTGACCGGGCATCCCGCGGGCAAAAGGGCCGGCAGAAAACCTCAACAACCAGGCATCACCAATACAAAGGATCAATTCGCTACAAAACGGCATCCTGCCGATCAGGTGATCATCTACACCAGAATTGGCATAAACAATCATATATTTATCAGTTATTTATGACCTCTTATTATTATTTGCTTGATATTATGCCGAAAAACATGACGGAATTCAGGGGAATTATTATTGTTTTGACATAAATCAAGGTGCTCGTGGCCGTCCTTACTGTTTTTCCCTAACAACGGACTGTGACAGCAAAAAAAGGCTCCCGGAGGAGCCCTTGATGGTACGAGGGAAACAAACCAGGCAGCTTGCTAGCGACCCCGTCCGCCGCCACCCATGCCACCACCCTGGCCGCCACGGCTAGCGCCCTGACCGCCGTAGCCCTGACCGCCGTAGCCCTGACCGCCGTAGCCCTGACCGCCATAGCCCTGACCGCCATAGCCCTGACCGCCATAGCCCTGACCGCCATAGCCCTGACCGCCATAGCCCTGACCGCCATAGCCCTGACCGCCATAGCCTTGACCTTGTCCGGCCCCTGACCGCCGTAGCCCTGACCGCCGTAGCCTTGACCTTGTCCGGCTCCCTTGCCCTGCCCCTGGCCATTACCATACCTGTGCTGGTAACGATGCTGATAGCGATGCTGTAACTGCTGTTTGGCCTGAGGATTTCCCTGCACAGCCCGCTCGGGCAACCGCAAATCAACATCTGCATCAGCTGCCAGAACTTCTCCGGCAAACAGGAGTGATAAGGGTATGGCAGCGACTGTGATCACACTTGCTACTGTGGCTTTGCTTTTCATTAACGTTCTCCTTGCGTGATATGTACATATAGAGATACATATCCAATCTTTTCACACATTGATCAAAACGAATCAGTGCACTGTTATTAGTATGAACATTTTAAGAACGGAAGCCGCATGATTTATCTCAATATGACAGGCAACTCCCGACCCGGAATGTCACAGAGGTTGCAGCGTCTCAGACGACATCATCCCGGGTTGCGAACTGTTTCTCGACGCTTCTGATAAAGGCATCGCGCAGTGACGCATCCGAGAACTGCTCTTCGTCGATGATGGGTAGCCGTGGCATGTGGACAAGGAGCGTCTGTGCGAAGACACCCGAATCGGT
>JARRMW010000134.1:0-2660 GCA_037385685.1 Gammaproteobacteria bacterium
CCGGAGCGCCACGAGTTCAGGGAACGACCCGAGCGGGTGATCCGTTTCATGTCCCAGACAGGGGGCTGACCGGCAGCTCTCCGCTTCCATCGATCTCTCTCTTCACCTCGAAAAACAAGGAACACGCAGTCTGAGGGTGTCCCTCGTCAGGCAAAGGATCATTGCGAAGTCATGCAGTGGGAATCGTATGTCGTCGTTTCAGCGTTTCTTTCAGCCAGGATAGTCACATGGACTTTCCTTCATCAGCGATCGTGGTCAGGTGGTCTGGTATGGAGAGTATTTCTCGCAGGAAAATGACCTCTGACGCCTTTCGCTTCGATCCTTGCGAGGTGGTAGTGCTATCTGTCCCATCGCTGCGCGGCTTTGTCATCGCTGGAGCGTGCCTCGACCCAGCGGCTGGAACCATCCTTCAGCTGCTCCTTTTTCCAGAAGGGTGCCCGTGTCTTGAGGTAATCCATGATGAACTCGCATGCTGCAAAGGCATCGCCACGGTGAGAGCTGGTTACTGCGACGAGTACGATCTGGTCCGACGGTCGCAGTTCACCCACACGATGAATGACGGCAGCACCAGAAAGGTTCCAGCGGGAAACTGCCTCGTCGACAATCGCTTCCAGCGCTTTCTCGGTCATGCCCGGGTAATGTTCGAGTCTCAGTGCCTGAACATCATCATCGAGGTTCAGGTCGCGCACATATCCGGTGAAAGTGACACACGCGCCGATATCGCTACGGCCGGCGCGAAGCTCGGCCAGCAGGATGCCGGCATCAAAATCTTCCTGTTGAACACGGATCAGTTTCATCCGCCGGTCACCGGAGGAAAAAAGGCGACCTCGTCACCATCGCCGAGGCCGTCGTCCGGTCCGGCGAGATGCTGGTTGATGGCTATCTGTGTTCTGCTGTCGAAAGCGGATTGCCAGGGTTCTCCACGAGCCCTGAGTCTCTCGATCAGTTCGCCTGCGCTGGTAGCGTCAGTCTCCAGTTCCTCGCTGCGGCAATCCACCTGTTCGGCGAGTGCGGCAAAGTAGAAAATCCGAATGGTCACATTAATTCCCGGAAAGGGATGAACTGAACCCTGTCCCCCTTTTCGACCTGCGTCTGTTCTGGAATCACGACGAGGCCGTTCGCCCAGCAGGTCGAAGAGAGCACGCCGGAGCCCTGGCGGGGATGGATGTCTGCCAGAGCCTCTCCTTCCTCGTTGCGGACCCGGGCGCGCAGAAACTCGCGGCGAATGCCGGGGCGTGTCCAGTCGAAGTCAGCGGTGACGGGGTAACTGGAGGGTGCGACCTCATTCAGCCCCTGCATTCTCAGCAGGAAAGGGCGTACGAAGAGGAGGCAGGTGACGAAGGCCGATACCGGGTTGCCCGGCAGGCCGATAATCGGTGTCTCTTCGACATGACCAAGTACGAGCGGTTTTCCGGGCTTGATCTTCAGTCGCCACATGCTGATCGTGCCGAGTTCCTCGATAGCACTGCGGACATGGTCCTCTTCGCCTACCGAGACGCCGCCACTCGTGACGACGAGGTCAGCCGAGCGTGCTGCTTCCAGAATAGTGGCACGTGTCGTGTCGAGCCTGTCCTTGACAATGCCGAGATTGACGATATCGCATCCGAGTTTCTGGATCAGCGCATTCAGATGGTACTGGTTGGAATTGTAGATCTCTCCTTCGCCGAGCGGTTTGCCGGGTTCCACGATCTCGTCGCCCGTGAAGAAGGTCGCGACCTTTAACCTGCGGAAAACTTCCAGCTCTGCAAGACCAACAGACGCTGCCAGGCCAAGGTGCTGCGGTTCAATCCTGTTACCGGGTTCAAGAATAATATCGCCCGTCCTGATATCTTCGCCGGCACTACGGATGTTGTCGCCGGATCGCGGCACGGATTCGAATGAAACCCTGTCATTTGCCTGATGCGTGGCGTTTTCCTGCATGATGACGGCATCTGCACCCGGCGGTACGGGGGCCCCCGTGAAAATACGTGCGCAGGTCCCGGTTTTCAGGGGGTTTCCGACGGTGCCGGCAGGGATTCGCTGGGAGACCGGCATGCGCTTGCCAGGTTCGATTTCACCGGCTCGCACGGCATAGCCGTCCATTGCACTGTTATCGAGCGGTGGTACGTTCAGGGGTGATGTGACTTGCCTGGCAAGCACGCGCCCCTGTCCTTCTCCAAGCGCGACCTTTTCTGTCTCCCTGACGGTGCGCGCCTGTTGAAGCAGGAGACTGATCGCCTCGTCGTAGGCGACAAGTGGTGTTTCGGGTGTCACACAGCTGTCGGACATGCTTATTCCCGAAAGCGCGGCATGAGTTCGACAAGGTTACAGGGACGGTAGCCCGCATCGAGCTGATGGCTGATGATCCTGTCCCACCCGGTGGCACAGGCGCCGCTCGAACCCGGCAGACAAAAGACCGGTGTTCCGTTCGCAAGCCCGGCGATGGCGCGTGACTGGATCGTCGAGGTACCGATTTCCTCCCAGGATAGCCAGCGAAAGAGTTCCCCGAATCCTTCGATGGTTTTGTCGAACAGTGCCCGCATTGCCTCGGGCGTACTGTCGCGGCCAGTCAGTCCCGTGCCTCCGGTGGTGATGATCGCCTGTATCGCCTCGTCGGCGATCCAGCGCGAGGCGACGGCACGGAGTTTGTAGATATCGTCAGGAACGATCGCCTTTTCAGC
>JARRMW010000135.1:0-2634 GCA_037385685.1 Gammaproteobacteria bacterium
CGTTTGGTGTCAACAACGTCCACGAAGTATTCGTTCACACGCCTGCCCAGTGGTTTTGCTGGCGATAGCACCATCACCTCGGCATTCATCCTCAAACACTCAGCAACTTCAGTCTTCGAGTTCCAGAGCCCCTCCGAAAGAAGCTCTTTGGCCAGTGCTGCAAACACTTCGTGACGCTTCTCGCGGAGCCATCGCTTGCGTTCGCTTCGTTCAGCCACTCGTTGAAGCGAGATGACATCAAGGAGCTTGGTGACGATAGCGCCAAATCCGACTGCGCCAAGAGCCTGTGGCGATTCCATGCAACGAGTTCCTTGGGCCTAACGTTATGGGAGCAGCCGGGGCAAAAAGCAGAGCGAGGAACGAGTGGCGCTTTTTGCGGTCGGCTGAATGCGCTCGTTAGGCTTGATCTTGTTTCTCCGCACTTTTCTCATCTACCTTTTCTCTAAGCTCTAAATACTGCACACCTAAAGGTGCTATGCGAAAATGATCCTTTACATCTCCGCCGTGCTTAAGCAATGATCGCACTCCTTTCCCTGGAAGCCCTTCAATTAAGTTAAATGCTCTCAGGCGCCGCAACTCCTTCTCAAAAAACGGTGTACTTGCATCTTTTTGAAAAGGAAACGGCTTGTCCGAGACAAGCGCCTGCAGATGCTTGAATTCATCGCGAGTTACGAAATTGCTGACAAGAAACTGTAAGGTTGTTATTTCCGCTTCCTGCTCTTTTTGCGTATCTGCAAGTTTCCCCAATTCGATCTCTAGCGAGGCCCTGCCTCAGACCGACGAGTCGTGTGGGTGGCCCCGGTTGATCGAACGAAGCGTCTAAGCTTCGGATGTAACCGCCGAAGCGGTGGGAGGACTGCAAGTCCAAGCGTCAACCGGGGCCACTGACAATGATAGAGCACACGGTGGGGGAGCTGCTGGCGGACAAGGTGCAGCTGGACATCGAGGGCATCGATCGGCTCTACCTCAACGCTTATCAGCCACGGCTGCAGACCGGCGGCGGGGTGGTTGGGTTCTTCCGCGAGCACCGCGGGGCGGTGGTGGCATCGACCACGCTGATGGCGCCGATGAGCCAGGCATTCGTGGCTGATATCCAGCGGTTTGCCAAACGCGAAGGTGTCGAGATCGTGCATTTTGCCAAAGGGCAGCGCAAGGATGAGGAGACGCAACGGCGGCTGCGGGATTTTCCATGCGAGGAGGGCGTGCTCTACATCGGCGTGGCACAGGAGAAGTTCGCGGGCTTTCGCGTCACCAAGAAGATCAGTGCGCACACCGGCACGGCCTTTCCCTGGCTGTACCGTTCCACCGTCATGTGCAATCAGTACTACTTCTACGTCGTGGATGCAGACTTCGGCCCCCTGTTCGTCAAGTTCTCCTCCTACTTTCCCTACACGGCACGCATCTGTCTGAACGGCCACGAGTATGCCAAACGCCAGCTGGCCAAGGCCGGCATCGCCTTCGAGGCCCTCGACAACGGCATCCGCACCTGTGCCGATCCGCAGCGCCTGCAACAGATCCTCGATGGCCTCGATGAGGTCCGCATCGAGGCGGTGGTGCGCAAGTGGCTCGCCCGCCTGCCGCACCCCTTCAGCGCCCCCGACCGGGCCGCGGGCTACCGCTATGAGCTCTCCATCCTGCAGGCGGAGTTTGCCCGCACCCAGGTGTTTCACCGCCCGCTCGCGGGGCGCCACCTGTTCGAGGAGATCATCCGCGAGAATCTCGATCTCGGCCGCCCCGAGCAGGTCAGCTTGATCTTCGAGCGACGCATCAACAAAAGGACACCCGGGCGTTTCCGGACCCGGGTCATCACCCAGGGGGTCACCCCCTCGCTGCACATCAGCTACAAGTCCACCAAGATCAAGCAGTACTTCAAGGAAGAGCGGGCCCTGCGCACCGAGACCACGATCAACGACAGCCGCGACTTCGCCCTCGGCCGACGCCTGCACAACCTGCCCGCCTTGCGGGCCATCGGCTTCGCCGCCAACCGCCGCGTGTTGGAGGTGGAGCGCATCTCACAGGACTGTCAGCTGGGCGAAGCGCTGTTTGATCAGGTCAACCGGCCTCAAGTCGTCGACGGCCAGCGCGCCTCGGCCCTGGCGTTCGGCGATCAGCGCGTGATGGCCCTGTTTCAGGCACTGTGCCTGTTCGTCCTCCTGCCCGACGGGTTTCGCAACGCCACCCTGCGCCAACATGTCGCCGCACTGCTGGGCGAAACCCCCGAACGTTACGGCCCGGGACGGATGACCTACGATCTGCGCCGGCTGCGCCTGCATGGCCTCATCGCACGTCTCCCGCACAGCCACCGCTATGCGGTCACGGCGCTGGGTAAGCGCGTGTGCTTGTTCTTCACCAAGGTGAACGCGCGCATCATCCGCCCAGGACTATCCCAACTCTTCGATGGCTGCCCGCAGGCACCCAATCGTCCTTTGGCCACTGCCATCCGCCAGCTCGATCGCGCCTGCGACCAGTTGTTCGCGGAGGCCAAGCTTAACGCCTGAGAATTTGACTCATCCGCAAAGATTTTTTGGCCTCAAGGCTCCTAGAGCATGCTCACCAATAACGGGTTGACTTTATTGGACTAAACGTTGGGACACTAGTGACCCTGGAGGGAATTTTTCGGGGATCCGAGTGAGG
>JARRMW010000136.1:0-3443 GCA_037385685.1 Gammaproteobacteria bacterium
CCCATGCGCGGCGATTATTGTTAGTAAATACTCACTTGTTATGGACGTCTCTCATATTCTCGATCAACTCAATGATGCACAGCGTGAGGCAGTCACTGCCTCGCAGTCCAACCAGCTGATCCTTGCTGGTGCCGGTTCAGGAAAGACGCGTGTACTGGTGCATCGCATCGCGTGGCTGATCGAGGTCGAGCAGGTCTCGAGCTGGAATATCCTTGCCGTCACATTCACCAACAAGGCGGCTCGCGAGATGCGCGCCCGTATCGAGCAGATGCTCAATACGCCGGCCGGTGCCATGTGGGTCGGCACTTTTCACGGTCTTGCCCACCGGCTCTTGCGAGCGCACTGGAAAGAGGCTGACCTGCCACAGGGATTCCAGATCCTCGACTCCGATGACCAGTTCCGCCTGATCAAGCGCATTCTGAAAACCCTCAATATTGACGACAGCAAGTGGCCACCACGGCAGGTCCAGTGGTTCATCAATGCACAGAAGGACGAGGGCAGACGACCTGAGCATATCGATGACCAGGGAGATTACTACCAGCAACAGATGATCAGAATCTACAGGGAGTATGAAGATGCGTGCCGGCGTGGAGGAATGGTCGATTTCGCCGAACTGCTGTTGCGCTCCCACGAGCTGTGGCTGAACAATCCGGAGCTGCTGGAACATTACCGGGAGCGATTCAGGCATATTCTGGTTGATGAATTTCAGGACACCAATACAATCCAGTATGCATGGGTAAGAATGTTAGTGGGCGCTAACAATCATCTATTTGTTGTCGGTGACGACGATCAGTCGATCTACGGTTGGCGTGGCGCGCGCGTCGAGAACATTCACGATGTGCAATCTGATTTTCCGGGCGTTAACCTGATCCGCCTGGAACAGAACTACCGTTCGACCGGGAATATCCTGACAGCGGCCAACGCGGTCATCGCAAACAATCCTTCACGGCTTGGCAAGAATCTCTGGACCGCTGACGGGGATGGCGAGCCGATCCGTCTCTATGCAGCGTTCAACGAAGTCGACGAAGCTCGCTGGATTATCGACAGGATACAGGACAAGATTTCCCACGGGATGTTGCGAAGCGAGCTGGCGATTCTCTACCGGACGACTGCGCAATCCCGGTTGTTCGAGGAGGCCCTGATCCAGGCCGGAATACCCTATCGCGTTTATGGCGGAATGCGATTCTTCGAGCGCGCCGAGGTCAAGGATGCGCTGGCCTATGTACGTATGGTGTCCAATCCGAACGACGATGCGGCTTTCGAGCGGGCAGTGAACCAGCCGCCACGTGGAATCGGGCCGAAAACCCTGGACGCCGTGCGCAGTCATGCACGGGATTTTGGCTGTTCACTCTGGCAGGCCTCGAAGGATCTCCTCGAGGGCGGCACCATGCCGGCCCGCGCTGCAAACGCGCTCAAGGGGTTTCGCGATCTTGTTGAGGAAGCGAGAGTCAGCAGCAGGGATCTCGAACTGAAAGATCTCATAAGCGAAGTGGTTACTCACTCTAGTTTGAAGGAGCATTTCCAGAAAAGCCGGGATGGCAAGGGACAGGATCGTATCGAGAATCTCGAGGAGCTCGTGAACGCCGCGCGCCAGTTTGAGTACAACGTCGAGGACGAGGTGCTGACGGATCTCGAGGCATTTCTGGCGCATGCCTCCCTCGAGGCAGGTGACAACCAGGCGCAGGAGTACGAGGATTGCGTTCAGCTGATGACCATGCACTCGGCCAAGGGTCTGGAATTCCCTGTCGTTTTCATCGGCGGTTTGGAGGAGGGCCTCTTTCCGCACAGCATGTCGAGTGATGATCCTCAGGGGCTGGAGGAAGAGCGACGTCTCTGTTACGTCGGCATGACGCGTGCGATGCAACAACTCTATCTGAGCCATGCCGAATCGCGACGCATCCACGGAAGCGAAAACTACCCGGTACCGTCGCGATTCCTGCGGGAGATTCCGGCAGAGCTGATCGAGGAAGTGCGCTCGCGACCACAGGTCTCCCGTCCGTACCAGTCGACCGGCGGGTCACTCAACGAGAGTAGCTACAGGCTCGGCCAGCGCGTGACCCATGCGAAATTCGGAGATGGCGTGATTCTCAATGCAGAAGGCTCGGGTGCGGCCGCCCGTGTGCAGGTCAACTTCGATGCTGTCGGCCCCAAGTGGCTGGTCGTGAACTACGCCAACCTGCAGACACTCTGACTCTTTTCCTGGAGACAAAAGCAAAGGAGTCGCTTGTGACTTCTGCGTAAAACGTGACCGGGTCCCTTTTCATACCTTATATATAGGTTTGTATTGAGCCTGTGCGACTGTCACTTTTGTGACATATTCAAATTTTTTTAACATATCTTGATTTATGGTCTAGAATGGAGCTGCAAGACATTGATGTGCAGTGGTCATTCGGGCAGAGTGCCCTTCACATCGGCGATTACACCAATAATAAAAAGGATGCGATTTGCTGGTAACAGTAGCTGCCATCCGCTGATTCTGTAGTCGTCCTCTTCGCTGATCATGAACAGTGGTCTGTTTGGTTTTTTGAATAGCAATAACAACGTTCAGAAACCGTTGAGAGGTCACTGTTATGTCGTACACCACTGTTATGTCGTACACCAGTCAAAGGAAATCATCAGGTTTTTCCCTGATCGAGCTGCTGATCACGCTCGGAATACTCGTTATCACCCTGACTATTGCACTCCCAGGATTCAGGGAGTTCTTTGACAGGGAACGCCTCATCAACGCAACCGAAGAAGTTTACGGCATGTTGCAAAAAGCGCGCATGGAATCCATGTCGCGTTCCGATGAAATCTACGTCAATTTTGCTACAGACAGCAGTTCCTGGAGTTATGGGTTGCGGGAAGGCACACCCTGTGACCCGAGTATCGAAGATCCTGCTCTCTCGTCTGCCTGTGTCATTCAAGTCGTCAATGGTGATGCAGTCGTTGATGTCAACGACAAGGTCCTGATGCGCAAAACGAATGATCCACATCCCGATATCGCACTCTCCTCGACAATCACAAAATTTGAATTTGATCCCATCCGCGGCACAGCAACAGTCGGTGAAATCACCCTGACCTCGGCGCTTGATAAAAAGCTGCAGGTCAAGGTCATGCCTCTCGGGAATATCAGCGTCTGTTCACCGGATGGCCAGGTCCCGAGCTACAGAGACTGTTGACATGAAAAAGAGCGAGCAGGGCTTCACCCTCATCGAGCTGCTGATCTCGGTCACGATCGCGCTGATCATTTCTGCCGCCATTTTCGGCATCTATGCGAACTCGGCCGGTACAAGTGCCGCGATGCTGAAATCGAGCAAGCTCAACCAGGAACTCTATTCGCTCATGCTCGTGATGAGCAACGACATCCGGCGAGCAGGATACTGGGGCAATCCTACGGCGAGCAGTGAATATTTTGAAAAGCCGCAAGATAACCCGTTTTCGCGCGATGAGACTGAATTGTC
>JARRMW010000137.1:0-3399 GCA_037385685.1 Gammaproteobacteria bacterium
ACCAGTCAGGGCACAGGATTCCGGCCGGTCGCAAAGTAACAATCCCGCCATATTCATGTCCCTGCGGAAAAGTCTTCGCTTGCCTGGAAAATATCCGTCACCACATCCATGGACAACCGACTGTTCTCTGTCTGGACATAGTCGATCAGCAACGGAAAGAATTGCTCGAAATCCGAACTCAAAACCTCATAGTTCTCCTCGAGCTCACTGATGGAATCGCCAAGCCGGCTCGGGCGGCTGAGCCTTGTCTCGATACCTCGCAATGCCTGATGCACTCCCCGCGTTTTACGGTAGGACTGCAACAAACGGTTGGAAACCATGTAGCGCATGCTGCGCTGCATCCGCTCGGGAAACGTCTCCTGTCGTTCACGCAGGATGTCATAGACAGCAGATGCGAATTCATCCAGAGGGGTATCCGACCAGTGACTCCACTGCCTTGCGAGAAAATGATCAAAAAAGATGTCGACAAGAATCCCGGCATAGCGCCGGAATTCCGGGGAGATACGCGCCTTGCTGCGCCTGATGAGCGGGTGAGAATCGGTGAAAGTATCAATTTTGCGGTGCAGCAGAATGCCTTGCCGCAGAGACGGCTCGAATTCCTCACCAATCCGGCCCTTGACGGATCACTGTCCGAGAGATAGAGATGCGCCAGATAGTTCATACAGGTCCCGGAAAGGTTTCCTGAAGCATCGTATTGTGCCTGCGCAACAAGACGTGCTCATGATGCATGGAATTTACGGCATTCGGCTTCACGCCCACGCACCACGCGCATGCCAATGAGTGACCCTCTCGTCTCGGTGACAACCGTGTGCTGCCCTTCCTCGTGCTGGTCGTTGTAGAAATAAATCACCACCCAGTCACGCGTTCGGCCAAGATCATGGGCTCTGCCGGTGTTCGAAAAAAGCGCTGTGAAATGCCAGCCCTCGCGGTCAGTATGCAGAATCGGCAGCCAGGCCTCGTTCGACGGATTTCCTGCAGCAGCCTTCTCGCGGTACTCCCGGTCCACATCCAGAAGCACGGGAACAGATGGTCCTTCAGCCATCTCCTCATATCTGCGGGAACGAACCCGCCCGAGCATCTTCTCGAGTGAGGCGCGGATCATGGCTGCACGACGTGGCCCGATACCCTTGAGCGCCTCGAGCCGGCCATCATGCGCAGCCAGCTCAAATCCCTCGAGCGTATCGACATGCAGTTCATCGTGAATCTGCTCGGCCAGGACAGGACCGATGCCGGGCACGGCCTGCAGGCGTTGCACCGGGTCCAGCGAACCACGCATGCGCTCGAGCTGTGCCCAGCGCCCGGTTGTGAGAATCTCGGCGATGGCCGTCGCAATGCCGCGCCCGATGTTCGGTAACGCGACCAGTGCATCAGGACCACCCTGTTCAATCAGCACAGGCAAATCTTCATCGAGACGCGAGATGGTTTCTGCGGCGCGCCTGTAAGCACGCACGCGAAACGGATTGGCAGCCTGCTGTTCGAGAATATCTGCGGCCTCTCGCAGTCTGGAGGCAATGTCCTGATTAACGTCTACAGACATGAGACCTGATATCGCACCTGCAGCAAACGCAGTGGCAGAAATATCTTGAAGCAATCCATCAGAATAAGCATGTTATCCATGTTAGCGCGAAATCGACGTTGCCGAAGCCCGGACTGGACCAGATTCCAGAGTCGCTCTTTACGCTGCTTGCCTGCCGAACCATGTGTTGGTGTGACCGCTTTACAGATCATGCTGCTCATCCTGCCCTTCGTTGCCGGCGGACCGCTGCTGTCGAAACTGGCATTTCATCTCAAGCTTCGCAAGCATCCCTGTTGAGCTGAACGTTTCCAGAACTGCATGCCGTTCAAAGTGCGCGAAAGCGATGCAGTGTCACTTCCGGCGGACAATTCAGTCGCACATTGACAATCGACGTGCCGATACCTGCAGAGGTATACCCCTGCATCCCGTTATAGGTCCATGCACCGGCACCCATGTAACGTGGACACCTCGCATCGAGAGTGACCGGAATCCCCCCCGGAAGGCATATCTGTCCACCATGGGTATGTCCGCAGAGCATGAGGTCGAATCCGGCGTGCGACGCATTGCGATAGATTTCAGGCGTGTGACTGAGCAGGATAGATGATGCGTCTGGAGGGATGCCCTGAACAGCTTTTTCGATGTTGTCCACACGAAAGTAGTGCGCATCATCCACGCCGACCAGGTAGAAGCGCTCACCGTCGCGCTCGATTGTGATGTGCTCGTTGACCAGCATCCGCATACCCATCTCTTCCAGAGCAGGCAGCATGGTGATGCTGTCATGATTTCCGAATACTCCGTAAATCGGCTGGCGCAGGTTGTTGAGCAATACCCCCATCCACTCGATCGCAGCCTCAACCGGTCCATGCGTCTGTGCACGATAGTCCCCTGTGAGAACGCAGATGTCGTAGTCCAGATCTCGCACCGCCTCGACCATCGCGCGCACGGCGGGTGGATGAATATCCGCATGGATGTCACTCAACTGCAACAGCGTGAAACCGTCGAAAGCCCGGGGAAGGCGCTGCAGCCCTACCTCGTGTTCACGTACCCGGATGTCGAGGGTGTTGCGCACACCGCGCCCGTAGAGACCAACAAGGCGAAGGCTGTTGCGTATGAATGAGTGAACCGAGTACCAGTTCTCCGGGTGGAAGAAATTGATGCCATTCCCGAAGACCCGGGGCTTTGTCTCTTCCTCGATACCGAGTCGCAGGCGTGCATGCAAGCTGCCGAGACGTTCCTCAAGCTGATGCCTGATCTGGTCGTTCATGTGTGAAATCTTACCCGTAATCGCAGCCGGTTCATTGGCAATGATCACTTTTTCAGCCAATCAGCGTGGCGCATCTGGATAACTCGTCGCATGAGTGCCAATCTGAACACTGTGTGTATCGCCATCGATGCAAGGAGGCAAGTGAGAGGAATAACAGGCTGGCAATGGATTCAGAAATACATCATTTCGACTATGCCGTCTTGTCCACCGGCCCGATTCGCAATCGTTTGAACAGATGCATGACCCCCACGAGGATAGTGCCGAGGACCATCCCTACCAGCAGTTCACCGACAATCCCCGGCATAAAATGCAATGCGTGATGAATCGCATCAATGTTGTGAACATACATGCCACCACCAACCAGCAGCATCGCAACCGTCCCGATCACACCAAGCAGTCGGATAACATGCGGCAAAGCCGCGATTAGCCAATGGCCTGCGCGCCGGATAAAGGCGGCGGCTGCACCCGACATCTCCCTGGATCTGGCAATCAGGTGCATACCGGCATCATCCATCCGGACAAGCAGGGCGACGAGCCCGTAAACGCCGACCGTCGCAAGCAGGGCAATGATGCTCACCACGAAAATGCGCATGCCCAGTGACTGGTCGATTACCGTACC
>JARRMW010000138.1:0-4965 GCA_037385685.1 Gammaproteobacteria bacterium
GGAAAGGAAAGCCAATACTCCACCAACAGTGACTTAGGTGTCGGCGCGCATCAAATCAGTCCATCGGCAGCGATTCAACAAATATCAGCAGTCAAGCAGACACAACCTCTCAAGATGCCTCCCGTACAACCGGCTCCTCCTCGATCTGCCTCACAATACCCGACCCGACACCCGGCAAAGCGCTGATGATCGCCATGAGCACCGAGGCTGCGTACACGCCCGCCTGAACGAAAAGCACAAGTGACCAGATACGTGTATCGAGCATATCGGCATCCTGGCGGTAAAGTACCGCGATCGCCGAAAGCAGCAGTGCCAGCATGAACAGCCCCTCCTCGCGCGCTGCATTGAGGGCAGAGAAGAGACGGTTGGTTTTTGCACGCTTCGGCGTGCGGAAGAAACCGATCTTGTCTGTGATGAAGCCGGCAATCATGGCGCGCGCGATCGTGTGCGAAAGCGCCAGACCGGCAAGACCTGCCGCGAGGCTTTGCATCAGGGTGGCACGCACGCGCCAGCGATAGAGCACGAGCATCTTCAGCATCTTGAAAACGAAGAAAGTCAGAGGTAGCAGCGAAAAGAGCAGCTCGGGCGGTGCGAACTCCTGTGGATAGACCAGCATCAGCAGAGTCCACACAATGGCGCCGAGCGTGAAAAGCAGATTGACCCCGTCGGCAAACCACGGAAGCCAGCCTGCCAGGAAGTGATAGCGCTGACCAACGGTCAGCTTGTTCCTGCGACGCGCAAGAATCTGGGAAACATGCTGCCGCAGGATCAGCACGGCACCGTAAGCCCAGCGGAAGCGCTGTTTCTTGAAATCGAGAAAAGTGTCCGGGATGAGCCCCCTGCCGTAACTCTTCGGCACATAGAAGGCCTTGTAGCCCTGCTCGAAGATACGCAGGCCCAGCTCGGCATCCTCGGTAATGCACCATTCCCCCCAGCCACCAACTTCCTCGAGTGCAGAGCGGCGCATCATGGTCATGGTGCCGTGCTGGATGATGGCGTTACGTTCGTTCCGCGTCACCATGCCGACATGGAAGAAGCCACGATATTCCTGGTAGCACATCGCCTTGAAGAGATTCTCGTTCCCGTCGCGATAGTCCTGGGGAGCCTGCATGATGGCGATCTCGGGATCAGCAAAGCCAGGCACCATCTCCCTGAGCCAGTTGGGACGGACCTGGTAATCACTATCGATGACGGCAATCACTTCGGCATCCGGGTGTGTTTCTCTCAACGCGAAATTGAGCGCCCCGGCCTTGAAGCCTGACAAGGGATCGACATGAAAGAAGCGAAAACGCTCGCCAAGCTGTTCGCAATGGGCCCTGACAGGCTCCCATACTGCGGGATCTTTTGTGTTGTTGTCGATGACGATGACTTCGAAGTCAGGATAATCGAGACGCGCAAGGTGATCCAGCGTCTCAATGAGCATGTCCGGGGGTTCGTTGTACGCGGGCACATGGATCGAGACCCTGGGATGGTACTCCTGTATCGATTTGCTGAAGTCCGGCATGCGTCGCCACTGCTTCAGCCACAGGGCCTCCGCCCATTCATGGGCCTCGGCGAGCAGCACGATACAGACCCCGATCGCCGCAAGCATGATCAGCACAGCATAGAGCAGCGTTCCCGGGCTCATGTAGCGCCCGGTGAAATCGTAGGCGATCCAGACGGTGACGCTGACAACGAGATAGGTGATAAGCACGAGGAACCAGCGTCCCCGCCTGTTCAATCCCTGACTGTCACGCAGTAACAACGCCAGCAGGATGATGGTAATCCCTATGGTGACACCGGCCAGTACACGCCACTGCGGAACCTGAACGATATCCTCGGTAAAGACGAATTTAGGCGTCCTGTCCGCACGATAGACCCCCCATGCCGATCCAACTTCTCCCTCGATCGACTTTTTCCATACCTGGTCGAACGCCTCCATGATGTAGTAGGTATAGTTTTCACGTTCGGCAAGATCCAGAAAGCGGCGCAGGAATTTCGCCTGATTTGCAAGTGACGCGACAGCCGGGCCGCGGGTGCGTCCCCGACTCGGCCAGCCCACCTCCGTGATCACAATCGGTTTTCCGGGAAAGGCTTGCTGCAACTCGCCGTACTTCGCGACGATGAAGTCGATGGCATTGTCGACCGGCTGGTTTTCCCAGTAAGGCAGGAAGTGCACAGCAAGATAATCGACATGTTTTGCAAGTTCCGGATACTTCAACCAGATATGCCAGGGCTCGGCAGTACTGATGGGGGCAGAAATCTCACTCTGCAGACTGTCGAGATACCGGATCATTGCATCAGGCGTGCGATCATTGCGCAGAATCGCCTCGTTACCAACGATCACGCGCACGATGCTGTTGATGTTGTCGAGGTAAACGCGCTTGAGCGTTTCTATTTCGCGCTTGTTCTCCTCCTCGTTCTTGCCAATCCAGGCACCAAGGGCAACATTGAGACCTGCCTCTTTTGCAAGTGCAGGAATCTTTCCGTAGATGCCATCGACCTGGTAGGTGCGCACGGCATATGTCTTGCCCGAGAGCAGTTTCAGATCCTCGAAGACCTCCTCTTCAGTGGGATAGCGTTTTTAAAGCAAAAAGGAAGAACGATCCAATGACCTCGAACTCGCAGTAAATATGTTACCGGAGAGACAACCTCTCCATGAAAAATGACTTTTAATTGACCCGCGGATTGTAGCATCACCACACCGTTTTCTGCCCTCCGTTCAGATCCCTTGGCCCTCAGGTTCCTCGCATGCAACCAATCAAGTATGATTGCGCATTTACAGATCTACCGGGCAGACAGGCAAGAATGAAGAAATACCAGGTCTTCGGCATCGGCAATGCTCTCGTCGACATGGAATTCGAGGTCAGTGACAGCTTCTTCACTGAACACGGCATCGAGAAGGGACTGATGACTCTTGTTGACGAGGAAACGCAGCACAGAATGGTCGATACCCTGACAAGCGAATACGGCCTCATCAAGCGCGCGGGTGGCGGCTCGGCGGCCAACACCATTGTCGCGATCAGCCAGTTCGGTGGTAATACCTTTTATGCCTGCAAGGTGGCCGACGACGAGGCCGGTGATTTCTACATGCACGATCTGCATGCCGCCGGTGTCAGGACCAGGCTCGACCAGGTCAAGGGAGATGGCGTTACGGGCAAATGCATGGTCATGGTTACGCCGGATGCGGAGCGGACCATGAACACCTTTCTCGGGATCACCGCTGATTTCGCGGAAAGCGACCTGCATCTCGAGGAACTCGAGCAAGCGGAGTATCTCTATATCGAGGGTTACCTGGTCACCTCGGATATCTCGCGCTCGGCAGCCATACGTGCCCGTGAACATGCCTCGAAACATGGTGTCAAAACAGCCTTCACTTTCTCCGATCCAGCCATGGTCACCTATTTTCAGGACGGCGTGAAAGAGATTCTCGGTGACGGTGTCGATGTGCTCTTCTGTAATGAAGAGGAAGCGCAGATTTTCACCGGAACTGACACTCTTCAGGCAGCTGTCGATGCCCTGAAGCCTCTGGCAGAGCGCCTCATCGTCACGCGCGGTCCCAGGGGAGCAATTATTCTCAACGGTCACGAAAGCATCGAGGTCGAAGTCAGCCCGGTCGAGGCAGTCGATACCAATGGTGCCGGAGATATGTTTGCCGGCGCTTTCATGTACGGTCTGACCAATGGCCTCAGCGACCGCGATGCCGGCATGCTCGCGAGCGAGGCTGCCGCACGTACTGTCGCCACTTTCGGCGCCCGATTGCCCATGACAGTGCATCAGGAACTGCTGACACAGTTCGACAGCTGAGCCGGTTATCCAAAGCTTGGAGATCTCGTCTCACCCGTTCGACCAGCTCACGCCGGAGTTCATCATGGACGCCGTCGAGACCAAGGGATACCTGTGTGACGGCCGCATACTTGCACTCAACAGTTATGAGAACCGTGTTTACCAGGTCGGCATCGAGGACCAGGATCCACTGATTGCAAAGTTTTACCGGCCAGACCGCTGGCGTGATGAACAGATCACGGAGGAGCATCACTTCAGCTTCGAACTGGCAGAACAGGAACTGCCGGTCGTGGCACCGCTCAGGGATGACAATGGCGAGAGCCTGTACTGGTGTGCACCGTTCCGATTTGCACTCTTCCCTCGTCGTGGTGGTCACGAGCCCGATCTCGACAACCCGGACAACCTCTTCACGATGGGGCGTCTGCTGGGACGCATACATCTCGTGGGCGCCAGCGAACGATTCAAGTATCGCCCCGAACTCAACAGCAAGAGCTTCGGCCATGCCAGTGCTGATTTGATCAGCGAACGCTTCATACCCGCAGGGCTCAAGGCCGCCTATACGAGCCTCGCCCATGATCTGCTGCAAGCAGTCGACAGCATCATGAACAGCATCGACTACAGGACGATCCGCACACATGGCGATTGTCACCGTGGCAATATCCTCTGGCGCGATGATGCACCAAACTTCGTCGACCTCGACGATGCGCGCATGGCGCCGGCAATCCAGGATATCTGGATGTTGCTATCAGGTGATCGCCACAGCCGTATCGCGCAGCTCTCTGAAGTTGTCGATGGCTACAATGAATTCTTCGATTTCGAGACAACACAACTCCGGCTTATCGAGCCGTTACGCACGCTGCGCATGATGCACTACTGCGCCTGGGTCGCGAGCCGCTGGGACGACCCGGCCTTTCCGCGCGCTTTTCCATGGTTCAATACTGAGCGTTACTGGGGTGAACACATCCTGGAGCTGCGGGAACAGATGGCCATTCTGAATGAACCGCCGCTCGAGTTGATGTGATTGGTTTTGTCACTGCATGACAGACTTTATTGTTTGAATCGCTGCGCAGTGACAAACAGCACTAGAAGGTAATCTTCCAGCAATTATGAATCCTCGGATTCCTCTCGAAGTCTTTCGGTAATGTCTCTCGGCTGATGTCCTCGATTGAGAATGCAGAAAGTGCCTCAAGGTCCATCCGG
>JARRMW010000139.1:0-2563 GCA_037385685.1 Gammaproteobacteria bacterium
CGCCCTTGTACCGGGTGGAGGACTGGCTGCATGATTACCTGGACGGACTCGCCGAGGGACGGAGCGAAGCGGCGAAGTACAACGACGATCGGTTGGGGCGTTGCCTGGATTTACTGTTTGAGGCGAATCGATCCAGCTTCCTGCTGGATCTCAGCGCCAATGCGATCCGGGAGCATCAACTGGAAGTCGAGGAGATCCACAACGACTCGACCAGCATCACCTTTATCGGCGCCTACGAAGGTGTAGATCCAAAGGCAGTGAACATCACCTATGGACACAACAAGGATCACCGACCGGATTGCAAGCAGATGGTATTCGGGTTAAACACAACGGCGGATGGTCACGTCCCACTCAGCTATCGGCTGTATGACGGAAACCAAGCCGATGTCACCAGCCATCAGCCGAATTGGGAGCATCTGCGGGAGATGCTGGGAAAAGAGGAATTCATCTATGTGGCGGACAGCAAGTTGTGCGCCTACGACAACCTGCGGCTCATCGACGAGAATGGCGGTCAATTCATCACGGTGATCCCGCGCAATTTTCGTGAGATCAAGGGGTTTATGAAGCGGGTCCGGGAAGGTGAGGAGATCCAGTGGCAACATGAATATCAGGTTCCCGACAGTCGCAAGAAGGGGCGCACCAACCGCTATCGCATCCATGTGGGTGAACGGCTGGATAACTATCGCATCTTGTGGATTCACAGTGATTCCAAAGAGAGCCTTGAGCGTCAGGCCAGGGAAAGCCGTATTGCCAAGGCGGAGCAGGCGCTGCAAGACGTCTCATCTGGCCTGAACCAATACTACCTCAAGACCCGCCAACAGATTGAACAGGCGGTAAAGAAGGCCACGCATGGGGCTGGCCCCTACCTGTCGGTCGCGATTCATGAGGAAAAAACCGTGCAACAGGTGCAGATGGGCAAAGGTCGTCCCGGGCCCAGCACGCGTTACCGGGAAGAGGAAAAGATCCACTACCGACTGGAGTGGAGCCGAAATGAAACCGAAATCCGACAGGTGCAGCGTACCGATGGGCTGTTTCCATTGGTGGACAACACCCCACTGGACCCGATTGAGGTTTTGCGAACCTACAAGGATCAGCCTTATCTGGAAAAACGCTTCAACACCCACAAGTCCGTGTTGGAAGTGGCACCGGTATTTCTGGAAAAGCCACGTCGTATCGAGGCGATGATGTTCCTCTATTTCATTGCCTTGATGTTGGTCAGCTTGATCGAACGAAGGATTCGGTTGGAGATGCAACAACAGCAGATCAAAAGCCTACCCATGCGACCGGACGGCTCGCATACAGAAAAGCCGACTTGGCGCACGATCAGGGATACCTTTGATGATCTGTACTTGGTATCCATCGAACAGGCCAGTGAAGTCATTCATGAGGCACTCAAGGGCCTGAACACGTTGCGACGACAAATTCTGAAGCTATTACAGGTGCCCATCAAGGTCTACACAACACTTCGTGATCAATGGTGGGTATTCGCAACTGAATAGCCGTTCAGCTCAATCTGTAGCAAAAAAAGTATGCCTAATAATTCGGAATTCATGTTCATACGTGCGCGAAATGTAAGCTCTAGTGCATCGATACACGCGAAATGTTGTACTTCTGCGGTGTCTGCTCCTCTACGCCTAGTGGTTGGTGGAGCAAAATAGATACCCCATATGCATATACAGCCTATCGGGGGCGTTGGGGAGGGAAGATGCCGAGCGAGCACCGGGGGTGGCCGTTCCTGGATCAGGTCCGCAACGCCATCCGGGTACGCCACTACAGCATTCGCACCGAGGAGGCGTATCTCGGTTGGATCAAGGGCTTCATCCTGTTTCATGGGGAGCGCCACCCGCGAGAGATGGCCGAGCCGGAAGTCAGTGCCTTTCTGACATACCTTGCGGTAGAGGGCCGGGTGGCGGCTGCAACAGAGAACCAAGCGCTCAACGCCCTTGTGTTCCTCTACAAGGTGGTATTGGAGTGCCCACTCGGAGAAATCGAAGGTGTCGCGCGGGCGAAGAAGCCGCAACGCTTGCCGGTGGTTCTGACAGCCGACGAGGTGCGCGGTCTGCTGCGGCACCTGTCCGGCTCTGCCTGGCTGGTCGCTTGTCTCCTCTATGGATCCGGACTCAGGCTGATGGAGGCGCTGCGTTTGCGGGTAAAGGACTTGGACTTTGCGCATGGAGCCGTCTTGGTGCGCGACGGCAAAGGCGGGAAGGACCGGGTGGTCACCCTTCCCGACGGAGTCATCGCTCCCCTCAGGCAGCACCTGGAGCATGTGCGGCTGCTCCATGACAAGGACATCGCCGACGGCTTCGGGGCGGTCGTCCTGCCTTACGCGCTGGAGCGGAAGTATCCCAATGCGCCGCGCGAGTGGCATTGGCAATATGTATTTCCTTCCGCCAACCGCAGCATCGACCCGCGCTCGGGCGTCGAGCGCAGGCATCACCTCCATGCGAGCAGCATCCAGAAGGCAATCAGAACGGCGGTGCGGAGGGCCGGAGTACAGAAGCCAGCCTCTTGCCACGCCTTGCGTCATTATGCCGCATGCGGCATAAGCGGCCCTCCTTTG
>JARRMW010000140.1:0-2549 GCA_037385685.1 Gammaproteobacteria bacterium
TTGATCAATTGGAGGTTGACGTAGGTGTCTGAAAAGCACGACGCAATGTGCACAAAGGGCCTTCAACTGTTTGGTATTGGCGTCGGTCTGCTAGTTCCATTGGCGATAGTCAAGTATTTGGTCGGCCATTTCTGACCGCGTTCCTGTTCTTCTTATCGACGGTGCTAATCTTGATTGGGCTGTGGATGTTTGCGATTGGCCGAGCTTATGGTAAGGATCCGACTCGCCTTCCACCTGACTGACTGCATCTGGCCGGGAGCACTCATTCGCCGGGGAGCGGCATGACTGGCTGGTATACTTTGCATTTCAGCCCGTCAGTGGTTTGATCGCTGGCAGGCTCTTGATGACCCGAAGCAGCCGCTCGGAACCGAGCCGCTATAAAGAGCTTAGCCCACGGAAGTTGTGCCGAGATTTGGATGCCATGAACCGTAAAGATATCGCTGAACTTGTAGGACTTGCAGCAATTGTGGCTTCGCTTGTCTTCGTAGGAATGCAAATGCGACAAGCACAAGATATAGCGATGGCTGAAGGTTACTCGTCGCTATTCGCCACTCGAATCGAAGTCGCTAACAACATTAAAGACCACGTGGATATCTGGAAGAGGGGTACTGCTGGAGAAGAACTGCAAGAAACGGATTTCGCGACCTTTGCGATTCTGGTTAATCAGGTGAATGAAAATGCCGTCCAGGCATATGTTCACCTTCTCATGGTCGAAGGCTCATACTCCGCAGAATTTGCCGCTCGAGACTTTGCTGGTTTTCTTTATCACAATCCGGGCGCCCGAAATGTGTGGGAAGATCGAGAAGAGTACCTGCAGATAAATCGCGAAGCATTGCACGGGGAAAGCGCCCCGGAATCCTGGCCCCAGGCTATAAGCGCCTATTTGTCAGAATTGGATAGCATTCAGCCGCCAAACGATAGGAGCCCATTTGTTGATTGGTGACTTTGAGTGGCTGTATATGGACTCCTCCTCATTGCAAGCAAATTGCTGAAGGCAAGCATGGCGCGACTGCGTACGTATATCCGGCCTCTGTAGTCGGCATACGTTGATGCCGGGCCATAATGGGCTATTCGCGCGTCGGCTCCCAATCGCTTCTTCGTACTCTTGGTACCCAGCCATTCACGGGGTGGGCCGACGCCGGTTCGACCTGTTTGCCATCAAGTAGTTTGCTTCTGCAATCGCTGTTGAGGGTCTCCTTCTTTGATCAGGCTCAGCCGACCGCCAAGCTCGGATCGTAATTTGTGTTGTCTTGTAGCATGGCCCAGGCTATGCGTGCTGTCTTGTTCGCCAGTGCTACTGCAGCGACGTTGGGGTGCCGTCGCTTGGCGATGTCCGTCACCCACCGGCTCAGTGGATCATCCCGGTGCTTGGCTTGCGAGACGACCGCCCTGGCGCCGTGGATCATTTGTGTCCGCAGGTAAACGTCACCACGTTTGCTGATACCGAACAGACGGAACTTGTCGCCGGAGCTGTTCTGTCTGGGCGTCAGCCCCAGGGCAGACGCCATCTGCCGGCCCTTGGCGTACTGTCGACCATCACCGACCGTTGCAACCAAGGCTGTCGCCACCAGTGGCCCGACGCCGCGTAGCTGCTGCAGCCGTCTGGTGACCTCGTTACTGCGAGCAAGCTTCTCGATCTCCTTGTCGAGATCTTTGAGACGCTCTTCGAGCGTCAACAGATCGTTCCACAACCCGTGCAACAGCGAACGGAAGTTGTCCGTCAGACCGTTCTCTGCATCTTCCAGCCACTCGGGGATCGCCCTACGCAGTGCGAGTAGAGTCTGCGGCGCTACCAGCCCGTACTCGGCCACCAGACCACGGATCTGGTTGGCCTTGGCGTTGCGATGCGCCTTGAGTTCTTCGCGGACCCGGTGAGTGGCTTGGATGTCCTGTTGCTCGACCGTCTTCACCGACACAAAGCGCATGTGCGGCCGGCTCATGGCCTCGCAGATCGCCTCGGCGTCGTTGGCGTCGTTCTTGTTGCTCTTCACGAACGGCTTCACGAACTGTGGCGCGATCAACCGGACCGTATAGCCTCGAGACTGGAGCTCGCGCGCCCAGTGGTGCGCACCAGTGCAGGCTTCCATACCAATTTCGCAGCCAGGCTCCGCCTTTGCCAACAATGCCTGCAGCCACTGCCCGCGCCGTAAGCGGCGCTTCCAGACCGTCTTGCCATGCCGATCCACACCGTGTAGCTGATACACGTTCTTTGCCAAATCCACGCCAACTCTACTAAGCTTCATTACGGACTCCTTCTCATTCCTGTGACTGAGATCATTTCGCTTTGACGAACTTCAAATCCAGTCTGGCACATTGCGATGCCGTAAGGTTGAGGAGGAGTCCATCCCATTGCTTCTGGCCGCACTGAGACAGTCGCCCTGGCTTCAGCGCGACTTCCGCTTAACGCACGAAAGCAGTCGGTCGATGATCTTGCGCTTGTATGTTTCTTTTTGCCTACTGTTGGCAAGATAGTAGGCGCCGGGGCGGGAGGGACTAATTTGCGCTTCCGACCTTTCGGTACGGACTATTATAGAAATCGTCCCCGCCCC
>JARRMW010000141.1:0-2704 GCA_037385685.1 Gammaproteobacteria bacterium
TTCCGTGCCATGATGCCTACTCGCGGCTCTTCCGCTTGATGAAACCGAGCAGCCTTCAGGCGTTTTTCGACAAGTTCCGAGGCGTCTTTGCCGAGGCCTATGCAGAGCAGCCGGCCATCGCCATCGACGGGAAGGAGATGCGGCGCAGCTTTGACAAAGCTGCCGCCCAGTCAAACCTGAACGTCGTCACCGCCTTTGCTCATGGCGCACGTCTTAGCCTTGGGGTGACGCAAAGTGCCAAGGGCGGCGGTGAGATTGTGGCTCTGCGCGAGCTGATTGAGATGCTTGATGTTCGCGGCATCACCATCACCGCCGATGCTCTGCACTGCCAGCGGGAAACCTGTGACCTGATCGTGCGGGAAGGCGGTGACTATTGCATGCAGCTTAAGGGCAATCAGGGCGACATGCAGGCCGACGTGCGCGCTTTTGTGGCCGATCAAGGTATTGAGTATATTGATGAATATACCACCGTAGACGGTGACCATGGCCGGATTGAGGAGCGGTCATATCGCGTCTACGACGTGGCGGACTATCTCGTCGAAACCCATCAATGGCCACATCTTGGCGCCTTCGTTCATGTCGTGTCCAAGCGCACAGTGGGCCAATCGACCAGCCGGTCCGAGCGGGTGTATCTCCTGTCAAAACGCGACACCGCGCAGGCAGCCGCTAAGCTGATCCGGGGCCATTGGGAAATCGAAAACAGTTTGCATTGGTCACTCGATGTCGTGATGAATGACGACCAGCACCGAGCCCGAAAAGACAACGCGCCCGCCAACTTTGCCGCATTGCGAAGGATCGCATTGGGCATCATCAAAGCAAATACCGCAAAAGGCTCAAACCGCGTCAAGTTCAAGAAGGCAGGCTGGAGCAACGACTTCCTACGCACACTCATCGAAGGGTTTTGAAGCGCGATTGCCCTATTCGGCACTGCTTTGTTAAATGCACGAAGGATCGAGACCGATGAGATGTCGAGAACATTGACCGCCGCCGCATGGCGTGCCAAGGGCAACGACACCTCACATCAAACGGTCATTCAACTCACAACGATGCCATTCGGGCCGCGCCCTGTTACGGCATCTCCCCGCCTCAGGCGTCTCTTGACGGCGAATTTCTTGCCAATGATTGGGGGACCAGAGTTTGTTCGAATGCGGCGCCGGAGTTCGTCAAAACCCGTTCGGAACCAGGATTTCGAGCAATAGCCATGCTTCTTTCTTGCGGGGTACTTTGATCCCATGATCCGGGAAGCTGTGTGGCAAGCCAAAGCCATTGCGATGGCCAAGATCGCGATCAGAAGGCTCAACTTATGGGTGATTTTCAGCCTTGTATCTTCGAGATTGAGCCCCCTGGTTTTGCTGTCAGAGAACATGCATTCGATGAACCAGCGCCAACGGTAGTATCGAAGGATTCGGGAGCCGCCGATTTGTTCGGAACAGGCGACGATCAGTAACTCACCCCCCTTGATGCGCTTCGCGCCAAAATGGAGTTCAAGGGCCGGTTGGCCTGCCTTGGCTGGCAGGCTTGCGGTGAAGCCGCGCTCCCCCTTGCAGCGTGACAAGTAGGAGCGCAGGGAATACTCGCGTCCGTCCACCAGAATGAGTTGGTCTTCCTTCACGCGGATCGCAAAGGGGATGCCCGCCGCCTTCAGGAATGCCATCCATTCCTGCCCGATGAATTCGCGATCAGCGAGCAGCATACGCACGTTCGAGGCTTCAAAGCGCTGTAGATAGCGCCGCATCAGTTTGATCCGCTGGGCTGTGGTGCTGTTTCCGGAGTGGGAGAGAAACGTCCACATCAGGGGCACACGATACCTCTCGGTAACAATGGCGAGGACCAGGACATTGACATCGCTCTTGCCGATCTTCCAGTTGGTTCTGTCAAGGCAGAGATACCATTTCTTCGGTCGGCCGATCAGGGCCATCAGCAGATCGACGGCCCAGTCTTCCGGCAGGAGGACATGCTGGAAAAAGCGCTGCAGTCGTCGATAGGTCGATGCAACCTTTACGCGACCCGCTCGCTCAGTGGCGATGTGGGTCAGGTTGACTGTACGGGCACCGATCATGCCCAATACGAGCAGACAGAGAGTTTCGATACGTGACTTGCCCAGCGGCACATGCGGGGTTAGAGCTTTTTGTAGATCGGCGAGAGCGTGACTGTTCAATGGACCGTTCCTTTGTCGGGGTCGAGTCCATCACAAGAATCCTTTTCGCCGGTCGCTACCACCCCAAAATGAACAGTGTCGTGTAGTGTGCGGCAAGAGGATCAAGGGGCGGAAACGTCACATCGTAACGGATACCCTCGGTTTCCTGGTCGGTCTCACGGTACAGAGTGCCGGCATTAAGGATCGCGACGGTGCACCGGACGTTTTGAAAAAGGTTGTCGCACGGTATCCCCTCCTGCGCCATATTTGTGCCGACGGTGGTTAAGGTGGCAGCATAACCAGCGCAAAGCGCTGTCTCATAACCGTGCCCCGGTACAGTTCATTTTGGGGTGGTAGCGACCGGCGAAAAGGATTCTTGTGATGGACTCGACCCCGACAAAGGACGCATCCTGTACGGCACGCTGCTGACGGGTGATCAACTCCTGAAGCCGGTGCAGGCGCTCGGTCTTCACATCCTCGTCGACCTGGTCGCGCTCGGCGGCGGGGGTGCCGGGACGCGTCGAGTACTTGAATGAAAACGCATAGCCGTAATTGACCGCCTCGATC
>JARRMW010000142.1:0-2528 GCA_037385685.1 Gammaproteobacteria bacterium
GCTTGCCGCCCTAAGCGGGACATTTGGTGATTCTTGGCCCAAACGACGGCTACTGACCCAATCCAGCCGTTCGGTGAACCTCCTTAGACTGACTCCAGTTTACGTACATCCCCGAATTGACGATTCTTTCCGTTCCTCGCATAATCAGAGGACTGGCACTGACTCTTACAAGTTGGTCAAGAAGAACTCGGACCAGTTTGCCAACTTGGTCAACAGTATCAGGTCAAAGTCGAAACCAAGTCATCGGCATGGCTTTGAGTAGGAATCGGTGTTCCTACGCTCCGACCCCAGAGCCTCCGTGACAAAAAAATATCAGGTTGGAGAAGAACGATGATACGAATCCGTTACATGCTCATTTTGCTTGCAATTTTATTGCCTGGCATAGGGTTTGGTCAGGAGAGGCCGAATATCTTGGTGATCTGGGGCGATGACGTCGGGATGTGGAACATTAGTGCCTATCATCGAGGAATGATGGGCGGCTCGACGCCGAACATCGACTCAATCGCCGACGAAGGCATGATTTTCATGGACCACTATGGGCAGGCCTCGTGCACGGCCGGCCGCGCGGCGTTCATCACCGGCCAGTATCCGATCCGCACCGGCCTGAGCACGGTCGGGTTGCCGGGCGCCAAGGAAGGTATACAGGAGAAGGATCCCACGCTTGCGGAGATGTTGAAACCGCTGGGCTATGCGACCGGGCAGTTCGGCAAGAACCACCTGGGGGATCGGGATGAGCACCTGCCGACGAACCACGGCTTTGACGAGTTCTACGGCATTCTCTATCACCTCAATGCAGGCGAATACCCGGAACAGTACGACTTCCCCAAAGATGAAAAGACGCAGGAGCGACTGCACCTGAAGGAGCGGGGCGTCATACATTCAAAGGCCAAGGCCGACGGAACCCAGGATATCGAGGATCTGGGCCCATGGGGGCGCGAGCGGCAACGTAATCTGGACCAGGAAGTGCTGGAACAGTCGCAGCGGTTTATTCGTGAGGCGGTGCAGGCCGACAAGCCCTTCTTCGTCTGGCACAACACCACACGTATGCATTACCGGACCAATTTGTCGAAGGAGTATGACGGCGTGACGGGATACGGCCTGTACGCAGACGGCATGAAGGAACTGGATGACGACGTCGGTGAATTGCTGCAATTGCTCGATGAGCTGGGGGTAGCGGACAACACGATCGTCATGTTCTCGACGGATAACGGCGCAGCCTCGAACAGTTGGCCGGATGGCGGCAATCAGCCGTTCCACGGGGAAAAAGGCGTGGGCGGCTACGAGGGCGGATTTCGCGTGCCGATGGTCGTCAAGTGGCCTGGTCATATACCGGCCGGCACGCATACTGGTGAGTTCATGACCATGGAGGACTGGGTGCCCACGCTAATGGCGTGGCTGGGACAGCCCGACGTCAAGGAGCAGCTCCTGAAAGGTGCCAAGATCGGCGGCACCCGATACAAGGTGCATCTCGACGGATATGACCAGAGCGACCTGCTTCTCAACAACGGAAAATCAGTGCGGAAGGACTTTTACTACTTCACGGAGACCACTTTTCACGGCATGCGTTACGGCGACTGGAAACTCCTGTTCACGCGTCAGGACCACTGGTTCCGTTCGCCGCAGCTGGCGTTGTCCACGCCCATCATTACGAATTTGAAGCTCGACCCGTTTGAACGCTTTACGGAGGCCCGTGGCTATGACGAGTGGGCCGAAAACAGAAGCTGGATACTCGGCCAGGCCGGCGGACAAATAGCTCGGTTCGTGGAGACATTCAAAGAGTTTCCGCCAAGTCAAGAGAGCATGTCTGTCCAGGTGACCGACCTTAGCACTGTTATCAATTCGCAGGCCGTTGCTCGTTAGTCAATTCATCTCAGCGGCCAGGAGCGGCGGACTGCTCCTGGCCGAGAGCGCGCGGTCGCCAGGGACCAAAGTGAGTGACTGCTATACTTTGCTTTTCAGCCCGTCGGCAATTTGAATAATGGCAGGCTCTTGAAGACCCAATGCGGACTTTGGAGAATCGAGGCGCTAGCGCGTTGAATAGGATATGTCCTAACTGTTCGAGTCGGTCTATCTCAGTCACCGAGCTGATCTTCTCGGATGCCGTCCGTGCAAACTGTGATCACCTGGTTAGAGTGCATTGGCTCTTCAGGACAGTATTCTTTGTCGCTGTCTTCATTGTGACGTTGTTAACGGTTTTGGTTGTCCTGGTCGACCAAGGAATTTACGCAGCAATATTGATGTTTACTGTGCCAATTGGGGCGCTAGGGTATATCAAGGCACGTTTCTCACCACTAGTTGCAGAAAGTCAGAAGTCGGCGCGGGAGAACTCCTAGCTCCGCATTGTCCAGGTGTTCAGGGAATTTGAGGGTCCGCTGATGGCCGCCATGAGCCTGTCGCTCTGGCTCAAATGAAAGCGGCTTTATAGGTCCGTCCAGAGAAGTGTCGATCCAACCAGTATCGGGATCATCGCCACCGCTGAGACCAGACATCACGCTCAGTACGCGCGTTTGATGCCTGAACAACAGCAC
>JARRMW010000143.1:0-2431 GCA_037385685.1 Gammaproteobacteria bacterium
CCTGCCCTTGTACATCGGGCCCGGCGCCGCTCCGCGCGACGTACTCGTCGTAGGCCTGCGCACAAAATTCGGCAAGCTGCATAGCCCACGTCGGATCGAAATTCGGAAACGTCCTGCTCATCGAATGCCCCGCTCCTTAAGAAGGTTTCAGAAAACATTAGCTCTTCCTTCCTGACGAAGGATGGTAAACATAAAGTCATGGATAGGTCTTCATTGTCTGGGTTTCACAGCCCTGCTACATGCACTCTCCCTGGTGGTGAGTGTTCCTGGTGAAGTGAATACGCATGATTCACAAGCAGAAAGCCGCTTTCATGCGCGGTTGGCCAAATCGAAGGAAAGGGAGAAGAGCTTCATTCCGGCGGGATGAAGCAACCCGACGCCCATATGAGCCCAACTCACGGGAGATGGGTTGTGGACGTTGTTCCTCAATTCGTGGCACTCCTTTCTTGTTGTTGATGCCGGGCCAAGATGCGATAGTTCATGACGATGGCCATCATCAGCGCCGCGATCAGATTCATGTCCTCGCTGCGATAAGGCATCTTGGCCCCATGATGGTTCATCTTGGCCAGGCCGAAACGACCTTCGTCGACAAAACGTCGCTCTTGAGCAGCCTTGTACTCCTCCGTCAAGCAATGCTTGCGGTTCTCTTGCCAGCGACGGTGGGTAACCGGGTTCAGGGTGAATTTCTTGGGCTCTCCCTGCCCGCTGGGACAGCAGTTTGTGTACCGCGAGCATTCGTGGCAAGCCGTCCCGACGTATGTTTGTTTTCCCTGTCGGGCTTTTCCTTTCGGCTTCAGTGGCGTCTGATTGGGGCAGCGGAGAATCCAACCTTCCTCATCCCATTCCAAACGGTCGGTGCCATAGCCTCCATCGGCCGGTGTGGGGTGATCCCGGCTGGTTACGTGTCCCTTGATCTGGTATCTGTCCAGGTAGGTATGAACGTCGGGCATATCAAAGGCGCTATCAATCGCTGTGGCCTTGGGTGCTCCCACTCGTCGGCGATGAGCATCCATCGCCTGTGGAAACAGCTTGAACTGCTTGGCATTGCCCGCCGCCAATACGACGGCCGTGATGACGTGGCACAGACTATCCACGACAAAGCCTACCAGGTATCCACAAAACCAAGTGTAGTCGGTCGTGCGTCCTACCCGAGCATCCAGGTCACCTCGTGTGTGAGGCAAGCGAATCATCAACTTGTTCGCGATTCGGACCAACTTGGGACGCACGGCCCCAGCTGTGGTCTCCAGAAGCGAGTCTTCAATCGGCTTCTCTTTCAGGTGAACCTCCTCAACGGCTTCCTTAACCTCTTCCTGCCACGGCGGCTCCTGGACATCCGATGGATCATCCCACTGCTCCACACTTTCTACTACCCGTTCCGGATTGACCCGCTTCAGTGCCTTGTGAGGAAGAACTTCCAGAGCTACCTCAGCAGCCAACTTGCGCAGCGCGTCGGGCATCGACTCTTCTGGTCGCTGCTCGGTCCAGCACAACTCCAGGTAGTGGATCACGGCCTTGGTCAGAATCACCGCCCGTTCGTAGGGGCTCCAGCGATGCCCCGAGGCGACAACGGAGGTCAGGTCAAAGGAGACCAGCAGATTACTGACCAGCCCGGCCTCCATACATGCCCACACCGCCAGAGTCAGTGCCTCTTCAAAAAGCTCCGGCCCGACCCGCTGGCGAAAGTCATAGAGCGCATTGCGATTCGGCCACGGTCCAAAGATGCCAAAGCCACAAAACCAGCTCCAAACAACATTCTCCTTGATCCAGGCCAGGGTGCGTGTCTCGTAGGCGACGCCGTAAAGGAACATCAACGTCAGGATAGCCACCATCTGAGCCGGTGCCCAGGCGTATCGCCCTCCGTGAGCGTTCCTGTACAGCGGTGCACAAAGCTGGTTGATAGTCGTCCACGGGATTGTCTGCCACAAGGCAACCAACTCGTGCTTGGCAGGCACTTTGAGCAGGAAGAGGATCCAACTGAGCACGTCAAGGCCCGCCGACTTCCAACGAGGAGCCTCATCTCCTTTATCCCGTTCGGTCATGACCCGGTGCGGGTTGAAAACGACTGGCTGCCGGCCCATAGCCTCCAACAACCACGTGCGCAGGGCAGTCCATGCATCGCCAAACACTTGACGTGGCAGGCGAATCACGATCTGCTCCGCTTCACACTGCAACTGCGAGCCGCCGTAGCCTTGGATCGTGGCTCCCATAGCGTTCCTCCCATCTGGCGTATAGTCTCCAGCCAGATGCATAGCGTAACGCATGATGAGCAATTTGCCGAATTCGCGGTCAAAGACCGTGTGTTTCAGGGATATTCAGTTGTTAATTAAACATAAAGAAGAGTTCTCGGGAACCTTCTTAAGCCATCTCGCCATCCCAGTCTTCAAATGAGCGACAAAAAACGAGCCTCTGCCATAAAACAGAGGCTCGTTTC
>JARRMW010000144.1:0-2430 GCA_037385685.1 Gammaproteobacteria bacterium
TTCAGGTCGGGACGTTTACTCTCAAGACCAGGACATAAGAAAGTTTCCGCATCAGGATATGCTTCCTGAAATTCTGCAACGTAGAGATGATGATAGGTACCCGGTGCGATGATGTATTTAACCACCCCCAGGTCGTTTATCTGGTCCTTTATGTTTTCAATAACGACACAGGGGTCGTGAACAATCAACTCACCATTTTCCAGCCGGATAATTGTTGTTCGACCAAAGAGTTCCATACCAGCAAATCTGACCGGATATTCCAGTAACCAGATTTGTCCGGGCACGTACTCCGTCAATTGATCCATGTAACAGTCCGCATAATTAAAGAATTCTGACGCTCAATCTGAATAGTGCCACAGCCAGATTAGGCAGTGCCTACAGTAAGATAATTGACTATTTCATCAGCGGCTCTGGCTGCCCTGCCCTGCCCCGACGAGTGATCCAGTCTAAATGTTATTCATGACCGGCTCCTGCTCCAAAGTGCTCTCCCTCAAATGCCTGATTATGAAATGTGTAACCTATGTCCCCGGAATAAACTGTCACCCATGTCTCGATAAGGACATTTCATGTAAATCATAGGCTTGCATCTCATGCGGGCCTTTTTTGTGCCCGAGGCACCAAGGGACTATGGATTTTGAGGAGTCCTTTGGTGTGTTTATAGTTGGAAAAAGCTTAAGCATACGTGCTGAGTGATCCCCCTCTCGTCGAGTCAAACTCGTAGAGATTAGACTGTTAAAAAGTTTTCAAACCGATAATTGACAATGCTGAGAATTTCATTAGATTTAATTTGGGATTGGTTGTCCTTTTTCAGAGGTGGGAATCCTCTTACGCATGGACTATCAAACCCCTACACCACTAAGGAGAAAGGAATGAAAAACATATCGAATAATCTTAGAAATCTGCGAAGATCGGCATCGATCCTGATGCTTCTTGTCTACGCAGTATCGGTTCAGGCAGCAGACCAGAAACCCAACATTTTAATAATCTGGGGTGATGACGTCGGCATGTGGAACATCAGCGCCTATCATCGCGGTATGATGGGTGGGTCTACGCCGAACATAGACCGCATTGCAAAGGAGGGCATGATGTTTATGGACCATTATGGCCAAGCCTCCTGCACCGCGGGTCGGGCCTCATTTATAACTGGGCAGTATCCAATCCGCACCGGACTGACAACGGTCGGACTTCCCGGTGCAAAGGAAGGTCTCCAGGACAGCGATCCGACGCTTGCCCAAATGCTGAAAGACCACGGCTACCTCACCGGTCAATTCGGCAAGAACCATCTCGGCGATCGCGATGAACACCTGCCCACTGCCCACGGTTTCGATGAGTTCTACGGCATCCTCTATCACCTTAATGCAGGCGAGTATCCCGAGCAGTACGATTTTCCGAAGGATGAAGCGGTTCAGGAAAAGTATGGTCTCAAACAACGCGGCATCATCCACTCCAAGGCGTTGCCTGATGGTGGCCAGGAGATCAAGGATCTGGGCCCCTGGGGAAGCGAGGTACAGCGCAACCTCGATCAGCAGGTGCTCAACGAATCGAAACGCTTTATCAAGGACGCGGTCGAAGCCGATAAGCCCTTCTTCGTCTGGCACAACACGACTCGCATGCACTATCGCACTAACCTCAACGATGAATACGAGGGGAAAAGCGGCTATGGAATCTATGCAGATGGCATGATGGAACTCGACGACGACGTCGGTGAATTGCTTACCCTGCTCGAGGAACTTGGGGTGGCCGATAATACTATCGTTATGTTTTCCACAGACAACGGAGCGCCCAGCAATTCCTGGCCGGATGGCGGAAATCATCCCTTTCACGGTGAAAAGGGTGCAGGCGGCTGGGAGGGCGGCTTTAAAGTGCCGATGCTCGTAAAATGGAAAGACAAGATTCCTGCCGGCACACACACCGGCGAATTCATGACGATGGAGGACTGGGTCCCGACGCTTATGTCCTGGGTTGGCGACGACAACATCAAGGAGGCTCTCCTCGACGGCAAGGATATCGGCGGCAAGACCTACAAGGTCCATCTGGATGGTTACGATCAGAGTGACATTCTGCTGAACAACGGAAAAAGTGCGCGCAAGGAATTTTTCTACTTCACAGAGACTGTCTTCCATGGCTTGCGTCATGGCGACTGGAAGCTGTTATTTGTTGACCAGGAGGAATGGTTTCGTGCGGAACAGGTTCCTCTCTCCACGCCCATTCTGATCAACCTTAAACTTGATCCCTTTGAGCGTTTTATCAAGGGGCGTGGATACGACGAATGGGCCGAGAACCGGAGCTGGATCCTTGGCCAGGCAGGCAAGGCAATCGCTAAATTCGTCGAGACCTTCGGGGAATACCCCCCAAGCCAGAAAGGTATGTCAGTCCAGGTGACTAATCTTAGCGACACCATCAACTCTATGTCGATGAGTCGATAATCTA
>JARRMW010000145.1:0-2428 GCA_037385685.1 Gammaproteobacteria bacterium
ATGATACACATAGGCCTCTTATAACTAAGAGGTAGAAAGCCTGATTATTTGACTGATTGCTGCGTTTTAATCAAGTAACAGGAAAGGCAGAATTTGCGGCATCCAAGTCATAGCCAGGCAATCAGGGAACGGTGATTTACCGCTCAATCCCGGTCGTTCAGTCGAGAGTAATAAAATAAGAAAAAGCAAAACGGCAAAGTCTGGATGAGAATGGACATTCAGGAAAATCCCTATAACTCCAGGATCGCACTGTTCACAGAGGTAGATGGCATGTGATGTGAGCGTGCGGAGTTGCTAGAACTAGATGTAATAGCACCAACATTGGGCAGGTTCGCACAGGATTGCACCCAAATGAATGTTCGCCTCTGCTGATGCTTATCCATAACGTGTTGTTTATCAGCAGCATAATGAGTCGGCCCTGAATAACCCTGTTTTCAGGCTATTATCTGCCACAGAGACAGGCGCTCATGGGCAGTAATCGCCAGGCCATTCTCCGGGGCAACTCAACGAACAGGGCGTGCTCTTTACGACAGCTTGCGCAAAACCGGGCGTTTGCAAGCCGCAATATTCGAAGCCAAAAAATCCTGAGTTGCCTCAGGATCAGGCGCAGGTTATGGCCTGCGCAGCTCAGCAGCACGTTCATTTGATCGCCTGCACAGCCCTTCAGGTAGTTGCGTCCCAAGAGACCATCGGATTTTAGATGGCCAATGACCGGCTCGATCGCCTGTCGACGCTTCAGCGAGCGTTTTAATCGCTGCGTCCTGATGCCGCGCTTCTGCCCAGAGAGATAAACCGTGGTCTCCTGTTCACCATGACCACGATAACCTCGATCCACAAAGGCTTCTTCAATCATGCTGCCGGTCAGACAACGCACCTGCGACAAGGCCTCAACCAGCGTATGACCGTCGTAAGGATTTCCCGGTAACGCCATCCCACCCACAACAAAGTTACTCTTGTTCGTCGTTGCAATACTTGCCTTGACTCCGAACTCATAGCGCTTGTGTGCCTTGCCCTTGCTGATGCATTCCACTTCCGGCGCATGCAGACTGTAAAGTTTGTCCCGGTCATGGCGTTGCTGCACCAGCAGGCGCTTGGCCATCGCCAGTTCATCGGCAAATGCCGCCTGCTGATGTGCCTGACCGGAAATCTTACGCTCAATATCACGCACCACCCGACCCAGATACGTTCTGAGTTTCTTCACCTGACGGCGCATGCGTCGCAGCTGGCGCGCATGCGCATAGCGATGCGCACGCAGCAAGGCTTCCGGTCCCGTGCGCGCATAGCTTTGCCGCAACACCACACCCTGCCTGCGAGAGAGTCTCACCAGGCGCTCGCGTGAGCGGTTCAGCAACTTGCTGTCGGTCGGAAAGCTCACCGCCTTCTCCTGCACTGTCGTATCCACTGTAATACGCTTGAAATCGGTACGCTTGACCGTTTTGCTCCGCACACCGGCCTTTACCGTCCCCTGCAGGATCTTCTCGCAGCCGGATTCACCAATGCGGCTGCGAAACCGTGACATGCTGCTCGGATCAATCGGCAGTTCATGCTGAAAGTACTCCTCACCACAAAAGTACTGCCAGTACGGATTCTCCACCCAGCGCTGCACCACCACTTCGTCCGAGAGCCCGTGCAGGTGCTTGAGATACTGCAACCCCACCATCAACCTTGTGGCTTTCCCCGGACAGCCGTTATCCGCACAGTAATACTGACCAAACAACGTATCGAACTCGTCCCACTCGATCAGATCCGCCAGCCGGTACAGCTCATGGCGCTGATCAAGCAGGTTCTCCAGGCGATTGCGAAACAGGTCGGTTGCCGGCGAGGAATCTGACTGTTTGGGGCGCATTTTATGATCCGGATATTGCAAGAAATGTGACTGCAATTATACAAATACCAGCAATTCCAGAACACGTGCCCTGCCAGGTAGAACCATTATTTTCAGATGGTTATGCCGTATATTGTGCTTATTCAGGGACGACAAATTAGCAGCGCCGAAAATCCTGCTAGTCATTCGAACGATTACAACGTGCCCTGCGCCCTGAATTCACTACTGGTTTTTGAGCAGGTCCACGACACCGGTCTGGCCGAGTTTCTCTGCAAGTATAAGCGCACTCATTCCGCCCTTATCCCTGGCATCAGCATCGGCACCGCTTTTTAGCAATACCTCGACGCTATCCTGCCTGCCAATTGCAGCTGCCAGCATCAGAGCTGTTCTGCCGCTTGCATCACTGGCGTTGATATCAGCGCCACGGGTTTGCAGTACCTGGATAACCTCGACATGCCCCTCGATCGCTGCCCGCATGAGGGCTGTCCTGCCCTTTGAATCTCTTGCGTTCACATCTGCACCATTGGTCAACAGTAACTGCATGGTATCAATATGCTGGTTATCAGCTGCATAGATCAACGGCGTCATTTTCTTATTGTCATA
>JARRMW010000146.1:0-2420 GCA_037385685.1 Gammaproteobacteria bacterium
CTGAGAAGATGTTACAGGTGCTCTACCTTATCGCTAGTATACTGTAAAAAAACGGTGCCAACTTACGTAGAGGGTTGGAATAAGAGACGTAATTAGTAGGAAAGGTTGGAATTGAGTTGGCATTCAACAAGATCGCAGGGACATCTCGCGCGACCGGAAGAGTGGGAAACACGGCGGTTTGACAAAATCGGCCATTACCACTACGTGTGAACAAAGAGTACCCAATAGCTCGGGAGTGGAGCCTAGAAGCCGCCTGGCGCAAAACGCCAGTAGACCTCCCCCCACCCCCGAGCGAAGGGTTGCGTATTACGACTTTGCCTTCGCTTTGATCTGCTTTGGCTTGGTCTCCTCAGTCTTTGGCAAGGTGACCGTCAACTTGGAAGAATGAACCTCTTCCCACCACACTATCAGTATAGCAGGAAATCCAACCATTCTCCGAAACTTATGCAAATCTGGGCAAAGCCAGACTGCAGTTCGGTTCCTGCTTCGTCGAGGTCTGCCCGCACGAAGCAGGTCTTACGTCCTCTCCACAGGCGTTGTCCCGTAACTCCCTCGGGACCCTTTCCGTGGAACTCACGGTAGGTGCCAATTGGGCCAGGTTTCGTGCCGCATTCAGATCGCGGTCGATGACCAGGCCACAGCAATCGCATTCATACTCCCGCTCGGACAGATCCAGTTCGCCTTTGACCTCCCCACACCCACTGCATCGCTTGCTGGACGGATACCACCGGTCAGCTTGTATCACCTCCGTGCCACTCCAGGCTGCTTTGTACTCCATCTGTCGGCCAAACTCGTACATCCCCACGTCGGCGATGGCGCGAGCCAGACAATGATTCTGTAGCATACCGCTCACGTGCAGGTGTTCGAGCACCACTGCCTGGGGACGTTCGGTATCCGGCTTGGTTTTCGCCACGATATCGCTCGTCGCCTTGTGCAGGCTGTCACGCCGGATGTTGGCAATCCGGTAGTGCAGTCGTGCGACCTGCCTGCGCGTCTTCTCGCGGTTGTGGCTGCCTTTCTGTTGCCGTGCCAACTTGCGCTGCAAGCGCCGCAGTTTCTTCTGCCCTTTGTCCAGTGCCTTGGGGTTCTCATAGCTGATCCCATCTGACCGCACCGCCAGTTTCTTCACTCCCCGATCGACGCCCAATGGCTCACCTCGCGCAGGCCCTGGATTGGGAATCTCCTCCTCCACCTGAACGCTGACGAACCACCGACCCGCTCGCTCGGAAACCGTCGCCGACAGGATATGCACACCAGAAACAGGCAGATACCCACGCTCCTTTAGCCGCAGTCGCCCCAATCGCGGCAGTTGGACGCTATCCTCAAAGATGTGAATGCTGCCCGTCAACCGAAAGCTGCCCAGGCCCGCTTTGCGACTCTTGAAGCGCGGAAAGCCCACCGGCCCTTTCAGTTTCCCTTGCTCCTTCTGTTTCACTCTCCGAAAAAAGTTGGCGAATGCCCGATCCAGGTTACGCAATGCCTCTTGCGGCGCACACTTGGACACTTCGTACATCCATCCCAACTCGGTCTTTTTCAGCGCATTTAGTTCTCGGTGCAGATCGATTGCCGTTGGACTCTTGCCCGTAGCTTCATAAGCCTCAACCTTGCGCTGCAATCCCCAGTTGTACGCATACCGCGCTGCCCCGGCGTGTTTGGCACATGCTGTACGCTGGCGGTCGTTCAAGTCCAACTCTGTCTTGTACCCACGCACTATCTGCATCTCTACCTACTAGACTACCTCTTCCGCTGCATCACGCAGCTTCTCAACCAGCTTCTTGTTCTTGTGACTACGACTTCCGTACAACCGGGCCGAGAACACGGTGATGATTTCTAGCACGTCCTGTACTAGATCTTCTTCGTAGCTACTGTCCTCACTCCGGTTGATGATCACCACTTCTGTTCCAAATTGCTCGCATAGGGCGAACACCAGCTCCGATCCAAAGCGTAGCAGTCGATCCTTGTGCGTCACCACCAATCGCCCTACCTCTCCCGAACAGATCCGTTTGATCAGCAGTCGCAAACCCTTCTTGTTGTAGTTCATGCCGCTGCCCAGGTCCTCGATCACCTCGTGCACCCACCCTTGCCGCGCACAGAACTCGGATAGCAGCGCCGCCTGGCGTTTGAGGTCCTCTTTCTGATCGCCGGACGAGACACGCGCATACCCAATGGTCAATCGCTTCGATGGATCCGGCGGGCGATTGCGGGCGATTCCTCGCAATTGATCTACGTCGTAACGTCGGTGCCCTCCCGGGGTGCGCTCGACCTCAATCTTGCCGGCGGCCTCCCAGCGGCGTAGGGTGTCTACTGATACACCCAGCATACGGGCTGCTTCGCTGATGCGTACTCTCACAATACAATTGTACGCATATCACTAGAAAAGTCAAGGTATAAGTATATTCTAACGAGCAGTTATTATCCCC
>JARRMW010000147.1:0-2420 GCA_037385685.1 Gammaproteobacteria bacterium
CGGACACAACGCCAACGCGTTAGCCAGATTGGTCAGTCGGCCGACAGACACGAAAGAAACCTCGTGAGGATTGTCGTTCACAAGGCTGACGATTGCTGCCGCGCCATCGGCCGCTTCGGGGCGCGCGGCTACTTCGGGGATATCGATGTTGCCGAGCCCGTTTTTGCCATGAACAAAGTCGGGGTAGTCATCGAACATCGACAGGCCGAGCGCGGCGGGGGCACCGCGAAACACAGGGGCATCAATGCCGAAACGCTCTTTCATGAAAAGAGCGTTGCGTGTGGTTGTATCGATGTCGGCGTTACCGAATCCCGTCACGATGCCCAGCAGTTCCACGTCCGCCGAATAGTGAAGAAACAGCAGTGCCATCGCATCGTCTATGCCGATGTCGGTGTCAAAAATGACGCGCTTCATGACCCAGTCAGTGCCGCGCCGCCAGGGAAGTCGCCGCCGCCTGGTGTTGCAGGCGCAGTTGCTCGAGATCCAGCCCGGGAAGTTCGCCGTTCGTTACGCGCCACTCGCCGCCGACCATCAGGTGCCGTACCGTGCGCGCACCGCATAGGACGAGCGCTGCGACGGGGTCGCCGTGGCCCGAGAAGCGCAATTCCTCGAGGTCGAACAGCGCCAGGTCAGCAAGCTGTCCCGGCGCTATTTGCCCGAGATCCGGCCGGTTGAGCACGGCAGCACCGCCTGCCGTTCCCCAGCGCAATGCATCGTCGTGCCCAACATACGTCCGTCTTCCCCACCAGTAGATTGTGTGAATCATAGTAACTGCTCAGCCCAAATCATCACTCTCGATTGTAGTTGCTCAACTCTAGCGAAACTCCAATGAAATTCCAATGCAAAACCAATAAACGCCAGGTACAATTTGCGCTATGACGTTGGATCGCTTGCCTACTCACGAAGATATCCGCACCGCTTACTCGCGGGGGGAAGAAGCCGTCATCGAGATGGTCGATGGCTTGATCGCCATGATTCAACAGCTCGCCGACAGGGTGCAGGCATTGGAGGATCAGGTGGCGAAGAACAGCCGCAACAGCAGCAAGCCTCCCTCAAGCGATGGGTTGAACAAGCCTGCTCCGCGCAGTTTGCGCAAGCCCAGCGGCAAAAAGAGCGGTGGTCAGCCAGGGCACAAAGGGCGGACCCTCAAGGCAGTCAAGAACCCGCAGCATACGCAGGTGCACCGGGTCACACGGTGCGCACACTGTCATGCCTCGCTGGAAAAGGTAGCGGCGAGTGGGCACGAGAAGCGTCAGGTATTCGATCTGCCGCCAGTGACGGTCGAAGTGACCGAACATCAAGCCGAGGTCAAGCAATGCCCACAGTGTGGGGAGACGAGCAAGGCTGCATTTCCAGCAGGAGTGACTGAGCCAGTGCAGTATGGACCTCGGATCAAAGGGCAGGCAGTCTACTTCAACCAGAATCATCACATCCCCTTGGAGCGTACGCAGGAGATACTGACTGACCTGTACGACCACTCTCCGGCTGAAGCGACGATTATCGCTGCCTGTCAGGAGACGGAAGAACAGATCACGCCGGTCAATACAGCGGTGAAAGAGCACTTGATCGAGAGTGACGAGTCGGTTCACTGCGACGAGACAGGTTTGCGAGTGGAAGGAAAGTTGTACTGGACACACGTGGCGAGTACAGAACAGGCAACTTACCTGGAAGTGCACCCCAAGCGAGGGCGGGAAGCGCTAGACGAGATCGGCATCCTGCCGGAGCGCAAGGGGGTCGTCGTCCACGATGGGTACACTTCCTACGAGCAGTACCCCGATGCGAAACACGCGCGCTGTAACGCACACCATCTGCGGGAGCTGATCTTCGTCGAGGAGCGATATGAGCAAGAATGGGCCGGTGGGATGATCGATCTGCTGGTCGAGATCAAGGAGGCTGTGGAGGAAGCGAAAAACCAGGCCCAAGTCGCCCTGACAGATCGACAATTGACTGATTTCGAGGCGCGTTACGACCAACTGATCGCACAAGGGCTCGAGGTCAACCCGCCACCACCCGAGCCGCTGGTGAAGAAGCGCGGGCGGAAGAAACAGAGCAAGCCCAAGAACCTGCTGGACCGTCTGCAGGATCGCAAGCGAGAAGTGCTGGCGTTTATGTACGATTTTAAGGTGCCGTTTGACAATAACTTGGCCGAACGAGACCTGCGGATGGTCAAGCTGAAACAAAAAGTGTCGGGCTGCTTCCGCACTCGGAAAGGTGCACAGACCTTTTGCCAGATCCGCAGTTACATTTCCACAGCCAGAAAGAATGGACAGCGTGTGCTCGAAGCACTAGAGATGGCTTTGGATGGTAAACCCTTCTATCCATCTTTCCTTCACCCCTGTGCTGTCCTATCAGGCTGAGCAGTTACGAAAAACTGAGGAATGTGAGGGGATTCGACGTGGAGGATAATTCCTGCGCGAAGC
>JARRMW010000148.1:0-2413 GCA_037385685.1 Gammaproteobacteria bacterium
CGAACAGCGTCTCGTACAGCAGGCCCGCCATCTCCTCCATGCGTTCTACACCCAGCAGATCCACGCGCCCCACGTCCCCGGCAAAGAGGGCGTCGCCGGTGAACACCATCCACGGCGAGCCGTCCGGATCGCGGAGCAGGTAGCTCATCGAACCCGGCGTGTGGCCGGGCGAGTGGATGGCCTCCAGCTCCAACCGACCCACGTTCCAGGTCTGGGCATCCTCGGCGGCTCGACCGTATTGATAATCCCACTGCGCGTCGGCGTGGTACACCTCGGCTCCGGTGCGCTCCGCCAGCTCCACCGACCCAATGATGTAATCCTCGTTGCGGTGGGTCTCGAGCACATGTAGGACGCGATAGCCCGCCCGGGCTGCACGGTCGACGTAGACGGTACAATCGCGCCGGGGGTCGATAACAGCCGCCTCGCCGCCATCTCCGATCAAATAAGAATAATGAGCCAGACCTTCAGATTCGATCCGTTCGAGAAGCATCAAAAACCTCCAAAGTGGTGGAGTGTTCCCCCTTCCCCCCGGGGGGCGCGAGTATGCACGAAAGGAAGGGGATTAAGACATCACATCCTCATTTAGCCTCCTGGTATCATAGAAATTGTAGGTGGTTGACACCACCGTCAAAGCCGATAAAGTGTCTCTGCCCCATGATGTGGAGAGGGCAGAACCCGTTGATAAAGATGGGAGACGCACAGGTTTTTTGTCCCGGTCTGCTCTCTCCGACGGGGACATTCCCATTCAGGAGGTTCCAGTTATGAGCAGGAAAAAGCGTACTCACTTGCGAGGCAAACGAGGACAAGCGTTCGCCAATAAGATTCGTGGAATCCCATTGGATCATATCCTGTGCGTCTCTATGGATGTCCACAAGTACTTTCACGTGGTGATCATCCACAATGCGTTGGGAGAGATCGTGACACCTTCGTTCGAGATCGACATCTTCCAGACCGGGTTTGACCATCTGTGTCAAACTGTTGACGAGACCGTCGTTCGGACGGGAGCTCAGGTGGTCCTGACAGGCATGGAGCCCAGCAGCCACTACTTTGAGAACTTGGCGCGTCACCTGCACAAACGCCCTCAGCCGGTGACGTTGGTCAATAGCTTCGCCGTCAAGAAGAATCGCGATCAGCAGATGATGCAGTATGAGAAGGATGATGAGATTGACACGGCAGCCATTGGTGATCTGTTGCAACGCGGAGAGGGCTCCCCTTTCAATCCACCGACCGGTATCTATCTGCAACTTCAGCACCTGGGCCGGGTGCGCTTCAGCAAAGTCAAAATGCGCACCGCATTGCAGAATCAGATCATCGGTCACCTGGATCGCATCTTCCCAGGATTGATCATCATTGGGGAGGAAGCCAAAGAACGTTACGAGCCCTTGTTTGCCACCGACTTTTGGAAATGCCAGACCTTGCAACATCTGATTCGCGTGTGTCCCAACCCCCATGATCTGATCGCTATGTCTCCTCACGACTTGATAGAGGCCTTTCACGCTCAAAACTACCGTATGGGGCCTGTCAGGGCGGCCAAGATCATCGCTTACGCCAAGAAAGTGTTGCTTCCAGACCCCGAATTGGCTGCCATTCGCTGCCATCTCTTGCCCCACGACATCGCTCTGTTGGAAGACGTCGAGCGCCACATCGCCCAATTGGAGAGAGACTTGTATACTCTGTTGGCCGAAACCCCTTACCTGGTGTGGACCAAACTCAAGGGTCTCAGCGATGCCCAGGTCGCTAGTCTCGCTGGTGCCATCGGCGATCCTGCCAATTACGAGTATGCCGCCCAGGTTTTTCGTCGTAGTGGTCTGGTTCCCGGGCGCAACGATTCCGGCACGCGTCAGCGCAAAGGTAAAGGTAAGAGGGTCGTCAAGGTTGGCGACGTCTACCTCCGCCGGGCTTTGATGAATGGATTGGCTACTTTGATTCTCCACCAACCCGTCTTGCGCGATTACTGCAACAAGCTCAAAGTCTCCAAGCATGCTGGCGTTGCCCGGGTGGCCACCGCCCGCCGCGCCATGGGCATTCTGTGGGCTGTACTGCGAGATCGATGCTCCGAGACTCTCATTCTCAAGAAAGGAGCCAAAATGTAGACCCTTCTCTTTCGCGTCGCGGGTTAACTCCGCGCGTGTGACTCTGGTTTCTGAATCGTTGCCAGGTGCAATGCGCCAGGCGGGCCGGGGGTCGGCCGATTGCCTCCTTGAGGCTAACCAGACCCTCGTCATTGAGCTTGGACCGCCCCCGGCCCGTGGCGCTGAAACTCTGGATAAAGTAAGGTGAGCCCCTGCCTTTGGCACGCTCGAATACCAGGATAGGGATAACAGTGCTCGCCGCTGTAATGCGACCGCTGGCAAGTTGTACTTACTTCCATTCAGGAACTCGGTGTCATACGTTCGGTGCATACTCTAACCCG
>JARRMW010000149.1:0-2399 GCA_037385685.1 Gammaproteobacteria bacterium
CACTCAATTCTGTGAACCTTAACAAACAGCCTCCAGGCTGCCTAATCACCCAGGCCGACGTGTTCGCAGCGATGCTCACCATCTGCTTGACACTCGCCTGCGCGCGATCAAATGGCGGCGGGGCATCGGGGCAAGTCTGGTAGAGCCACGCAGCAGCCAAGCGGACGAAATTGGCGGCAAAGACGGCAAACTCTTCTTGGATCATCAGCCCAGCAGATGAGCGGACTTTCAAATGGTGCATCTGGAAGACGTTCTTGCCCTCCTTGATTCCCGCCTCGATCGTCTGGCGACCGTTATAGAAGGTAAACCATCCTGGCAGGTCTGTCGTCACGGCGTCGTCACCGTAGTGCAAGAGAGCAGCGTGACGCATCTTGGAGCCAGTGTGGAACCGTTCCAGAGCAACATCCAAGGGATAGGGACAGTTGGTGATGTATTCGTTTGCCCAACTGACCATCTCCGCATTCTTTCCCACGCGTGTCCAAGAGGTCGAAGGCGACACCCGCCGACGCAGAGCTCGAACGACTTGATGGTTCTTGGCCTTGGTATAGACCTCGTAGCCCATCTCAATGAGTAGAGCCACGTTTGGACCACTGCCAAACCCGGCATCCAGGCGAAAGATCGCCCGAATCGGCGCGGGGTTGGCATCGTTGTCGGCAATGAATTGCTCCAGTCGACATTCCAGCCCCCATAACTCAGCTCGCACAATGGCCAACTTGGCCTCACGGCTTTCCAGCCACTTTTGGGCGCGTTCCAGGTCTCCGCGCCGACGCTCGAGTCGTCGCTCTCGTACACCCAACTTGCGTCGCGCCTGCGCCAGACGGCTGTGAGGCCGCTCCGGACGGTTTCGCGTCTGGTAATCGGCTTCCAGTTCAGCAACCCGCTGAGCCCATTCACCCCGTTCCTGATCTACCTGAGCCAAACGGGCTTGAACCTGTTCCACTCGACCTTGGGCACGAAGCACTTTCGCTTCTTCTACCTCACGTGCGATCCTGTGCTGCGCAATGCGTTCAGCCAGCAAGTCGGTCCTACGCCAGGGACGCGCACCTGTGCGAACCTCAGCCGCTCGGACCATCGCTTCGGCCTGGAAAAGCGAGACCGTATCGCCGGGGTGTTGCTCTACCGAAAGCCACATTCGACCGTAGGTCGGACTGTGCATGCTGACCAGAGCGGCTTGGTATCCCAACCGGACACTGTCGCTCATCCAGCCGAAGGCAACACCGGGGTACGTGGTGCTGCTGTTGGAAACAGGCCGACCTGTCAGATCACCGTCGTAGATCAGAACCCCTTGGTCTCGCAAGGCCAACATCACCTCACGTGCGACGAAGGGCTGCAGAACACTGTTCAAAGCTTCCTTCACAGCAGCAACAGTTTCCTCAGTGCAAGCCTTCAGCGTGCGGCTGACACCGCTGTGATCGGCCCATCCCTTCTGGCCCCACGCTTGAGCGACTACCAGGTCTTGATGCAACGGATGAGAACCGTGGCTGATGTCCTTCAAGTGAGCACAGCCTGCCAGGATGGAGACCAGGAACTCGATCAACTTCGTCTGTGGCGTATGGTCTCGTGTCCGTTGGGAAATGGGAACGCCTTCCAGTGCTTCCACCAGGCCAATGTCCTGAGCGTACATGCCCCACGGAACGAGCATCGCGTGGCTGGTGAGCGTGGCTACTGGTATTTCTAGATGCGTGATTGGTTGTTGATTCATCGTGACCTTCCTTGTTGAGATCACGACAAGTCTACCTCGAGGCTGTTCAGTTTGAAAAGTTCTGTTTTTGGCCCGTTTTATACGATTCGGGCCCTGATTGCACAAAAGTTACGCTAGTCACCTGACAGGTTTAGAATAGGGTGACGCTTTTTGCGACAGCGAGCACCCTGAGGTGCCCCCCGAGCGCGGACCGAAGGTCCGTCGTCGAGGGGCATGTCGACGGGCGCTCGCGGGGCTCCTTCGACGGGCTCAGGATGCCTCCGCTCGCTTGTTGTGCAAAAGTGTCGGGTAGCTAGAAGCCGGGCTTGATAAGTCAAAGCCGATTGAGCCCAGAAGCAAAATTCTAGCTTTCGGGAAGATCAAACGCTTGACAGCGATTGGGAGTTGTGGTATTATATCGACGTATTGAAATCTATCTATAGGAGTGAACAGTGGTCAACTGCGTCGAGTTCTGCAAGGCCCTGGCCGACGATACGCGGCAGCAGATTTTAGGGCTGCTGAAGGAAAGCGAGATGTGCGTCAGCGACATCGTGGCCGCCTTTGACATGTCCCAACCCACCATCTCCCACCACCTGGGCATCCTCAAGCGGCTCGACCTGGTGACCAGCCGCAAGGAGGGGAAGCAGGTGTTCTATGCCATCAATCACGATAACGTGGTCGAGTGCTGCGGCAAGCTAATCGCCAAGCTCGACGCGAC
>JARRMW010000150.1:0-2392 GCA_037385685.1 Gammaproteobacteria bacterium
CATTCAGTTTGCATCCTGAAGTATATGACGCCTGGACGAAACTCCTCAGTGCAATACAATCCAAAATGAAACCGCGCCGCTATGAGTTGCTAACCTTAGGACTTGTAAAAATATAACTCCGCACTTTTACAACTGAGATCAGGTGCAAACCGAAGCAGTCCAACGCGGCCGGATAGTATAGTTCCATTTCGGACAAGTAGTATGTCGCTCGATGTTCAAGTTCTCCATGACCTCGTCGGCGACTTTCAGGCCCTTTTGGTAAACCTTATCCACCAGGAAAGCCTCTACCTTCAGGCCACTTTGGTTGGTCGTACCCCGGATGAGGGCCAGCATAGTCTGGAAGGTGCGCAATGGGATGCCGGCCCAATTGACGCTGATGGGGCCAAACAAACGATGCTCAACCGGGTTCCACTTTGAAGCGCCAGTGGGATAGTGACAAACCGTCACGGCCAGCCGCAAGCGGTCGGCCAGTTGCTCTTGCAGTTGCTGCTTCCACAAGCGTGGGCGATAGCCGTTGCTGCCCCCCGCATCGCCCAGGATCAAGAGCTGGGGGGCTGTGGGGAAGAGTTCCCGGCCAATGGTCTGCCACCACTGGGCAATCGCCTCCACGGCAAACTGCGGAGTATCAGCGGACTGGCCTACGTACACCCAACCCAAGTGGTGGTTCAAGTTGTAGAGGCCATACGGCACCGCTTTCCCCAGGGCATCCTGCTTGAAATCGTGCTCATTGACCGGCTCGGCTTCCAGGCACCAACGCTGTCCGGCGTTCTTGAAGTTGCCGATCAGCTCCTTTTTCTTGCTATCGACGCTGATGACCGGCCATCCGGCTTGCAAAAAGGCCTGTTTCTGGCTCTCGATATAGGTAAATTGCTGCTCCCGGTCGGGATGCGGGTCTCCGGTCAGCCGCTTGACATTCACCTTCAAGGAGTAGTCCATCTCGCGCAGCAAACGCCCGATGGTCGTGTGACTGACTTGCCCTTCCAGTTTTTCTTGCAGGTGCCGCAGACTGCTGCGCACCCACTTGCGCTCACTCATGGGATCGCCGCCTGTTTCGCTCTCAACCAGGCTCTTCAACCGCCCTTGGAGCGTGGGGTCTTTTTTTCAACCGGGGGTCTGCCGCCACCTTCCAAACGGATGCGGTTGGCAGGACGGTTAGCCAAATCGTCATCCAACTCTCGTCTTCCCCGGCGGATGGTTTCGACATCCAGGCCAGTGATTTGCGAAAGGAGCACATCGCCACCGTGACCCATCTTCTTGGACTCCAGAGCGACGTACCAGCGCCGCTGCTGTTCATCCAGGCGGCTGAGAAACAGGTTCATCTGATGATGAAACTGCCACTCCGCATGTTCCCTGGATTGGCGACACTTTGGGCATTGACATTGATGAACTTCTACAGACATACGCCTTACCACCTGATCTTGAGATGTTTGGGTATTCTACACCTCAACTGTCGCTCGTTTTTCAAAACGCGGAGTTATTGTTTTACAAGAACTTAGATCACTACGAAGGTCCAAATCTCCGCTGTTATTGCTGTCCTCGTCATTTCCCGAAAGGGTCAGTGAGTATACACCCGCCGGAAGCAGGATGGTATCTTTACCATTGCCCGCTGGACAGGCATCCACGGCGCTGTCCGAATTGGCCGCCTCGATCGCTTCCCGCAATGTGCAGTTGCCGTTCACAGTAATGTCATCGACCGTTGTATCCACCGCAATCGTCACCTGCTGCGAAGCATATGCCTGCCGGCTCAGCCCAAAAAGAACTCCGATCAACAGAGCGAGCGACAAGATCAAACAACCCGCGATCATCCAGACTGCCTTTACCTTCATGGCATGACCTCCCTTAACCTTTCTAAGCATCATCCGAATCCCCCTCGCCTCACACCTCACGCATTACGCCTCACGCATCACGCCTTACGCATTACGCCTCCCGCCCCGTCTTCTCCACCCCATGCAAATAACTGCGCGCCATATTCAACGCCTGCGTTACCGCCTCCTCAATCTCTTGTACGGTTTCATGCATCTGCGTGGTCCCAAAATCCCGGCTCTCAATGTAGGCGTGTTTGAAAGTTGCATCGATCTGGTTTAGCCTGCGCAGAAACCCTAGAAAAATCACGTTGATGTTCATCAGAGTGGCTAGGTCATCTCTGGCGTTGTTTCGGGGGTTGTTGAACCCGAGATTGATGAGAACGCCCAGAATTCCCGTCCCGCCTGGAATCAGCCATGCTTCCAGTTTGTCCGGTTGCTGGATCAAATGGCTGATCGCCACTCCCACCAGAACCAGACCAACCAGCACGATCAACCCGTTGATGATCATTGCAAAGTAGAAGTTTAATCGCGCCTGTCGAATAGTTCCTTCGAAGGTGCTCCTGACCACTTGTTCTGAGTCAGCCAGC
>JARRMW010000151.1:0-2390 GCA_037385685.1 Gammaproteobacteria bacterium
CACGAACACAAGCAATTGGTCGAGATCCAGGAAATGCTGAATCAACGTGGAATAGAGGTATGTGAGAGCAACGTGGGGCGGTTGTACCGCCAATTTCTGGCGTTGTTGGGAGGAATGAACAAGAGGATCAAGAGGCAACTGGATGAGACAGCGGAGGAGCACGGGGGCCTGATATGGGGCATCGATGCGCTGCAACCGGAAGGGCATGGCACGCTGCTGTATGTGCTGTACGAAGTGTTGAGCGGAACACCAGTGGCAGGGGTTCAGCTGGACCATCCCACGGCGGACGAGTTGGTGGAATGGTTGAAACCATACCGGGCGTTGCCGTACACGGCCCTGGCCACGCTGTCAGACGGAGAAGACACGATCATTGCAGCCTTAGAGACAAGTTGGCCAGGCGTACCGCGACAGCGCTGCCAGGAGCATTTCCTGGGGAATCTGGCTGAGCCAGTGCTCGAAGTGGATAGCAAGCTGCGAAAGTGGATGCGAAACGAGTTGGGAGGCTTGCCTGCGGTTCCGAGTGAACCCGAGACACCCTCTGAGGAGAACGACAGTGGGCAGTCGACGCCCGCTCCCCCTTTTTGACTGACGCACAAGGGCAGCGGGATTCGGAGTTGATGGAGATTGAGGCTCAGGTGCGAGTTGCTATCCGCGACGCGTTGAACCGGAAGAGTCGCAAGCCATTCTACTGGGGCGGTCTGAAGGGGTACGAGCAACTCGATGCGATCGCCAAGGCGTTGGAAACGGTAGCATATGCTGAGCCGGAGACAGACTATCTTCGACGCCTGAAGATGCAAGTGGAGCGAGTGGTAGAGGGGTACCGAGCCAACGTGGAGGATATTAGAGAAGCTCATACGTGGCTGCGTCGAATCGCTGATTGTCTCAGGTATCCACCTTCGAAGGTTGCACCTGAGCCAGCGCTGACCAGAGAGCAGGTGAAACAGGAAATGGAGGAGTTGCTGTACTCCTTTCAGCCCGACCTAAAGCGGGAGTCGGCACAAGCGGCCCTCCATAGGGCCTGGCACCGCACTTGGGAGGAATATGGTCCCGACTTACTGCATTGCTACGACATTCCCGGGCTGCCTCCAGACAACTTGGGACTGGAGTCTGTGTTTGGGCGGCTTCGTCGCCATCAGCGCCGAGTCAGTGGCCGGAAATCCACCAGAGAATTGCGAGACTTTGGGCAGTACCAAGTCCTGTTTCTGGCCGAGAGCGAGCAAGATCTGTTGGAACAGATCCGGCAGGTATCCCTGGAGGTTTATCGCGAGAACCGACGGCGGCTAGAGGAGACCGAATCATCGCGCCGATTGCTTCATCGCTTGCATCGCGATCCACTCGCTACGATGCGCGACTTGATCAAGCAGCATGCTGCCCGTCGAGCCGCCATCGCGTCGGCCGCCGATCCGCTTTCACCTAAACAGCCAAGATGCCCTCCAGCAGACTGGGAGGAGTGGACAGCAGGGGGTTGGGAATGGCATCTTCCATCAATTCGAGCACCCCGCCAGGAGAGCCCTGCAGCTTGCGCTGGGATGAGTAGGTGATGTTTAGCTAGTCAGGGAATTTACCTCCACCAGTGACTTTTCAGCGAATAATGGGTCAATCAGCTTGACAAACTCAATAGCCGGTCTAGGGTTTGAATTCGGTTTGAGAAATCGCGATTGACTGTGCAAAAATCCACATACTATGTTCAGGTATCTCTACGCAACACTACTCCACCCCACGGCTATCCTTGCGCTTTCCCAGCAAGTGTTTTCATTCCAAAGAACGTCGATCCCACCCACTTTCCGCCGCCACCCGCGAACTCTGCCGAGTATCCTCAAAACATTGTGCAACAGGTCTAGTGTGATACAATAGCCAAGCCGAGGAGCGAAGCCAATTTATCGGGAATACATAAAGACGACCAGCGCGTTTATACCTTGGTTCCCACGCAAGAAGAGAAAGACGGTTTTGGACCAAGACGCCAAGTTGTGAGAGGTGTACCCGTCGGCCTGAGGAAAGAGAGCGCGCCCTGCGCGCCTCTGCGTATAGATTCCCGGATATCGTTGTGACAAAAACTGCTATTTGGTGGACGCGACGCGACCTGCGCCTGACGGATAACCAGGCCCTCTCCGCTGCCCTGGCTCACGCCGAGCAGGTCATACCGGTCTTTGTGCTCGACCCCACTCTGCTGGCAGATAACGAGGCGGCGCGCAGCAGCACGGAGGAAAAGCGCATGGCTTTCCTCTTCGGCGGGCTGCAGGCATTGGACGAGTCCTTGCGCGCCCGGGGCGGCACGCTCGTCGTCCGCCAGGGCGACCCGCGCGACGAGTTGGCCGCCCTGCTGATCGAGACCGGTGCGGAGGCGATCTATGCCGAGGCGGATGTGTGGCCGTACGGCGCACGGCGGGATT
>JARRMW010000152.1:0-2351 GCA_037385685.1 Gammaproteobacteria bacterium
CCAAATTGGCGGAATCGCCCCTTTTGTGGCAAAGTATGGGTTGCCCAACTCAAACTTGCCGGAGGCGATTCCACATGAAGTCTGCCACAAAATCACAGTATGCGCAAGTTCTAGCCTGGTTGATCTGGATCATCGTCTTGCTCGTTTTCACGCAGCAGCCAGAAATCAACCTGGATGTACCAGCCTTCGAGCCACTAGCGTTGATGGGAGTCATCACTCCTCACTGGCGAGACGGTCCGCTGGTTCCCTGGAAGTATCGTCTGCGCGTGATCATCCGGCGACGGCGTCGTGTTCTTCAGCAATCCTGTCATCGCGTTGTATGGGCAACTCGGCTGATCAAGCTGGCTTTGCGCGGCGGGTTGACAATGGCACAGATCGTGGACTGGCTAACTCGGGCGCAGCTACGTCGTCACCTAGGCGCCTTGCCGGTGCTATATGGCTTGCTAGAAGTGCTCCGGGTGCGTGAGATCATCAACCGGCATTGTCCCACAGCTGCCGAAGTGGATCATGGCACAGTGGCGCTGGTGCTGATCCTCAATCGGCTGGTTGCACCGCGACCGCTCTACCGCGTGGCCGATTGGCTGGCCCGCACAGTGCTGGTCTACCAACTGGGTGTGCCAGCGAAAAAGTTCAACGACGACCGCCTGGGGCGGACGTTGGACGCCATCAGTGAACACAGCCGCGACATCTGGCAAGACATCGTTCATCGTGCGCTGGTGCAGGGAAACGTTGACTTGTCGGTGATCTTCTACGACCTGACCGCCTTCGTGGTTCACGGAGAATACGCCGACAGCGAGCACGTGGACTTTGGGTTTGCTCACAACACCCCTATGGACAAGCGCAAGTTCAAGACCGGCTTGGACGTCAGCGCCGATGGCAACATTCCCCTGGAATATGCGTTGTGGGCCGGGCGAACTGCCGACTTGGCTACCGTGCAAGAGAACATGGAGCGTCTATGTCGCTTCTTGAAAAGCCACGGTCGGCCTGTCCAGGAGACGATCATCATTGGCGATCGAGCCAATCTGAACGATGAGTTGGCTATCGCCTACGACGACCAGGGACTGCGCTATCTGGCCGGACTGCAGCCTTACAAGAAAGCTCACCGAGAGTTGCGTATAGCGTATCCTGACCAGCAGTTCCACGCTCTGCCATTGAATGATCAGCGAGGGCGCAAGGGCTATTGGGGCCGACCTTGCCAGGTCACTTTCGAACACGATGGCAGGCAAGTCACTCACAAAGGACTCGTGATTCTCAGCGGTCCTATGCGCAGCGCTTTGCGCAAAGGCCGGGCCACCAAGTTGAGAGCCCTACGCCAGGAACTCAAACAGGTCCAGTCCAAGATCGGGAAACCCTGGTATCGCACCGTCGAGTCTGTCCAGAAACGAGCCAACACCGTGCTCAAGAACTCACCGGTCGGCAAGTTCATGCGCGCAGAAGCCTATACCGATGAACAAGGGCAGATTTGTCTGCGATGGTGGATTGACCGACAGGCACTCTTGCTGGCGATGCGGAAAGATGGTCGTTATCTCTTGGTCACCAATGATTGGTCGCTTCCATCCCAGCGTATGTTCGACCTCTACCGTGAGAAGGACGGCGTGGAGAAGGGCTTTAGGATTTCCAAGAGTGACTTGAAGGTCTCCCCCATCTACCTGCACAAGGACACGCGCATCGAAGGGATGTTGCTGATCAATATGCTGGCCTTGCTCACCTATAGCTTGCTGGAGCGCCAGGCGCGCCAGAACGGATGGCAGATCACAACTCGACGGATCATCACAAAGCTCGATAACCTGGACGTCATCGAGACCTTGTGCTGGGATGGCAGCTTGCTGTACCGCATCGTTCCCGTGGACGAAGAACAAGCCGCCCTCCTGGAGATTCTGGCCCAGGTTCTGACAGACCTCCGTCGTCCTCGCTGTCCACACTCGATGCTTCCATCCGGAAACCTTCTCCCGCTGGCCTTGCCACCTCCCATCACCTGGCGCAGACGCGCGGAGATCGAAGCCTCTCCGTAGGCCCGCTCCAGCGGGAAGGGTGAGGTGTGTCGAGAGAACGAAAATGAGGCTAGCCTCTCTGCAAAGTCAGTAGAGAACCGCCTAGCGCAGCCTCGCTGTCCGCTCACGCAGATCAGATGCCCCAGAGATGCCTATCAGGCTGGTGAGTTTTGCTCTCTATTCGATTGGAAATGTGCGGAAAACAAGCTTAGAAGCGTAAACTTTTTCCATCAAAACCACATATATATCGTTCGGGGCGAAAAAGTTTAGAAAAGTTTGCCAAAGATCTGTCAGAAATGTCAGAACTGTCGGGTATGCAGTTCAAAGAGGAAAGGGGGTTTTGATAGTAGTGGTACTAGA
>JARRMW010000153.1:0-3605 GCA_037385685.1 Gammaproteobacteria bacterium
ATGCCGTGGGTATAGGCGCCGACATTCCACATGCCGATATCGTCGCCGAAGATGACGAGGATGTTGGGCCTTTCGGCAGCCGCCATGGCGCCGAGCATCCAGGCCGACAACGCAATCAATAACGTTCGGCATGTTCCTTGCTGTGCCCGCCTCTTGCGCGGCAGGTAGCAAAATATACTATTAAAAAACAATGAGGTGGAGAATCTACTAGACAACTGGTCGAGCTTCGTGTAATTTCACGCTGAATTCGTGGCATTACCGATCTGGAGCTCGACATGGAACCGCTGAAAGATACTCAGATAACCGTTTTTGATGCGATCGTAGCCCCTCTCCGTGCGCTCTTAAGAGAGCAATGCACTCAACTCAAAGACGATGCGAATAATTACAAATTATCGTTGGCGCCCTTTGTGCTCAACCTGGTGTTCGCCGTGTTGCATAACATCAAGTCGATTTCCTTGCTTATAACAGAAATCGATTCCTCGGCGGTTGCGCGTGAAATCGGCCTGATCAAAGCTTCGAAGTCCATGTATTCTGAAGCCTTCACCCGATACCGGGCGAGCATCTTTCGAGATCTGTTTCTCGGCCTACTTGAACGATTGAATTTCTTAAGCATCCCCGAGCTACAACTACTGGGGTCTCTAGTATGCGTGGACGGATCGCTCATTCCTGCTGTTAAAGCGATGTCCTGGGCCACTTACAAAGAGTCAGCCAATGCGCTGAAAATCCATTTGGCACTTAACCTCAATCGGATGATTCCCGTTCAGATGATCAGTACGGACGCCAATACTTCGGAAAGAGCAATGCTCAGTCAGCTCCTTGAGGCGGGCGTTACCTATATCGCGGATCGAGGGTATCTTTCTTTCAAGATGATCCGGCAAGTGATTGAGAAACAGGCGTTTTTCATCTTCCGTATGAAATCCAACTGGCAATATACGACCGCGCAGGCACTCGACGTTTGTATTCCCGAGAAATGGCGAGGCTTCGTCCACGAAGTGACCGACCAGAAAATCCGTTTTTGTAATGCGGAAGGCGTTCATCGTTTAGTCCGTTTCACCGCGTTGGGAGAAGTATACCTCATCCTCACGAATCGCTTTGATTTGAAGACGCATGAGATTATCATGCTCTATGCTTACCGCTGGCAGATTGAGCTGTTTTTTCGCTGCATTAAGCGCACATTCAATGCCATTCATCTTTGGGCGCACGAACGAAACGGTGTTGAAATCCAATTTTACCTCTACCTCATCGTTTATCTGCTGTTGCTGTCGTTCAAACAACAATGCGCTCTTCAAGATCAATCCCCGGGTGACACCACTGCAACCGATCAGCAAACTCGGAAATGTATTCAGAGTGACACCAAGCAACCGCGTACACCTCCCGCTTGTGGTGAGCGTTTGCACCGGTTTTGGAAAATCGGTCTTCACTGGTTAACTCGCGTAAGAAACGCACTCTTGATGACGCTAGATCGGCACACCAGAGAAATACTTGCCGGTCCATGATCAAGCAAGCAACGTGTGTGCCGAACGGTATTGATATACCGCATATATACCGTATATATACCGTGGCGGACTTCCCTCCGTCGCCGCGCTATCCTTCAAGGTTGTTGCTCCCCTTGAGCGGAGGAGGCCATCCATGCACACCGACGAGACGAGCGTCTTAGAGCAAGCCCTCGCACTGCCGGCGGAGCAGCGACTGCGGCTGGTCGATGCCCTGTTGTCGAGCCTCAACGCGCCAACATCCCCGGAGGTCGAACGAGCCTGGCGCGAGGAGGCAGAGCGTCGCGTGGGGGAGATCGAGACCGGCAGAGTAAGGCTGATCGAGGGCGAAGAGGCGTTCGCCCGCCTGCGCGCCAAGTACCGTCAATGAGATTTTGGCTGCACGAGGCCGCGGATGCAGAATTGGATGCGGCCGTAGCCTACTACGAAAGCTGCCGCCCGGGACTCGGAATCGACTTCGCCGAAGAGGTCTACGCGGCCATCGCGTTGGCCTGCACCCATCCCCAGGCTGGCCCCACACTCAGTGAAAACACCCGCCGCCGGCTGGTCAAACGGTTCCCGTTCGGGATCATCTACCAAACCAAAAGCGATGCCCTGTATGTGATCGCGGTCGCAAACCTTCGACGGCGCCCCGGCTACTGGCAAGATCGGTTGAGCTGAGCACACCTCGGTCGCCCTGCTGTTTTGGTCGCGAAGCCCCGTCGTCGCGAAGCGGCGCTCCGCGACGACGGAGAATAGGTCCTTTCCGGGCCACGAAAGCGGCGATAGCCCGGCTTACCCTCAAGCACCAGGTTACGGTGTGGGGCGGATGCCCACAGGGCAATCCTCCATTGAAGCGTGCACGGAATACCAGAGCCTCCCGACCGCGCCGAAGAGATAGCCGACCTGCGCCTGCGCATCGAACGCGTCGCACGGGGACTGGAGTTGACCGACGAGGCTTGAGCACCGCCCCCGGTTGTTGCCCGGCGACGACGTATCGGAACAGGGGAGTGCAACGATGCGAGATCTGATAATCATCTAGCCGACCCCTCCACCAGGTCCTACGTTTCAAGTAAAAGCCTTGAAAACGCAGCGGCCTGAACGGAGGAGCCAGCAATGAAACTCTACGGTGGAATTGACCTGCATTCCAACAACAGCGTGATCGCGCTGTTGGACGAGGAAGACAACCTCGTGTACCGGCGGCGCTTGCCCAATGACCTCCAGCAAGTCGTCGGCGCGCTGGAGCCTTTCGGTGAGGCGATCGCAGGGCTGGTGGTGGAGTCGACCTACAACTGGTACTGGCTGGTGGATGGGCTGATGGCGGCCGGCTACCCGGTGCATCTGGCCAACACGGCGGCGATCGTTCAGTACGCAGGGCTGAAGTATTCCGATGACGAGTCGGACGCGCGCTGGCTGGCGAAGCTCTTGCGGCTGGGGTTGCTGCCCGAGGGCTACATCTACCCCAAGAAGGAGCGCCCGGTGCGCGATCTGTTGCGCAAGCGCAGCCAGCTGGTGCACCAGCATACCAGCCAGCTGCAGTCGGTCCAGAACCTTCTGGCGCGCAATCGTGGGCGCTCGCTGAGCGCCAATGCGATCAAGCGCTTGACCTACGCGGAGGTGGACCAGCTGTTGCCGGATGCGCAGCTCGCCCTGGCGGTCCAGGGCAGCCTCGCGGTGATGCACACCCTGGCGGGCGTGATCGACCTGTTGGAGAAGGCGGCCAAGGCGCGGATCCGATTGCGCCCCGCCTTCAAGCCGCTGCTCACGGTGAGCGGCATCGGCCAAATCCTCGGGCTCACCATCATGCTCGAGACCGGTGCCATCGCGCGCTTCGCCCGGGTGGGCAACTACGCCTCGTACTGCCGCTGCGTGGGCAGCCAACGGATCAGCAACGGCAAGCAGAAGGGGCGAGGCAACACCAAAAATGGTAACAAGTATCTCGCCTGGGCCTACATCGAGGCGGCCAACTTCGCGGTGCGCTACAACCCGCAGATCAAGCGCTACTACCAGCGCAAGTGTGCCCGCACCAATCATCTGGTGGCCATCAAGACCGTGGCCCACAAGCTCGCGCGGGCCTGCTACTACGTCCTGCGCGACCAGGTGCCCTTTGACGTGAGCAAGGCGTTTGCATGA
>JARRMW010000154.1:0-2322 GCA_037385685.1 Gammaproteobacteria bacterium
CTGGCCCGTATTCAAGGCCTCATGAAGCGAGACGGGATTGGCGCGCTCGTTGTCGTGAAAACTGAAAATGTAGCCTATGCCACGGGCTACGTATCCAGGTTCGCCTATGGACCCGATGTCCCATCGGGAAGCCAGGCAATCGCCGTTATTCCGGCGAGTGGGAATGCACACCTGTTCATCGACTTGATGGAAAGTGATGATGCCCCAAGAATGACCAAAGATGTTGAGGTTTCGGCCATGCCGGGATTCGTTTTCGTAGACGATGGGACACCCGAGTCGCGCAAGGAACGCAGCGCAACCATTGACCCACTGGCCGGGTTCAAAACTGCTTTGAAGGCCGCCCAAGACATGGCTTCCAACGGCAAAATCGGTATCGAGAAGGGCGCGTTGCTCGGAGGGCTTGTGGCCTATCTCAACAGCCAGGTGAAAGAGGATCAGTCGGTGGACTCCGACGAATTGTTATATGAAGCACGCCTGATCAAGACACCCTGGGAAATCGATATGCTGCGCATGGCGGCCCAGCACATGGAGCGCGTCCAGTCGCTCGTGGCTCAGCAGCTTGAGCCCGGGATGAATGCCTTGGTCCTCGATAATATGATCATGTCGGCGGCCTGGGCAGAAGATAAGGAATACTCTATGTACGGCATGGCCTACCAGATCGGCATCGGACCTTATTGGGGCGTATCCGCATCGCCTCGGAACTACGTGATCAAAAAGGGTGATCTTATTCGTATTGATGGCGGCGGGACGCATTTTGGCTACATCAGTGACATCACGCGTACCTGGGCCGTTGGCGGTTCGCCAAGCTCCAAGCATGAAGAGACATATGCCGCCTTGTATGCGGGGTTCCAGAAAGGCCTCACATTGCTCAAGCCTGGCGTGAAGATGTCGGAGGTGTATGCTGAAGTACGGGCAGAAGTGGAAAAGTCTCCAATCTTTCCTAACTACGCCCGAGGCCACGTGGGGCACAGCATCAGCCTCAATCCGTTGCTCGAGGATCATCCACTGTTAGCACCCGGTTTTGATGTCGAACTCCAGCCTGGTATGTGCTTGAGTTTAGAGACCTCCTACATGGCAGCGCAGGGCGCCTATGCACCGGGACCGTACAACATAGAAGATTCCTTTGTGATTACTAAGAATGGATACGATCGGTTCACCACAGTGCCGGATTCACTGATCTGGGATGGGAGCATAAAGAAAGGATAGAGTTCTATTCTCCGGAGGAGCTTTCTTTAAATTGCGATGAAAGCCCCTCTGGAGTAGTGAACAGCAAGAACAGTTATCTTGTCGAGCACCACACGAACATCGCTTGCCACTTGGGGGTAATGTCAGAATGGGGGACCAATGAACATATCAAAAGACATCGCACTGCTTGCCAACCCGGAGGAAGGGTTGGGCCTGATCATGAAGGGCGGCGAGGTATTCAAGAATGATGCCCTGTAAGGTGGGTTGCATAAGACGGATTGCGCTGCTTGCGCTTACTCTGAACCGGCGGATTGTGGTGACGGGCGCGATCTTTGCTCTCGTGGTTCCGGCGACCTTGCACGCGCAATCTGCAAGCGACCTGCTCGCCGGGCCGGGTTCGACGACTGCCCAGCTTACGTCGGACGGTCAGGATCAGGACTCGGTGCTGGACGTTGATTTGCAGCAGCAATGGTCGGACTGGAAAGCCTCGATAAAGGATCGCACAGGCCTCGACTTCGGGTTCGACTATATAGCCCTTGGGTACGTCGCGTCAGAAAGCTTGGGCGAGGACACGGCCGCCACCGGTGTCTTTCGTCTCTTCGGGGAGTGGGAACTGACCGGGCGCGGCACCGAAAACACAGGCACTCTGCTTTTCAAGTTCGACCACCGTCACCGCTTGGACACCGTTCCGGTCAAGGACTTCGCCGGGGAGCTGGGATATGCCGGCATTATCGGTGCCACCTACAGTAATCAGGGGTGGCGAATGACGCACCTCTACTGGAATCAGAACTTTGCCGAGGGTCGCGGGGCCGTTTACCTGGGTTGGCTCGATGTCACCGATTATACCGATGCATATGCGCTTGCGAGTCCTTGGCAGGGATTCACCAACCTCGCCTTCCAGACCGGGTCCGGAACCATAGGCGGGCTGCCCGATGCCGCGCTGGGTGTGGCCGCGGGCTATTTCCTGAACGACAATTTCTACTTCGGGGGTGGGATTGTGGACGCCAACGCAGATGCGGCGAACCCCTTCTCCGACAGTCTGTTCGACCAGGGAGAGACCTTCAAGTCGTTCGAATTCGGGTGGACGACGGGGTCCGCGGCGCGGTTCTTCAACAATTATCACCTGACCTTCTGGCA
>JARRMW010000155.1:0-2297 GCA_037385685.1 Gammaproteobacteria bacterium
TATCTGCTCTGCAGGGTGGAGGATGGTTCCTGGAAGTTCAGCACAGTCGGGAAATGAAACGGCCTCCCTTGAGAGCAGGTCAGCGCCAGGATTGCTTCCCCGTATGTTTCCAAACTGATGTGCATCATTCGTACAACCTTCACAAAAATGAAACGATCAGCAGTCAGGCTCATACCCGGTGGCAGTGCATGCCCGCAAGACCACGGGAGTGTGGCGCCACCGTAATCCATACCTTCCCTGCATGGATATCCTCCTCCCGAGAGACAATCGCCCGTCTTTGTGACGGGCTTTTTTCGTGTGCGGGATGGAGGAAAGTTTGACTCTTGTGATGCCACTGCTTCCCTGGAAAGTGTTAAAGTGGCTGGCGTATGCCATCTCACCGGTGTGGCCTTGCGCTCAGCCGGATCAGCATCACCAGCATATGGCAGAGACTCTTTCAGAAAGGATCCAACAGCGACTATGAACAGCGAAAAACCATTCGATAAATTCGCACTCCTTCGCGAGATCATGAAACATCAGGACGAGAGCAGGGTTCGGGAAATTGCCGATCTCATGAGGGTGGCAGCCTTCCCTGCAGGTCATACCCTCTGCCGTGAGGGTGAAACCGGTGATGTCCTTTTCGTGATCGGTGAGGGTCGTGTGGAGGTCACGCAAAAAAATGAAGAGGGGCATGGTATTCGCAGGCTGGGCGAAGCCGGCAGGGGTGACCTGATCGGTGAGATGTCACTTCTGCAGAATGCACCACGCAATGCAACAGTGACCACGCTTACGGATTGCACCGTTCTCGAGATGGACAAAAAGGATCTTGAAGCTGTACTTGGGCATAACCCGGCCGTCGCGGTGGAGCTTGTCGATATCGCCAACGAACGGCAACGCATTAATGATGTCATTGCCATGGAAACCCTGTTTGATCTGAAGTCCTGACGCGCTTCATTCGAACCAGTCAGGAAATTCCCTCCTGAAAGTCTTTTTGCGCCTGGCTGCGTCACGGACATCCGGATGCCAGTCGGGGTGTGTTTTAACCGAGGCGATATGTGCATCCCAACCGCTGCGTCCTCGTGCAAAAACATGGAGACAACCAGGGACAGGGCAGCGGAGTGGATGCACTGTCCGTGTCGCATGCTGAACCCTGCCGGCCAGTGATTTACCGGAGCTTGCGGTATCGCCCGTCTGGACTGACAGGCTTGCTGCACCCAGAACGCCTCCTTCAACCCTTGAGTCAATATCATCAGCTTCTTCGAGGGGAGCTTTCTCGAGAAAGAGACGCGTGAGTGCCGCTGCCGACATCAACGCATCGAAGTCATCTTCGCTTGCTGTTGCCGGCTGAATATCCTCGATTGTGATCTTTTCCCGTGATGTCCATGCTGCTTCGAACAGCGCTTCCAGTGCATGTTGCCTTGCTGCCGGTTTCGTCTTTGCAATCGGGCACAAGGGAGCAGGCAGATTTTCCGACAGCGCGATGCCGTAGCAGGCCTTCGGGTAGATCTCGGCGATAACCGGTTGCTCGTTGCGCAGCAGTTTCTCCACAGGGCCGTGGAATGGCCAGATATTAAAACAGAACCTCTCATCGAGTTCTCTGAGTTCCTGCCACAGAGCTCGCGTTCCGCTCCCAACGCTTCCGGGTATACCGCTGGTCACGAATATCGGTTGAGCTTGCAGGCGCCTGTCAACCTGACGGTAAAAACCGCCCCTGCTGGCTGTTTCAAAGGCTTTGAGAGACCAGCGTCCACGCGGAGGACTGATGAACGGGCGCTCTGGTGACCAGTCGAAGGGTTCACTGACAGGATTGAAAAAGTTGCAGGGCAGGGTGTCGCCAAGCAGAAAATCTGTGAAGCTGGCCGCTCTGGTCCCACTCCTCCGGGCCAGGACTTTCCAGTCAGCTGTCGGGTAACCGATAGCGGCGTCAATCCCGATCAAGACCGGGCCTTGCAATGAAATGGCATGCTCGATCAGGTGGGAGAGATTGCCATCGAAAGGCAAGCGGGAAATACGTCGCGCATACACGTCCGAGATGTAAGCGGATCGTTTTCGAATACCCTTGCCCCAGTCGACAGCGATGATTTTCACACGCATTGCCTTCGCTATTAATCAGCCTTATGACTCATTGTGATCCTTTATCCCTGTGTAATCCATTTTGCGACTATCGAGGTGAAGCTGACTATCAGGATAGTTGTCTCTGTGAAGCGGCTGGTGAGCGGACATAAAAAAATCTGCCTGGCGGCCACTCGCCAGACAGATTACCCGGATAACAGGGCTTGAAGTTTATTATTAGTGTGTCTCTATCGCCTCGACGATAC
>JARRMW010000156.1:0-2294 GCA_037385685.1 Gammaproteobacteria bacterium
GAGTGGAGTAAGAAGCAGGGCGTAGTCGGACTATTTCCCTGCTTCTCCTCCCCGAACCGTACGTGCGCCTCTCAGCGCATACGGCTCTCCATTCAGGAGTGGCTCAATGCCATGGCAACATCCGGATAGCGAGAAGTGACAGTGCTCCGTCCATCGTCCGGGAGAAGATACGGATTGGCAGACGGATTCCGCCATCGGAACTGATCCTTGCGGCTCGTCACGAGACGCCGAAGGGTTATTCCACACAAGTGCCCGTTACCGCTGCGGCCGAACAGCACCCAGGTCTTCGCCGTGCCGTCTGCCGGACGTCGGATCCATTGTCGCATCAGCGACTTGATCGAAGTCCGGTATTTCCTTGCCAGCCAGTGAGCAAGCTTCCAGAAGACGATTCTGTCGATCTTGCTGTACATGACCGCGGTATAGTCCGTGAAGCGATAGAAGTTGGCCCAACCTGCCAGTCGGCGATTGAGCGTTTCTATCAGGTCGATTGTGTTCTCGCTATAATTGCCGGACAGCTCCTTCGTAAGCTTCGCAGCAAAGTTCCGGAGCTTGTCCTTGGGTATCGTCGTCACCGGTCGCATCGTGCCGCGAGGACCCCGTTTCCGAACGACGCGGTGCCCGAGGAAGGTGAACCCGTCGTTGACGTGCGTAACACGGGTCTTCTCCATGTTCAGCGTCAGCTTGAGCTCGCCTTCCAGGAACGCGCGGCATTCTTCGCGGACAGCCTTTGCCTCGGCCTTGGTTCCTTTGACGATAACGACAAAGTCATCGGCATATCGGCAGTACGCAACGGCGGGTTTCCATTGTCGATTCTCACGAACGGCAATGGGCCGCTGTTGCTGGATGCCGAAGTTCCAGGCCCAGCGATCCTTCCGCGCTTTCTTGCTCAGGTATTTCGCCTCCAGCCACTGATCGAACTCGTTGAGCACGATATTGGACAGGAGTGGCGAGATCACCCCGCCTTGCGGAACACCCTCGCTGGCGGCACGGAACAAGTTCCGGTCGACGTGACCGGCCTTGATGATCCGCCAGACCAGATTGAGGAACCGGCCGTCACGGATCCGTTTCCGCAAGCACCGCATAAGCAGTTTGTGATGTACGGTGTCAAAGTAGCTCGCCAGATCACCTTCGATGATCCAGCGCCCGACCTCGTATGCACTATCCTGCAGTTGGAACTTTACGGTTCGGATGGCGTGATGCACGCTGCGCTCAGGCCGGAACCCGTAGGACAAGCGATGAAAGTCGCTCTCCCAGATCGGCTCCATCACCATGAGCATGGCACGTTGCACGATACGATCCCGAAGACTCGGGATACCCAGTGGTCGTTGCTTGCCGTTGGCTTTCGGGATGTAGACACGCCTTGCCGGTAGCGGCTGGTAGTCGCCCGCCAGCAACTCGGCGCGGATGCGCTCGAGTTCGTCGGGAAGATCAGCCTCCATTGCTTGCTTGTCGACACCGTCGACACCCGGTGTTCTGGCACCGCTCGATGCCAGCGTAATCCGGGCTGCCTCGGCCAACCACGACCGGTCGGCCATGATCCGGAGCAGACGATCGAACTTGCGTTCGTTGTCCGCCGTGGACCACGTTGCCAGCTTGCGCTGCATTTCGCTGATTATCAAAGGTCTTCACCTCTCTAGCGGTCAGCTAATCCACCGCACAAGCCTCTCGAACTGCGCCCCTTCGCCATGTAGCCGGATTTCCCGGCCGCCGACTACTACGAGCGCTCCGCCAGTCCATCGCGCCTCGGGGCCACATTCCCTTCGCATCGCCAATGGACCTTCCCCAGTTCACATGCCGGACTCGAACGCATTTGGTGAGGTTGCCGGTCGCAGTCTTTACCCTTGCTTGCCGCAAGTCGATGCAGATGCTGCGCGCTAGCGATGCTCTCCGCGCAACTCAAGGATGCCGACCTACATATACGGCATTCCATTCGCGTTCCGCTGCATTCGTGTCAACGGTTCGCATCCGCATTTCACCTGTTAAGCCGTGTAGGTGAAGGCGACATTTCAGCCCACAGACGCGGATCAACCGGTTCGTGTTCCTCAACCTTCCAATGCTCAGCCTGGAGACGCATCTTGGCGTAACGACTTCGCCTCACGCCCCGTTTCCCGCGGGCTACGTCACCCGATCAATGCGCAACCGGTCACCGCCGCTTCGGCTCTCATCCGCTCATCGCAGCGGATGGACATTTGGACTACTTCCTCCTTTGTTATCCTCTTGCATTCCAGACATGCTCAGGCTCAGGCAGCGTCTTCCAGACGCCTCCCAAGGCTGGGCGCACTGTACGTGATATC
>JARRMW010000157.1:0-2268 GCA_037385685.1 Gammaproteobacteria bacterium
TGCGCCCAACACGGCAGCGCTGTCAGTGCGCCCAAGATGATCGTAGTGGCGAATTTATTCATCGATATTATCCTTTTCGCATGTCTCTTCTGGGGCTCGGGCCGACAGTATACCGCAGTGTCGTCGAGCGGCGGCTTGCCAGCGCAAAGCGGAAGTCACTTCGAAGTCAGGGCGACCGTCGCAGTGCGGCCAGAAGCAGACGCCTGACAATCAAATGGAGATTCCGGATTACTTCAACGGCTGAACCGTTTGTGCCGCTTACCTTGACCAGCAGTTTCATCAACCGTCTGTCAGGGATTCAGGCGGATGGTTCGCTATCGGGCGGCCAACGGTCAATGTTTGACGCAGATCAGTATCAAGGTCCAAGAAGCCGCGGTCAGCATCAACCCCGAGGCCATCGAGTAGCTTTGTAAAAAAACAGCGGCTCGCCGCATTCGCGGCTATATCGAAAATCTCTTTGTCGCTCAAACCATGCGATTCACGCAATTCCTCGACGTCTTCCGCTGTGATTTGCGAGGCATCGCGCGCGATCTGCCGAGCGTAACGCCAGATTGCGACATCGGTCGGGTTCAGAACCTCTTCCTCGCGCCCAGCGGCAAGCGCAAGCAGCGCCTCTTTGCCAATGATCTCCGCCAACTTGGCGCCGTGAGCGAGAGAGCAAGGAGAATGGCGCGATTCGTACGCCGCCGCGAAGGTCGCAAGCTCGATGCGGTACGCATCCACAGGGCGCCTAATCTCCCCCAGCAGATGGCCCCAACATTCCATGACACGAGGCCGGTGGCAGAAAACCCGAGCGTAGTCAGGCACGAAGCCCCAATCTTGTTCCTCGCGCGCGTACATCGCACGAACTTCGTCGCGCGAATCACCGGGAGAAATTGTATCGATAAATGCCATCTTGGTAGCCTCCGATCAATCAGTCATCCTCATTATCCCGTCTCACCTTTTTCCGACGTCGACCTCGTTGCGCTGCGAATCCTCAGATTCGGTTCTAAATGGACCCAATCCGAGGGGTGACAGACTGTTCGCAATCGGCCATTAGCAGCCGCTAATTATCGCCAGCTCAATCCCTGTATAGCGGCGTGTCGGCACATCCGGCAGCGGTGTAAGCCGCCGGACCGGCTAGTGGCCAGGCTAACTAAGCTGGTATTGTCTGACGGCTGGATCTGGCTGTCGAATTTGTTGGATCGAAAAATTAGCCCCGCTTCGCAGGGCCGGTATCGATCCCTCGCAATACCGACTCATGCCGTACCTGACTGCGCCAGGCTATTAACGATTTGCAACCACAGGATTTCTTCATGCGTATTCTACTTTCCGCCTTGGTACTGCTTATCACTGTGCAAACGGCTATCGCCGATGACAAGGCTGCAGAGAAGGCGAGAATCCTAGCGTTCATGCAACACACGTTCAACGTCATCGCCTCTGGTGATCCAGAGCAATGGCAGGCCATTCTTACTGAGAAGGCGCATAATTTGTCCTTTAGCGGCGTGAATCTGCCTCAGGGAGAATGGCGGATGCGAGAGCGCGCCTATAAAGACCGGTTAGCGCAATTGGACGGCATGCGCCGACGGATTATCTGGAACGCTGGATCGGCGAACCCACAGTGCTGATTCGCGGTCCAATTGCGGTAGTGTGGGGCGAATACGAGTTCTGGATCGACGGAGAGTTTTCCCATTGCGGCGTGGACACGGTCAATCTGGCCAAAATCGATGGGACATGGAAGATTGCCCATTTCATGTACACCGCCGAGCCCGAAGGTTGCCCCGACGGCTATCCAAGGCGGCTGGACTGACAGCCCATGTTCCTGCACCGCCCTGCCGGATTCTTACGCCGTCAGGGTTGGCCAATGTGTTGCGTCGATCGATTGAAACCGCAGCCAAAAGCGGCCGTTAATTTGGTGCATACTGTGTCCCAATGAACCGACCGGCCTCGCATTATTTCATCGCCCGCTCTATTAAGCATGATGGCAAGATCGTAGCTGAGAGGCTGCTTTTGAGCGGCGAGTTCGCAAGCAATGGAGAGGTCATGACGTTCAAGTCAATTGCGGCAGCCCGACTATACGCGTCAAACCACAATCTCAAATCTTATTCCATAGTTCCCGTAGCCAAAAAGCTGACCAGAGAAGAGTTTTGGCTACATGTTGCCCGGGAAAAGCGCGGCGAGTGTGTGGGTTGACCCTGCCGTCGTGCGGACGTCGCCAGATCGGGCGAAGATGACCCAACTCGGAAGAGGAGGTCCAACGGTCGTGGCTCGACCTCCACATCACCTTCG
>JARRMW010000158.1:0-2252 GCA_037385685.1 Gammaproteobacteria bacterium
CTTGGAGGATGGCCGCGCGGTGCGTCGGCTCGTTGACTTGCATCGGCGTGAGATCCGCAACGTGTTTGGTCTGTTCGAGCTCAAGCGGGTGGTCTACGGCCTTGGTTTTCGGGGGACGAACACACGACTTGGCGTAAAGCCGCGTCAGACGTGGGGTCGAGCGAAATCAGAAAATTCGGCGTGTGCCTACGCGCCGGAGGGTTGGCTGGGGTGTGCGGTAATGGCGAGAATCCGCTTGGGTAGCGGGATTGCGAGGGATTTGAAGACCTGCCGTACGGGTTGTGAAACCTCGTTCATTCGAAAAAAACGCTGTGTCGGTGTGTGAAACTCCGTCGCCTGAAGAGCATCGAGCGTGCGTCGGATGCGGAACCAAGATTGCGAGCAAGCCAACTCCGCCACGCGCTCGATCAGCAAGGCGAGAACGCAAATCCGCACATGCGCCTCAATGCGATGCGCAAGCCAGTGAAACATGGGGGTCATTTTGATCTGCGTGCGCTTCAAAGAACGAAAACAGCGCTCAATGACCAGCAGGCCTTTATAGCCGCTGGCGGCATCCTCCAGACTGATCGTATCGTCATTGGTTTCCAGCACCCATTTCCCATCATAACGCTGCGCTTCGCGGATGGCGGCGCGATCAATGCGAATCTGACCCTTTTCGGTGGTGGTCAGATAACGCTTGTAGCGACCCGAGGCCAAGCGCTCGATCGCCCACTGGGCGTTGGCGTTTTTATCCGGATGACGCGCCAGCTCCGCCTCGAGCTCCTCGATCCGTTGCGCCCGAAGGCGTTGTTGGCGTTCGGCTTCTTTCGGGTTGTAACACAGCACGTAGCGACGCCGTCGCTCCCCGTCGCCGAGGACAACTTCCTTGGCGTGAAGATTCTCTTGGATTACTTTGAACCGACCCGGCGCCGCGAGGACCTCCTGTTTGATCTCCGCCACGCTGGCTAGGCGCGTCGCCAGCAAATACTTCCCGCAAGCACGACCCAGCTCCGCGCGATTCTCCTTGGAGTTCATCCCAGCATCGGCGACAAACAGGGCACGACTCAATTTCCAACCACGCAGATCCGCCTTGATCTGCTCGACCGTCGTGACGTCTGTTGTCTTGCCCGGAAAGACCCAGCAACGAACCGGAAGCCCCTCGCGGGTCACCGCCAAGGCGACCACCACTTGAACCGCCCAACCGCCTTCCTTGGGTTTGCCCCATTGCCGTAATCCTGTCCCCGGCTCGTCGCTCTCCTCGGCGTCTTCCTCATCGACCGAAAACGAGGCCGTGGTGGTGTCGTAGAACACCAGATCCACATCCAGATTCAATAGATCGGCGGTGTGAAAAAACACCGCTTCTTCGACTGCCTGTGCCTCGGCGTACAGAAAATCCATCGCCTCGTACATCTGTCGCAGCAGCAGTCCTTCACACGAGGGTAAGTAGACTTTCGATAGCCAGCGATCCCAAACGCCCAGCTTGGACTCCGGTTCACACAACCGATTCGCCGTCATCGCCAAGAGGGCTCGCTCGTACTCAAGCGCGCGCCTTTTCTTGCGCAGCTTCTCGCGCAGAATTTCCCCAATGCCCAGACGGTTCCAGAGGGCTTCGATTACCACCACCGGGCCCAGCCCGCGCGTGTGGATCAGCTTGATATCCTCTGGCAAGGCGTCGTTCGCACACTCACCTTCTCCCTGCGCGAGCCGATCAATGACCTCCAGATCACAAACCCGAGCGATGGACTTGCACAGGCGAACCAGCTCATCTCGATCCAGTTGATCGGCGCGACCAAAATTGTGAACGATGTGAGCCACCGGCTTGCGCGTCTCTGGATGGCGCTCGTTGTGCGCGAGTTGGTAATACTCCGTGACGCTGCCGTCTTTGTTTCTCCTGCGTGAGGTTCGTAGGTACATACCTACGACTATACCGTGTACTACCTGCGGAATAAAGCTCTTTGTCCATACGCGTGTGCCTACATGAAATGAGCTTGGGACAGTGAGAATTTACCCGAAACTCGCATAACTACTGGACCCGGATGCGCTAGATCCGACGTTATTCACCTACAACCCGAAAACGTAGGTGGGAGGCGGTGGGCTTCTTCGAGACCGCAGAGCACAAGCAACTGGCCACCAATGTGCGCAATGCCATCCTCGCGGGACGGCTTGCTCATGGCGCCCGCCCGGTGCCCGAGGAGGCTTCCTCGGCACAGAGCCGGCGGCGGAAATCACCCGCCACGGGCTTGAGCCATACCAGCCGTGGTGTGCTCTGGTAC
>JARRMW010000159.1:0-2799 GCA_037385685.1 Gammaproteobacteria bacterium
GACGGCCGCAATCGTGTGCGCGTTATGGGTCGCAAACTGCGGGAATAAGACGTCCGCGTGACCGAGGAGCCGACGCGCGCAAGCGAGGTACGACAGATCAGTGCTCCCCTTGCGCGTAAAGACCGGATAGCCGTCGAGCCCGCGGATCTGGGCCGCCTTGATCTCACTGTCCCAGTAGGCACCCTTGACCAGGCGCACCATCAGGCACCGGCCAGCCTCCCGCGCCAGCGCGGCAAACAGGTCGAGCACCGCGCAGGCGCGCTTCTGGTAGGCCTGAACGGCGAGCCCGAGCCCCTGCCATCCCGCCAGCTCCAGGTCGGGCAGGAAGGCCGCGACCATGTCGAGCGTAAGGTCAGGCCTCCTGATCTCCGCGATTATGTGTTGACCTCAGTTTTCGTGAAGGCCCGGTTGGGCGCGATGGATTTCCGGTGATTTCGAATTGATTATGCGCTTGTCATTTTATTAGCATGCGTTGAGACAGCATTCGGCTCATTCAAGACCAATTCATATACGAGGCGTAAAGACGTGCCCGGGAAAATGGTTTCGGTCTGATTGAGCTCATTACAGAGGTGACGAATGATCGCATCCGCAGAACGACTGGCCTGATGATGTATGCGGACTGTGAGCGTGCCGGCTTTTTCGTCCGGAACCAGGTCCGCTTCCGTGCCATACAGGGCGCGCAATAAACTGCGCGCATCGTCCTCGCGCTGCATCACTTCCCGTGCCATCTGCACCATGGCGGTCTCCGCACGATAGGCCACCATCTTAATCATATCGATTAACTGCTTGCTTTGGGTACGCAGTTGCTGGAAGCGTTCCTCCTCGGGAAGCTCGGCGATGGTGATGTGCCGCTTGAGCGCTTTGCGCTGAGCCTTGCGCTCCTCGAGCTCGCGGGTCAGTGTCTCGATCTGCTCTTGGAGTGCGGCCTTCTGGTGCTCGAACGCGGCGACCTTCTGCGGTTCGATCTCGCCATTGAGGGTCAGCGCGCCGAAGGCGGCACGCTGGCGCGCGAGGCGGGCGTTGAGGCTGCGCACCTGCCCGTCGAGCCGGCGATACTCAGGATTGACCACACGTATGGTGTCAGGAATCTCATCGAGGCCATAGTCGACCAAGCGATCGAGACCATAGTGTTGACGCATGTAGCGGAAGAAGTTTTCCTGCGACCAGCGCGCGAACATGGCGGCGGCCGTTGGCCCTGGATCGCGGCGGTAGTCGGTTGACAACACCGCGGTCTGATGGCCGCTGGCGGTGAGCTTGCGGACCTCGCGCACCCAGAGCTTCCCGCCAAGGAAGGTGCCCCGCTCGGCGAGCGCCATCGTCACACTGGCCCCGGATGCCAGTTCCACCTGGCAGGCTTGGAACTCCTCGCGCGGCCAGTCATCACCGGGGTATTTGTGGTAGGTGACACAGGCAATGCGTTTCGCTTTCATGCGTTGCAGAAACGCCGGGCTATACCCCTCACGGTCAAAGATCAGGGTGAAGCGGGACAGCTTGGCATCATTGGCCAATGCGTCTGCCGAGGGTTGAGCGGGAATCGCCTGTTCCAGGCGTGGGACAATCTGCTGCTCAAGCACCTGCAGCAGGCCGGGATCAACGGCTTGGTTGAGCAGAAAGAAGGGTTGTCCATCCATGGCATTGACCCAGTAATCGGTCGTCGCGCGCAGACACAACTTTTGCCGCGCCACGTAATGGCGTGGCAGGGGGGTTTGCGCGCCGTGATAGACGCGCACATGGCCGTCCACGTACAGCACCGAGGCCTGCTCGGGATCGGCCCCCATCCACTGCGCGCACAGCTCGGCGCTCCAGGCATTGACCGCCTCCTGCTCGGACAGCAGGGCGAGCTTCTTGCGCACCGTGCGCACTTCTGGAATGCGGTCCAGGCCCAACAGTTTGCCCCACTCCCCGGGGGCGCAGTAGCGCAGCTGTTCCAGCGATGGCAGCCGCGCCAAGGCCAGACAGGCCAACATCACAAACAGGCTTTCCAGCCCGTAATAGCCTTTGGGCAGCTGAAAGTATCTTTCGGCTTGATGCAGCAGGCCGATCGCTAACAGCCCCGGCAGGGCGAGCAGCACACCCCCATTGGGGACATCGCAGACGGCCTGAAAGCTCGGTTCCACCGCGGTGAGATCCCCGACACTGGCGGCGACCCGATCCAGTACATTGCTCGCACCTACCCCCATGAGGGCTTGGGCATCCTCGCCGCTGCGCTGACTCTTGGTGCTGGGCGGTGTGTCGGGGTCTTTTTTGCGCTTTCCAATACCTCGGTGGTCAGCACCGCCGGGCCGCGGCGCTTCGGCTCCTGATAAAACCCCGCCACGCCCTTCTCGCGATAGCGCTTCACGGCCCGCTTGACACTAATGAGCGTCACACCAAAGGCGCGCGAGATCTCCGCCTGCGTGGCATTGCCATTGATACAAAACTGCGCGGTGATCATGCGAAAGGTCGCCACATCATCCTCGTCGTGAATAAATACCGGCATGCTGCCATTGAAGTAAGTTACTCGCCCATCGCGCTTCTCAAACGCCAATTGCGCGTTGATGTGCTCCGCGCCATCAGGAAAAATCGGCAATTGAATCTGTGGCATTGACGGGCAATCTCCAAGGAATGATCTGGCACCGAACACGGCGAATGAAGCCGGATGCAATCAGTCTTTCGCATCGATAGCGGCGTGACTTGGTATCGTTTCAGAATCCCACCGAGGTGACAAGCCACGCCCAGCTACATGCGTGCGCTGCGCACGCAAGCCTCTGTACCCATGGGAGGTTCGCCGCCCCTGGGGTGGCACAGATCCAGGGGCGA
>JARRMW010000160.1:0-2241 GCA_037385685.1 Gammaproteobacteria bacterium
GGGCGGAGTGGATTCAGTCGTTTGTGGACTTTCATCGGCCTGACGCGCTGCGTATTCTGGACTTTCCACACGCTGGCGAGCGTGTAGCCAAGATCGGTCAAGCCAAACACGGAGAAGACGTATCTTCTCAATATTCCGGGGCAGCCCGGATTCTTGCGCATTTCCGACATTGTTCTAATGGTAACCTAACGAGCGTGTGGTAAGATAGCGACGTTTTCCTCTCGATTTGCATACGGACTGATCTTGTGGAGTGAGCAAGTTGCTAGACGGCTTTGATCCTACCCAAATCCAAGACCTTGAGGGCGCACGACAGGCACTCGTGATGCTGCTCAACCTAGTCGAGACCCTGAAGACGGAGAGCCAAGCGTTGCGCGAGGAGGTTCAGCATCTGCGTGATGAAATCAACCGTCTCAAGGGCGAACAAGGGAAACCCAACATCAAGCCCAATAGGCAAAAGCGTGAACCCTCCGACCATTCCTCTGAGCAAGAACGGCGTAAGCCGAAGAAGAGGAGAAAGCGTCGCAAGTTGGACAAGGTCAAGACCGATCGCATCGAAGAGCTTGACGTTGAGCCAGAGCGATTGCCTGCAGATGCCAAGTTCAAGGATTACGAAGAGGTCACGGTGCAAGATCTCAGCATTCGCACCGATAACGTCCTGTTTCGGAAGCGCAAGTACTATTCCGCATCAGAGGGCAAGACGTACTTGGCGGAGTTGCCCCCTGGTTACGAAGGGGAGTTTGGCCCTGGCATCAAGTCGTTGGCGATTGTGATGCATTTTGGCATGCAGACCACTGAGCCCAAAATCCGCGATTTCTTTGGTCACTTTGGGATCCAGATATCGTCGGGGCAACTGTCCAATCTGCTGATCAAGGGCAAGGAGCCTTTCCACGCTGAGAAGGACGCGATCTATGAAGCAGGGATACGCAGCAGCCCTTGGCAGCACATCGACGATACGAGCGCACGAGTGAAGGGGCAGAACCAGCATTGCCACATCGTGTGCAACCCGCTCTACAGCGCCTACTTCACGACGGAGAAGAAAGATCGGCTAACAGTGATCGACGTGCTGTGGAATACTGATGAGCGCCGCTTCCTCCTCAACAACGAAGCGTTTGAACTGCTTCGCTCACTCAGGGTTTCGGCGCGAGTGATTGGCCAACTCAACGCTCTCCCTCACGAGCAAGAACTGGGTGAGGACGAGTTCACAGGTCTACTGAAGCAGCACTTGCCCAATCTGGGCGTCCAGCAGCGCAAATGGATATTGGACGCCACTGCCATCGCCGCCTACCAAGCCCAGACGGAATTCCCAGCGGTGAAACTGCTCATCTGCGACGATGCACCGCAGTTCAAGTTGGTCACCGATGAGTTGTTCCTGTGCTGGATTCACGAAGGCCGCCACTACAAGAAGCTTATCCCCCACGTGGCTTATCATCGCCAACTGCTGGACGACTTTCGAAAACACTTCTGGGACTTTTACGACCGGCTACACATCTACCGGGAACATCCAACCGCAGCAGGCCGCGTGCGCTTGACAAACGAGTTCGACAAACTCTTCTCCACCGTCACCGGGTATGAAGCACTGGATGAGCGCATCGCTAAGACCAAAGCCAAGAAGGAGTCCTTGCTGCTGGTGCTCGAATACCCGGAGATACCGCTGCATAACAACTCGGCAGAACTCGCAGCCAGGAAGCGGGTTCGTAGAAGAAAGATCAGCTTCGGCACTCGCTCTGAGGACGGCACGAAGGCGTGGGATACCTTCGCCACATTGGAGGCCACGGCAAAGAAACTGGACGTCAGTTTCTACGAGTACATCTATGATCGCGTCTCCAGTGCTTGCAAGATGCCCAGTCTCGCCGATCTGATCTCCGCGCGCGCGGAGCGTCTTCAATTGGGAGCATCGTGGCTCTCTCCGTAGGTCAGTCCGTTGTTAACGTGCTATTGTCTGTCGGCGATTCGCCGACAATCTACCCCAACTTATTGAGAAGATACTTCCAAAGGCTCAATTGATCAACACGACGATCTTCGTCTTCTTGGTGACGAATGTACTCTCGAATAACATCTTCGTCTATGCCAACCGTTGACACATAGTAGCCTCTGGCCCACAAAGGTTGTCCTGTTAAGTTCCTACGCGTACCCACAAAGCACGACACTATGTGGTACTTGCATTCCCACTTCGTATGGGATAAACTACGTTGAATTCTCATGTAGAACCTCCTTTGTGTTGAACTTTGAGCGGTTCACCAA
>JARRMW010000161.1:0-2572 GCA_037385685.1 Gammaproteobacteria bacterium
TTCGGCGGCGCGCAGCGCCGGTGAAACTGCCATGTCTTTCGCGTGCAGCGCGAAAGACGCATAGGCGCTTAAAGAGCCCACATGTATAACAGGATTGTCGATACGTTTCGCAAAACAATGGCACTTTTGAGTTGCAGTTTCGGCGGCGCGCAGCGCCGGTGAAACTGCCATGTCTTTCGCGTGCAGCGCGAAAGACGCATAGGCGCTTAAAGAGTCCACATGTATAACAACATTGTCGATAGGTTCAGGCAGCCACGCCGATGAGTTGGAAGAGGCTGCGCATTTGAAACTGGATAGCTTCGTAATGAGCATCAATCGGGCTTTGATTCTTGGGTTTTCTTCCACGCCTGGGCTTGCCAGCTCCAGCCAGGACAGGCTTGATCACTTTGTCTCTCAAGAGCAGCAAGGCAGTCACAGCGCGCAGCCCATCAGGTACAATCTCGTATCGGCGCGACTTGCCCACTCTGCGAATCACGTCCTTGCCTCGCAGCTTCTTCAGGTCATAAGCCGCCTTGCGGGAGGTGTACGTATCTTCGCCGCACTCTATGATCTCCTGCACCCTGGCGGCGATGTCGGAAGCACGGAATCCATTGGGAGCAGCAGCGAATCCAGTTACTGCTTCGATCACCGCCCGCATCCTGGGGTTGTTGATGTCAATGCCGCCGACTCTTGCCCGGCCCACACGCGAGGACTTGGGCAGCGTTTCCAGAGTTGTGTCGGCGATGTACGAAACGGCTACACAGTAGACCACCTCCAAGAATCTGTTCAGCATCTCCTTCAAACGAGACACGATATCAGGCAGCTTGGGCAACGATCGTTTCCAGCGTGTGGCTCGTACATTGTGGACAATAGCCTCGATCCGCAGGACGTGTTCGCCTTTGGTATACATCTTGAGGGTGAACTTGCCAAAGTGGATCTTGAACACTGTCATATCATACGTAGGTCTCTCGACCACGACCTCCAATCGAGGTGGCTTCTTGCCTTTGCGCCTGTAGGGACGTTGCTTGGCTCCAAAGATGGTTTTCAGCCTTTTGACATCCAACCGTCTGCGGGTGCGGTCAACGATGCCCTGGAAAACCTCCTCCATTACACTACCACGTGTGAACACCAGATTGCGACTGTACTCCGCCTGATAGATCGAGTAGTCGTAGTGGAAGCCCGTTCTTTCCTGATCCTCCAAGCTCAACCCAAAGCACAGGCACGCCGAGTAAATCCAACGCTCGCACATCTGGATCAATTGCCCTATCGTCTCCGCAGAGTACAAGGTGTCTGCGATTTCGGCCAGTTGCGCAGTGTCGGGAACTTCTGTGAAGCAGTTGCCTTCCTTGGTGTACTCAACACCCTCCTTCTTTGCCTGGCTGGCTACGAACTCGTGACCATTCACCGCGATCTGGGCGCTAAACGGCGGGTGTCCACACAGCTTGATCATGACGTGCCCCCATTCAGGGTCCATGATGTGGAACGAATAATGGTTCACGTAGGGATATGGTTTCTTCCTCTCGATATTGATGATCTTTCCACCTTTGCGCTTGACCTTCCAAACCGGCGCAGGGGCTCGACCTACCAGAATCAGAAACACACCAACAAAGTCAGGGTCCTGCGGCAGATGCTGCTTGGCTATTTCGTGTTTCCGCTGCCCTTGTTTGCAATGGATGATGGGCACATCGTGCTTCTTTGCATAGGCGTGAACACGCCGACTGAACCGCCCTGCCATACGCATCAGGTGGGTATCGTCCAGTTTCTCGTCGGAGCCTTCCAGACGTCGCCACCACGTGCGGAACCCTCCCGGAGAACAACCAAGCCGGAAGTAGCCATTAAGCACGATCCGATCTGCACAGTCGTAGGTGCCGTCCAGATAATCCGAGTAGTATTCGCTGAATTCTTCCATCGTAGCTATCACTCCACCGCTCTCTCTGGTAGGATGATGAGAGCTTAGGAGAAATCGAGTTTCTTGTCAACTGCCCCGAAGGGGCCATGTCTTCCGGGCGCAGTCCCGGACGACGCGTAGGCGCTTATAGCGCCAACATTGACAAAAGGTTGTCGATGCGCTTTGCGCGGAATGGCCATAGATTCTCAGGAAAAAACAATCTGCACCCTATCCGGGTCTATTTTGGTGACCTGAAGGGCTTCATCATAGCGTTTGCCAACGCCCCTTACAAGCCCGACGACAAAATCGAGCAGCCCCCTGTGCGATTTATAGTGCATCACCAACGTTTTTTCGTCTTTCAGAGCAAGACCGATTCGCTGGCGCTGGTCGGATTCGTGATCGCCCAGTACGGCATCTGGCAAGCGTTCATTCGCTTTCCCATGGGCATCGTATCCGACTGGGTAGGCCGGCGCAAACCCTTCATCGTCGGCGGCTTTGCCCTGGCCGGGCTGGGCGCGCTCGTCATGGGCAGGGCCAGCGGCATCGACGAGCTGGCCATCGGACGGGCCATCACTGGGCTGGCAGCCGGCACGTGGGTCGTACTCGTCGTCGGATTCAGCAGCCTGTTCCCGCCACGCGAGGCGGTGCGGGCCAGCGCGTTGCTTACCTTCATCACCTCACTAGGACGCATGTTAGCCACCGGGA
>JARRMW010000162.1:0-2225 GCA_037385685.1 Gammaproteobacteria bacterium
CGGCCAAAAGCGGAAGTCGCAGCCTAGATCGAGCGGCCGGTCTTTTTGTTCCAAACGGAAAAGGAACGGCCCCCGAAGGGGCCGAAATCAGGTCCTGAATTGCAGATTACTTGACCTTCTCCTTCACCTTGAAGTCGTCTGACAGTGTCAGCATGAATGCGACTAGCGCGTCTTCTTCCGCGTCAGTCAGGCCGAGACTGCCAAGCTCCGTAGTGTTTTTGTTCGCCGCCACTTCCGAGACTGGCCAGCAGTTCATCTGCAGGGCGGCCTTTTCCGTAGTAAACGGGTCAGGGCACTCAGGCTTCGTGTCTCTCGTGTTGTAGAAGTGCACGATGCTTTTTAGGCTCTTGAAGTAGCCATTATGCCCATAGGCCTTTGGCGTTTCCTGGCCAAGACCCTTGCCGATGTTCCTAAGTGTCGGGACTTTGTGTTTGCCCATATTCCCGGCCGCCTTGTCCTGCCATTCCGGGCGGGTCTGCAGAAAGCCACCGAGCCCAACATCGACCCACTCGCTGCCCAGCGGGTTGATTGGAGTGCCGTCATCTAGCAGCTCCGTATCCATGCTATAGAAGGGATTTTCGGGATTTCGGGGAACCCCTAGGTTGTCGTAGGTGAAGTCGGTAAAGGCTGACCCTGTTCCGGTCGGGTGGCATGCCGAGCACATCGCTTTGCCCTCGAACAACGTGAGCCCCAAGGCCTCCTCGTCGGATAACTCAGCATCACCTGCAAGAAATGCGTCATATTTCGAGGAGAACTGGTTCACTTCGCTCGAGTTTTCATACGCGGCAATGGACAGACCAATCTGGTCGTACATCATCTCTGCATACGTGACGCAGTCCAGGCTTGCTGGTCCCCACACCTCTTCAAACAGGCTCGCATATTTCGACGCCGCCACTTGTAGGCAGACAGCCTCTTTACTTGGGTTGTTTTGTTCGACCGGGTTCAAAAACGGTCCGAGCGCCTGGTCTGCTGCAGGGTTGCCAAGCCGTTCGCCCGTTGCCCGTCCATCCCAGAAGTTTCCTCCTATGAAGAGGTCCTCGTCTTCGTCGAAATAGAAAATAGGACTGTAAGTCGCATATGCTGCGCTCGGCGGTTTACGATTACCGAACCGGGTTGGAACTGCGCCCCTATAAACGGCTCCGTGCTTATTGATTCCCGGAATCGGTCCTGTCCACCCGATATCGGGGCTGTGACAATCGGCGCAGGACATCCAGTCGGGATCGGATATCTTGTCGAAGAACAGGGCCTTCCCGAGCTGTTCCACCGGTGTCAGCTCAATCGATACTTCGTCGTCGGCAACCAACGGGGCGCTCAGCGCAAATATGGCCAGCAACCCGATGCCGCTAATGTGCCTTATCGAGACAGTCATGATCTTCCCCTTGTGCTTGTGAGCCATCGGCAGCCTGGCGATCTTGGGGTCCTTCGGGGAGTCATCCATGGCTTCTCAGAGGAAGCGAGGATCCGCGGCTTTGCGTCCCTGAGTTTTCTCAGGTTTGCCTTTATCGGATGTAACTACGTCTTATGAGCGAGACACAAGAATCCGTCAATTCGGGGATGTACGTAAACTGGAGCCAGTCTAAGGATAACTGCTGACGGTCCGGTTAGGGTCAGTGGCGGAAATTATACCGCAAGATCATCGACCGACTGCTTTTGCCGGCATAGCGGAAGTCACTGTGGAGCCAGAGCGACCGTCGCAGTGCGGCCAGAAGCAGCCGTCTCTACGGATTCACAATGTTCTCTTCCATCCAGGCGACAAACGCCGGATTAAATGCAATGTGATTCCTCTGCCAGAACTCCGTCATTTCCGGCCAATAATCGTTCTCAGATGTGCTGCCACCCCGAAACGCCTGTCTCCACACGCGGATGGGTAAGTCTTCCTCGTCGATCCGCCCCTTGACGAATTCAGCATGGATGAACTGCCAGTTAAAGAGTGTCGTTGATATAACGCGATCAAGGATGAGTATCTGATATTCGGTGAGTTCCTTACCATTACGACTATCAATCAACGCCTGGCCCAGTTCAGGGTATTCGACAGGCAGCAGAAAATCCTGCGCCCGAATAGCTTGGCGAGTGGCAATAATCTCTGTCTCCAACAACTCATTGTTCTGTTGGATTTCCAGTCCGAGAAAAACGAGGCCGGCAATTACGCCAAGATTCGCTAGTATCTCAACTATCCGGCCGAGAGACAGTTTCATGATCTGGCCTTAACTGGATCGTTCCATGAA
>JARRMW010000163.1:0-2790 GCA_037385685.1 Gammaproteobacteria bacterium
GACCACGCGCACGTCGGCGCCTTCGGCTTTGGCCTGGGCCAGCGAGGCGCGCGAACCCGGCACGCGGATCATGTCGCCGAAGGTGGTCAGGATCGCGTCCGGGACCTGCGCCAGCGCGATGGCGTGGTCCAGGTCGGTGGCAGAAGTGACGCACACGGGACAGCCAGGACCGGAGCGCAACTCGACGGTCGGCGGCAGGAGTGATGGGATGCCGAAACGCAGGATGGCGTGCGTGTGCCCGCCGCAGAACTCCATCAGCCGGACGGGGCGCGTGGAGCGGGCGTGGATCGCCTCGGCCAGGGCGCGGGCGGCATCGGGATCGCGAAAGGATTTGGAAACGTCAAATGTCAAATGTCAAACCTCGAACGTCATTTCCAAAAGTCTACCGCAAAACGTCCAAAACGCAACCCGCGTTCTGACGCGTTGACAAAATCACCTGGCGGTACCATAATCGGTCTGTCACGCCTGATTGACTGACAAATTTAACATTGGCGGGGATCCGCCAGTAGGGTAAGATGGTGTCTGAGCTACCATAACTCTACTGGAGGTCCCCATGAGCGACAGTTGGCAAATGTACGGTGATCTGATGAGCGCGTTTGTGAAAGCAATTCCTCGTAGCGTATACGGTGATGTCCGTCGGCTGATGCCTTTGGCTTGATGTCCGTCGGCTGATGCCTTTGGCTTGGGCAGTAGTCGGTTTGTGCTTCACCCGCAAGGTTAGCCTGCCAGGTTGGAGCGAGGTGGTCATTAGTGCTGCCAAGTTTGCGTCCAGCCACGTGCGCCGCTTTGCCCGCTGGTTGAATAACGAGGCCGTCAAGCCAGCGAAGTGGTATCCGTACCTGCTCCGAACCGCGTTGAAGGATTGGCCCACTGGGCAACGAGTACTCGTTGCATTGGACACCTCGGTCCTGGGTCCATTCGTGATCATCCGCACATCTTTGGTCTACCGGGGACGCGCCATCCCTGTTGCGTGGCGTATGCTTCGTCACGCCAGCGCCACTGTAAGCTTCAACGACTACAAGCCGGTTTTGGAGCGCACATTGGAGGCACTGCCCCAGGGCCTGGTGATTGTTCTGTTGGCAGATCGTGGTTTCTTGCACAAAGAGTTGATTCGCTTCGCCAAGAACCGTTTTCACTATCGGATACGTGTGACTGGCGATACCCAGGTTTATCTGCCCAATCATCCTGTCACCTCTGTGTCTTGCCTGTGTCCACCTGCGGGTCATGCCCATTTCTATCACAATGTCCATATCTTCGGACCCCGCCTGGGTCCTGTGCATCTGGCGCTCGCTTGCCCGGAAGATCATACCGATGATCCCTGGTTCATCGTCAGCGATGAACCGACTGACTTGACCACACTCAATGAATACGGACTGCGGTTCGACATTGAGGAGAACTTCCTCGACGACAAATCGAACGGCTTCCAAGTTCAGGCCAGTAAGCTCGATGAGCCGGAAACTCTGTCACGCTTGTTCTTCATCCTGGCTATTGCCACCTTGTACTTCACCAGTGTCGGAGTTGGTGTTGTCCGAGCCCGCGTCCGCCGTTGGGTGGATATCCACTGGGACCGAGGCATGAGCTACCTCAAAATTGGTTGGGCTTGGCTGCGCCAACAATACCGCCGCGGCTGGTATCGCTTTTCGCCCTATTGGCTCGATCCACTACCCGATCCTGAACCTGCTATCGCTTCACGCTGCAAAGCGGCTTTGCCCAAGCAGCAGTGGATTGCGAGCTTCCTGTGTTAAATCTGTCAGTCAGTCAGCCCCTGGACACAGAACTCGGTCTGCAGCCTAATCAACGTACCAGTGGTGGGCTGAAGCGCGCGGCTTGTGCTCTGGCCGTTTTCGTGCCGTTCGAGGTCGCAGCAGCGCTGTTGAAACTGCTGACGGAGGTGACAGTGAGCCCTGGAACGATTTGGAACTGGACTCAGGAGGCAGGGCGGGCATCGATGAAGCGACTCAAACAACAGTTGAAGATGCTGAAGGAAGGACAGGAACCTGGCGAGGAGGAAATAGAAGCAGCTGTGGCGGCGTTGCCGCTGCTCGTCGGGGCCGATGGGGTGATGGTGGGATTCCGCCCGCATGGCAGTAAGCCCAGTGGGCGTACTGTGTGGCGCGAGGTCAAGGTCGCGGTTCTGGCCCGCTTGAGCGAACGGGTCACGCGTACAGGGAAGAAAGCTACTCATCTCGTCCAACGGCGATTGGTGGCGGTGCTGGGGTCCATAGACGACCTGAGTCCGCGGCTGTGGCTGGAAGCGAGACGACAAGGGATTCTGAACGCCAAGACAGTCGTCTGGCTGTGCGATGGAGGACGAGGTTTCTGGCGACTGTTCCGTGAAAGGTTCGAGAAACACGCCCAGGGCATCTTGGACTTTTACCACGCGGCTCAGAATGTGTGGAAGGGAGCCAAAGTCTGGTTGGATGGCCGTACCAATCGCTCGCGCCAATGGTTCGCCCAGGCACGCCACAAGCTGCGCCGGGGCAAAGCCAATGAGGTGCTGGCAGACCTCCAGGCTGCTCTGACCTTGAATGGCCTGCCAGACTCTGCTCGCAAGACTTTGCAGAACCTGTACGACTACCTGGATACTCATCGTGATCATATTGATTATGCCCGATTCAAGGAGTTGGGACTACCTATCGGCAGCGGTTTGGTGGAAAGTGCCTGTAAATGGCTCATTCAACAGCGTTTCAAGGGAGTTGGTATGCGCTGGAGTGAAGATGGCTTCAACCATTTGCTCCACTTGCGCCTGGACTGGGTCAATGGACGATTCAATGATCTGTTTGCCCTTGC
>JARRMW010000164.1:0-2576 GCA_037385685.1 Gammaproteobacteria bacterium
CGCCATCGAGGGATTTCTCGCCGAGCGCGGGCTCAAGCTGCTCTCACACTACACGCCATCCGATCTGCAAGCCGCCTATCTCACGGCTAAAGATGGGACCAAGTTCGGACGCATCAACGAGACCCACTGCGTCGTGATCGCCGGAATCTAGCAGTTTGTCGGAGTGAAAATGGTATCAGCCCAGTTGAGCATCAGATCGGCCCATTTTCCTCAGAATCTTGATCGAGCGATGTACACAAATACGCTACCAAACACCAACACGCGCCTCAATGTAGACCATTTTGGCCCTCATCAGGCTTTCTTCAACCAGCTGGCTATGCATTGGGCGAATGGTACGCGCACCAAGAGCCTTCTAGAGCTGTCCGGCGAGCAAGATGTGCAATCGCTTCAGGTTGAAGGCCAGGCACAACAGACACCATTCACCCGCTACCGCCGCCAGGCCGCGCAGCGAGAATTGTCGAAAGCCCAATATCTCCTTGATGATGCCAATCACCGGCTCAACGGTCGATTTGCGCAATCTGTAGATCGCCTGCCCGATTTCTGTTCTGAGCTTGTAGGCCATCTTCACTTTAGGCTCAGCATCTTCCGGTGGAGGAGCAGGCAACTCGGCAAATCGGACCCTCCAACTTTTGTAGTGTGGTTCACGGCCTGCGGCAATATAAGGTTCGATCTCCCGCTGCTCCATTTCCGTGATGTTGTGTTCGCTGAAGTAACCCGCGTCCAATGCCCCAGCGTCAGGCTTTCCGACTTGAGGTGGAATCGCATCCAATGTGGGAATGGCTTCATTGCAATCTGTGGGATGATTCGACAAGGTGTTGGCTACGATCAAGAAGCTATCCTGCTCAACTACCACCTGTACGTTGTAGTGTTGGTCAAAGCCTTTGTTGTTGCTGTTCTTCATAATGCGCGACTCTGGATCAGTGAAGTTGTATTGATCTTTGTCTCGAGGGCCTGGTTGCGGGGGCTTGGGCTTCCGCCCACGTGGCTTGTGCCCCTTGCGCTTAGCCCTTTGTTCTCGTTCTCGCAACTTGGCTTCGTATGCTGCTTTCTCAGCCTGATACCGTTCCTCGGCGCGCAGTTCCAGAACCGCCTTGGCCTGCTTCAGGCTGACCAGCCGTTGCCGACGGAGGAGAACTTCGCTTTCAACGCTCATTTCTTCTGGCAAATCACCCTGCTCTGCTTGTTCACTCAACGCCAGCAATTCCTCTACCTCCGCCTGCAACCGCTGCTCCAGTTGCAACAGCCGTTTGTAGCTAACCGCCTTACTCTTGGATGCATCGGCATGTACTTTGCTCCCATCCAAACTGATGTTGCCCAGCTTCAGTACACCCATTTCCTTCGCGATCAGCAATATCTGCACGAACAACTCCGCCATCTGCGGCAGAAAGGTCTTGCGAAAGTTGGCAATCGTGTCGTGATCGGGATGCAGACCACCTGCGATGTAGCGGAAGGGAATGCTCTCATAGGTCGCCTTTTCAATCTTGCGCGAACTGAACACTCCTGTCGCGTATCCGTAGAACAACAACCCCAACAGAATCTCTGGCGCATAGGGCTCGCCACCGCGTGGGGCGTATTGCACATAAATGGCGCTCAGATTCAGCATCGCTATGACCGTAACGACAAACCGTGCCAGGTGATCTGGTGAAAGGCACTCTTCTATGGTCACCGTTTGCTTGAGCGATTGCTCGTAGTCGACTGTTTTGAAGTTTCTTGCCATGTGTGGCATTGTATCACCATAGCAATGATGTGTACAGAGTTTCACTCCGACAAACTGCTAGAATCGTTAGTCAAGCGTGCACAAGGCGACGACCAAGACGCATACGGGGAGATCGTGCGCCGGTTCCAGGACATGGCCTACGGATACGCCTACGCGATCCTGGGCGACTTTCAGTTGGCCGAGGACGCGGCTCAAGAGGCGTTCGTCGAGGCGTACCACTGCCTGCCCAACCTGCGCCAACCGCGCGCCTTTCCCGGCTGGTTCAAGCGCGTCGTGTTTAAGCACTGCGACCGCCTCACCCGCGGCAAGCGCGTCCAGACCGTGCTGATGGATACCACTCAGGCGGTCGCCGCAGCCGGCCCCGGCCCGGAAAAGATCGCCGAGCAACGGGAAGAATGGGAGTGGGCGCTCCAGGCCGTCCGCGGCCTGCCCGCCCGCGAGCGCGAGGCCACCACGCTCTACTACATTGATGGGTACTCCCAGGACGAGATCGCTGACTTTCTCGTCCCAGGACGAGATTGCCGACTTTCTCGAGGTGCCGACGACGACGGTCAAGAGCCGTCTCCACACCTCGCGCAAGCGGCTGAGAGAAAGGATGATCGAGATGATACAGGAAACGCTCAAGAGCAACGCCCTGCCCGAGAGTTTTACGCAGGAGACCCTGGAGCGGGCCGTCGCCAGGGCGCAGGAGTTGAACAAAGCCCACGAGTTCGACCAGGCCGAGGAGCTGTTGCGCGACGTGCTGACCAAGGCGCCCGAACACCCCGGCGCGCTCAAGGCGCTCAACCGCACGTTGATGTGGGGACAATATCAAGACCAGGTGTTTGACGAGCGCTACAACGAGCTGGTGACAAACGCC
>JARRMW010000165.1:0-2214 GCA_037385685.1 Gammaproteobacteria bacterium
TGTCGCGAGAGGTGAGACCATTCGGGCAGAGGCGGTGATTGCAACCCCAGCCTTGCCGATCATTGCAGACTTCGTGGAGGAACACGTCTGCCCCGACTATGTTGCAGATCTAAGGCGGATCCGATACTTGGCATCCGTCATGTTCGTTGCCCCTCACCGCCGAACGCTTGAATCCCGATGGCAGTCACTTAGAGCAGTTTGACGCCGCATAACGAATAAGGTTAGATCGTGAGAGCGCAGCGAGCCACGATCTGAACCGTTTGTTGGACGAGCCCGTGTGAAGCCGCTGGGCCTGGCCTGCGGCGCTTTAGAAAATAGCTTTTGAGGGATTGCCGAGGTCGAAGGCCAACCTGAGGCCGGGGGACCTTTGATTCGGGCTTGTCAAGCTGCCATTGCGGCAACAGCGTCCGGAAGGAGGGGCTATGTTACCCGTTTTTGTCAACATCGAGGCAAGCGCAACTCTCGGCCAAAGAAGGCCGATTTTCTTGGCCACTCAGGCTGAGGGGTCGCTTACATCACACAAGCTCCTGCCGTCTCGCCGAGCGGCAGCGGGGGTGCTGCTGAAAGCGCAGGCAGGAGACGCGTTCGGATGATCTTCATGGGGGCGCCACAGCAAGGACACTGGATTTGGGGACGTGACTTGAGGAAGGCCAACCCCCGCTTGGGGTCGCAGCCGAACAGAAGCTGAAGCACGCCGATCAGCCGCTTGCAATTGGGATGCAAGAAGCCGAAGTTGCGCGCTCGGCGGAAGCCTTTGGGCAAGACATGCTGCAGGATCAGCCAGAGGAACTTCGCCCCCGAGACCGTCCGCTGCTTGGTGCGCCCGCTCTCGGCTTCTTTATAGCGAAAGGTCACCTGCCCGTTCTCGCACGCGAGGATGTCCTTCTCGCGGATGACGCCGCGGTACAGATAACGCCCGAGGTAGACCAGCGCCTTCTCGCCGGAGCCGACGGCTTTGCAATCGACGACCCATTTCTCAGGATAACGCGCCGGCAAGGGGAGCCCTTCGCCGGTGATGGCCGCGAGCAGCTTGGCGCGGAAGACCTTGGCCAGCGCCTCGTGATTGAACAGATAGGGACGTTTGCCCTTGGATCGCTTGGTCCGCCACAGTCTTCTCTTCGCATCGATCGCCGCCGCGGGAACCACCAAGTGCACATGGGGATGGTAGTCCAGAGGGCGTGAGTGGGTGTGCAGCACCGCAATCGCCCCCGGGGTGCCCTGCAGCTGCTGGTCGTTGTGCGCAAAGCTGTTCAGCGTTTGCCAGGCACACTGGATCAGCAGGTTGTACAGTGTGCTTTGGTGGGCGAAAGCCAAGGCCCGAAAGGCGGCTGGAAGGGTGAAGGTCACCAGGAAATACTGCCCCGGCACCAGCTTGTTAAGCTGGCGTTCGAGCCACTGCTGGCTTTCATGGTGCTGGCAATGCGGGCAGCTGCGATGCCCGCATGAATGCGGCACCAAAAGCCGATGGTCACAATCGGTGCATTGGGCCAACATCATGGGACTTGCCGAGGTACGGCAATCGGCCATCGCGGCCAGGGCGTTGAGATGCGAAGGCAAGAGCGAATCGCGATACCGGGCCAGCAGCTCGGTCTCGAAGAGATGGATAATCGATGAGAGCAGGATCATTGGGCCTTCCCCCAAGCGATGGAGAAGCCATCCATGAGATCGTTGATGACCTGCCTGGCGTTGTGCTCCGTACAGGATGTCAGGTGGGTGTAGCGGGCGGTGGTCAGGATCGAGTGGTGGCCGAGGATCTTCTGCACCTCGAGCAGATCGACTCCGGCCTCGATCAGGTGGGTGGCATAGCTGTGCCGCAGGCTATGGGGTGTGATCTTTTTTTGGCTCTTATTGGATTCCGGGTTGCTCAGTAAGAAAGAGTTGCAGCAGGGAATCCAACAGCCTCTTGCCGCGCTGTTTTGCGTTGTGCACGAACTCGAAGAAACCAAGATAGTCGGGCAAGGACTCCTGAGAGATGCCGCGATGCGGCCGCAGCCAGGAACGCAGCAAGGACCAGAAGCCTTCCATGGTGTTCACATGCACCTCGTGGAAGCCGTCACCGTCTTCGTCGCGGGCGTATTCGCCGCGGCTGTGACAAACGCTCTTGTGCTCGTAGCCCCAGGCGGCTAAGCGGTTGTAGATGTCGTACTCGTCTGTGAACACCATGGTTCCAGGCGCAACGGTCGCTTGAATCAGCGGCATGATGGTTTGCTGCTT
>JARRMW010000166.1:0-2207 GCA_037385685.1 Gammaproteobacteria bacterium
GCTCGCCTACAAGGTCGACGACAGCGGGAAGACGGGGTTGGTCGTCTTCGTCCGGGCTGGCACCCATGCGGAGCTGTTCGAGTAGGGTTCGTAGCCAAGAAAAAATTATCCACTGGGCAATCCATGACACCATCGCTGCCGGCCAGTCGGGTAGCCGACTGGCTCGCGGGATCGCGAACGCTTGGTAGACGAAGGTGGCCACCAGGCGCTTTCCGAAGAAACGGATATATCTGGTTTTCTCGATCAGATAGCGTCCAGTTTATAGGGCATTGTCCGGGCAAGTTAGACCTGCACAACCCCTATTCGACAATTGCCTCCGAAAAAGAGCGCCGGCGAGGCATTGAATTTTCATAACCGACTGATGATGCTGGCAGCCGCTTGTGGAGGCCCCGAATTGTCGTGGTGACAACTAACTTTGCAGATACAGCTTCTAGCGATTGATATTACGGAGCAGATGTGTAAAATAGCGTGGTGATGAATATTGGCTGGCGGCAGGCGAGTCGTGTGCAGTGCATCCGGCACCGAAAACTCCGGAGGCGATGCACAAGTGACGGCCATTACTGCCTCGGCGCATGGCCCGGAGGGCTATCACCATGTTCCCGCGAATTGTCAAGGTACGAAAAAAGAACAAGAGCTATCAGTATCTGGTAATCAGCGAGTCGGTTCGCCTCAACGGCAAATCCACCACCCGCAACATCGCCAATCTCGGCAATGTGGAACGGATTCCCGCAGATCAGATTGCGCATCTGATCGATGGCTTGATCCGCTTGTTTGAATTGGAGACCCATGCCCTGAGCGAAGGCATCGAGATACTGGAATCGCTGGAGTATGGGAGCATCATTTTCTGGCAAAAACTGTGGAACAAGATGGCGTTATCCCAGATCATTGCGCAGGCGATGACGCAGCAGGCCCCGCATGTGGCATTGGAGGTGGAGAAGTATATCCAGATCATGGTGGTGAACCGCTGCGTGGACCCGCTCAGTAAGCTGGGCGCGACGCGCTGGGTGGAGCGCACGTGCTTCAAGCGGATGAAGGGTTTTGTCGCTCTGGCGCTGGATGTGAACCATTTCTATCGCAGCATGGATTATCTGCTGCGGGCCAAGGAGCAGATCGAGCGGGCGCTGTTCGAGCAGTTACGCAATCTGTTCAGCGTTGAGGTGAAGTTGACGTTTTACGACATCACCTCGAGTTATTTCTATACCGAGAGCTGCCCGATCGGTGCCAACGGCTACAGCCGCGACAGCCGCCCCGACTTGGAGCAGATCGTCATTGGTGTGGTCACCTCCTTCGAGGGATACCCCATCAAGCATTATGTGTTCGAAGGCAATACCAAGGATGAGACCACGGTTGCCCAGGTGGTTAAGGAATTGAGGTCGGTGTATCACATCGAGCAGACGACCTTCGTCGGGGATCGCGGGATGATCACGCGCCTCAATGTCCAGCGCATTGAGAGCGAGGGGTTCGACTACATCATGGGCGTCAAGCATCGTCAGGAGGAGATCTGTCAAATGCTGTTGGCAAGCGACGAGCTCCTCGCCAGTGGCTTGGTGTCCCACCGCGATCTACAGATCACAGAACGGCGCGTGGCGATCAAAGCGTTCCTGCTCTGGAAGACCCAGGCATTGCTTGCGCAACAGGGGATCGAGCCGCGGGATGAAGCGCTGCTCGGGTTCACGGCAAAGATCCAGGCCCTGAGCAGCGAGGACGAGCCGCAATATCCCGACTTCAAACCCATCCTCCAAGCCCTCGTGGGACCAAACAACGCAAAGCTTGCCTATCGGCTCTTTGTTCTGATCAAGAAATATAGGGGGCGTTACGAACAATGTCCCCGCTACGTGATTTGCCTGAATCCAGAGCGGAAACAAGTCGCCGAGAAAAACCGCGACAGGCAGTTATCCAGCCTCGCCGCTGCATTGGAAAAATGGGCGGCGACCGAAGAACCAACCCCGGTCGCAAGCGAGCAAGGCCTGAACAAGATCTTTGCCGGGTACAAAGCCAAGTACCGCAAGTTCTTCGATATCCAAAGAGACCCGGACAGCGACAAGGCCATCGGTTATCGGCTCAACGAACAGCAACTGGCGCAGGAACAGCTGCGCGACGGTATCTTTATTCTCCAGACCAACCGGGAGGATCTGCCGGCCGGAAAAGTCGTCGACTCCTACAAGGATCTCAAAGAAGTCGAGGCGCTGTTTGATGATCTGAAGCAC
>JARRMW010000167.1:0-2364 GCA_037385685.1 Gammaproteobacteria bacterium
ATACAAGATACCTCGTCGCTGTGGCGTCATCCCAAGCACGTTCAGCGTCCGGTAACCGGGCACCAGTTTGCCGTTCAAGGCGTGCACCTGCATCAACGCTGGCATCTCTGTGGCATACGGCTTGCGCAAGTCCGAGCCATCAGCCACTAGCCATAACTCGTTTGCTTCTGACCTTGCCAACTGCTCAACTCCTCGTACGCGTAATTTGGAGGTCAGATGCTGTGCATCCAATGTTGAGCGTTTCGTACTTTTTCCTTTCACAAGCCGTATCACTCTTTGACTACCTTCCTTGGCCGTGGACAGAGCCGGTGAGTGCACCGCTATCCGTTGGCACACCAAGCTTCCCGCATTGATGATACCCTCTACGATTCCTCCAAATGCTGTCGCTGTTCGTTTGTCCCCGATCAAGCTCCCGTAGTGGCTTAGGTAGTTTTCCAATAGCCCTTCTTGCGTCGCTGATAGCTCCATTTGTTCTCCTCCCGAAAGCTAGATACTCCATGTTATACTCGCTTTCTGAAGGATGTTGAGTTATGACAGGATGTCAGACAAGAATTATTGACAGCAATGAAGAACACCCAATTTTTCGCACAGCATCAACCTGGTATTGGGTTGTTTCCTGGCCTGGCTGGCCCTCAAAGCCCTGTTTAGTGCAAATACCAGGCCCAACTACGTCGTCCAACTTGAAGTTACCCTGAACCTTAAAATCTGCGCCGCAGCTTTTTCGCACAAATCTGTCAACAGGGGTATAGTAGGGCTTCACTCCATTGCAGATGGTGACTATGGCAAAAACCACTACCGTACCCCCGCAGCCCCCGGCTGCGCCAACTCCGGCGCAGGATGAGCACGAGCAAGAACAACTGGCGCTCATCAACGCATTCCTGGTCACCGTCCGTCACTTCTTTGGTGATTTCTTCCATCTCTTCCACTCAATTCACGATCCACGTCACCCGGTCTTTACGATCTACCCTTTGCCTGCTGTGTGCTTTGCCGGGCTGTTGATGTTTTTGTGTCGTCTGGGGTCTCGCCGACAGATCAACAACCTGCTTCGCGGAAACAGCCGCTCCGGGGCCAAGTTCCAGTCGTTGTTTGATGTGGAGACCTGCCCCCATGGCGACACAGTGAACATCCTGTTCAGTCACCTGCTCCCCGACGAGGTGCAAGAAGTCGTATGCAGGATGATGGAAACCCTGATCCGGAAAAAAGTCCTGGATCGCTATCGCCTACTGGGGTTGTATTTTACGATCTCCATTGATGGCACAGGTAGGCTCGTCTTTCCTGAGCGGCATTGCCCCAATTGCCTGACTCGTACCCGCAACGGCCAGACCACCTATTATCACCCCGTACTGGAAGCCAAGCTGATCACGCCAATCGGCTTCGCTTTCTCCATCATGACCGAGTTCATCGAGAACCCAGGCCCGAAACCCACCAAACAGGACTGCGAACTCAAAGCCTTCTACCGCCTCGCCAAGCGCCTGAAGCAGCGTTTTCCACGCTTGCCCATCTGTCTGTTGCTGGATGGCCTGTTCGCTGGTGGCCCCACCTTCGCCCTGTGCGAGGAATACCGCTGGAAGTACCTGGTAGTTCTCCAGGAAGGGGACTTGTCCTCTGTCCACGAGGAATTCGAGGCACTCCTGCCTCTGGCACCAGAGAATCACCTCCGTTTTCTCACAGGAGTCCAGCGAGAAATCCAACAAGACTTTCGTTGGATGAACGACATCTCCTACGTCGACTCTGAGAAGCGTGAGCACACCATTGCCGTGATCGAGTGTTTAGAAACCCGTCCTGACGCGGATGGGAATTCCCAGACCACACGCTTCAAGTGGATCACCAATTTCACCGTGAATCCCAATACCGTCATCACCTTGGCTAACGAAGGAGGTCGGCTACGATGGAAGATTGAGAATGAAGGTTTCAATGTGCAGAAAACCGGGGGATACGAACTGGAACATGCCTACACCCGCAATGCGACCGCCAGCAAGGTGTTCTACTACTTGCTCCAGATCGCTCACATCATCGCTCAACTCATCGAACGCGGCAGTCTGTTCCGAAAGGCCTTTCCGGCAGGGGTAGGATCGGCCAAGAACATTGCCCTTCGTTTGCTAGAGGCCTGGCGCAACTTTCGCCTCACCGATGAACACCTCCACAACATGTTCTCTGTGCGCATCCCTTCTATCGCACCTCAACGCTTTGCCACCAGCCTGCGTATTCTTCATTGCTGTCGTCTTCAGATGCCGGTTGACAAAACTCAGAGATTCGGTATAATGTCTACCGGTGGCCGGGCCATCTGGCACGGCCTCCTGTTATGCATTGCATAGAGGACATAGGGAGGTTTTGCCGTGTATGCAGTTGTGAGATCAGGTGCGC
>JARRMW010000168.1:0-2161 GCA_037385685.1 Gammaproteobacteria bacterium
ACTACTACTACAAGATAGCGGCCGCTCAGCTGGGACCTCGGGTGGTCTGAGGCTGCAATCCACGTATCGTCCCTCATCCCACGGGGTACGAAGCCAGTTGTACAGGATCCGACTCCCGGGTGTGGCCGTGTGGGCAGGCATGTGTGTGTGTCCGACCAGCAGACTAAAGGGTCCAAGCACGTGCAGCAAGAGAAATCCCGGCACCATCATCGAAGATGGGGCGTAAGGTCCGTCCACGCCGGCGGGTCCCACGGATCAAAAGGGTGTTGGCCCGGACCACAGCAAGGGCCAACCGAGCACGGACGAAGCCAACCATTTCGCTGTAGGCACGGGTCCACTTCCGGGCCAAGAGGGAGGCAAGACGTTTCTCCGCTGCTTGCGTTTCAAGCCCCGCCATCCCATCAACAGAGTAAATGAGCGGGGTGAAATGGCGGCAGTGTTCGAGACAAGTGTCGAGATACTTATCCTTCTTCTGCCGCTCCTCCTTCGCCAGGATGGAGGCAGGGGAAGCACCCCGATGCCGACGACTCTCAGTGTTCGTGATGCGGATGTCGAAGATGCACGTAGTGCGATGCGCCCAAAAGCCTTCAACCCCTTTGTCGCCCCTGGCGTCCAAGCCGATGGAAGGCCCCCGGGAGGTGCAGCCCTGGTCAGCATCAACTCGATCCGAAGCCGCAGTCCCACTAGGAAAGATGGTTGGTTCGTGAGAAACCGCGGACGGGGTAAGAGCTTTGGCACAGAGGTCGCCCCATTCATTGGCTGTGTCGTTATGGTGAAGAAGGACGAGGCCGCCTTTCGTGCAGTTGAGAGCGTGCTCCATGGTGAGGCGATCGCCACATCCATCACAGTGCCGCTGCATCTGCAGGGGGAGGAACCCGAACCGAAGGCGAAGGTTGTCCCGGAACTCCTCGCGGCTCAGTTCTGTCCCATTCAGAGTATTGGGGATGACAGTCAGCCAGGCCCCAGTGTGCTTCCCTCGCTCCAGCCGGTTCTTGACTGTTTGGTTCGCCATCACCTGCCGCTGATTCAGAATCTCTGACTCCGCGGCGGCCCGTGTGGCCCGGGCCTGTGTGCGGCTAAGTCGCACTTGCGTCCGATGGGCAGTGTAGGATAGGGCTGTCCCTTCCAGTAGTGACTCCGTCAGAAGCATGGTGCTGGTGGTCGAGGCAGCATAGCAAGCATCGGCGGACGTGACTGGGTTGGGGATCCCGAGGCCTCCCTGCTGTATGCTGAGGGCAAGGAGTTCCCGAAGGTCAGCATCAAGGGCATCAGCACCAAATAGGGAGGGGAGGAAGTCGTCCCAAATCACGGCCTCAATGGGAGCAAGGGCGGGACCGATCCCAGGAATGGTCCACATCAGGTATTGCCACTCGGCCTGCAAAGACATAGTCAGGCCGGCATAAGCCGACTGGGGGTAGCGCCATGCAATCCGGGCAAGGGCCCGTACCCCGGCAGCCCAGGTTGCGACCTGAGGCTGTAACCAATCAGCTTGCGTGTCCGCGGATCCGATGAAGCCACCAACATAACGGTGTCCACGGGAGAATTGCACAGTGAGACCTTCTGTGGCAAAGGCCTGGCGTGCCGCCAGTTCAGTTTCAGCGCTGCAGATATGCCAGGACTTCTCCGGTTCCGGAAAGTAGCCCCGATCTGGGCCTTTCTCCAGGAGAGCTTTGAAAACCTTGGCACTGCGTTGTGGATCTCCGTGCAGCGCCGCATCATCTGCATACCAGGGCTGAAGGACAGTGGAGTCCAAAGCCCGAAGCTCCTCAACCAGGGGAAGTAGTGCCAAGGCATACAGCACCATTGAGAGAGGGTCGCCCTGCGTGACACCTTCCTTGCTGTGGAGGATGGTCGCCGCACGCCCTGGGGAATGGAGAATCAACTGGGCAGAATGTCGGTAGCAGTTAAAGGCGAACCGGGCGCCCTTTGCCCAGTGATGGCGAACAGTCCATAGCATTGCGAGACGCCCCAGCTCGTTAAACCCATGGTGGGCATCGATGAGAGTGAGCCCTGTGGCCACCGAGTCATCCGGCAGTGGAGCGTTGTCCTGTGTGGTGGGGGCACTGTCGACTTGGGATGCAGCAGAGTCGTTGTCAGGGGGAGGGGGTGTGTCTGTTGGGGCAACCCGTTGCCGAATGGCGTGGATGGCTCCTTCAATGCC
>JARRMW010000169.1:0-2688 GCA_037385685.1 Gammaproteobacteria bacterium
TTTTCGCGCTGTTGAAGGGCTTCCTCGGTGCCAGTCTCATGGGGTTTGCGCCGGAGCCGGAGCAGGTTCATCTGCTGCTGAAGAGCAATCCTGCGTTTGCCCGGGTGTGCGGCTTTTCCCACCGGCGCAAAGACTGCGGCGACTACCACTACCAGCAGGTTCCGTCGCTGCGCAAACGCGAACAGTTCGATCAAATCAGGCTCTCTGGTATTTCAGGTGGCACTCAAATATAATTAATTCAATATGTTAACTAACCCATAGAAAATACTTATGTCAGCTAAGCCAGACGATCTCAGAAAAGCCGTAGAGGTTCTGCTGGATATTCCGGATATTGAAGTCAAGGAAGTCATAGAAAGTAGAGATGGGAGCTATATCGTTACAGCGATCAGTACGAAAGAAGGTACCGAGTGTCATAAATGCGGGAAGCGGATAGAGACGCCTTACGGTTATGGCGAATGGATCACGCTTCGGCATTTACCGATATTCGGAAAAGACGTCTATCTACGCATACGCATGCCGAAATACCAGTGTAGTGACTGCGACGGCAATCCGACGACGACGCAGAGAGTATCCTGGTTCGAACCGAGGAGCGGTCATACCAAGGCATTCGAAAAACATATTTTGTTGGCCTGCGTGAACAGCACGATATCCGATGTGAGCATCAGGGAAAGGGTGGGCTACGAAGCGATCAGGGGGATCATCGACCGAGAAATAGCAAAAGAGGTGGATTGGAAGAAGATCGCGAGATTGGATGTCCTGGGTATCGACGAGATCTCCTTAAAGAAAGGGCATAAGGATTTCGTCGTGATCGTGACGGGTCGCATAGACGGCAGGACGGTGATTCTCGGTGTCCTGAAAGACCGCCTGAAAGCGACCGTCAGGAAATTTTTTTCAAGTATTCCCAAGAGGTTACGAAGGGGCATCCGATACGTTTGTTCGGACATGTACGATAATTACATCAATGCGGCAAAAGAGGTTTTCGGGAAAAGGGTACACATTGTCGTGGATCGATTTCATGTGGCGAAGCTGTATCGGGATGGATTCGAAACCTTGCGTAAAAAGGAGCTCAGGCGGCTGAGGAAGGAATTATCGCAGAAAGCCTACAAGGAACTCAAAGGAGCGATGTGGATGTTGCGTAAAAAGGAAGAAGATTTAACGGAAGAAGACAAGGGAGTCTTGGATAAGTTATTCGCGTACTCGCCGTCTTTGAAAAAGGCGTACTCCTTCAGGGAGGAATTAACGGCCATTTTCGACGAAGAGATGACCAAACCGCAGGCTAAGCGACGGTTGAACGGTTGGATGGCGCGTGTAAGAAGGAGCGCAATTCGCTGTTTCGACGATTTCATGAGGACATTGGAGGCGCGAAAAAACGAGATTGCCAATTACTTCGCCGGTCGGCATACGAGCGGGTTCGTGGAGGGTCTGAATAATAAGATCAAGGTAATCAAGCGTCGTTGTTACGGTATTTTCAATACGGAACATCTCTTTCAACGCATCTATTTGGATCTTCACGGGTACTCCTTGTATCTCTGAGCAATCAATCGGTTATGAAATCCCAAAGGTTTCTTTATGTAAGCATAAAATCCTAGAATAAAACAGATAAGCTCTTGTTTTAATGGCAGTATAGTGCCACGGGAAATCCCAAAGAGCCAAAACTATTACCTATCCCCCTGAAATTTATGGAAGAAAATCTCGAACACCTATGAGCATGGCTCAAACAGCTGCTTAGGACTGGGATTCCGCTTTGATTTCAGCACGGACGCGCTCGTCCGCCTCGTTGTCAGCGAGCGTGAGCCGAAGACGCCCCAGTCAGTGATTGTGAGCTCGTTGTCACGGAGCATGAGCCGGAAGCACCGCTCATTGTCAGCGAACGTGAGCCCAAACCGGGGGCTGTTGGCGAGCCCGAGGATTTATGTTTGCAAGCCGCTACAGCTAGGACTCCTTTTCAAGGGCACAGGGATGTGCCCGTAAGCGCTGGAAAGTTATCCACAGCGGTTAAAGAAGGAATCTAAAGGATAAAGAAAGGAAAGGATAAAGCCGCGTGCAGCGTAAGAAACGCAAAGTAAAACAATAAGATAGAGTAATAGCATTGCGGCTTCTGCCTATTGCGGCGTCCACCTACCAGCATTGCGGCTTGCGCCTACCACCTATTGCGGCGTCCACCTACCACGCGGCAGCGCCTTATCCACAGACGAACCGGACAGCGTCTCGCGGGAATCCTTGAGGCGGGCGTTCGCGGCTTTCACATCCTTGATGAAATCGGAGTGGGCATGCAGGCAGTACTTGATGTCGATGATCTTGCGCCCTCCCCTGCGCTTTTCCAGGCGCTCCCAGGAGTGGATGACGCAGGAGGATTGCAGCTCGTTAAAGGCGGCTTCGAGGGCCTGGAGGTTATCGTTGGTGCGGCTGTAGGTCAGCAGGCCGCTGTCGCGCTGTATGGAGCTGAAAAGCGTCTGGTAGGGATCGAGATAGCTTGCATTGGTGTAGTTGTGCGACAGGCGCTTGTGGAGCCAGCGCGCGAGCTGGCTTGAGAGCGACATAAGAATGCCGTAGTTGAATTGGCGGTAGGTGTAGCGGCTTGCAAACATAAACCCTCGGGCTCGCAAACAAGCGCCATTTTGGGCTCACGTTCAGTGACAATGAGCGATGCTTCCGGCTCACGCTCCGTGACAATGGACTCACGCTCAC
>JARRMW010000170.1:0-2102 GCA_037385685.1 Gammaproteobacteria bacterium
GCTCGCAGCGCTGCAGGCAGCCATTCCACTTGGCCTCCAACTGCGCACACACTAAACGATTCTCGGGGTCGACCTGGTCGTATTGCCGATAGGCGCGCTGGGCTTCATACTCGGCATCTTGCAGCTCGAGCGCAAGCAGCTTGTGCTGCTCGTCATTCGCCCGATTGTGCGCCTCAATCACCTGCATGGCCGCCTCGATGGCAAAGGGCTCAACGAGCTTCAAGACCTCTGTGCCGACGGCCGCGTCGAGGCGTAATCCACCGAAGGCCAGACAATCGCGCTCGCCGCGCATCAGGCGGTTGCGACGACACGCATAGCGGGGGACTTTGCCGCTCTTGCCGCCATAGGCGACGTCGAGCTTTTGACCACAACGCCGACAGCGTAACAAGCCCGCCAATAGGCCATGACCTTTTAGCACCGGTCCGCGCGAGGCTTCACCCCGCTGTTTTGCATTCGCCGCAATCAGCGCCTGATTCCTCTCGAACTCGTCCCAATCGATGTACCCCGGGTGGTGGGCTTTGATCACGACCTTCCAATCCTGCATCGCCACCGGGCGGCGGCGTTTCTTGATCTGGCCCCCCGCGACACCCGAGCGTGTCTCGTGGCGCCCGTAGACATAGGCACCCGCATACGCCGGATTGGTCAGGACATGGTAGAGGGTATTATACACGGGTCGCTTCCAGATGAGTTGTCTTCCGAATGGACGATACGTCATCGCGGGAAAGTCGATTTGCTCCTGAACAAACCACAGCAGCGTCTGGCGCACACTGCGGCATTCACGGAACTTCGCGAACACCTGCGCAATGACGTGTTGGACCCGCTGATTGGGGTGTTTCTCGATTTGGTTCTGTGCGTTCTTTTCATAGCCAACCGGCAGTCGATAGATCAGCTCACCGCGCTGGGCTTTATGCCGAGCCCCTTCGAGCATGCGCCCTTTGATCAGGTTGATCTCTACCTCGCTGATGGTCCCTTTCAATCCAAGGAGCATCCTGTCATTGGCATCGCGGGGGTTATAGATGCCGTCTTGATCGGCGATCAAGGTATCAAACAAGGCGCAAAAATCGAGCAGCTGGTACCAATCGCGGTTGTTGCGCGCTAGGCGTGAGACCTCCAACCCAAGCACCAGACCGACGCGATTCAGGCTGACCTCTGCCACCAAGCGCTCGAATCCGCTGCGCTCCGTGCCCTGGGCACCGGATAGACCCAGATCTTCATCGATCACCCGCACGTCGTCAAAGCCAAGCGCTTTGGCTTTCTCCGCGAGCTGGTACTGTCGACTCTGACTCTCTCGATTGTTTTCTACCTGGTAGGCTGTCGATTGGCGGATGTACACATAGGCAATCCGTGAGAGATGCCCCGCCTTAATCTTCTCGCTTGTCATCTTGGCAATCCTCGGAAAAAGAAAGGGCGGCCTCGAACAGTGTTCTCAAGGCCGCCCGCATGGCTTCTCTTTGCTCGTCGTTCAATGCGGCGATGAGTTTGGTTTTGTCCCCTTGCTCAAGCGGCAATCCCCATTGTTTATGCATCGGCGCGGACCTCTTAGCCAAAAAGGCCAGTATATGAGGCCAGGGGATGAGCACCTGCTGGTGCATCCGCACGCTAACCGGTGGCCTCGCCCCCCGTCGCGATGCGAATCAGCTCGACCAAGTCAAGCAAGGCTTGCGCAGAGCAGTAGGGAAAAGGCGACGACCGGACGGTTGCGCAGATCGATGCATCCGTCATCCATCGCGGTAGGCCCTGAATGTAGCCATCCGGGGCCTTCACGAAAAGCATTCCGCTTTTGTCTTCCCGCACGACCGCCAATTCTTGGCCGTAGTACGGGTGATAGGGATAGCGAACTTCTACAACCTGCTCACTATGAGCAGTATGTGACCACCTTGCCCCACGTGCGCATCCCGCACCTGGCCAGCCATGTGCTGGGGCAGTTGGCCCGGCGCGTGCGGGAGGATTGGCAGTGCCGCTGGGGCTTCACCCCGCTGCTGCTGGAGACCTTTGTGGACCCGGCGCGCTTTGCCGGCACCTGCTACCGGGCGGCCGGCTGGGAGCTGCTCGGCGAGACCAGCGGCCGTGGGCTGGCACGCCCTGGAAAGTCTTACCAAAGT
>JARRMW010000171.1:0-2070 GCA_037385685.1 Gammaproteobacteria bacterium
CGGATTCGTCGCGGCGAGCCGGTCTCGCCCTTCGAGGCGCAGCGCGTGCGCAAGGACGGCTCCCGCATCACCGTCTCGGTGACGATCTCGCCGATTCTGGATGAGGCCGGACGGCTAATTGTAACGGCTCGCGAACATAATCCGCCGGACTCGCAAACATCCGCGTTATCGGGCTCGGATTAAATGCGAATGAACGAATTTCTCGGCCCACATTATCTGCGAATGGACTCATCGAAATGCGAATGGGCTCAAGAACATCGAGGTGGACTCAAATTATTTGAGAATAGGGATGCAGGGGTCAGTATCAGGGGACACGCCTGATTGTCACATAGCGTTGCTGGATAAAACACCAGGGTTGCAAGACTGCAACCGAAACACGTCCGTTCCTCATTCCTCCTTACGCAACAGGCCAGATTGTTGCAGGAACCGACCAAATCCCTCCAGGTTCCTTTCGTATCGCGCAATGGCACTGGATGAATCGGTGAGCTTCCGCTCAAACGCGAAGATCCAGGGAGGACCAGCAAACAGTTCGAGTATGCGCTCGGCGTTTTTGCCTTTAGGCGCATCGTACATCATGACCAACATACCAGCTGAATTCAGATCATCGTATACCTCCGACAGCCTGCGAGGTGATGCGCCCTGAGACTTGAGATGCAAGGTGTATTGCGCCATGGCATCAACGACGATCTCTGCGGCTGGTCGGTTTGCGCCAAAATCCTGTTGCCAGTCTTTGACCCAGGTTATCAGACCCTCGCGAACAGCGGGCGGCTTGGAATGTTGCCTCCCAATCCAGAGGATGTAGTCCTGCAGGTGTGCAGCCGCTTCTCCCAGAGGGACACCCCCCAACATCAGGGTTTCGTGACAGGCGCGATTCAGGCGTCGGAACTCGCGACAACGACTACCAGTACGTCCAAAACCGCCTTGGGTCTCCAGATTCTTTACGGGGGTAAATAGCGGTTCTGAGTGGCCTGAGCGAGCCTGCATGTCCAGAGGATGAGCCCAGAGCAGGAGCACAACACCTGAGCGCCGTGTCAATGTAAGCACCGCTGCGTGCTGCTGAAGATTCCAGGAAAGAGCAATGACATCGGCTGAACGGTCTTTGATGGTCGTTTCCAGGGCTTGCCTTTCAGCATCGATGGCCTGTGGCATGTTAGGACGAGAAAAATCGAGGAATCTGAGGTTGAGCTCCGTACAGACCTTGGTTCCCAGAGCAGTTTTTCCGGCACCTGGTGGACCGGCAAGAAATATCATGGGGATGTGATCCGGCTCATTCATGTCGCCATGATGCCCCAAGCAGAGCCGGTCAGCACGGCTCTCGCTAGAGGGGTCGCCACGAATTTCCGCCATGCTCGAACGTTTGCTCGTGGTCGGGAGCTGTTTTTCGGTGTTTCCGAAAAACGCTCGTTATCCTTGCACCGCCTCGGAGGCCGGTTTATGCTCCTTCGAGCAACCAGAAAACCCGTTAAGAATAGCTGTGCAAGCTTGTTGCTTGCCATCCTTTTTTTCGGACAGGAAGAACCAGTGGAATGCTGATCGGATACATCCGCGTATCGAAGAGCGACGGCAGGCAGGTTCTGGATCTGCAGCGCGATGCGTTGCAGGCAGCCGGTGTTGCTCCGGATCGGGTGTACCAGGACCTCGCATCGGGGCGCAAGGATGACCGACCAGGGTTGGCTGCCTGCCTGAAGGCCCTTCAACCCGATAATACGCTGGTCGTCTGGAAGCTTGACCGCCTGGGTCGAGATCTCAAGCACCTGGTAAACACCGTCGATGAGCTCAGCCAACGTGGCATCGGGCTGAAAGTCCTGGCCGGCGCCGGTGCACAGATCGATACCACCACGGCCAACGGCAAGCTGGTACTCGGCATCTTTGCCGCGCTCGCGGAGGTCGAGACGGAGTTGATCCGCGAGCGCACCCGGGCGGGGTTGGCGGCAGCACGCGCACGCGGTCGCCTCGGTGGGCGTCCGCGGAAGATGACGCCGGAGGTCTTGAAGATGGCGATGGCGGCGATGTCCGACCCAAGAACCCAGGCGGCGGAGGTGGCACGCCGGCTCGGCATCACCACGACTA
>JARRMW010000172.1:0-3477 GCA_037385685.1 Gammaproteobacteria bacterium
AATTCGTTCCCCCAAATGAAAATCGCACTAAAGTGGTATCATTCCCTCAAATGATAATCACACTGGAGGAAATGATGTCCAACGATGAAAAGATGAACATAGACGAAAGACGCAAATACCTACGCTTGATAAGACCACGATACCGGAAGGCCGGGCGAAAAGAGAAAGGACAGCTCTTGGATGAGATGGTAGCTGTGACCGGCCTGGAACGCAAGACCTTGATCCACCTGATGAATGGCAGTCTGAAACGAAAACCGCGCACCAGAGAGAGAGGAAGAACGTACCAAGGGCCATTTGACGACGCCTTGCGCGTCATCTACGAGAGCTTCGACTACATCTGTGCTGACCGGTTGACACCGAACTTGGTTTGGATGGCCAAGCACCTGGCAGCTCATCACGAATTAGAGGCGACGCCGGAACTACAGGCGCAACTGGAGCAAGTCAGCATCTCCACAGTTGAACGCCGTTTGGACTTGATTCGACAAGATCAACCTCGCCTCCCTCGCAAGAAGCCCCGGCCCAGAAGCAAGCGGCTTCAGGAGATACCAATGCTCCGTCTGCCGTGGAGCATAGCGGAGCCTGGGCACTTTGAGACAGACACGGTTCACCATTGTGGCGCCATAGCCTCGGGTGAGTATGTATACACGCTGCAAATGGTCGATGTGGCTACCGGCTGGAGTGAACGCCGGGCGGTACTTGGCCGCAGCTATCTGGTTATGGAAGAAGCATTTCTTTGTTTCTTGGCCCGTTTGCCCTTCTGCGTGCATCAGATTCACCCTGACAATGGGGGAGAATTCCTAAACCACCATATGGTGCGCTTCTGGGGCGATATTGTGCAAGGGGTTAAGCTTTCCCGCAGCCGCCCCTTTCACAAAAACGATAACCCCAGAGTCGAGCAGAAGAACGCCACTCTTGTGCGTGCCTACCTGGGCCACGACCGCTTTGACTCTGTGGCGCAAGTCTTGGCACTCAATATGCTCTACGACAAGAGATGGAAAACGTACACGGGTGAAACGCCACTACGATGATGCCTGCACTCCCTTTGATCGTCTCTGCAAGACCGAGGCCATTCTGCCAGAACATCGCGAGCAATTGAAAGCGCTCCGCGACTCGATCAATCCTCGCCACCTGAGACAGGAGATCTACGATGACATTGAGAACGTCTTCAAGCTACCTGGCGCTGTTCCCGGGATCACCGAGAATGTACACCTAACGCTTGCCAAAAACCAGCAGAAAGGAGACGACGATTTGCTAGACCTTGTCTTCAATCGCACAACTATCCGTAAGGAAGACTGATCTGCATGGGCGGCTGTGGGTTGCGTGGACAACTCAAAAAGCAGAGTTGCCCACACAATCCACAGCCCTACGACGACTATGGCCACGGGCCTATCGCCTCAGACACAAAATCGAAGAAAGGAGATGGACATCCCGGTGCGATTATCTTTTGACGGAACAAGTGCCTTTTGGTGTGATTATCTTTTGAGGGAACCATGCCCTTTCGGTGCGATTATCTTTTGACTTGACACGCGCACGGTAACTGCTCAGCCCTGCTCCGTAGTTGCCCTTTCGTGTTCGAAAAGAGAGGGAACTGTTCAGGCGAATAACCGGAGCAGTAACAACGCACAAGTCATGGGTTGCGTTTTGGAGGTTTTGTTGTAGACTGGCGGAAATGACGTTCGAGGTTTGACACTTGACATTTGATATCTCCCAATCCTTTCGCGATCCCGACGCCGCCCGCGCCCTGGCCGAGGCGATCCACGCCCGCTCCACCCGCCCCACCCGGCTGATGGAGTTTTGCGGCGGGCACACGCACGCCATCCTGCGCTTTGGCATTCCCTCGCTCCTGCCGCCGACCGTTGAACTACGCTCTGGACCGGGTTGCCCCGTATGCGTCACCTCTGCCGCCGACCTGGATCGCGCCATCGCGCTGGCGCAGATCCCGAACGTAATTCTGACCACCTTTGGCGATATGATCCGCGTGCCGGGTTCGCGCGCCTCGCTGGCCCAGGCCAAAGCCGAAGGCGCCGACGTGCGCGTGGTCTATTCCCCTCTGGACGCGCTACGCGTCGCGCGCGAAAACCCGTCCCGCCCTGTTATTTTCTTGGGTGTGGGGTTCGAGACCACCGCGCCGATGGTCGCCTCGGCGGTGCTGGCAGCGGAGGCCGAGGGACTGGCGAACTTTTACGTGTTCAGCACCCACAAGCTGACCCCGCCCGCCACCCGCGCCATCCTAGATGCGGGCGAGACAGCCCTCGACGGTATCATCGGCCCAGGCCACGTCACCGCCGTCATCGGCGCCGACGCATGGCGCTTTTTGCCCAGCGATTATGGTATCCCCGTCGCCATCTCCGGTTTTGAGCCGCTGGACATGCTACAGGCGGTGCTGGCATTGGTGGAGATGGTCGAAGACAGCCGACAGGACGTGGTCAACACCTACAGCCGCAGCGTGCGCCTGGAGGGGAACCCCGCCGCGCAGCAGGCGATGGCACGCGTGTTCGAGGTCGCCGACGCCGAGTGGCGCGGGTTTGGCCCCGTGCCCGCCAGCGGCTTGCAGATCGGCGAGGCTTACGCCCGTTTTGATGCAGCTCGCGCCTTCCCGGTTGAGGTCCCGCCCGCCCGCGAGCCGCCCGGCTGCCGCTGCGGGGAGGTACTTCGCGGGGTACTGCTGCCACCCGAGTGCGCGCTCTTTGGCAGGGTCTGCACGCCACAGAGCCCAGTCGGCCCCTGCATGGTTAGCGCCGAGGGAGCGTGTGCGGCGCATTATCAGTATGGGGGACGGCCGGCCTGACGACATGCAAAACGATCCCTTTCTTGAGAAACGTCTAACCAGATATGACCAATGGTACCGCGAGGGCAAGATCCCCTTTTCCTCCAAGGTGATTCCCGTGCGCGAGTCCATCGCAGGCAAACAATGGATCGTGCCCACGGAGCAGGTGCTCGAGTTCCTGCGCAACGCCCGCTCCTTCGCCGTCACCCACTGTGTCTGCCGCAGCCACTACAAACGGTGTGACAATCCGACAGAGGTCTGCTTCCTGATCAACGACGCTGCCGATGCGGAGGTGGCTCAATCCACCGCACGCCGCCTCTCCCTCAAAGAAGCCAAAGATCTGCTGCGTCAAGCCGACGAGCGCGGCCTGGTGCACCTGACGGTCTACAATGCTACCCAGCATCCCTATGCGATATGCAGCTGCTGCTCGTGCTGCTGTCACGACCTGCAGTTTCTACAAAAGCACGGCCGGGCCGACCTGGTTGTCCGCTCGGAGTACGTGGCGCAGACCGATATGGACGCCTGCATTCACTGTGGGGACTGCGTCGAGCGCTGTGTTTTCGAGGCTCGCGTTTGGGAGGGCGACCAGATGCGCTACGACGCCAACGCCTGCTACGGCTGCGGGCTCTGCGTGACGATCTGCCCGGCGGAGGCGACGACGATGGAGAGACGGAGCCTGTGACATGAAGGAGAAAATCATTCGCCTGGCT
>JARRMW010000173.1:0-2064 GCA_037385685.1 Gammaproteobacteria bacterium
GCTCACGGCATCGTTGCTATCTTCCCGCACTAGGACGAGATAGCTCCCCGATGCGGGTAATGAGAGCTCTTCAACCCGGCTCTTTGGGATTTCCTGTGGTACTATACGCCAATTAAATTAGCAGGTTAGTGCGCCAAGCGAAGCTTGGCGCTTCTTGCCGGGTGCAAGTCCCGGTCGGGAGAGGAATCGGGATGATTTCTCGTAAGGGCTAACCACCCACCCGTATCGAGTGTTGCGCCTCTGGCGGAGAGCGACGCCTCGGTAAGGACACTGGTGCGAGCGTGAACAACAGGGGTGAAGCGTACACAGAGAATTTTGTAGGCCAGAGGGGTGTCCGCACCACCCTGAAGCGATTTCAGCCTCGTTAATGATATTAGAGCAGACGGCGACAGTGTTAACTTCCTGGAAGCCAACACAGAGGAATCGTTAGACAAGACGATGGGCAAGATATGGTGGCACTGCCGGGAAACCAGGCAGCAAACAGAGAAAACAAACATTGCCCTAAGGTGTTGTCACGGTGAGATTCCCGAGGGTCTGTCGGGGTCGGAGCGCCTGGCATGCAAGAAGAGAAGCGTCGAGAACTTGGGAGGCCCCAGCGGCTCCCGGTGGCAAAGGTATGGCATGCGGATATTGAGGCACCGAAGGGGAAACCCGGACACGGAGTTAGACCGAAGCCTGAAGCCAGCCGACCGGGGAAGCGATTCCGACCGAGGAGGGAGGGACGCCGGAAGCGGTTGGGGAGTCAGACCGGCTCATAGTACTCCGAGCGCGGGAGAGCCGCGTACCTGGGGAAGGGGCCGGCAAAGTTACGCAGCCCGCAAAGGAAACTTCACCCGGACACGAAGGGCCGGAGCATGAAGCCAACCTCCCTGCGGGGAATAGCGAACAAAGCGGCATCGGACAAGGCCCATCGATTCCGAAACCTCTTTGGCCTGCTGAGCGTAGAGTTTCTGCTGTGGTGTTGGCAATTTGTCAACCTACGGTCGGCGAGCGGAGTAGACCGCGTCGATGCGAGAAACTACCGGAAGAACCTACGCGAGAACATCGAAGGATTGGTGGCGGCAGTACAAGGGGGCTGGTATCGGGCCAAGCTGGTGCTCAGAAGATACATACCCAAGCTCAATGGGAAATTGAGACCCCTGGGTATACCGGCAACAGCAGACAAACTGCTGCAGATAGGAGTCACTAAGATACTGGAAGCAATCTATGAGGCTGATTTCCTAGATTGCAGTTATGGATATCGCCCCGGGGTAGGGGCTTTGGATGCTATCGGGGAGCTGAGCGCAGCGCTGAGAAGCGGGCGTTACCACTACCTGGTAGAGGCGGATATCCGAAGCTTTTTCGACAAAATCGATCATGAGAGACTGATCGAGCTGTTGGCGCTGCGGATAGACGACAAAGCCTTCCTGAGGCTCATACGCAAATGGTTGAAGGCCGGCATCCTGGAGCCGGATGGCGCGGTGCATTACCCGGAACGGGGCTCACCGCAAGGCGGGAGCGTTTCACCCATACTCGCCAACATCTACCTCCACTATGCCTTGGACATCTGGTTTGAGGAAACCGTCACGACACACTGCCAAGGGGCGGCGTATCTGTGTCGGTACGCGGACGACTTCGTCTGCGCCTTCGAGCTGCAAGCCGATGCCGAGCGCTTCTATCAAGTGCTCGCCAGTCGGCTGGAGAAGTTCGGCTTGGAGGTCGCGGCGGAGAAAACGAACCTGATCCGGTTCAGCGCGTCCCACTGGAAAGCAAGTGGCACCTTCGAGTTCCTGGGATTCGAGTTTCGTTGGGGACGCGGACGCTGGGGAAAGCCAGTGCTCAAGCGCCGAACGGCGCGCAAGACATACCGTGCCTCCCTGGCGAGCTTCCAGGATTGGTGTCGCAAGCACTGTCGACTACCGAAGGCGGTGCTCTTCGCGAAGCTGAATGCCAAGCTGCGAGGGTACTACCAGTATTACGGAATCCGTGGGAACTTCGAGAGCCTCGCCGACTTTTACCATCACATGCGCCGGCTACTCTTTCGGACGCTGAATCGCCGCAGTCAGCGGCGCAGCTACAACTGGA
>JARRMW010000174.1:0-3790 GCA_037385685.1 Gammaproteobacteria bacterium
TTGCGAGAAGCGCAGCGACGTGGCACTCTCGATATCGAATATTTACTGTCTTCCGGAACCTCCTTGAAGCTCAAAAAACGCGACATCGCCGGTTTCCAGCAGGCTGTCCTCGAGTGGTTCGATCTGCATGGTCGCAAGAACCTGCCGTGGCAGCAGGGCCCCACACCCTATCGGGTCTGGATCTCGGAGATCATGCTGCAGCAGACGCAGGTGGCGGTTGTCATTCCCTACTACGAACGCTTCATGCAGCGCTTTCCCGATATCGAAACCCTTGCGACGGCAAACCAGGATGACGTCCTGTCACACTGGTCAGGCCTGGGCTATTACAGCCGTGCCCGCAACCTTCACAAGGCGGCACAACTCGTCGTGGAGAAACATGGCGGCATTTTTCCAGAGCCGATCGATGCAATCGAGGCCCTTCCCGGGATCGGTCGCTCGACCGCAGGCGCCATCCTGTCATTGTCGAAAAACCTTCCGCACCCGATCCTTGACGGTAACGTCAAGCGGGTACTGGCTCGTTATTTTGCTATCGAGGGCTGGCCGGGGACAGGTACTGTGCTGAAGGCGCTCTGGAATCTCAGCGAACAGCTGACTCCCGACCAGCAGGCTGCCGATTACAACCAGGCGATGATGGATCTCGGCGCGACACTCTGCACGCGCAGCAAGCCAGGCTGCCAGCGATGCCCGCTACAAGCCGGTTGCGAGGCGCATGCGCTTGGACGTCAGTCCGACTTTCCCGGCAGGAAACCAAAAAAGTCCGCAAAACGGTATCTGGGCCGGGCTCTGGAGTTTTCCTGAGCGTGAACCGGGAGAGTCCATCGAGGAGGGATGTCGACAGCTGGTCGGCGATGAACCTGTGACATCAGAAGCACTTCCGTCAAGACGCCATACCTTCAGCCACTACCATCTGGATATCCACCCGGAACTCGTCACGATCAATAACCCTGCAAGGGGTGTGATGGATAGCAACAGGCACGTCTGGTATAAACCGTGGCAGATCAAATCACTGGGAGTGGCCGCGCCGGTTGCGCGCCTGCTTCGGGAAATCGAGGAACAGAGATGAGCAGAACCGTGAATTGCGTCAAGCTGAAAAAGGAAGCCGAGGGTCTAGACCGTGCCCCTTATCCGGGTGAACTCGGGAAGAAAATTTTCGACAATGTCTCGAAGGAGGCCTGGCAGCAATGGCTTGGCCACCAGACCATGCTCATCAACGAGTACCGTTTGAGTCCGGTCGATCCGAAGGCGCGCACCTTCCTTGAGGAGCAGATGGAGAAGTTCTTCTTTAGTGACGAGCAGGCCGAGCTGCCACCGGACTACAAGCCCGGGTAATGACTCGACTCTCAGCTGTTTTCCCCGGCATGGCGGGTGCCGGGAAGGAAGAGCGGATGGACAAGGGATCATGCCCGTCCATCGGGACTAGACCTTGACTTCCATCCTGACAGCAGGTTTAATTGCGCCTTCATTTTTCGGCCTCCTTGCCGGAAACATGCCCAGGTAGCTCAGTCGGTAGAGCAGGGGACTGAAAATCCCCGTGTCGGCAGTTCGATTCTGTCCCTGGGCACCATAAAATCAAAGGCCTACAGAGATATCGCTGTAGGCCTTTTTTCTTGGGCTTACCCCGAAACAGAAACTGCTGAAAGCAGCGTAGCTCTACTTCTGAAGTCAGCCACAAATGGGATGATTACCATTGCACCCAAAGCGGACTGATTTTTACCAGGATTCACAGTGCCCCATCGGGCTACAACGTGTAACAGCGGAAGTTCAGAGTATTGCCGCTGACTGGCCATTTTGTTCGATCAAGTCGTGAATAATCCTTCAATGTGTCAGATTATGTATGACCCAGTGCATGTTATTGCCTAGATAACGTCTTGAATTTTGTCGATCCAGTCATCAATCCTTTCAAGTACAGATTCTTTTTGTTTTTCATTCATTGTTTCGCTCATCATCATGACTAACTCTATGATTTGCTGACGATTGGATTGTCTTAATGTTTTGTAATCCTCCAGCCACCAGATCGATGGTTCCATACGCGCGTTATCTTTACTGTCTTCGCTGTTGGCATATTTAAACCATTCGTTTGAATTTTCACGGATATATTCCCGGTAGTGTTCTGCGTTGTCTTCGTCCAGCGTGAGCAGGAACCGGGTCATTTCAGGTGAGAAAGCTTGCAGGAATTCAGCGATTAATTCTTCAGTGTTTTTCTCGGCATATTCAAAAGCGTCATCGTACCGGTCATCCTGCCAGAGGTTTTTGGCATTTTCCAAATGCTTCAGTGATTTGTGTGCGGCCTCGTTCTTAAGCCAGTTTTTCAAGTCGTTGGTACTTTGTTTGACGATTGCTTCCTGGTCGCTTGATAGATCAAACATTGAATCCAGCCGCGTGGTTGTGAAGAACGACAGGTTACTAAACAATAAACTGGTGGAACTGCAAGCGCTCAACTGCAAAAGCAGGAGGATAAAAAGAAGTGTTCTCAAGGTCATTGTGATGATGAATGAGAATGTCGCTATTTATCGATAAAGGTGGAATAGATTACTTTCGATCACTGTGCCCGAGATCTCTGTCGGGATCAATTCGATCTCTTGCCATTTGCTTGATTTCCTTGGGTTCTGGATAACATCCTTTCTACTTTTTGTTCCAAAGCACTTGCTTATTCAGGCATATCTCGAAAATTCCGCCAGCACCAGGGATTTGTCCGACTTTCAATAGGGTGCACAGTTTTTCGTCTATTTCAATAAATACCTGTTCATGTTGATAGGTTCATTTCATGATTCGACGGTTTGATGTGTCTCGATTCGAGGTGAATATAGAATAACCGTTTCTGCCCGTGAACAGACTTGCAGGTTGTGTCTGTATTGTGCCGCCAAGAACAGAATTCAGCTCTCACTATCTTTCATTGTGACGCATTTACGGAAGAGGGAGCGCCGTAAGTGGCTGAAATTAGAGTTAATGAATAATCAGTTTCCCGGCTGAAAATCCTTATGTCGGCAGTTCGATTCTGTCCCTGGGCACCATCTCTATCAACGGCTTGCGCCTGTGCGCAGGCCGTTTTCTTTTCTGATCGGCTTGCCGGTGTCGGAGATTATTTTTCCGCAGGAAAATGATCTCTGATACCTGGCCTTTGGATCACCAGCCTCTCTGGACACTCACGACAGCTACACTGTATAAAGTTGGGTTTTCCACAGATATGAAGCAGGCTTGAAACGATGGCTAGCGGTATTTTTGCAGTTCTTGATGACGTGGCAACACTGCTTGATGATGCCGCTATCTACAGCAAGCTGGCGGCCAAGAAAACAGCCGGCCTGCTGGGTGATGATCTTGCTGTGAATGCCGAGAAGGCAACCGGCTTCAATGCCTCTCGCGAACTGCCGGTCATCTGGGCGATCACCAAGGGTTCCATGGTGAACAAGCTGATTATTCTTCCTATCGCTTTTCTGTTGAGTGCCTATGCTCCCTGGCTGATCGTGCCGATTCTTCTGCTGGGGGGAGCCTATCTGAGCTATGAAGGTGCTGAAAAGGTTCTGGAGTGGGTTCTGCCGCACAAAAAACATGCAACACCTGCAGCCGAAACTGCCGATAGCAAAGCCGACTTGCTCGACACGGAGGCACGCAAGATCAAGGGTGCAATCCGTACCGACTTCATCTTGTCGATCGAGATCATCGTGATCGCGCTGGGTACGGTAATCGACCAGTCACTGGGCATGCGCATTTTCGTGGTGAGCATCATTGCCCTGCTTGCGACGGTCGGCGTTTACGGGCTCGTCGCCCTGCTTGTCCGGATGGATGATGCCGG
>JARRMW010000175.1:0-2058 GCA_037385685.1 Gammaproteobacteria bacterium
GGTTGCATGCCGTGCTGTCATGGGCATTGCCCGGAGCCTTGGCATTTCTCTCTGTCCTTACGGTGATTCAACGGATTGTGTGTATTTATCGGGCTTCTCAGAAGGAAGGAGTAGACCCGTAGCCATAGAAACGCGTGGAAGAGATAGTGGATAGCTGCCGGGCGGGCAATCCGCTCGGCAGTTTCATTTACAACGCTCGATCCGGTCGCGTGACCTTGGCGCGGCTAAAACTGGCAAGGTGTACGGGGTATACGAGATACACAAAGTGTATGCGGGGCAGACAAGGTGTGCAAGGCGGGCAAAGTGTGCAAGGCACACGAAGCAGCAATGAAGAATACGCGGACTTGTGGTGAGGCACGAGGTAGGATGGGAGGTGAGGAAAGGAGGGCGATTGAAGCCGAGGCGTGCGGGATTATGTCCGGCGGAGAAGATCAGGCCAACTGGATAGACAGGGGTGGGTTCAGTTGAGGGGGATAGGCAAGGCACTGGAACACAGAAGGGGGCAAGCTAGGGCGGTTTGAAGCGAATCTGGATGCGCACAGAGAGCATGAGGTGCAGTTGTTCATCGGTGAGGCGGAAGTTGCGCCAGGCTTCTAGCAAGCGAAAGGCGATGTTCTTGGCCGATCCTACCCCCGAAGGAAAGGCCTTGCGGAACAGACTGCCGCGCTCGATGAGTTGAGCGATGATGTGTGCAACCTGGAGCAAGTAGTAGAATATCTTGCTGGCGGTCGCGTTGCGAGTGTAGGCGTGTTCCAGTGCGTATCCCCCGTTTTTCTGCACGTTGAAACCTTCATTCTCGATTTTCCAGCGTAGGCGACCTCCTTCGTTAGCTACAATGATGACGGTATTGCGCTTCACGTTGAGATTGGTGATCCACTTGAAGCGCGTAGTCTGGGGATTCCCATCCGCATCAGGGCGGGTTTCTAGGCACTCAATCACGGTGATGGTGTGCTCACGCTTCTCAGAGTCGACGTAGGAGATATCGTTCATCCAACGGAAGTCTTGATGGATTTTCCGTTGAACACCAGTGCGGAAACGGAGATGATTTTCCGGTGCCAGAGACAGAAGTGCTTCGAACTCTTCGTGGACGGAGGACAGGTCGTCTTCCTGGAGAACCACCAAGTACTTCCAGCGGTACTTCTTGCAGAGGGCGAAGGTGGGACCACCAGCGAACAGGCCATCCAACAGTAGACAGATGGGCAAACGTGGGAAACGCTGCTTCAGGCGTTTTGCCAGACGATAAAAGGCTTTGAGTTCGCAGTCTTGCTTGGTGGGGTTTTCCCCGGGGTTCTCGACGAACTCGGTCATGATGGAGAAAACAAAGCCGAAGGGAGTGACCAGCTTGGCCTCCAGCACGGGGTGATAATAGGTGGTCTTGCCGTTGTGGGTGCGAGTCAGGCAATGGGGGCAATGCCGCTCAGGGAAGACGAGCCTACCAGTGCCATCGACAGAGATCGTAAAGTAACGACCGAGTAGACGATAGCGGTCCAGGACTTTCTTCCGGACCAGGGTTTCGATGATCAAGCATACGACTTCTTGCACCTCATCTGGGAGCAGACGACTGAACAGCACGTTCGCCGTGTCGCCGTGGGGACAGGTCTCCACACCGAACAACATCTGGAACTTGGCTCCAGAGGGGCCGTTGCCGCGCAGCAGGTTGTTGATCTGTCGGCGAGACCCCAGGCGACACAGAAACATCAACAGCCCGGCAAAGCACACAGCAGGCAAAGGGTAGATCGTAAAGCTAGGGTGACGCGGATCGCGGATGGAGCAGAAGAGATGGACGAAACCACCAAAGAAGTGGCGGACGGTGGCAATGAAGGCGTTGATGAGCGCTAGTTGTTCTTGCTCGTGCTGGTCCTGCACAGGGTTTGGCGCAGCAAGAGGTGGCGGACGTAAAGGAGTGCTGTTTGTCATAGTCATCATCTGCAATAGGGTGAAACCTACTATACCCAAATTGACAGATTTGTGCGAAAAAGCTGCGGCGCGAATTTTAAGGTTCAGGGCAACTCGAAGTTGGACTACTTGGTTGAGCTTGGTATTCCCGCTAAACAGGGC
>JARRMW010000176.1:0-2025 GCA_037385685.1 Gammaproteobacteria bacterium
GACCTGGACGCCGAGGCACTGGGGACGTTCTCTTCCCTCGAGATCGCCGTCCGGCTGTTCGACTACAGTCACCTGGAACCCCTGCTAGCCGCTCACATCTACGTCCCCTCGGCCAAGGGACAGGTGCCCTTTCACCCGGTGAGTATGTACCTGCTGAGCCTCTACCGGCGAGAGCGAGACCTGTCTCGGCACGAGGTGCTGCGTATCCTGCGGCATCCGACGGAGGGTCAATCCATGCGGCGTTGTACGGGGTTTGAAGATGATCTCCCCTCCGAGTCCGGTCTGCGCTATTTCGAAGGGCAGATCACGCCTGAACTGCAGCAGGAAATCAACGCGCTCCAGATCGACGTGCTCTACCAGGCCGGTTTGCTACCTATCAAGCCGGACGCGGAGGAGGAGGCACAGGCGACGCTTTCTTTCGACGGTATGTTGCACGAGGCGCGCTCACACATGCGCTGCTCGAGTGTGAAAGCCAGCTGCTACGAACCGGCGCCTCGGCCTTGTCCTGCCAGGAAGAAGGGCAAGCAGGGATGTGACTGTGACGACAAAGCGTGTGCTGACGCCTGTCGACACGCAACCCCCTTGGACCCTGATGCGCGCTTCGTCGTCTACACGGGCAACAACAAGCGGGCCAGAACGAGCCCTAACACACCTGTTGAGAAGCCAGATCGACGTTCCCGCATCAGCCGGATGGTCTATGGGTATTACAGCTATGCCGGTCAACTCCTGGCCGACGAGATCGCCTCTTACTGGATACTGCCTGCCGCTCTGGGTTCAGCCATTGACAAGGATCCAGCCCTTTTCCCGGGAAACTTTGCCTATCTTCAGGCCCGATTCCCCTGGCTCAAGGTCGGCGAGGTCATCGCCGACGCGGGCGCTTGCGAGCAGACTTGCCTCGACGCCATCTGGAACGCTGGCGCTTTACGCCTGGTCGACATTTGTGCCAACAAGGCTGACAAGGACCCGGACACCCAACTGGATCGGGGATACGACGAGAACGGGCACCCGCTGTGTCCCTTTGGCTACGTCCTGCATTCCAACGGCTACGATTATCGCAGACGGCGGGCCAAGTGGCGTTGTGCCAAGCGATGTCGGCGCAACTCAGAGCAGCCAGTGCCCGATTGCCCTTACCTGGAGGCTGAGTACAAACACGGCTATACGGTCACCATCGGCCGTACTCACGCCGATGGCACCGTCCGGCTGGCCCGCGAGATTCCCTATGGCAGCCAGGCCTGGAAGGAGCGCTACGGCCGCCGCAACTCGGCCGAGAGTCGTAACAGCGTCTTGGAACGATTGGGGCTCAAGCGTATGCCCGTGCATGGGCAGAATGCTTGTCACGTGACCGTCTTGCAGGCCGACTTCGTGGCCAACCAGCGCACCCTGGTGCGCCTCGTCTGCGAAGCGACCGCCCTCTAGCGTCGACGACGGGAGCGCTTCCGCGATTTCCTCTCTCAGTCTGGTTTCTGAGTGAGGCATTGTCCCTTGCCCCAAATCCTCGTTTTTGCCCCCAGCCGACACTGTTGAACCCTTGACGGCCCGATCTGATCCTGTGCGCCATCTGAGTGCGCTCGCTCTTGCTCGATCTGCTGCGCACGGTCGGCTCATCCGCTGCGCAAATAGGGCTCGAAAGTCGTCCGAAAACTCGCGCAACCCAGGCTTCTGTGCCGCTCCCCCCATATCTGGGCGTGCGGGGGCAGCGCTCGCGCAGATCTGTGGCCTTGGGCTTTCGACCCGCTGCGAAAGCCCGAGTTGCGAGGTGCTTGCATGCGATGGCGCAGTGTGGTAGACTCTCACTCGGAGTATTGAAACTGGTTGTGTTTGAGACGAGTGTCTTATGGATTCTGTTTCAAAACTGAAGCAGCGCGCGCCGAGTTGGATCGGACTTTTTTGTGTGCTCATGCTCGCTGCGCCTGTGCTCGTCTTGATCGCGCGGACGATCTGGACCTATCGCGCTTATCCGTTCGACGCCGATGAGGCGATCCACGCGAACAAGGCGTTGGCCATACTGCTCGCTCTGCGCGCGGA
>JARRMW010000177.1:0-2021 GCA_037385685.1 Gammaproteobacteria bacterium
GAGCGAAATTGTCATCCTCGGCGCGCAGCACGAGACGAACCTGGGGGAGCGGGCGGTCGACTATGATCAACCTCGGACGGTGCGGCTCCAGGTGCTTTGGAGAACTACCGGGACACCTACGGCCGTCCCAAAATCTGGCTCTTGACAGAACTCGCGATTTCTGATATAATGCGATAAGGGTACCGGCAACGATGCCGGTATAGCTACCAAGGGGTTCTGGGCAAGGTAAGTTAGGCGGAGCTCATGGGACGTGGCAAAAAGGCCATCACAATCCGAGATGTGGCACGCACTGCTGGCGTATCGGTTTCAACTGTATCTCGCGTGCTGAACGACAAGGACAACGTGGCGCCAGAGACCTATGAAAAGGTCCAAATCGTCATCCGGCGACTGGGCTACACCTCTAGCTTGGCGGCCCGGAGCATGCGCAGCCGCCAGACCAACGTCATCGGCTTGATCATGCCCGACGTAGGTGACCCCTTTTCGATCCAGGTCATGAGGGGCGTCAACCGGGCAATAACCGAGATGGGCCATGACCTCATCCTGTATACGAGTGGCAGCCACCGCTGGCCCACGACGGCTGAGCGGGAGCGGCACTATGTCTCTCTGCTCAACGGCAGCATCGTCGATGGAACCATCATCGTCACACCTGCTGCCACCAGCTTTTCCACTTCGGCCCCCGTGGTAGCGATCGATCCCAACACCACAAGCCCCGACTGTTCATCAGTGATTTCGACCAACCATGCTGGCGCGCTGTCGGACTGGCAACGCCTCAAAGATACTCCGTATCCAGTCGAGCTTCCCATCAGGAAGGAGGTGTACCGGCAGTAACATATCTGTTCAGCCTTGGGATACCTGCCCCTAGCCTGAGGAAGGTATCTCCTAAGAAACCCCGAAGAATCGCGCTGTTTTTCGGGACTGCCGCAATCCTATGTCACACCCTGTTCTGTTCACATGGAGGAAGAGATGGAAAGGATAGCGATTCTGACAAGACGGGAGTTCTTGAAGCAAGCTGCCTTATTCTCAGCGGCTACCGCGCTGGCGGCTTGCACACCTTCCACCCCAGAGCCAAGTGAGGGGGAAGAAACTGCTGTACCAACCACTGCGCCAGCACCAACCACTGCGCCAGAAGTAGAGGAAATCGCGCCAGGCGTGCCCAGGAATGAGTGCCTCATCCTGGAGAACCCATCAGGGACTGTGCAACCGGCAGATGACTTTAACCGCTGGCGGACCGGCTACAGCGGCGTCTGGGTATGCGGCCTCCAGCAACTGGCCTTGGATGCGCTGTGGTACATCGACCCAGATGCGGGAGTCGACGGCGTATGGGATAATGCCCTGGCAGCCGAGAAGCCGATCTACAATGACGACTTCACCCAGATGACCGTAAAACTCCGCGAGGGCCTCTACTGGAGCGACGGCGTCGAGTTTACGGCGGACGACCTGTACTATACCGTTGATATCGCGATGAACACGCCTGGATTGCAGAATCAGGGCCTGTTCGAGGGCAGTATTGACCATCTGGAACAACCCGACAAATACACCGTTGTTTTTCACCTGAAAGAACCTAACTCGCGCTTCCACGCTGCCTTTACCGTGCGCTGGGGCGCCTGCTTCATGATGCCCAAGCACATCTTTGAAAAAGAAGACGATCCAGTGGCGTTCACATTCAATCCTCCGGTCAGCTTGGGCGCTTACACGCTCAAGGACTTTGATCCAAACGGCAAATGGTACCTGTGGGAGCGCCGCGAAGACTGGGAGCGGACTTCGGTCGCCCGCCTTGGCGAGGTGTCTGTCAAGTACGCCATGTACATCGACCCCGGACCGAGCGACAAGCGCGTTATCGCCCAGACCAACCATGAGCTGGATGTGATCCATGACTGCACCCCGGAAGGCCGCATCACCCTTGCCAAGAACAGCCCGACTTCGGTCGGCTGGTTCCCATCGTTTCCCTGGGCGCATCCCGATCCTACCCTGCCGGCTATCATCTATAACAACGAAAAACCCGGCCTGGACAAGAAGGAAGT
>JARRMW010000178.1:0-1969 GCA_037385685.1 Gammaproteobacteria bacterium
AAGTAGGTAGCTTAACCCTCGGGAGGGCGCTTACCACGGTGTGGCTTATGACTGGGGTGAAGTCGTAACAAGGTAGCCGTACGGGAACGTGCGGCTGGATCACCTCCTTTAAAGAGTAAGCAAAAAGCTTATCGGCGAAGGCGCGAGTACCCTCACAAGTTATTTGGTTTATGCAACAGGCGAAGCTTTGGGTCTGTAGCTCAGTTGGTTAGAGCGCACCCCTGATAAGGGTGAGGTCGGAAGTTCAAATCTTCCCAGACCCACCACTTGAATGGGGCCATAGCTCAGCTGGGAGAGCGCCTGCTTTGCACGCAGGAGGTCGTCGGTTCGATCCCGTCTGGCTCCACCATTTACTGGTCGCACTGTTGCTGAAAAGAATTTTTGGAAGAAGGCCTGGCCTTCTTCAATTCGCTCTTTAACAATTTGGAATATTTCTGACGTCTTGAGTGGGTAAATCGATCGTTTTTATTCGATTTATTCAATCAAGTGTCGCATTTGCACATGTCACATGGCTCAACGCCTGGCTTGCACGGCCGGGCGGGTTTGCAGAAAAAGTTGTTGGCACAAAAGGAAACAACGGACGCTGCACGCCGCCCAGAATGTTTTGGGTTATATGGTCAAGTGAATAAGCGCACATGGTGGATGCCTAGGCAGTAAGAGGCGATGAAGGACGTGGTAGTCTGCGATAAGCCCCGGTTAGTTGACAAACGAGCTTACCCGGGGATTTCCGAATGGGGAAACCCACTCAGCTTGCTGAGTATCCCTGCCTGAATACATAGGGTAGGGAGGCGAACGCGGTGAACTGAAACATCTAAGTAACCGCAGGAAAAGAAATCAACCGAGATTCCCTCAGTAGCGGCGAGCGAACGGGGACCAGCCCAGTTGCCATCAATCAAACAACTCTAGTAGAACGATCTGGAAAGTTCGGCCATAGACGGTGATAGCCCCGTATACGAAAGACGCGTTTGAGGAGCAACAAAGAGTAGGTCGGGGCACGAGAAACCTTGACTGAACATGGGGGGACCATCCTCCAAGGCTAAATACTCCTTACTGACCGATAGTGAACCAGTACCGTGAGGGAAAGGCGAAAAGAACCCCGGAGAGGGGAGTGAAATAGAACCTGAAACCGTGTGCGTACAAGCAGTAGGAGCCCCTTCGGGGGTGACTGCGTACCTTTTGTATAATGGGTCAGCGAGTTGTTTTCAGTTGCAAGCTTAACCACTTAGGGGAGGCGTAGGGAAACCGAGTCTGAATAGGGCGATTTAGTAGCTGGGAGCAGACCCGAAACCGGACGATCTATCCATGGCCAGGGTGAAGGTAGGGTAATACCTGCTGGAGGCCCGAACCGGGTAATGTTGAAAAATTATCGGATGAGCTGTGGATAGGAGTGAAAGGCTAATCAAGTCCGGAGATAGCTGGTTCTCCTCGAAAGCTATTTAGGTAGCGCCTCGTGTTTAACTCTCGGGGGTAGAGCACTGTTTCGGCTAGGGGGCCATCCCGGCTTACCAAACCGATGCAAACTCCGAATACCGAGAAGTTCAATCACGGGAGACACACGGCGGGTGCTAACGTCCGTCGTGGAAAGGGAAACAACCCAGACCGCCAGCTAAGGTCCCCAAGTTATAGCTAAGTGGGAAACGAAGTGGGAAGGCACAGACAGCCAGGAGGTTGGCTTAGAAGCAGCCACCCTTTAAAGAAAGCGTAATAGCTCACTGGTCTAGTCGGCCCGCGCGGAAGATTTAACGGGGCTCAAGCTATACACCGAAGCTGCGGATGCATACTTGTATGCATGGTAGAGGAGCGTTCTGTAAGCCTGTGAAGGTGTGTCGTGAGGCATGCTGGAGGTATCAGAAGTGCGAATGCTGACATGAGTAACGATAATGCGGGTGAAAAACCCGCACGCCGAAAACCCAAGGGTTCCTGCGCAACGCTAATCGGCGCAGGGTGAGTCGGCCCCTAAGGCGAGACC
>JARRMW010000179.1:0-1967 GCA_037385685.1 Gammaproteobacteria bacterium
AGACCACGCTGCCATACAGTCCGTATCAGAATGCCAAGCAAGAGACCTTCTGGGCCACGGTGGAAGGACGTCTGATGGCGATGCTCGAAGGGGTACCGGCCGTCCGCCGGCGGTGTTTGTCAACGAAGTTGTCGCGTTCATGAGTCATGCAACTTTGAGGTCCTGTAGTTTCTCCGCCTGATTTTCCTTCGGTGGATTCAGCCAGACCTCAGTGACTGGGTTCCAGTTTCTGGTGTTGCCAGACCAGCGCTCGGGATTGCGCTGCCGAGCAGCTTCATACACGGCGTCACGTTGCTTCAATAGCGCATCATCCATGCCGCAATGACGCTGATCTGGTGTCACGTAGCGAATAGCACTGTGGCGGTGCTCATGGTTGTACCACTGCACGAAGCCATGTACCCATTTGCGCGCTGCTTCGATGCACTCAAATGGCTGGCTCGGGTAAGCAGGCGCATATTTGAGCGTGCGGAACAGGCTCTCCGAGTACGGGTTATCATCACTGACTGAAGGCCGACTGAAGGAAGGAACAACACCCAGCTTCTGCAAGGTTGCCAGCATCGTGGCTCCCTTCATCGGCCCGCCGTTATCGGAGTGCAGCACCAAGCCGTCTTCACGGATACCCTCACTCAGACAGGCCTTGCGGATCAATATGCTGGCATGGTCCGCCGACTCGTTATCGTGCACCTCCCAGCCGACAATCTTGCGGCTGAAGATATCCAGCGTCAGGTAGAGTCGGTAGAAGACGCCCCGGATACTGGATGCCAAATAGGTAATATCCCAACTCCATACCTGATTCGGGCCAGTCGCCTGGAAGCCCTCTGGCTTGGGAACAGTGCGTGGCGCCTGGGCGCGGCCTCTCCGGTGCACCTGATCGGCTTCACGCAGCACACGATAGAAGCTCGACTCTGATGCGATGTACTCACCGTTGTCCGCTAATCTTGGCACAATCTGGGACGGTGGCAGGCTTTGGAACTCCGGCTTGCGGCAAACTGACAGGATCGCTTCCCGCTCCTCGTGACTCAGCTTGTTGGCCGGGGCACGCTCTGAGGCAGCAGCTTTGCGTTGATCCACCAAACGCTTTTCCTCGGCCAATGTCTTGTTCCAGCGCTGCAGGGTGCGTACGTCGATCTCCAGCACCTCGCAGGCCTTGAATCGCCGGGCACCGGCGGCCACGGCTTCCTCGATCAAATCAATTGCCATCTGACGGTCTTGTTCCATGATCAATCGTCCTCTCCGTCCCCCCAGATGGCCTGGGCTTTTTGTTGCAGTATCAACAAGGCTGCCGCTTCGGCGAGCGCCTTCTCCTTGCGCTTGAGCTCCTTCTCCAGCCGGCGACTCTTCTTGCGTTCTTTCTGCAGTTCCCGCCGCTCCTCAGCAGACAGGGGACGCAGCGTCTCGGCACCCGCCCTGGCCGCCTCTCGCCAACGCGCCACCTGCTCAACATAAAGCCCCTTGCGACGGCAATACTCCGCCAACTCTTCCTCATTCAGTCCCGCGGTCTCTATCACCACGGCCAGCTTGTTCTCCCCGTTCCAGTTCTCGGGATTGGATGGATCGGCAGGCACGGCTTTCCCCCCATTACGAAATCGATTCCGCCAATTATATAGGGCCTGCTCCGACACCCCAGTATCCCGGCTAACTTGGGCCACTGATATCGCATTCGGGGCCATCATCTTTCGTACCGCCTGTTCTTTGAACTCTTCACTATACCTCGGCATTACTCACTCTCTTGCCGCCCCCTGCTACTCTTCTATCTCTATAATATGAATGCGACAACTATCCTGACACAGGGGGTATCCGGCTGCAGATTACCCATAAGCCACGAGATCTCGCCCTGTTTAACCTGGCCATCGGTGACGGTGCCATGGGTTTCTGGGCGGCGCTGGAAGAAGTGTATCCCGAGACCCGCCAGCTGCGCTGCTGGATGCACAAGACCATGAATGTGCTCAACTGCTTGCCGAAATCAG
>JARRMW010000180.1:0-1960 GCA_037385685.1 Gammaproteobacteria bacterium
AAAGGGGGGTCTTCTTAAGTCAGTGCCATTCGGGACGGCACCCTTACCTCAAGCGCTTGATCCTGGGTGCCCAGACGATCACCGGTTTGCTTGCCGGGACAATGCTCCACGACCAGGGCTATCACTTCCTGCGCATCGGGCGGAAACAGGCGCAGGCCCGAATGGCACTGACTTAAGCAGACCCCCCTTTTGAAACAGCAGCTTGCGCGCCACATTCTCAACCAGGCTTCAGCGGTGCTTTTTCGGGTGGCCATGTTCGCGCACTTCTTGCTGGGCCTGCTTTCGTGGCAGCATCAATCGGGAGAAGGGCTTGGGTCGTCGCTTCACGGCGCGCGGCTCGATACGTCCAGGACGCAATCCGACACGCGGTCCTGCGATGAGTACCAGTAAGGCGTTGATGGCGATGGCATCCTCGGCGCCGCCGTGCTGCTGCCACGCGAGCCAGATCTGTACGCTGTGCTTGAAGCTGAGCTGACGCGGAATCTGGTCAGCGAGCAGCGCGGACTGGGCCATCAGCAGGCGGATCAGGTTGTAGGCGAGCAGGTAGACCCAAAGCTCCTTCAAGGCCATCTCTGGGGTTTTGCAGCGCAGGTGCTCCATGCCGAGCGTGGTCTTGATGTTGCGGATATCCAGCTCCACGTGCCATCGCCGACGCAGCAGCGCCGCGACCTCACGCGTGGACACCTTCTTGGGGTCGAGGAAGGTGGTGACCAGGATCTTGCCGCCGGCCTTGAGCTCACGCACCTTCAGCATTGCCGGTACCTGATCGTACTCCCACTGACTCATCCATTCGGGCCGCTCGGGCTTGCGCAGCGTGATCAGGTGATCTTTCGCTCCCAAGCGTTCGCCGAGCGCAAAGTTGGTGCTGCGCCGACGCGCACCGAACTGCTCGAAAACCCCGTCGACCCCGCCACTGACGAGCTCGCAAAGCAGAAAATAGGTCGGGTAGAAGGCGTCAGCGACCAGGATGTCCCCCGACTCCAGGGAGTCGAGCATCTCGCGAAACAGCGATTGCTCGTCGCTGCCCTTGCCTTGACACGCTCCCATGGCGGCGTCGATCAGCGCTCCGGTGGCGAGGCACAGCAGCACCACCAAGCGCATCACGGGAAAGCCCAGCCCCTTCTTCTGGCTCTCAGGCTGCGGGTACGTCGCCTGATTGTCCTCCGTGTCGGCCAACGTCACGGTGGTGCCGTCGACCAAGCGCACACGCCGTCCGCGCCACAGCCACCACCCCGGAACCTCTCCAGCCACCAGTGCGCCGGTCTCGCGCGCCAGGCTCGAGACCATCGACAACGGTAGCCGCGCGCGTGCCTTGCAGTAGGCGCCGGTGTCCGTACTGCCAGGGTCCAGACCGGCCATCACCCGCTTGACCAGGTGGTCGTTGAGCACCTGTTGACATCCGCCATCTGAGGAGAGCACCTGGGCCAGGAACATCGACAGCGTCTCGGTCGGTGGGAATTTACGCTCGCGGTGCTCGGGCAGCTGGGCCTCGACGCGATCGAGCAGTTGTGGCCCCGTGAGGAGGTGGAAGAACGCGTAGGAATTCGCGTTTCCGGCATGGTAGCTGACGCGCGCTTGTTGCCCGCTGCTCGGGTGCTGGCTAGGATTCATCTCGGCTGGCTCTCCGTTTGGCTGCTGATTCGGTTTCGTCGCCTTCAGCCTACCATCCGGAGCGGCCAGCCCCCAATTTTTCTCGTCCAGACAGGCGCTTGGGCTTAAGTCAGTGCCATTCCTGCCTCACCCAATAATGCCGTAACCAACGCCATGCCCGTTTCAGCACAGCGAGAGACAGCGAAGCGCAGCGTTATGATGGGAAATGGGTGCTGGAAACCAATGACGATACGATCACTCTGGAGGATGCCGCCAGCGGCTATAAAGGCCTGCTGGTCATTGAGCGCTGTTTTCGTTCTTTGAAGCGCACGCAGATCAAAATGACCCCCATGTTTCACTGGCTTGCGCA
>JARRMW010000181.1:0-1957 GCA_037385685.1 Gammaproteobacteria bacterium
ACGACGTTGTGTACCCACTCCGGATCGAGCAGCAGCGATTCGAGGTGATTGAGTTTTTGCTCTACCCGCTCGATCGATCCGCGGTGTTCCTTGATCCGGGCCTGGAGTCGGTGCTTCTCGTCGCGCAACTCGGCGAACTCTTTCTTCAGCTCCGAACGGTTGCGGAACAGGTCCACGAGCTTATCCGTGTCCTGTGCCTCGTCACTGGTCGCCTTGAAGATCCCCGTGAAATTCGCCACGCGGCACCTCTTTTACATAATATCCAACGCCCGGACAGATGCCCGCGCACGTCTGCAGACCGCATCATCGCAGCTGGTCAAGGGAAATTCGCTGACCGAATCGACAGATTCGTGTCGTGGGCCGGGGCCTCAGGCCTGCTGCTCAAGAACGAGGTGCCCCTGGTCACTCAGGTAGTCGAGCCACTTGTTGAGCACCATGTTGCAGCGCCAGCGCCGATCGAGTTCCTCGCGGTGCTCCCTCACGAGCTGCCGCAACGCCGGGTGGCGCTGCTTCTTGCCGATGGCCAGAACTTCGGCCTGCCGCCCGTCCAGATAGGCTCGTACCGTGATATCCGGATTGACGTGCAGTCCGTCATCCGTTTCAAACTGGTAGGTCAGCGACAACGTTAGGGTGTAGCGCGAACGCTCCAGGATTTCGAGGTACAGGTCGCAGTCGCCGGCGACGCGGGACCGAAAGCAGCCGTCCAGGCGATCGAGCTCCGGCACGAGACCCAGCAGGCGCAAATAGTTGCTTTCATAGAGCGCCATCAGCCCGACGAAGCTGCGGGGCTTCGCGACGGTTTCCGGAACGAGATACGTATCGAGCAACATGGTCCCAATATAGCAGCCTGCGGGGGGCAATATCAGGGTCGAACTCTCCGTTCCACGCCTGTAGTATCAAGAATTCTGCTCGCAATCTCCTCGATCGAGAACGCCGTCGTGTTGACATAAGGTATGCCGTGCCGGCGAAAGATTTTTTCCGCTTCCCGAAGCTCGAACCGCACCTGCTGAGCCGTTGCGTAGCGCCCGACCGGTCGACGCTCCTTGCGAATCTCGCGTAATCTGTCCGGCTCGATCGTGAGGCCGAACAGCTTGTTCTTTTGCTTTAGCAGGATCTTCGGCAACGTTCCGCTTTCGAGCTCATCTTCAGTCAGCGGATAGTTCGCGGCATAGACGCCGTATTGCATAGCCAGGTAGAGGCACGTCGGCGTCTTGCCGGAGCGCGACACGCCCAGGAGGATCACGTCCGCGGCATCGTAGTTGCGGCTCACTCCTCCGTCATCGTTCGCGAGCGCAAAATTCGTTGCCTCGATACGCTTCATATAGGATTCGACGTCACTGACGCCATGCGCCCTGCCCGACAGGAATTGCGGCGCCTCGCCGAGCTCGGCAGACAGCGGTTGGAGAAACGCATCGAAAATATCGAGATGAAGGCCCTTCGAACGATTGATGATGTCGCGCAGATCGGGCTGCAGGATGGTCGAGAAAACAATCGGCTGAACATCCTCATTATCGGCTCGCGCGTCGATCACACGGACAGCTTCCTGTGCCTTGTCATCAGAATCTATAAATGGCAAAGTCACGTGCCGGAATTCCTGACCGGCAAACTGAGTAAGCAGACTGTGGCCCAGCGTTTCCGCGGTAACACCGGTCTGGTCCGACACGAAGAATACGACGCGCTCACCCATCTGAAGGATTGTCCATTTCCTGCTGTGGAACACAAGGGAGTCTGACTTGAAGCCTTATGTAATCAAGCTCGAAGAGCTTGGCATGGACGACGTCGAAACAGTTGGCGGCAAGAACGCCTCGCTCGGCGAGATGATCAGTAACCTTGCGAATCTTGGGGTGAGCGTCCCGGGCGGGTTCGCTACGACAGCCGCTGCTTACCGCCAGTTCCTCGCGGCAGACGGCCTGGATCAGCGCATTCATGATCTGTTGGGCGATCTCGACGTGGATGA
>JARRMW010000182.1:0-3782 GCA_037385685.1 Gammaproteobacteria bacterium
ACAGCCACACCGGCCGGCCATCTATCGATCCCGAGCTGATGATCCGCATGCTGCTAATCGGCTATTGCTGCGGCATACGGTCAGAACGGCAGCTGTGCTACGAGGTCTCGATGAACCTGACGTACCGCTGGTTCTGCAAGCTCAAGATCACTGATCAGGTGCCACATCACTCGACCTTCTCCACGGGTCGGTAATCGCAAACTGCGTTCCGTGCTGATCCAGGGTGCGTTAGCCTACGTGTATCGCATGAAGGAACCACGCTCCGCCAAGGACCGCTGGTTGAAGGATCTCATTGAGCGAGCGGGACCGCGCCGAGCGGCGGTCGCGCTGGCCAACAAGAATGTAAGAACGGCCTGGGCGATGGTGACCCAGGGAACTGAATACCAACATCGACCGCAACTGGAGATGGCTGCTTAGAACGTCCTGCGAACAGAAACCTCGTATCAGATAAAGATATCTGCTCCGGTCAAACCTGCACCGCTTTGAGGCCTTCGAGCCCACTGACCCTTAGAGGAACCGGAGTGCGCATACATAGAGGGCCCGGAGATAGCGTCTCCAAACAGAGGCCGAATATACAAACGCGTCTGAACTCTGATCAACGGTAACTGTTTGCTAGGCTGGGGGAGTCCATATACTTTGCGGACGTTCGTCCGTTCGACTCAGACTGCCTCCAATCTAAGTACAACCCAGAATTGACGCATATCTGCGAAGCTGGAAAATCGTCGTCGCGATAAAGGCAAACCCGCCAAAAGATGGGAACGCAATGTTGAGCATATCCTGCAAAAAGACCAGATTCCTGATAACCATGACTGCGGGCATGCTGCTTCTGCCCATTCACAGCGCGATGGCCGGGCCTATCATCGTGGATGACTACACACTGATAACGGGCGCAACATTCATCGATATTGGTCTCACTGGAACTACAGGAGCGAGCGGAGGGGGGGTAGTAATAACTGGCACTCCACCGAGCGTTGGAGTATTGGGATTAGGGGCATCAGCTAATCCTTCACCATCTGACCCAGGAGATGGAAATGGTTGGGCAGCGAGTAGCTCTGTTGTCCTTGATTTTGATATAGCAATTGCGGGATTTGGTGTGAGCTTCTTGCATTTTCTAGATCCGATTTTTGACCCATTCAATTCTTCTGGAATTTTGGAAGTATTTGATATGTCAGGTGGTACTGGCAATCTGATAGGTAGCGTAAGTTCAAGTGGGGGAGTGACCGACCTCGTCGACTTCGTGGGTATTTGGAGTGATTCAGCAACGATACGCTCAGCTGTACTATCCGTGCCTACCGGAAGTTTTGCTGTCGATGGTTATGCGGTTACGCACACGCAGATTTCGGTTCCTGAACCAACCACACTAGTTCTATTCGCCCTTGGCCTAGTCGGAGTCGCCACCACTCGCCGTAGACTAAGAGCCTGATCTACATTGGCCTAAAAACAAGCCTCGCGAGTCGGGGCTTTTTTGTCGCTGGCGAAATGTCCGGTCTCGGCCGTGAGCACTCATTCGCCAGGGAGCGGCATGACCGGCCGCGGATCTGATTGCCTTTGGCGGTACGAGACTGTTTCAAACCTTCACGTACACGGTGCAGTGCCTGGATGTCCTGTTGCTCGACAGTTTTTATCGCAACGAATCGCATGTGGTGCCTTTGACCTGCTGCGCTTCCATGCAGACGACATTGAAGTCAGCCGCCTGCAGGCCGTAGGTCAGATATTGAGAAAGTGTGCCGGCCTCGAGACCGACAATGTCGATGTCGCACTCGAGTTCATCAAGGTAGGCAATGATCTCCTGAACGTCCGACGACAGCTTCGTCTCGGCAACGCATTCGCGACCGCAGTGATACATCGATTCCGGCATAGTAAGTCATGGCAATCTCCCTCGTTGATGTGCGTTACCATCGTACTGGGAGCTGGGTTCCTAAGAACCCGCCCGATTACATATGCTAATGGCCGGGAGCACTCATTCGCCGGGGAGCGGCATGACCGGCTGTATATGAGCTTGCGCTATAGTTTCCGCCACTGGCCCACCGGACCGTCGGCGAATCCTCTTAGAGTGACTCCAGTTTAGGTACATCCCCGAATTGACGCCTTCCCTTAGCTGAAGAGATTCTTGTGCGGATAAGGGTAGACCTGACCAAGTCAGGGTGGCAAAGCCACGGGTCCTCGCTTCCTCCGAGAAGCCACGGATGACTCCCCGAAGGACCATTTGATTGCCCGGACTTTTCGCCCTTTGTTGAGCGCAACGGGGGTGCAGCCCAATGAGTCAACACTCAAGAGATATCAACTTTCCTGCCGCGTTTTGGATGATTGGCATTCTCGCGGTCTCTCTTCAGTCGTGCGGCGATCATACCTCGACAGCAAATCCAGCAGGTGTCGGGGGCGATTCCGAACCAGTTGCACACAACGAACGCACCGCTGGCATTCACTGGCAGACCGATCCGGAACAAGCATTCGAAGAAGCACGTTCGAGCGATCGCCTCGTGATGCTGTACTGGACGGCAGAGTGGTGTCCGCCGTGTCACGATTTGAAGGAAAATATCTTTCCGAAGCCAAGCTTCATAGAAAAGTCCAGGTTATTTGTGCCTGTTTACCTGGATGGCGACCAACCGAATGCGCAAACATGGGGCGAAAAGTTCGGCGTCGTGGGGTATCCAACTCTGATTGTCCTGAATCCTGACGGCTCAGAAATTGTTCGAGTTATGGGGGGCATGAACCTCGAGGCCTATGAGGAAGTTCTTGATACAGCTCTTTCAACCACTCAACCATTGGATGAACTTCTTGCCAGCCTCGATAAACCTGGCGATCTAAGCGTCACGAGTTGCCGCCGTCTCGCCTATCACGCGTGGTCATACGATCTGGCCTATTCCGGGTCGGGAAGAGAGATTGGCGCCAAGTTGCTCGAGGCAGGTCAACGTTGTCCGGCTGAGGTTCCGGTCGATCGTGCGCGTCTGCAAATAGTCGCGGCAGACCTGCTTGCGTCATCCAGCGCGGCGGAACTGTCGGACGGCCGCGCAATGGATGCGACGATGAAGCGGGCCCTCGAGGGTGTCTATGAAATCAGTCAAAGCCCGAAACTGGCCGATCCTAATGCGTTCTTCGTATTGGATCTCCTGACGGACAATCGGTCACTCGCCGATCAATTCAGCAATGGAGAGAACGTAGACTTTATTTCTCCGTGGCTCGAATCCCTGGAGCGCTTCGCAGAGAATCCGGAAAACACGCCGTACACTCGTCTTTATGCAATTGGCGGGAGGCTATCGATCCTTCGAGGGACTAAGGGACCGGACAGCTTGCCCGAGAAGAGCGTGATTGAGGCAAAGGAAGCTGTGTCTGAATTCCTGAACGAGGACTCGGACGGTTATGACCGGTCAGCGGTAGTCCTATCAGCCGTGTTCACCCTTACCACACTCGGCGACAACGACGCTGCTCAAACGCTGTTACTCGAAGAAATAACTCAGTCGCGGACTCCATTCTTCCCAATGGTCGAGCTTGCCCAACTTCTGGAAGAGAGTGGCGAACATGTGCAGGCGCTTGATTGGTATGAAAAGGCATACGACAACTCAATAGGAAGCGCAACACGGATCCAATGGGGAGCAATGTATCTTTTAGCGTGCATCCGACTGCAACCAGATGACAGTGACCGAATCGTGTCGGCGGCGGTACGTGCGATTGGTGAATTACAGGGAGCGGATTGGTCGGCAAGGGTTAAGCGGGGCATTGACTACATGGGAAATTCATTGACCAAGTGGAATGCTGACGGGGAACACGATGCGGCTCTGGAA
>JARRMW010000183.1:0-1941 GCA_037385685.1 Gammaproteobacteria bacterium
CGCTTAAGCGACCTGCTGCGCACCATGCGCGATGAGGTGCTGGATTTTGACGGCCGTCTCAACGATGAACAGCGCGCCGAAACTGGATTACCCGACGCCTGGTCGGCCAAAGACGAAGTGGCGCACTGCATGGTCTGGGCGGGGCGCACGCTCGACGACATCCAGGCCGCCGCCGCTGGGGAGCCTACGCCTGAGCCGGAGTCCGACGACTTTAACGAAGAAAACCGCATCGTATTTGTAAGGCACCGTGACGACACCTGGGAGCAGGTGAAGAAGATGGTCGAGGGCACATACGGCCGTGCAATCGCTTTCGTGGACGGCAAGGCCGAGTCCGATCTCCTTGCCCATCCTGAAGGGCTGGAATACCCCGTCTGGCGCGAGATTGCCGGCAGCTATATCTCGCACACCATGTTCCACATCTGGGAATATCTGGAAAAGCACGGTTACGCCTCCGAGATTCCCGGCATCTTCGGCGAGCAGTTCTTCGAACGCGTTATCGCCCTGCACGACGATCCCGGCTGGCGCGGCACGGCCTACTACAACCTGGCCTGCCAGGATGCGCTCAACGGAAACAGCGAACAGGCCATCGCCTACCTCTCACAGGCCTTGCACTACAACCCCAACCTGATCGAATGGTCGCAGCAGGATTCCGACCTGGATTCCCTGCGCGAGCTTGACGCCTTCAAGGCGCTGTACGATGGATAGTGGACTGCGTTCACTGCTTTGTCAATGTTCAGTAAAGAGCAGCCCGCTGATTCCTGTTTACTGTAAACCGTTCTAGCTACCCGACACTTTTTCAAAATAGGGACAAAACCTGATTGAAAAGCGTCGTTCATTGATAATGTAATGTTCAAGGATGTCATAGCCAATCCTGAAGATACTCAGGTCACGTCTTTCGCGTCTGTCGACGAGATGACGACGTCCATTCTTGATGGTGCTAACACCCAAGGAAATCAGCGCAAGGTAAAGGATGGCCACAACAAAGGTCAGCCGCGAAAGACTCAAGAAATCCCCGAGACGGCTTTTCTCCAAATCAAAACCATTGCCTTTGAAATCGCCAAACATCTCTTCGATCCACATGCGTCGTTTGTAGTGACGAATGGTGACCCTCGCGGAGGGCAGGTTAGTGGCCAGCAGCCATGGCTCAGCATGCCCAGACTGCCAGAGGGCCAGAAAGTTGGTCTCGTGCTGATACTGCTGGGTCAGTTGGACTGCTTCAAGCCAAACGCGTTGTCCAGGCTTGATGACCAGTTCATCAACGCGTTGCCAGGCCTCTGCCGGCGAGCGACGAATCTTGTGGCTGCCCTTCTGGCGCAGAGCGTAGTACCACCCCCAGTGCTCGAGCAAGTCTTGCAGGGGAGTAAACTCACTGTCACCACTGAGCACGACCTCTGTACCTCTAGGAATCAGCTGATAAACATAGTTCAGCAGGGCCTTCTGTTTGCGACCGGAGCTGTGACCCTTCTTGTGGCGAATCCAGGTCCAGACCAAGGGCAACGCACGCCTGCGAAAAGCGATAGCAACGATAAGCAGTTGATAGTTATTGCTCACTTTGGTCGCATCGATTATCAGCTGAATAGGACGCCCGCTTCCAGCAGCCTCGGCGAGCAGGCGTTCGGCAACCGGTTCGTACCAATCCCGCACGCGAAAGTGGACATTGTGCAGGAAGCGGCTAATGCGGCGCGTACGGCTTCGGCGCTCTGTCGGTCCGGGAATCTTTTTGGCGATGAAACTCAGATGGACCGAACGGCTGAAGAAGATGCCGGTCATCATCCAGGCAAGATTGCGGATTCGAGATTTGTGGTTCACGGTAAGCATGTGCCGAATGTGTTTTTCAAAAGTATGATAGGTCTGTACGATGGCCATTGTAATCTCCTGTTTTGGTTGGTTTTGGTTAACTTGACCTTAACAGGATACATGGCCATCGTCTCTTTTAAAAAA
>JARRMW010000184.1:0-1903 GCA_037385685.1 Gammaproteobacteria bacterium
TCCGACCACCCGCTACCCGTGGTATTTCTCACCGGCCACGGCGATATCCAGACCAGTGTTGCGGCGATGAAGGGTGGTGCCGAGGATTTTCTGGTCAAGACGGCATCAAAAGATGCCCTGCTGGACGCCATCGAGCGTGCCTTGGCCCGCGACGCGAGCGAGCGCGAGGTTCGCTTACGTCAGTTCGCGATGTCGAAGCGCTTCGCGGAGTTGACACCGCGTGAGCAGGAAGTCCTCTCACACGTATTGAAGGGGCGGCTGAACAAACAGATAGCCATCGATTTGGGTATCGACGAACGCTCCGTGAAGCGTCATCGCACCAATATGATGAGTAAAATCGGTGTCAAGTCGGTCGCCGAACTCGCCCAACTTGCCGTTGTCGCGGGGATCAGTGAAGAGCTCAGGGTGCCGGGTGACCGGCTCCCGTTGCCGACGAAGCATTCCTGACAACCGAGAGTTCCAAGTTTCCTTCGCTACGTCCCTAAAGGGACCCTTGTCGTGCGGTCGATAACCGCTATCCTCGACTCACCGTGAGTGAATCAATAAAGACCTATATTGCCGTCATTGAAGATGATGAGGGCCTGCGCCGCTCGTTGGCTCGATTGTTACGGGCTGCGGGCTATCAGCCGGTTACGTACCAGTCGGCCGAGGCGTTTCTCAACGATGCAAAACACCCGGTGTTCGATTGCCTCGTGGTCGACGTTCAGCTCGACGGTATGTCCGGTATTGAGCTAAGCGAGCAGCTTGTGGTGAGCGGTTCAATGACGCCGCTCATTTTTCTCACTGCGCATGAGGATTGCGAGGTCCTCAGGCAAACAATTCGCGCACCGTTTGCCGGATTTTTAACAAAGAATGAGCCAAGCGCAGCGGTGTTCGCTGCCATCGACAAGGCAATACACGTTGGCTGGTAGGCAGGTAGGGTTGCGCCCCACAGGAGATTGCAGAATGATCGAAAAAGCAGACGGCGGGGCGAAGGCGTTCGCGGCGATGCGAAGCACACGTATTTCCGGCCTTTCGAAGGCCATACTTCTGGCGCCGCTTACAACAAGGACGAGCGAGAAAGCACATGATGGTTTCGTCGCCGGGAAAAGCGAGCCGTCCTTAAAATTAGCGAGGTTTTCGCTATCCTGCGTTCTCGCCATCTCGCTTTTCTCAAATGAAACAGCTAAGACGAAGATTAGGAGACGGACGAATGCGCGATAGATTCTCGGAGCGACGGACAGCGATCAATTGGCTCCGAGTCCGCACGAGACTTGGCACATTGTTCGTGGTGCTATTTCTCTCCGGCTGCAGCACATTCGGGCCGCAGCTCGTTCTGGATTCTCATATAGAGTACAACAAGGCCGTCGAGCAGGTAATCCAAGAGGAGCTTCTGCTCAACATTGTTCGACGGCGGTATTACGAAGCGCCTCAGTTCGTGACGGTTTCGAGCATCACCACGAGCATGAGCACTTCGGCGGGCATTTCCGGAGGCTCCGCCTTCGGCAACCAGGGCACGCCCACGACGGGCAACATTGGCGGCAGTTTCAACTGGTCCGATTTGCCGACCGTCACTATCACGCCCCGGCAGGGCACGGAGATCCTCGGCGCCCTGACCGCGCGGATGAGTGTCCTTACAATTGCGAAAATGGCCCAAGCCGGCTACCGTTTTGATTTTCTGCTGTTATTGATGACCGAGGGACTTACCGATGTTCGCGGACCCGAGACTGGTGTTGGCACCGATTTCCGCCCGGGTGATAATGAATATATTGAAGTCATCCAATCGGTAGGAAGACTCATTGACAAAGGTCAGCTTAAAGTGGGGACCTTCAGTTGGAACGATCCCTACTCTGACATTACCTACAAGCGCGAAGATATTACGGTCGATAACCAGCTTACCGCCATCGCCCTTGGCAGCGGTGTG
>JARRMW010000185.1:0-1890 GCA_037385685.1 Gammaproteobacteria bacterium
CGCACGGAGCAGTCGTATGTGGATTGGTGCCATCGCTTCCTGCGCTTCTGCGGCGACACGCCGATGACGGAGATCGGCGCGGCAGACGTGCAACGTTTTCTCAGCCATCTCGCGGTCGAGAGGAACCTGGCGGCGAGCACCCAGAGCGTGGCGTTGAATGCGGTGGTGTTCCTGTTCAACCTAAAATCCTCAGTAGCCCCCCCTGCCCGGCCACAACAGCCAGCATGTTGAACCCGATTATTTCCCCGTGATTGTCATCAGGGGGGAAGTGGCAGTGCTTGCGGTGGGCTGTGCCCCATAAAGACCTCCATTGACTTGGTCACGATCAGTCGCCAACACTCCTGGCGGGTCAACTGAGGCGCAGTTGCTTTCAGCCAAGAGAAGAATTCACGCACGCGTTCATAGGCGCGTCGAATCAGTACGGTTTGGGCATGAGTCGAGGTAATGACCATACGGCGCTGCCGGCCACTCTCGGTGAACCGGCCCACGCTGCTGAGCAGCAGGGGACGAGAGGTGATCGCCTCATGATGTTTTTCCGGAATGGCCAGACGCACAAACAAGTTCCACCAGTTGTAGATCAGAGCGACCGTGCGCGCCATGATTTGACTGGTTTGCAGCTGTTGGGTTACAAAGCCTCCCCAGCCCCATTGGTTTTTGATCTCATCGAAATTGTTTTCACAGTCCGCCCGATCACGATAATGGCCCATGAGCGTGACCAATTCGTCCGGCAGGCTGGTCACCAAGATGCTGTATTCAAACAACCGCATGTCTTCAGGTCCTTCAACGAACGCAAGCTCCTGTTGGCCGCCCTGCTGATACTCGACACCAATCAGTCTATCTTTGGCGAGACGGCGCCGCACGATCACGACACGGCGTGAGCGCCTCCAGCCTTGAAGTGTCAACTGACTCTCCTTCAGCTCCCACTCGTCGTTGAAGCGCGTCCATTCACCCTGGCCATGCACCTGACCAATCAGGGCTTTCACCCCCTGGGAGCGCTTGAGCTTGAACAGGTAGTCCTTGCCCATGTCTTCCAACTCCGTCATCACCGGATCATTGCCCCACTCGCAATCTCCCCGAATAAACCCCGGCTGACAATGGGCCGGTAAGCGTTGCAGAAGCTCACGCAAACCCGGCAATGTATAACAGGCATGAGATTGGTCGCCCGGTTGAACATCCACGTCCAGCACCAAACGGGTATTGGCCATAATGTAGCTGTGATAGGTATGAGAAGGACGCCCCGGCTTATGCGGGTTATAGCCTATCTTGGCCCCTTCCTGGTGGCCGTAGAGCGGCTTGACTGTCACGTCGACATCCAGGATCCACGGCGTGCTCAGTAAAGGCTCATAACACGACTGAAGATGGGTTTGTAACCAGGCGATCGCCGAGGCCTCGTCCATCCGCTTCAAGGCGCGAATCGCCGAATCATCGCTGATCACCTTATTCATTCCCAGCAGCTTCGTATTGACTGTGTCGCCACGCAAAGCCGTCAAATGAGTGTAGCGGTTATGCCCCGACAAAATGGACAGAAACAACGAGCCCAGTACATCAATCTTCTGCGGTGCATTGTTGCTGGCATAGGAGAGAGGACAGTCGTCCACCCACTGCCGAAAGCGCTGCCCTAGCTTCAGAAACTCGATGAAGAAAGCCAGCTGTCCGATCGGGGTAACAGCCGCCGTCGGATCCCATTCCACGTGGATTTTCCCCGCATAGGTTTCCACTTCGATGGCCGTCGCCAGCGCCTGTTTCTGGGGAATTTCCACTTCACCCGCTGGGGTGCAACCCGTCGTCCGCGCCCGCTACGCGGCGAGTGGCATGCTGAAATCCGGGTCGTTGGCGGCATATCCTGAGTAGAGGCGCCGGGATTCGCGCTGGATGCGAAACGCGGTGAAC
>JARRMW010000186.1:0-3265 GCA_037385685.1 Gammaproteobacteria bacterium
GCAGCGGAGTATGTAGCGGAAGGACGTACGGTGGTGGTGGATATCGACTTGGAAAAGTTTTTCGACCGAGTGAACCACGACGTGCTAATGTCCCGACTGGCACGGCACGTGGCGGACAAGCGACTGTTGCGCATAGTACGCCGCTTCCTAGAAGCGGGGATGATGCGTAATGGGGTGAAGGTAACACGCCACGAGGGGACACCGCAAGGAGGACCTCTATCACCGTTGTTGGCGAATCTACTATTGGATGACCTGGACAAGGAACTGGAACGCCGGGGACACCGCTTTTGCCGATATGCGGATGACTGCAACATCTATGTGTGGACGCATACGGCAGGAGAGCGGGTAAAAGACTCGGTAACGCGCTTCCTGGAGGGGCGACTACGCTTGCGGGTAAACCGCAAGAAAAGCGCAGTAGACTTCGTGGAAAAGCGGCAGTTCCATGGCTATCGCCTGTTACGAGATGGTCGATTGGGCATTGCGCCGCATAGTCTAGAACGGGTCAAGCAGCGCATTCGAACTATCACACGCCGCAAACGGGGCGTGAATCTGGATAGGATGATAGAGGAACTGAACGCCTACCTGAGTGGGTGGGTTATGTACTTCCGCTATGCGGCGTGCAAGACCCACCTGCAACGCTTGGACGAGTGGATACAGCGAAAACTGCGATGTGTACGGTTGAAACAGTGCAAAGTTCCCAAAACATTGCTCAACTTCCTGTACCGCTCAGGGGTTCCGAAACGGAGAGCTTGGGAGTTGGCTGGTTCCGGAAGAGGTTGGTGGCGCAAGTCCGGTTGCCCACAAGCACATCAGGCGATGAGCAAAGCTTGGTTCAAGACTCTTGGTCTCGTAAGCCTTTCTGAGAGATATGCTGTGTTACAACCGTAGGAGAAACCGCCGTGTACGGACCCGTATGCACGGTGGTGTGGGAGGACGGGGGCCGTGAGGCCCCCTCCTACCCGATTGCCCTGGACTGGGTCCGGGGCATATATCACGCATTTTGGTTTTTGAGCAATACCGCAAAAGTTGCTACGTGACTTGACAAGGAGGGTTCTCACGGCACACTAGCTCCATCCTACCAGGGAAAGGAGCAGGCCATGAGAACCCCACGAGAATATTACCCGAAAAAGCCGATTGTGTACACTTTTGAGATGAGTGATTGCCCAGAGTGCCACGGGCCATTGAACGCGGTCTACACAAGTGGCCCCAAAGCAGTGCAGACCATGGCTGGTGTGTTGACGATAGCCCATCAACCGAGATGCTGTTCCGATCCAAATTGCACGAGGCGCCAAACGGTCTGTAAATCTGCGCAGTGGCAGCAAGTTGCGCCACGTCACTGCACCTATGGCTACGACGTGATCGCTCAGATTGGCTGGTTGCGACAGGTACACTATCAGCGGTTCGAGGCGATTCACGAGGGCTTGCAAGCGCGCCTTCAGATTAGCGAATCGGAGGTACGCCATCTGTATCACGAAAGATACCTGCCTCTGCTGGCCTGCCAAGAAAGACAGTATCTGGACGAATTGAGAGCGATATCGGAGAGTCAAGGATTGCTTCTGAGCTTGGACGGGTTGTGCCCACAAGGTGGTGAGCCGCAGTTGTGGGTTGTACGGGAACTGCAAACCGGGCTGACGCTGCGCAGCGGCTGGTTGAGTCGGCAGGACGAGGCCGCCTTCATCAACTTCCTTCAGCCTATCGCCGATGGGGGTCTGAGAGTGCTGGCTGTGATAAGCGACAAACAACGCGGGCTGGAACCTGCTGTGCCAGTTGTGTTTCCGCACGCCAAACATAGCTATTGCCAGATGCACTATCTCAAGAATGCGGCTAAACCGGTGGCCGACGAGGACGAAACGATGAAGATCGCCTTGCGCAAACGGGTCAGTTGAGGCCGACCATCGAGACAATCAAGCCCGGCCAGATCTCGTTACCACAGAGCAAGAAGAAATCGTACAAGATCTGCTGCGGCGAGTGCGCTACTTGCTGACGCTCAAGGGGCGTCCCCCATTCCGCCTGGCCGGTGTTGAGATGTTTGAACGGCTTACTGAGGTGAAAACTTGCTTGGATGTCTTGATTCATCATCGTAGTGATGCCCGTCTGGCTAGACTGTGCCAGGGATTGCAGGCTGCACTGCTGTCTGCGCAGCCCGACTATCTCAAGTTGCGTCAAGCGGCTGATTGGTTGAAGCATATCGCTGACCTTCTCGATCCCGAGGGCAATCCAAATCGATCTGGTGCACAAGTAGAACGGGACCTGTTCACTTACCTGGATGACATTCAACGAGAGAGCCAAGACTCACCTCGCCTGCGCAAATTCTACCAAAAGATCCGTCAGACCTCCGTCAATTACGCTCCCGGGTTGTTTCACTGCTATGACTTGCCTGGCTTGCCCCGCACCAACAATGACCGTGAAAGCGAATTTCGTGATCTGAATCGTCGCTTGCTCTCTACGACTGGTCAGAAAGGTCTGGTCAAACGCATCATTCACCGCGAAGGTGCTTGGGAGGTCATCCCGCGCCCCGATTCGCTCCGCGACACCATCAACGCACTGTCACAGGTAGATCCGGATGTGTTCTCTCAAGAACGGCAACGCATACGAAACCATCGCAGCCGATTCAGACTGCATACCCGTTCAACGAAGCAATCTCGCTTACAACTCGAGAAACTGGAGCAGCGCTGGAAAGCGCTCCCGCCAATCAACAGCCCATAGCAACTTTTGCGGTATTGCCAAAAATGGTAACTATTCAGGCTATTCGCCCGAGCAGCTCTCCTCGCCTGAAAAAAGGGACAGACGGGGGATGAGCGGCTTCGCTGCTCATCCCCCGTCCTCCCCTCTCTTTTCGAACACGAAAGGCAACTGCGGAGCAGGACAGAGTAGTTTAGCAAAATAAAGGAGATCAACATGGACCACGTCAAGATGCAAGGAAGGATTCTTCTAGCGTAGCTATTGCGCAACCAGACGGGAGATGTTTGTTTGGGTATCAAAATTGAACTCTCAAACCGGGCCACATTTATCTCAAAGAGCTTTCCAGAGCGCCTTGTCTGTATTGGAATCGCTTTTCTGCGCACTTTTCGTTGAATCTGAGAGCCGGGAGCGCGAATTTAGCCACAAACTGCCCATTTTGGGCGCAAAAAATGTTCAATTTCATCGCGCTAATAAACATGTCGGCTCTGGTTGCGCAACCGTTACGTTAGAGCTTCATCAGAGTTTCGTTATAGTTGAACAGCTACAATTGAGAACAATATTTCAGGCTGAGCAGTTACCTTCC
>JARRMW010000187.1:0-1860 GCA_037385685.1 Gammaproteobacteria bacterium
GACTGCCCAGACTTGGTCTTCAACTTGTGCTTGATCATGTACCCAAGGTTCTGTTGCCCCATAGCAGCCTCAAACTGCATCTTGAAGTCATCAAACTTCTCATCAGTGCCATCAAACGAGTCAACATGCACTGGGGTGATCTTGATACGTGATTCGGGTTTGCGCGCCATGGGTTCTGTAGGCTGGAATGCTAATTCTTGTAGCCGTTCCTCGGTAAGCTGGTCGATGCCGAAGTATGGTGCACACTCGGCACGCCTGAAACCGCGCACATGTCGAAACAAATACGTGAGGTTTGTCCTGATGGGCCCCGTTGCACTGTCAAAATTCAGCACGTCCCCAAGGCGTTCATCGGGCATCATTGCCCAGGCCCCGGGGGTAAGCAACTGGTCGTCCTCAAGGTCCCTCATGAAATCATGGGGAAAACCGAGGACGTCACGAAACACTTGCCGAAGCCGCTCAACTTCCGGTCTCATGACCTCCGGCGGAGCCGGCGGAGCTGGATCCCCTGCAGCCTCTCTCTCATTCTCCTGTTCACTCATGACAGCAGAAAGACAGTTAGACGCTTAGGCAGGTAGATGCTAAGGCAGGTTTTTATAAGGTTAACTAATCACTATCGGGGTAAAGGCGGAGTTGCCAATCCGCTTCGTCGCGGGCAAACGTCCTATCAGTTGCAAAGATGATAGTGCTCGGCGCACGAAACTCCCTTAGTGAGAACACGTAATCCACGGGATAGCGTATGACCCAATAGTAGTTCTTCTGCTGATAGAACCCGTCCGAGAGTTCAATCCTCGGTGCCAGTGGCTCTTCGTGTTCTTCAGGGAAGACTACCACGATATAACCCCTGTGCTCCAAATCACGGAAGAGTTTCCAGAATTCCCCCCTTGTACACCAAAGGTCTTCTGTCGCCGTGGGGAGCCGAAATGGCAGAGTCTCGCTTGGGACGAACACAGACAACAGCTCCTCGTAGGTCAGAGGCTTCGCCACGTTCTCGAGGTAGCCGTCGATGTAGGCTAGAATGCCTGATTGTTTCCAGCGGAATACCGGCTTGGGCCTCGTGTCCGTTGTCGGCTCCGAGATGTCGTGAACCTCTGGTTCGGGGAACTCTTGCTGTGGTTGTTCGTCAATTGGGTTGCCAAAACGGTCACGTGGTCTATCCATGTTCCGTGATATTGTGGCACAACTGTTCTCTTTTTGAGAGTGAGTGCACTGATCTCTAAAGATCTATGCCCTCTCCTTTTCCTAGTACATTTGATTATGTCCAGGAGGAACAGTAGCACCCGTGCGTGTGGGAGTGACTGTCAAGTACACTTCTACCACGGTGTGGTCAGTCGCACGATTCTTAAATGAGGGGCATACCTGCCACTTAAGGATGTATGCCCTCTGATCTGCTAAGTAAATTATAACTTAGTCTACCACTTATTGGGCCTTGTTGCCACATGGGTTAGTATGTTTTATCCTATAAAACAGTCTGACTAGCATGTACGCATAGCACTGAAATGCTCATCAAACAACGGCACTTCGTCCGCAAAGAACATGGTTGAACTTTCATCACCAGATTGTTCCGGCAGTTGTAGGCAGATGATGCATACAGAACGTTCAACACGTTCAACGAGTGACGTGTGCTCTTGCGTACGTCATGAAGCCCAGGAATTCTTAGGACCTTCTTAGAAGTCTCTGCATGGACGTTCTCATCCTGAGAAGTCCATGTTGCAACACTAGGAAATCTGGCTACGTTAAGGGATACGATCACGACAGTATCTTTCTGTACTCCCTGCAGAGATCCCTACCAAGGCTCAATTCAGCTTCATGCTGTTGAAGCCTGGCAGGTGCAGGACGCTGGTGCAGGTCCAGGTTCAGCTT
>JARRMW010000188.1:0-1855 GCA_037385685.1 Gammaproteobacteria bacterium
CGATGCCAGTCTTCAATGCGCCAGCGCAAGATGTACCAGCGAATGCATTGACGTGCCTGTTCGTCGTCTGTGATGTCGCAGGTGGTCAACAAAAACCACTCGATGGGTTCTTCGTTCGGGGAGCAGCCGACAAGGCTGTGAATCTTGGAGGGTGAAAGTCCCTCTACCGTCAGTTGCCCGAAACGGACGGTTAGCATATCCGCTGCTCGGGGAGGTAACGAACTGAGATATGCGCGGAAGTAGAAGCCACGGCTGCCCAGTGGGTTGCCGGAGTCCTGAGAAGGGCTATGGGAGTCGGACTGAGGGCCAGAGCGAAAGCGATGGAACACCCACCGAACCCTACGGACCGATGAAGGAGACCGGAATAACGATCCGCTGCGGTAGGAGCAATCGGGGTGGCGAGCAAACCCACGGGCCTGAACATGAGTGAATGACTGCAGCCTCGTAAAGAACTCCGTACTGAAATTGCTGTACGGGTATGTGCCATGATCGCGAGAGCGATCGCGCCGACCGGGTCCTAACGTCGGGAAGGCCGTTGTCTTGTGGGAAGAAACGGGTAAGTGCACCACAAGAGCAGCCGGGGTAGGGGTCCAAGCACGTGGGGAAAGATTCGCAGAGATAACGTCGGGAAGGTCCGATTCCCAGCAGGGGCTGACAGCAACCTGCAAAGACCTTGTGTACGAGGTTAATTCCGAGGCATGAGGAGGGTCTCGGATCGGCGCATGAGCTCGTAGGAGCGAGAAAGGCGGGGTAATGCCCGCCGACACGGGTTCGAGACCTGTGCTGAGAGGAGGTAACACCTGCCCTCAGGCGAAGGGGCTCTGGGCACTTGGTCGTTACGCATCATTAGTAGCCGGACGAGCAGTTTGTAGGGCCGGTGAAAACGTAACGCCGTTGGGAGTAAACCAGACGTTGGAGGGGTGCATGCGTGTCAGCGCTTAAGCTTCCCGGGGTCTGGGAAGGCGCCCGCACGGTATAGTAGGCCAAGGTCAAAACCGGACCCGGGAAATCCGGCTGTCCGGGATTGTAGGGGGGCTTACGGAAACGTGGGTTATGGTTCAAGCTAAACGGGCACGTACAGTGGAAACGCCGAAACAGCCAAGCTTCAACCTAAGACTGCGCGCGCCGTATTTCTATCCCGACCGGGACAAGTCTATTCGTTGTCGTTATCGTTATCGAAACTGTCGTAACGCCCGGAATTCTCGCGCACCTCATGGCTTCGCTGTCCGAGCTTGGTGAGCATCGAAACGATCCGAGTCAGCATTGCCTTGCCCTGTGCGTCTCGAGCAGCAGCGGCGCTGGCCGTTAACTCGGCCAAGGGCGCTGCTGTAGGATGTGGTGAGCAAAGCGAACCGCATCAAACCCGAGGCGCCGAAGCGATGCGGTTCGTGCCTCACCGCAACCTACGCAGATGCAGAGTTGGCAGTGGCCGGGGTTATGAACGAGGCCGCAGCAGCCAGCACTTCGCAGGCTTTAAGACAGTCCTGAATCGATGCGCATTCCAACGCCGAGCCGCGAGCGATCTCGACGAAGCGGCGCCGAGCGGCATTGGTCCCTTTACTGTTGCCTTCGGCGATGTTCAGCGGGATCGACTGCGAGGCACGCAGCAGTTGGTCCCGCGCGGGCCGATCGCTGCCCTTCAAGCTCTTGGCCACTTGGTATGCTTAAGTCACATACCAAATCGAAACCCGGTAGCCATCGAGTTGCTCATGCCCGAATTGCATTTCTTTTCCGATTACGACAACGACAACGACAACGACAACGACAACGTCAACGTTTGTATTCCTTGTGCACCTTATTAACGGGCAGCTCCGCGCCCAGCCGCGGCCGTCGGGTCCGCATAAGGGCGTGGAGT
>JARRMW010000189.1:0-3316 GCA_037385685.1 Gammaproteobacteria bacterium
TTACAACGATTGGGGCAGGTTGGCTAGTCGGGGAAGCGCTTTGAAAGGTCGGTGTTCTCTCGGCTTTCATTACCCGGACAACCGGGTAAAGTGAAAAAAGTGCTTGACAAACGAGGCGGCGTGTGGTAGAATGTAGTCAAGTTACCCGGTTTAGTGGGTATAGTGGAAAATTGAAAGGAACGGTCGATGCCAGAGATTATTGCCCCCCCAAAGACGCTAAAGATCAGCTTTTCGTTGGGGCCGGTGTTTAACGTGGTCAACAGCTTGGAGCTGCTCAACGAGGCCGAAGCGTTCTCCGGTCTTGACGAGTGGATTTACCGGGTCGTCGCGGCCTTGCCGCCGGAGCGGCTGCATAACAATGCCGTGGTGTTTGTCGGCCTGAATCCCGAGGTGCACCTTCTCAAGGGGACCTGGCCCAGTTTCCCGGCCTGGCTGGATGATCTTGCGGCGAGCGATCCAAACGAACTGCGCGATCTCGACCTGGACAAGCTGCTGGAGCAGGCGGACGAATCGCTGGACGGCGAACTGCCCACGTCTGATCAGTTGTTGGCCGATCGCTCTCAATATCTGGCGTTGGTCAAGAGCCTTTTTTGTGACGAAGAGAAAGGGGATTATTTCGACGAGGCGGTTCACCGAGAGGCGCACGCTTTGCTCAACGATCCGCCTGCGATGCAAGATTTGATGGTGACCCATTTGCGCGAGATGTGGGAGGACGTGTTGGCCGCGGAGTGGGAGCGCAATCTGCCCATGCTTCAGGAGTCGGTCGCGGCGTTTCAGACGCTGGACTTTGCCGGGATGTCGTGCGCCGACGTCGTGCGTCGGGTCACCGGGCGCGAACTTGGCGGAAAGTGCGCCAAGTGGCAGGAAAAGGCGAGCCAGATCGTGTTCGTTCCCTCGGCCCATCTTGGCCCTTACGTGGGATGGATCGGTTCCGGCGAAACGATACGCCTTCTCTTTGGCGCGCGCGTCCCGGAGGGTGTCGCTAGCACGTTGCCTGAGCTGAGCCGCTCCGAGTTGCTCATGCGTCTGAGCGCCCTGGCCGACGAGACGCGCTTGAGCATCCTGGAGCTACTGGCCGACGAGGATGTGTTGAGTTCCCAGGAGATTATGGAGCGTCTTGATCTCAGTCAGTCGGCGGCCTCGCGCCACCTGCGCCAGCTCGCCGCCACCGGCTATCTATCGGTAGAGCGTCGCGAGGGCGCCAAGACCTTTCAACTGAACCGCGCGCGTGTCGACGACACGTTCGGCGCTCTGAAGAAATCGATACGCTAGATGGTCGGTTCGAGATACATAAGGAGGATAAAGATGTTGGAGCCATACGCGAACTCGTGCTTGATGATAAAGATGGACGCAATACATCGTCAAGAGTTGCTCAGAGAGGCTGAACACTACCGTCTGGTCCGGCTGGCTAGATCCGCGACCCCTAGATTCTTGGACCGCGTGCTGGCGAGTCTCGGCAGTTTCCTGATCGCTGCCGGCGAGAGATTGCGGGCGCGACACAGGCCGATAGTGCACCGTACCTCCGAGGCATACTGCGTCGACTGCTAACCGCGTTTTCAACCCTGTCCATCGGACGAGCACCCATGGCTACTAGAGCGTGGGTGCTCGTTTCCCTGTCACTTTAGTTTCCGCTAAAAAATGACAAAAGGTCTCACCTGTGGTAAAAAGATTGTGTCCAAGCAATCCAACCACAAGGTGAGACCATGAACACAATCCATTATACCATAGCGCGGCCTCCGGCCGCAACCAAACTGTGACTTGAAAATGGCCCATCCTCGGGTATAACATGAGGTTGCACAAGGACCTACGTTATACCACGGGACGGGCCATGGACACATTTCATCAGGGCGTTTTGCTCAAAGACTTTAAACCGTATGTGGAAGGGAGAACACAGGAACTGAAAGAGCACGCACAGCAAGTAGCCCGTGAAGCCGGTCGTCCGTTCATCTACCTGCAGTCGGCCACGACCAAGAGAAGCGGGCAATCCAAAGAAGACCTGGCCCGCTCCATGGCTGAGGAGGACGGCATCACCGCGGGCTTGATCTGCGTTTTCTCGGTGCTGGAACCGTGCACTTCCTTCGTGGTGCGAGGTAATCGGGAAGAGCAGAAACTGCAAGTCGTGCGCAAACGCCGCAAGTGCCTGCACTTTTACTTCTATCTCATCGATCCCGAGTTCGGTTTCATGCACGTTCGTCTGCAAAGCTGGTTTCCATTCGAAATCCAGGTGTACATCAACGGACACGAGTGGCTGGCACGAGAAATGGATCGCCGGGGTATTGCCTACCAGCGATACGACAACTGCTTTACCTCCATCGACGACTTGGACACCGCGCAGGAACTGTGTGAGCGCTTCGCTCATCGCAGATGGGCGCGCGTCTTGGACGCTTTTGCCCGGTGGGTCAACCCCATGCTGGCGACCATCCGCCAAGCTGGCTTCGGGGGTTACTACTGGGTGATCGACCAAGGTGAGATAGCAACCGACGTGATGTTTCGGGATCGGGCCAGCCTGATGACCATAATGCCCGACCTGTTCGAACACGCGACACTGAACTTTTCGGCCGAGGATGTGATGCGCTTCCTGGGTCGCAAGCTGCACGGTAACTTCAAGGGCGACGTGACAACTGACCTCAAGAAGCGACCAGAGGGCCGACGGGTCAAGCATCGGATGAAGCGCAATAGCATCAAGATGTACGACAAACTGAGTGTGCTGCGCATCGAAACGACGATCAACAATCCGCGCGAGTTCAAGGTCCTCAAGGTCATCCAAACACCAGAGGGCCGCTCGCGGCGGTGGAAACCGATGAACAAAGGCGTGGCCAACTTCTGGCGCTTCTGGCAGGTTGGAAGCCAGTCCAATCACCGTTACCTCGAAGCATTGGCGCAGGTTGAGCGAAAAGGCGAGGCCGTCCAGGCACTGGATGGCTTGTGCCGGAGCCGTACCAAAGACGGCAAACGCTATGCCCGGTTCAACCCGGTCACGAAACAAGACTGCGCCCTCTTCGCAGCGGCGATGGCTGGCGAACATGTCATCCACGGCTTCAGAAATCGTGACTTGCGTGCTCATCTCTACGATCATCCGGCGGCTACGTCTCAGGAGGCCAAACGGCGCTGTGCTCGTGTATCACGCCTCATCGCAAAACTGCGTGGCCACGGCTTGGTGGCAAAAGTCAAGGACGCTCGATTGTATCGCGTCACTCCACGCGGTCATCAACTCATGTCTGCTGCTCTGAGCTTCCGTACATCCGACTTCCCTCAGGCTTGCTTGGCCGCATCATGATTCTCGCGGATAGCGCAAATGCTGTAGGGTAATACTATA
>JARRMW010000190.1:0-1836 GCA_037385685.1 Gammaproteobacteria bacterium
TCCCAGCCAGCGAATACGCGCACTCGCAGTCGAGTGCCAGTAGTAGCGAACACTTCACGACGGGAAAATGCATCCCATATTGCTTCTCGAGTGTTCTCGGTAGCCCAAACCGCAGCCAGTCCCGATGCACCGAGGTCGATGTCGCGAATCGAATACGACGGATCGACGGAGCTCTCGATAAAATAACCGTCCCGACGGTGCGGCGAAGGCTCTACAAAGTGAATCTTGCCGAACCAGTTCTCCTCCCGAGTGGAGGGAATCGCGTTGTGGCTGTCGGTCGAACCAATCATTCCGAATTTGAACGGGTTTACACCCACTCGTGCTTCTTCAGCAAGGCCAAGTTTCAGCGCCTCGCGTGCGTATTCCGTCTTGATCATCTCCGGCGTCTTGGCCACGGTGCCGGTCAGGTTCGACTTGTCCATTAGTTCAAAGTCAGCGAATTCGTCGTCGGGCGAAAGCAGCGGATGGGCCTCGCCCGTGCCTTTCGGCTGTGTAACCTCGACGACGCGCTCGAAACGCTGACGCCGTTCAGCGTAGTCTCTATTGAACCTCTTGCCAGCAAATGTCTCGAGCATGAACATCATCCCGTTTGACAAATTGCCGTTGTGGGGAATCGCAAGTACTCGTCCTCCGGTCTTCTTCTCGTAGGCGTCCAGATAGGACCAGAGGTCCTCCGGATCGTCGCTGTCGAAAGCCGAGAAAGGCACCACCTGTTGAGCACGATCGCCGCCGTCCCGGAATATCACATTGCGATGCAGGTTGTTGCTACCTGGCCCCGAGGTCCACTCGTAACCAATGAACGCGGTGAAAACACCAGGCTCGTTATACTTCTCTGCGTTCGCGATCACGCGTTCCCAGACGTTCGCCTGCATCTCGGCGCTGTCGATTGGATCTTTGCCCTCCGCGTTGAACGCCGACCATTCGTATGCAGCCTTTATTCCTTCCCCCGCCTGAAAATACTCCAGCCATTTTCGACCGTTCTCGCTCGCCTTCAGAATCGGGTCGCCACGTTCGATGTAGTCATAAATCCCCAAATTCTCGGCATGATCGGCGACCACGATGAAATCCAGCGGGCGGATTAGCTTGAATGGCAGGCCGGTCTGACTCGTAACAGCCTCTCCCCGGGCGACCCGGTAGGCGAACTCGGGTCCGAGCGTCGCTCCCGCAAGGCCTGCGTCGGCAGACCAGGACGTATGCAGGTGCGTGTCGCCAAAGTAGACATTTTGCGGGAAGTATTGGTCGACGTATGGGGAGTACTTGACCGCCCTCTCCGGATAGTCGTCCTCGTGGATCGTAAATTCCTGCGCCGAACACGGCAACGCCGTCAGTGCGCCCAAGATGATCGTAGTCCGCAATTTATTCATCGATATGGTCCTTTTCGCATGACTCTTTTGGGTCGTTTGCTGAGCTTCATTTCGTCCCATCATACCCGACCACGGCAATGACCGCTATGGGTCGTTAGCGGACATTAAAGGACATTAAAATAGGCCCATCCAATGTGCTTACTGAGCCTTTTCATGAATGGCGCGCCCGGAGCGATTCGAACACCCAACCGCCTGTTTCGTAGCTTGAACTATTAAACATAACACATTGTTTTTAATTGATTATATAGTGGTGATGTCCGTTGCATCATCACTACTGTGCATGACAGCGAAACGGAGACTTTATTATGCCTTCCTTAGGGGTCACCTGTACTTGGCTTTCTCTATCGCCATGGCACCATATGCCAGAAACAGGACTATCACCCCTGGTGCATGAAAGGCACGATGCAGCTATCTTATACCCATTGACTGTCGCCTATTGATCTCGCTTCACCTGCTGCCGTAAGCCCATGAC
>JARRMW010000191.1:0-1824 GCA_037385685.1 Gammaproteobacteria bacterium
CAAAGGGGGACGAGCAAACTGTGAGAGGAGCCGCACATAAGCGTGACACCCGCCACAAAATGAATAAAAATAGAAAGCAGATACCATAGACAGGAGTATCCTGAAAGGAGTCGACTTCTCAGCAGTGAGCTGAGAGTGAGCGCAGCGAACGGCCTGATAGCTGAAATACTATTTTCAAGGGAGCCGCACATGGGCGTTGTACCCACCACAAAATGAATGAAAATAAGGAGCAGATACCGTAGAGGTCGTTGTTTTCTCTGGTATGAAGAGAACGAGAATCCGATAGGGAGTCGGACCCAGAACCTCTAGACGCACCAAAGATTGTTGCCTCGTAAGGAGAGCACGCAGAGGAGTTACCTCAAAAGGCGAGGTTCACGGTATCTGAAACCAGACAATATGCGGTGGTGGGAGGAAACGATGCAAGTGGTTCATGAACGCTGTGCCGGGCTGGATGTTCACAAGAAGAGTATAACGGTCTGTCGGCTGGTCCCGAATGGCGAAGGGGGATGGAAACGAGAAACCCGAACCTTCGAGACCAAGACACCTGACCTGTTGGAATTGAGTGATTGGCTGAAGCAGGAATGTGTTACTCATGTGGCAATGGAGAGTACGGGTGTTTACTGGAAACCGGTCTTTAATATCCTGGAAAGCAGCTTCACGGTGCTGGTAGTGAATGCCAAGCACATCAAGCACGTTCCGGGGCGCAAAACGGACGTGCGGGATGCGGAGTGGATCGCCGAGTTGTTGCAGCATGGCCTGCTGAAAGCAAGCTTCATTCCCGACGAGCCACAGCGGGACATGCGGGAATTAGTCCGCTATCGAACCCATCTCATTCAAGAGCGGACACGAGAGGTCAACCGGGTCCACAAAGCGCTGGAAGATGCCAATATCAAGCTGAGCAGTGTGGCGACCGACATTATGGGGGTCTCCGGACGAGAGATGATGCAAGCCATTATCGCGGGCAAGGATGACCCGGCGGCGTTAGCAGAGTTGGCGAAGGGTCGCATGCGAAACAAGATTGATGAGTTGGAGAAAGCCTTAACCGGACATGTCCGCCGCAGCCATCGTCTCTTGCTCCGGATGCATCTGGAACACATTGATGAACTCAATGAGCGAATCACAGAACTGGACGGGGAGATCGGAAATCTGATGCGCCCTTTTGACCAGGAAGATCTGGTTGAACGACTGGATGCTATCACAGGCGTCGGCAAACAGACCATTGAAGTGGTCATCGCGGAGATTGGAACCGATATGAGCCGCTTCCCTTCACACCGTCATCTGGCATCGTGGGCTGGATTGGCACCGGGCAAGAACGAGAGCGCCGGGCGGAATCGCTCAGCCAGAACGCCAAAAGGGAACCAATATCTTCGAACCGCATTGGTGGAGGCTGCTCTCGCCGCAGGGCGCAGCAAAGGAACTTATCTCGGTGAACAGTATCGACGATTAGCCCGGCGTCGGGGCAAGAAACGCGCCGCTGTTGCAGTCGCCCATTCCATTCTGGTCATCATGTACCACATGATCCAGGATGGCACTGAGTACATGGAACGTGGCTCAACCTACTTTGACAATCTCAATCCGCAGCGCACGCAGAAATGGCTCGTCAGGCGGCTGGAACAGCTTGGCTTTCAGGTAAGTCTTGAGCCTATCGCTGCTGCGGCCTAACATTTAGCGATTATTTTCAGAGGAGTTGACAAATCTCTCAAGCGTGTCAAAAGGTGTTTCGTTCAGGTAGGCTTCAAAGTCGTCGATCAGCGTCTCAAAAGCAGGGTAAGCGTGATTGTGAGAGATAGCATCGCGAGCCTGCGACCAGACATGTTCCTGCGG
>JARRMW010000193.1:0-3909 GCA_037385685.1 Gammaproteobacteria bacterium
GGGTGGAGCAGTCTGGCAGCTCGTCGGGCTCATAACCCGAAGGTCGTAGGTTCAAATCCTGCCCCCGCTACCAATTCGACAACCCCGGCACATGCTCCTGCCGGGGTTTTTTATTGCCCAAACCGGGTGTCGGAGATTATTTTTGGAACAAAAATGATCTCCGACACCATGACCACCCCGGGATCAGCCAACTCCAAGAATGATATCCCGCTCTGCCTGGAGTGGTATTCCCTTTTCGCCCGGGATGAAGTCGAGCAGCACGAGCGGGCGTTGCTCGACGGGAATGCGCTGAAAAAGGAAATCATCCGCATTGCGTGCTTCGCCTGCAACGTAGAACTGCGTCACGAAAGGCTGATCACCGAGCGGGCGCACTGCGACATGGATGTGCGGCGTTCGTCCCGGATACGGGACTGGACGGATCGTACGAAAGCGATAGTTGCCGTCTGCATCACTCTTTGTATGACCAAAGCCCTGGAAGCCCGGGTCGATCGGTTCCCGCCCGGGATCGCGCGGGTGGCGGTAACGGCCATTTGCATCGCATTGCCAGATCTCGATACGCACCCCTGAAAGCGGATGACCGTTGCGGTCGAGTAGCCTGCCGTGGAGATCGCTGATTTCACCACGAGCAGGCTGCTCCTGCCCGCTGACCCGTGTCAGGTCATTGTCATCGTCCAGTGGCAAGCTGGCAGGGTAGAAGGGGCCAGCTGTTTGCCGCGGCGTGAGCAATGTGGAGGCGCCAAGCGATTGTGCGGCGAGCGTGGTAACCAGGCCCGCTGCACCCTTGATGAGTCTGCGTCGTGATTTGTCCATGATCAGTTTTCGTTTGTTGATGATTGCTGTCCTGAACTGGATGGTCTCTGGATCATAGAGCCTGATGGTGTTCGAGTAACTGCGTGAAAGCAGGGTGATTAGGCGCTCTCGCTCCGGCCTGTCTGTGCGAGCCAGATAGCTGCCGCGATGACGATGAACATGCCGAGCCATTGCACAGGTGTCAGTGTCAGTTCGAGGAATGTCACTTCCAGACTCAATGTCACAAAGGGTGAAGCGGCGACCAGGCTCGAGACCAGCGATGCCTTGCTGCGCTCGAATGCCCTGAAGAGCGTCCATACCGCGATGCCCTGGCATCCGCCAGCCACCAGCAATGCGACAGTCTGGCCAAAAGACAGCTGGTCGCCAAGCTCGACGAAGAGGGCAACGGCCGCGATAAATACCGTACCGTAGAGGTTGCGCCCGGTCGCAAGCACCAGGGGAGACACGTCGCTGACAAGCCGCTTGCTGTAGACATCTGTCAGGCCGATCAGCGGCAGCGTCACCACCAGCAGCCAGAATCCCTGTGTGAATTTCAGACCGGTGCCGGAATCGTTCATGACGATCAGGCCGACGAGCAGCATTGCTATGGCTATGTACTCTTGCGCGCGCAGGCGTTCACCGAGAATCAGGTGGGCAAAGAGCAAGGTTGCAGCTGGATAAGCCGAGAGAAAGAGACTGCGGTTGGTTGCCGTGGTAGTTGATAGCGAGATGGCTGCGAGCAGGGTAACGATGCCCGTTGCAACAATGCCGATGATGAGCAGCGGCATGAAGTGGCGACGGTCGAAAAGCTGGCTAAACTTTCTCGGGCTCAGTCTTGCAAGGATCAGGACACTGACGATGACTGCACCGCAGGCCGACACGAGAGAGACCATCCATGGGGTCACGCCACCCTCGATAGCGACCTTTTTCAGAAGCGGGGCTAACCCGAAGCCCACGATGCTGATAGCGGCATTGACGGCGTCTTGATTCCATTCAAGATTCAACAAGAAAGAGAAACCAGCCATGAAACAGATTGCTCTCGCCTCGCTCGTTCTTCTCGTTTCGATGCCCCTCTACTCACAGGCAGACGAGGCGGCAGATCTCGCCAAGCAACTGGCCAACCCGATTTCCAGCCTGATCAGCGTCCCGATTCAGGTCAACTATGACGAAGGGTTTGGCAGCACGGGCAGCGGCTCTGTGTGGCGCACAAATATCCAGCCGGTTGTCCCGATTTCACTCAACAGCGAGTGGAATCTGGTCTCCCGAACCATCCTTCCTGTCATCGATCAAAACGATGTGCCTGCACCCGGGCTGGGTGAATCAGGCATCGGTGATATTGTGCAGAGTTTCTTCTTTTCGCCCGTGGAACCGACAGAGGGTGGGATCACCTGGGGTGCAGGCCCTGTCTTCCTGCTTGATTCGGCAAGCGAGCCTGAACTTGGTGCCGGCAAGTGGGGTATCGGTCCCACGGGCGTTGCCCTGAAACAGACAGGGCCATGGACGGTCGGCGCCCTGGCTAATCATATCTGGTCGGTCGGTGGTGACAGCACACGTCCTGATGTCAAGGAGAACAAGCAGTGGTCGGTCCCGATTAACCTGACAGCCACGCAACTGATCAAGGTGGGTAACCAGATGATGTCCGTGGGCGGTGGTGTGCGGTACTGGGCAGATTCCCCCGCCGGCGGTCCGGACGACTGGGGCTTACGGCTGATCGTGACATTCCTCTTTCCGAAGTAGCGCCTCTGCAATAAAAGGTTACAGGTAGTGATGATGAAGAGCGGAAATCCTCATACGCCCTCCAGGTGGCGCGACTTGACGACAGGAGGAGTCGGACTTGCCTTCCTGATGCTGCTGGTTGTCCCCCTTGGGCTCACAGCGCAGGAGGGGGAGGGCATGGAACCCCTGTTTCCGCAACAACAATCCGCCGGTGACCTGCTGCATGCCTGTGCTGCGAGCCGCCTGACGGCGACGGGCAGGGAACGCGGCAGAGGCCTTTCCCTGCAACAAGAGTCGGGACTGACAATCCGGCTTCAATCAATCAGCGATGTTTTCATAGTGTGATGGAATGAAAAAACAGTTCTTTCTCAGGATGGTTCTTTTCATGGGGCTACTGGCATCTTCCAGCCCGTTCGCCACAGAGCAATCCGGCCTGCTCGCAGGCACTGAATGGCGTCTCGTCGAGTTCCAGTCGATGGATGATGCAATCGGGACAATCCGTCCCGATGACCCGTCGCTCTACACCATGCGCCTCGGCGCCGACGACAGCGTCTCGATGCAGCTCAATTGCAACCGGGCGACGGGCGTCTGGTCGGCAAAACCCTCTGCTGATGGTATGAGTGGCTCTTTTCGTTTCGGACCGCTTGCCGTGACCAGTGCTCTCTGTTCACCACCGAGCATGGACGAGCGCATCGCGAGAGATGCCGATTATGTGCGCGGGTACCTGCTGAAGGATGGCAATCTCTACCTCAGTCTCATGGCAGATGCGGGCATCTATGTCTGGAAACCAGTGCCTCACGTTTCTGCCAGCGAGAGTGATTATGTCGCTCCTAAAGAGGGCGGTCCGCGCAACTGGCAGGTCAGCGGGATCACGACCGCGCTCAACCTGCGTGAAGAAGCCTCCCTGCAGGCGAAGGTTCTCACGCGACTCGCTAACGAGACACTCCTCGATAATCTTGGCTGCGAGATAGCCGATGGCATCACCTGGTGTGATGTCCAGGAGTTCAGCGATGGTGTGCGCGGCTATGTCGCCGCGAAATACCTGAAGCCCGCGGTCTCGCCAGACGGCACTGTGGCAAGAGGGCCTGATTTCTCGGCAGAGCGTGCCGGCAAGGGCAAGTTCGATGCGACCGGGACCCTGTCCTGTGCAGAGGCTGCGGGCCAGCCTCTGCGTGACTGTGATTTCGGTGTTGCCAGGGCCGGCGGCGGCTACTCGACCGTCGTGGTCAAAAAACCCTATGGCGGCAGCCGCGCAATCTTTTTCCGTATGGGCAAGGCCATCGGCGCCGATACGAGCGAGGCGGACGGCTATCAGGATTTCAGCGTCACGCGTGAAAACGACCTGAGCAGAGTCCAGGTCGGCCCGGAGCGCTACGAGATACCCGACGCGGTGGTACTCGGTGG
>JARRMW010000194.1:0-1769 GCA_037385685.1 Gammaproteobacteria bacterium
TATGAAGTCGCCATGGCTCCCGAGACTTACCTGGAAGAGCGGTCCAGCAGTGGTCTGGAGGATCATGCCCATGCCGGAAATCTTGGGATCAACCTAGTGCATCCGAGGTACCTGAAGTCCTCAACAAACTTTCTTCGATCTGACCAAGCGGCAGGGGCGCCAAGCTTCGGGCCGAGGTCGCTAAACGCCTCATGGTTTGATAAACCGGCGTCCCCTGTAGATCCGCTGCCAGGCTGGCTCAGCCGGGTGGCTGGGAACCACGACAGAAGGTTGGCTCCTAGGAACCTGGATGCACTAGATCATGGCTGGGTTGTAAAAGGTCTGGTGCTTCATCAGCGCCCACAGGATGCGCAGCAGTTTGTTCATCAGCACGCCCAGAGCCTGCATCTTGTTGAGGGGGTTCTTGGATCGGGTTTGCAACTCCCGGTAACGGCGCGCAAAGCCCGGGTCCTGCTGGATCAAGCGCAGAATGGCGAAGTAAGCCAGCGTGCGTAAGCGTGGCCGGCCCTTCCCAGACATCGGCGTGAGGCTGCTGGATTTACGCCCGGAAGCGTTGCGGGTAGGCTGGGTGCCGGCCAGTTTGATGATCTGGCCGATCCGGGTGAAGTGACCCGGGTCCCCGATCTCAGCCAGGAAAAAGGCGGCGGTGACCACCCCAACACCCGGCACGGACAAGAGATAGGGCGCTTCTGGCAAACTCAGCAGCGTATCCTCCAGAGCCCTGCGAACCTCTTCCAGTTGGTTCTCAAGCACCTCCAGGGTCTGCAGATGCACCTCAATGCCCAGTTGCAGCGCCTGCAGGCCATCTTTCAGCCCGACAGAGGTGGCGGCGCGTGCATGGGCTTTGAGCAACTTGGACACCATCAGGCGCTGACCACCGAAATCGGCCCGCACTCTGGCGATGAAATCCGCTTCTGACATCGCTCGGATCACCCCAGCACAGGCATGATGGCGCAACATGGCCCGCGCAGTCAGCCCGGTCAAATCCTTGAACACTTGGGTGAGTTCGGGATAGGCCTGGCCTACCTTCATGCGCAGCAGGGTCTTCTGCCGGCCCAGGTCGCCTCGCAGTTGGTCGTACAGGCGTGTATAGGTGCGTAACTCAGCATACTTTCCATGCTGTAGCCGGGTCTCAGTGTACTTGCCCGTACGGCATAGTTCACCCACCGTATACGCATCCCGGGGATCATCTTTGGATCGATCCAGCTGATCCCCTTCCCGGTGTTTCTTCACCGTGAAAGCGTTCACCAGGCGATACTTGACCCCTTGCGCTTCCAGATCCGCAGCCAGCAACATCCAGTAATAATTGGTCGGTTCCATGCTGACAATCACCTCTGTTGCACCAGTACGCTTCACCAGATGGTCCATCCGCCGATAGAGATAGTCATACCCATCCCGAGTGTGAGGAAAGGAGAGTTTCTCTAACCATTCTCCCCGATCGCTTTGGACCACGCTTACATTCCTGTCGTGACCTAGATCCACACCTAAGTGCAGTGTCCCGGGCTTGACTTGTACCGCTTTCTTTGCTAAAGTTCGAGTCATGAGGTACCTCCTTTATGGATTTGGGTTTAGTTATACTGGAGGCTACCTCATTTCTTGTTCTCTATACTAGGTTAGAGGTCCGGTTTAGGTCACAGATCTGTTGCCTTAAGAGGACCCTGTCCGGTTGGGTTTTCGATGAAATCCTTCGACTGCGCGGCGGGCGCATTCCCCGGCCTCGGTCAGGAGACCTCGGCGATCAAAGGGTGACGGCTGCGCTCACCCTTCCG
>JARRMW010000195.1:0-2273 GCA_037385685.1 Gammaproteobacteria bacterium
ATTCCCGGCAACTGGTTGCCATGAACAGACTCCTGCCCTGGACATGAACCCACGGGATGACCAAGGCGCCTTCCGGAATGCGTCGCCCCTACGGCGAGCAACTTGCGCTCCTGACAGTCTTGGGGTAAGATAGAGGCCAGCTGCAGATTCAACGGAAGAGGTCGCCATGTCGAAAACGTATCCCCAGATTACAATCTACATCCGCCCCTGGTGCGGGAGCGTGATGCGGGTCAAGCGATGGCTCGATCAGCGAGGGATCCCTTATACCGAGATTGATATCTCCAAGGATGAGCAAGCAGCTCGTACCGTTGAGGAGTTGAACGGGGGGAACCAGTCTGTACCGACGATCCTGTTCGACGGCGAACATGTGGCGACGGAACCCAGCACGGCCGAGTTGGAGCGATTACTTCCGTGAGCCGCTGGGTCACGGATAGGGACATTTGACCCCCGAGTCCTGGAATGATACAGTGGACTTGGGGAGGTAACATGAAAAGCAGACCGGTAGCGAATCGACTCATCGAGAAATCGACTTTGCATGCGGGAATGATACAGTGGACTTGGGGAGGTAACATGAAAAGCAGACCGGTAGCGAATCGACTCATCGAGAAATCGACTTTGCATGCGATCCAAGTCGAGCTGCAACAGGGATACAGTCTGTCGCCCATCGAGGCAATGGTCCTGGCCCGACGGCTTGAAGAGATGATCGATGAGCAGACAGGCTCGAGCCGTAAGCAAGGTCAGATCACCTACCAGGCGATCGATATGGACGAGCCAGCGGGCAAGCCGTTGAGCCTGTGCCGCAAGGTGCCGGTGCACCTGGCCGTGGTGGCGGAAGGAGACGCCGAGCTGTGGGCGACTGAGGGCTCGGTCGGCTTGCGTCGGATACGAGTGCATCGGCTGGTGTATGAAGCCATGGCGCAAGGCGGCGCTCTTAGCCAGGAAGACCTGGCTTGTCTGTTGGGTGTCTCGCTCAAGACAGTCAAGCGGATCTTTGCCTGGTATCGAGGTCAAGATCAGAGACTTCCTTCTCGTGGTGAACTCAAGGATATGGGCCGCGGAGTGTCGCACAAGATCCCGATCATCCGCAAGTATGTCCAAGACCTGAGCTTTTCTCAGATCTCTCAGCAGTTGGGCAAGCACGGCATTCCCAGCATGGTACGGTATCTGCGCCATTTTGCGTTGGTTATGATCCTGGAAGAACGAGGACTGACGCCAGGGCAGATGCAGAGCGTAGTGGGCATCTCGGAAAACCTCATCGAGGAATATCGCAGTCTCTATCATGAGTTGAATGTCCCGGAGCATGGGCGTGTCCTGGAACGCATCCGACGACATCTGTACCATCCGGCAGAGGCCGGAGAGTCGACTGCGGAGACCGCCAGCCCCCAGCCGATAGGGGGCAAAAAAGGGGATCTTCGATGAGACGTCGTACACATCGTGAAGAAACCTTTTCGCCCTTGCGCGCCAAGACATTGGCTAACGTCTTGCGCTACCTGTTCGTCACGGAATTCGGTTACGAGAACAAGGTGATCTTTGCCGAAGCGATGATCGAACGGATCCTAGAAGCGGTGAATGCATTCACCCAACCGGCAACCCAGCTTCGGCCTGGTCAGGTCCTGTGGATGGCGGTGCCCAACGATGGGCGCAAGCATGCGCACCAGACGATGCAGGAGATCCCGAAGGTACCCGTCATCCTTGATCTGGTGACTGACGAAGACCTTAGCGCGCTGGAGCGTGGTGAAAAGTACGCGACCGTTCGTCGGCAACGTCATGCTCGACTTTTGGAACAGGCCTTCGCTCAGGGTGGTGTGCTGGCGCAAGGAGACTTGACGGCGCTCACCTTGACAGCTGAACGAGTGGTGGGCAGGGATATTGCCTATACGCGGGAAACAGAGGAGCGCTTCTTGCCTTATCGTGGATCGGTACAGGATGTAGGTGGGACTTTGACGCACAAGGTAGAGGTCATCCGCCTCTTTGAGGCCGGCTACCTGGAACCCGAGATCTGCGAGCTGTTGCCGATCGTCCACGACCTGCCGGCCGTGGAGAACTATGTTCAGAGCTACAAGAATGTGATGAAGTTGCTGGACGGCAAGTTTGCGCCCGGCGAGGTTTCGAGTATACTGTCCATGCACAAACGACTCATCCAGGCCTACATTGACATCATTCACGAACACCATCCGGAAGTCCTGGTCAACAACCCGCACTGTCAGGAACATTCGTGTTCCAACAACCCTCATTCCACTCAGGGGTCATAAGTCCTAAACACGGACCCGGCT
>JARRMW010000196.1:0-1766 GCA_037385685.1 Gammaproteobacteria bacterium
CCGGCAATCTTGGCCCGTATTGACAACAGCCATCCATACGCAGGGTGTCCGGCTTTGAGCCGCAATGACAGCTGCCGGGACCGTCCGATCACTCTGGCCGGGATGTTGATCAGGGAGAAACGCATCGCCTTCATTCGCTTGTGTACCCATTTCCCTTCCAGAACCAGAGACTTCAGTGCAGCATTCAGATTGAACGCCAGGATCATGATCCACCACCATGCCGCATTCTCACCAAAATCGCCACTCGGCAGTCTCCCTCCCGCCAGGTCTTCCTTCATCACGCTGTGGGCCTCTTCACTTCTGCCGCATCGCTTGTAATGCCATTCGATCAGTTCCTGTCCCTCCCAGTCCATGTTGGTGACGATTCCAAACACTTTGTACCGTATCTTATCTTTTACCATGGTCTGGAAAGGCAATTCCCTCTCATATCCCTCCATCCCCGGCAATATCAGTTGATCTTCCATCGGCTCCCGTATCGCCAGGTATCTATACTCAGGACCATGCTTGCTTCCTCCAATGGCACTGGGCACAAAACACACCTCCGCCCACTCCCGCGTCGTCTTTGTCACTTCTCCTGTTCGTTCCCGCTTCATCAGCTCAGACCAATCTCTCTCTTCAATCTCCATCACCGCCTTCTTGAACTCCGGCGTCACATCACAGCTCACCGTAAATGCAATCCGGCCACACCTCTTGTTGTCTTCTTGGTCACAATATCTCAAGAGTTCATGTTGGTATCCCGCTGTATCAGACCGCATTCGAACCTTTTGGATACCCTCGGGAAGACATCCAATGGCCTCCTCAAGCATCCGCTTTTGTTCAAATCCCGCCGGTACATTCCCGTCCCGAAATTCCGTATGCAACACCAGGTCCTTCTCAGCCCACCAGGTATTGAACGGCTGGTAGGCCCGGTATCCCTTATAGCACCAAAAGGCATCGGACTTGTCGGTCTCCACCAATGTCGCATCCATGTCCAGCGTCGCTGTTTCTTCTCTGCAGTTGTTTTGTACAAAAGCCACCACTTCTTTATTGACTTGGCATAGACCCTTAAGCGCCTCTTTCGACTCAGGGATAAATGCCTTGCCCGGTTCCCTTCGTTGCTCCTGATCCTTGTCATGAAACTCGGCCAAGTACCGGAATACCGATGAACTGGACGGCACGCTCCGGGTCTTCTGTTTCCTCCACCGCTTCTTTAACCCCCTCAAACCTCTTCGACTCAACCCGTGACTCAGCGTCTTCTTCAAGAGCCGGCAGAAGCCTTCATCCGATTCCAGCCTGTCCATATCCTCCACGCATTCTCCCCCTACCAGGTTCAGCGCCATCAGAGACAGAATCGTTTCTACATCCGTCCAGCCCTGTCCCCCCTTTCTTGCCTTTACCTGCCGTTCAATGCTCCTCACCATCCCGGATTGGCAGGCCAGGTCAAGGTACGCTCCCATTCCAGCCATCCCGGTCATTCCCTCACCCTTCTTGTCTTCTTCGTACTTGAATGCAAGCTCCCCTTGTGTCATCATGTACACTCACCTCGTTGATGATAGTTTTGTGTGTCCAAAACCATTCTATCCGCTTGTTACCACAAGCTCAACGAGGTGTTTCCTTTTTTTGACGGTGGATCAGGGAGGTCTTGATCACCGGACGGGCTTTCATGTTTCCTTCTCATACAGTAAATGGTAATCTTAAAAAGTGTCATCAGTGTTTCCCACATGATGCCGATGCAGACCGGAGCGTTGCTTTTTTGAAAGTCTCCTGATGCGGCCGGTGCCATTGGA
>JARRMW010000197.1:0-1757 GCA_037385685.1 Gammaproteobacteria bacterium
ATTGGCGCGCTCGTTGTCGTGAAAACTGAAAATGTAGCCTATGCTACGGGCTACGTATCCAGGTTCGCCTATGGACCCGATGTTCCATCGGGAAGCCAGGCAATCGCCGTTATTCCGGCGAGTGGGAAAGCCCACCTGTTCATCGACTTGATGGAAAGTGATGATGCCCCACGAATGACCCAGGATGTCGAGGTTTCGGCCATGCCGGGATTCGTTTTCGTAGACGATGGGACACCCGAGTCGCGCAAGGAACGCAGCGCGACCATTGACCCACTGGCCGGGTTCAAAGATGCTTTGAAGGCCGCCCAAGACATGGCTTCCAACGGCAAAATCGGTATCGAGAAGGGCGCGTTGCTCGGAGGGCTTCTGGCCTATCTCAACAGCCAGGTGAAAGAGGATCAGTCCGTGGACTCCGACGACTTGTTATATGAAGCACGCCTGATCAAGACACCATGGGAAATCGATATGCTGCGCATGGCGGCCCAGCACTGTGAGCGCGTCCAGGCGCGCGTGGCTCAGCAGCTTGAGCCCGGGATGAATGCCATTGTTCTCGATAATCTGATCATGTCGGCGGCCTGGGCAGAAGATAAGGAATACTCCTTGTCCACCATGGCCTACCAGATCGGCATCGGACCTTATTGGGGCGTATCCGCATCGCCTCGGAACTACAAGATCAAAAAGGGCGACCTTATTCGTATTGATGGTGGCGGGACGCATTTTGGGTACATTAGTGACATCACGCGTACCTGGGCCGTTGGCGGTTCGCCGAGCTCCAAGCATGAAGAGACATATGCCGCCTTGTATGCCGGGTTCCAGAAAGGCCTCACATTGCTCAAGCCTGGCGTGAAGATGTCGGAAATGTATGCTGAAGTACGGGCAGAAGTAGAAAAGTCTCCAATCTTTCCTAACTACGCCCGAGGCCACGTGGGGCACAGCATCAGCCTCTCTCCGTTGCTCGAGGATCATCCACTGTTCGCACCCGGTTTTGATGTCGAATACCAGCCCGGTATGTGCGTGAGTTTAGAGACCTCCTACATGGCTGCGCAGGGCGCCTATGCACCAGGACCGTACAACATTGAAGATTCCTTTGCGATTACCGAAGATGGATACGATCGGTTCACCACGGTGCCGGATTCGCTGGTCTGGGATGGGAGCTGTCAGGTATGCGACGATGATGCCAAGTGCACCCATAGGTAAGGTGCCAGTCTGCTCGAATTGCGAAGAAAGCCCCACTGGAGTATTGTCCGGGAATTACACAGTAACCTGCCAGTGATTTTTGGTTCGAGTTGAATGGTTTACGGGTATACTGGTTAAAATAAATTGATTATCAATTTTTTAATATTTGAAATAGCTATTCTTGATTGTATTAATTATTTCAAATGGATTTTGATAGTTTGAATTGATGAGTGATTTGTTTAATTCAACTGAAACCAAAGAATTGATTTACAAAATTAATCTTTTATGAAAATTGATCGACGTAAGTCATTTATGAATAAAGTGCTGACGATGCTAATGGCACTTACTTTGAACCAGCGGATTGTGGTAACGAGCGTTATCGTAGCTCTCTTGCTTCCGACGACCTTGCATGCGCAATCTGCAAGCGACAAGCTCGCCGGGCCGGGTTCGACACCTGCCCAGCTTAACTCAGACAGTCAGTCGAAGCACGGATGGTCGGATTGGAAAACCTCGTTAAAGGATCGCACGGGCCTCGACTTCGGGTTCGACTTGATAGGTCTTGGGTTCGTTGCGACAGAAAG
>JARRMW010000198.1:0-1753 GCA_037385685.1 Gammaproteobacteria bacterium
CTCATAGTGTTCGAGAAGTGCAGGGTCGCGTTCGCAGCGTGTCATCCAATCAAGTCGGGTTTCAGCGATGAACCAACTGGCCAGAATGGTCAGGGCAAGTTGATGCTCCCAAGCCAAGTATTTGATGGCCTGGAACTCGTCCCAACCAAGTTCGCCTTTGCAGTCCTGGTTGTCGCGCTCGATAAAGTACCGATGCGACTTGCGTCGGGCCATCGTTTCCAAAGGTGTGTCGGGAGAAGCGTTGCTCAGGACATAAGTGAGACGATGGTTGTCCTTGCGTATGAGAAGCCATTCTTGACGGCATTTCGTACCGTGCACCGTCCACACACGCAAACGAGCGAACTGGGCGGTCAGCATGCCCCGTTCGTTAGGGCGCAGCGTAATGGTGATCCAGTCCGCACGGGGGTGATCGAGCAACTCGCGCGCTTCATAGCGCTGTTTAGCAACGATTTTGGCTCGTTTCGACCGCTTACCCCGTTTGGTTTTGGGATAGGTGACCTTTGGCTTGTCCAAGTAAACGATGGTGTTGGCAGGTACATCGCCGTAGTATTCGATGCCTGCTCCGTCGAGGTGCTGTCGGAGCACATTATTGCGTCCGTAAAGGTCGTCCATGACCACCGCTTTGAAGGGAATATGATTTCGTACAGCGCGTTGAATCATTTGCCAACCCAGCTCCGGCTTGGTTTGGAAAACACGATCTTCTGGCAGGCCCGCTTTCTTGCGGCGCTCCGCGTATGCTTCTTCAAACCACCGCTCAGGGATGTAGAGTTCCCCATCGATCCATGTATGCGCCCGAGGTGTTGCCAATGACAAAAAGACACCAACCTGACTCATTTCGACCTTACCCAACCGTCCGTTGTGTTGTCGGCTGGCACCAGCACTGCAACCACCAGCCTTTTCGTCAGCGCTTTCATCCAAGATCAGTATCGCTTCTGTCTGAAACTCGGGATGTATTTTGACGTCATCCTGAACCGTTACAATCAAGCCTGTTCCTGACCAAGGCGAGTTGCTCACAAAGTGATGCATATTCTGATAGGGTTTGTTTGTCTTGCGGCTGATAGTTGCCATTGTTCGCTTGTTCTCTATTCGCAGCAGGCCGCTCAGGTAGTCAAAACCGTAGGTACTGCAATCTCGGGTCTGGGTTCGAAAACTTGTGCGAAATCGATCGTAAAAGCTCTTGAGGCGGCTGCCCAATTGCTCGATCTCGTCAAGTGGCAGTCCCCATTGCTGGGTCCGTTCTGCGATGGATATGCTTGTGACCATACTGCTGATTTTGCCACAAGACGGCAATCCTGTCTATCTCGAAATGTGACATTGTCAAAGTAGTCATCCCCATCTCGCACTGGTCACCTGACCAGGCCGAAGACTGATCACCCGTTCAGTTACAGAACTCTCCGGCTGACCGATGTGCCGGGGAGTTCTCTGTGTTACACTGGCTGTGAACGTAAACTGGAAAAGGAGGCAAAAAATGAACGGCAAACTGTTTATCCTAGGATTGATGCTCAGCGTGAGCGCGCTCGTCGTCAGCGGCTGCGTGACGATCAGCTCCGCCGAGCCGGACGCCGGGTTGGCGAACCCGGCATCCGTCTACTGCGAGGAGCAGGGGCACACGCTCGAAATGCGCACAGACGATAGCGGTACGTACGGCGTGTGCATATTCCCCGATGGCAGCGAGTGCGAGGAGTGGGCCTATTTCCGGGGCGAGTGCGAACAGGGGGTAGAAGAGGTGCAGCCGACCGAGGCGCCGGTCGCG
>JARRMW010000199.1:0-1730 GCA_037385685.1 Gammaproteobacteria bacterium
CGCACCACCTTCCGGGTTGTTCTCCGCCCACAGGCGCCCGCCGTGGGTTTCAACGATGCTCCTGCATATTGCCAACCCCATCCCCATCCCGTTGGCTTTGGTGGAAACAAAGGGCTCAAGAACGCGCTGCAGCCGCTCTTCAGGAATCCCGGTGCCCCGATCGCAGACGGCGACCTCCACTCGGTTAGACTCGAGTAGCTTTGCGCGCACCGCCACCCGCCGTCGCTCGGAGGGTACATCCCGAAGTGCATCCAAAGCATTGGCCAACAGGTTAAGCATGACCTGCTGCAGGTGGATCGCGTCTCCGCGCACCCGCGGGAGTCCGGACTCCAACTCCACCGCCAAGTGCACGTGACGAGACTGCAATTCTGATTTCAGCAAACCGGTTACTATATGAACCACCCGATCGAGCGAGACCGGCTCGATTTGCAGTTCGCGCTTCTTGAGCAAAGACCGCATGCGATCAATCACAGATACCGCCCGCTGCTCGTCCTGCTGGACGTCCTTCAAAATGGCTTTCAACTCATCCCAATCCATGGGCTCCTGGTCGAGAAGCAGTTCGGCCGCCTCGGCATTCCGAAGAATGGCAGCCAGCGGCTGATTCAACTCATGTGCCAGCGCCGATGAGAGCTGTCCCATGGTGGACACTCGCGAGAGGTGCGCCAGTTCAGCACGCAAAGACTGTCGCTCCATTTCGGCCTTTCTGGTCGCGGTGATGTCGATCGAAACGCCCCGGACCCGAACTGGTCGCCCTTCCCGAGAGACCTCCGTATGCCCGGTGGAGGCGATCCATCGCAAGCCGACGTCCGGGAGAACGATTCGGTGCTCGACCGATAAATCTTCCACGTCATTCACGGCATTCTGAATCGCCTTCTCCGCATCGGACCGATCATCGGGGTGGACGCGGTCGAGTATGTCCTCAACCGTAATGCGTTCCGACGGCGGCAGACCAAAAAGTGAGCGAAACTTCGGAGTGACTTTGACCTCATCGCTCCCGGTCGCCAACTGCCATAAACCAACATTGCCAGATTCCGCGGCCAGACTGAGATTGGCCTCGCTCTCGCGAGCGTGCCGGCGTGCGGCGAGCAGCAACAGGATGAGCAACGCCTGTAAGGCCATGATGCCAAGCGCTATCAACACGTGGCCGCGATACTCCTCCCACAATCCCGGACTACGGTAAAGCACCTCACTGCCAAGCGGCAGGCTGGATTCAGAAATCCCCCAGCGCTCCAGCTCCCTCCAGTCATAAGCGGGCGGGTCCAACGTCAGCTGTACTGCCGGCAAGTTCGCAGCCGGCTCTCCCGCCAACAATCTCACGGCGTGTTTCGCCGCCTCGAATCCGATCTTTCCCTGCGACACCAGTCGCCCGCCAACGATGCCGAGACCGAGTTGTTCCCGGATGATTCCAAATACCGGCGCGCTGGAAGTCGGGCTTATGCTTCGCAAGGCCGCCTCTTGCTCGAATGGAATGCCGTCGACATCCAAGTTGACGATGGTGACGAGCACAGCCGAGTCGGGCGGCAGGTTTCGCGCGGACTCGCGAACCTCTTCGATGGAAAGATCACTCCACCAGTGCAGCGTCACGTGGTCTGAAAATTGCGCCCACTCGCGACGAAACGCCTGCTCCCAGAACTTTTCCAGCGGACTGGTTCCAATGACCACATAGATGTCCCGGGTCTTCGGCCGCACCTCGAGGATGTTTCCCACGAAGCGACTGACATCCATGTCCA
>JARRMW010000200.1:0-1720 GCA_037385685.1 Gammaproteobacteria bacterium
CGAAAAATTGCATCAAAACAGCGCGTTCGGCGGCATGCGTTCACTGGTGGAAGACGATCCCACAACAACCCAGAAATCCGACCGGCAGGTGCGAGTTGCGCCGGATTACTCCGGAACGGGCTCGGGCGAGTCCCAGTTCCGAAGCGAAGCGATTCACAGCCGGGATTTTGGGTCCAGTTGCATCGGGCGGGCTTGAGTCCTGCGCGCGCCAGTCCGTTGACGGACGCATCCGTGCGCCGCCAAGCGCGCGTCGTCTGCAGATGTTCGTGCGTTAGGCCGCATGCAGCCTAACGCACGAACGTCCTAACGCAGTCTAGTAACCCTTATGACTTGAAAAGGGACATCAGATAAAGCAACTCCAACAAAAATGGAAAATCTGCCGACTTATCTGATTCTGGATTACTGTGTATTATCAATATGTTCAAATTATCAATATAATCAATTCAAAGCAAACCGGTACTTTAAGGTCACAAGAAAAGGACCAAAATTATTTATTGCGGTGTTCACAGTCGCCGGAATTCTCTTTCAATACGGGTTTGTCCTTTATTACGGATATCTTGTGAAATGGTACTATGGTTTGACACTTCTCGCTCTTGGTCTCGGTAGTGATATCGCGTACAATTGGCTAGAAATGAATATTTTTCGGGAGAGGTATGCAAGGCAGTTGTTTTTGTTGAGTTTTGCTGTTTTGCCTGTTTGTGTCTATTTGATTATTTCTTATTATTGGTAATCACCGCCTCTTAAATAGAATGCAGTCGAAAAGCATAAAGGGCATAAACACAGAGCGCCTTCGTCGCTGCGCTCCTCATTCGCCCGGTTGCGCCTGCCGTTAGGTCTGATAACCGGGGGAGCCCACGATGAAGACCATGAACGAGCCAGCGCATGCGATCAAGCGTCAGGCACTGTTGGAGGAATTCGACGAGATCTTGGCGTTTGTGCAGCATGCCTTCCAAGCAGGGGGCACGGCGCACGAGGTGGAGAGCGGACGCTGGCAACGGATGCTGAAGCTCGGCCGAAGCGTCTACCAAGCCTGGCTGGATCTGTTCAGCGATGGCGATGCGGGGGAGCGGGTCGTCTTGGAGGATGGCCGCGAGGCAGGAAGGGGAGATCCTGGTGTGCACGGCCGACGGCAAGGGGGTCGCGCTGCGCGGTGGCGCCAGGAATCGCTGTGCCGCGCCGGCTGGACGTACCTGCCCGAGACGCTGGCGGATGTGACCGAGATCCTCGATCTGCTGCACGCCCTCGCCTCCCTGTGGGAAGCCGCGCACCTGTTCCATCCCAACGGGAGTGATGCCGCCCGCGCCTTCGTCAAAGAGCAGGCGCGCCGCCTCCTCCACGGGGAGGTCGCCGCCGTGATCCACTCCCTGCGCTGGCTCGGTACGCACCACAAGCTCAAGGGCAAACGCCGCGAGACGCTGGAGCGCGTCTGCGGCTACTTCCACAACAATGCCCAGCGCATGGCCTACGATGTCTACCTCGAGCACGGCTTCCCGATCGCCTCCGGTGTCATCGAAGGGGCCTGCCGGTGTGTCGTCAAAGACCGCATGGAACGCTCCGGAATGCGCTGGGTCATGTCCGGCGCCCGCGCCATGCTCGACATGCGTTGTATCTACCTCAGCGGCCTCTGGGAGGAATTCACCGCGTTTCGCATCCAGCGCGAATCCCGGCGCCTCGACTCAGGATATGCCGCCAACGACCCGGATTTCAGCATGCCACTCGC
>JARRMW010000201.1:0-1704 GCA_037385685.1 Gammaproteobacteria bacterium
AAGCAGGAGCGGCCAAAAAAACGCTGTGCCTGTCGGGAGACAGTCGATATTATTTCAACGGATGAACCACCTGTCGCATTTTGAGCTGTTCAACGGGCTTTCCGGAGCCGAACTGAAAAATGTGGGCGAACACCTGCGACTTCGGACTCTGCGGCAAGGCGAGTACCTGTGTCACAAAGGAGAGCAGGGCGAATGCCTATGGCTGATTGAGAAGGGACTACTCGAGGTCCGCTTGCCGGATTCCGGCACAGCCATCAGCCTGCTCCGTCGCCACGACCTGGTGGGAGAGGCTTCTCTGCTGACCGCAGCGCCGCGCTCGGCTGATGTGGTCGCAGTCCTTCCGAGTTGTGTCCTCGAGCTCGACCAGCCCACCTTCGCGGTGCTGACGGCGCAGCATCCGCTGATTCTGCAGAACGTTATCACTATGTTGCTGAAGCGGCAGGTTCATCAGAACGAGCGCCTTGCCCACTCCGCGCGCCGGGCTGAACTTGTAACACTCGTCGTCGGTGCGCCGAGTATGGTCAACCTTGCCAGTGTTGTTGCGGCCGCAGAACGCATACTGGATGGCAAGATTTATGTATTCGACCTCACGGGGCGGATTGATGCATCAGCTTCCGTGAGCACACCCAGCAAAATCAGTGTGTGGCTTGAATCACTGGACGAGATTCTCACCGGGCATCGCTCCGTGATCAATATCGTCGAGCCCGAGACAAAAGGTCTGCAGGAAATCCTCCTGCATAGCGACCGGGTCGTCCTGCTCATGGACGCGCCGGAGGCAGAGCGGTTTGGCAGGAATCCGGTTACCCAATCGATCAACCGCGAACTCATATTGATGAAGGGCGCGGATGCACCCGGGTACGGTGCCTTGCACCAGGTTCGTCCTGCATGGAACAAGGACGGCATTGATCCGCGATGGTTGGCAAGGCATCTCACCCGTACCAAACTGGGACTGGCCCTGGGGGCGGGCGGGGCCAAGGGCTTCGCGCACGTGGCGGCTATTCGGACCCTGCGTGAAGCGGGCTACACGTTTGACTACGTGAGCGGAGCCAGCATCGGCTCCATTGTGGGTGCAGGTGTGGCGATGCGTCTGAATGACGACGAACTCGCACACATAGTTGATCACCTGCTGTCCTACGAAGTCTGCGGTCCTTTTTTTCGCCTCAACAAGGAATTTTCGCTTGAGGAAGGGTTGCAGGTGTTTTTTGATGCGCTAGGCGAGTTCGCTGGCTGCAGGCGTATCGAGGATCTGCCAACGCCCTATGCCCTGATGACAGCTGACCTCAACAGCCGCGGGCCGTTCCTGTTCCGGGAAGGAAGCTTGTCTGAGGCGTTGTGCGCCGCCCTATCGATCCCCGGTCTGGCGCCGCCCTTCGCCCATCAAGACCGCCGTCTCGTCGATGGGGTGACGATCTCACCCGTGCCAACTCACTCGGTGCGGGATCTCGGCGCCGACATCGTGGTCGCCGTGAATTTGATGAGCCGTGACGATCTTCCCGCGTGGCCGGTAGACGACAAGGGGCATGCGCCGGAGATCAAACCTTCAAGCCCCATCGACCCGGTGGTCGAGACCGTCATCATGCTGCAGACGGATACCAGTATTCGTCATGCCGCAGAGGCAGATGTCATCATCACGCCGCGGTTTGGTCCCTGCAGTTGGCGCGATATTCATTATGCAGCGCTAATCGAACAGGCCGGCCGGCGCGC
>JARRMW010000202.1:0-1699 GCA_037385685.1 Gammaproteobacteria bacterium
GGTTTGCGCAGAAGATTCGCAACAAACAGTTTTGACAAGAGGGCTCGTCCTTACTCTCGGTCCGAACAATCAGGCTGAAAACTCGATTCTCCAAAATAGCGCCAGCATTTGCGACTCTCGACACTCGTTGACTCTTCAGGTGTTTTCTGGGTCTACGCGGAAACATGTGGGTTGATATTGGCATTTCTGGGTAGAGGTGGAAGAAATGCTGCCACGATTTTCAGTTTGAGGTACTCGTCATCCCGATAGCCGTAGGCGCGTCGTTGCAGAACCCGGATTTTGTTGTTGACCCCTTCGACAAAGCCAAGGCTGACTTTGTTGTCTGGATGACAGTAGGAGGCAATGCCATCCCAGTGGGCTTCAATCAGCTCAGCAAACTTCCGGTAGGGTTCCAGGCGCTGCCATTTCAGGCTGTCTTTCCAGCGTTCGAAAAAGGCGCGCGCCCCGCGTCCGGTACGGTAGTCCCAGAGTTGCCCAAAGGCTTCCTTGAGGACGTAGGCCGTGTTCAGGCGCCGATTGGCCTGGAGCAGCTTCTTCAGGGCGCGCCTTCCATCCAGACTCAGATTCTCGCGCCGGGAGAGCAGCGTATAACGCTGGCCCTTGATGTAGCTCCGGTCCTTGCCGCTCAGACGCTTGTACTCGCTACGCCGGACCTCATCGAGGGCCTTTGAGAGATGGCGCATGATATGAAACTTGTCGAAGATAATCCGGGCCTGCGGGGCATTCTTCATGACCGAGTTGCGGAACGGCTTCCACATGTCCATGGCCGCCAGCTTGATCCGAGCGCTCTTTTTCTTGCCCAGCGCCTCGAAGAACAGGTCGATGTCAGCCTCTTTGCGGCCCTCACCACCGACCCAGATAGGCCGCTCCCGATCCAGGTCACTGACGATGACGCGATAGTTGTGTCCCTTGCGGATGGAGATCTCATCAATGCCGATGGCCCGGGGTGCCGGCAGACCGGCCAAGTCCACCTGCTTTTGCATGTAAAGCTTATCGAGATCTTTCACCGTGCTGTGGTGCAAGCGCTCCATCTCGGCGACGGTCTTGTTCGGCATATCCCGGCACAGCTTGCCTACATGCATGGCAAAGCGCTGGGTATAGCGAGGGTTCTTTGCCAGCCAGTCAAGATGCTCTACATGCACGCCAGCGCACCTCGGGCAATTGACTCGCCAGCGATCAAACTCGAGATAGATTCGCCATCCGGCAACCGAGAGATCGCGTACCCGCAGGACCTTCTTGTCGTAACGACCCCGGCAGCGGTATCCACAGTGCGAACAGATGGCAGTTTTTTTCGCCTCCTCAGATGGATGACGCGAGCGTACCGGTCACCGAATACACCACTCAATTGGGAGCCGGCTACGAAACCCGGCAACGTGAACAGTGAGCGAATCGACTTGGGATTTTTCATGCGGTTAGCCTATCCGAAAAACGGATCACTTTTCATCGCCTGATGACTGTCTGAAGAGCCTACTACTCACAATGACTTATACTATTCCTTCGTCAGCTTCTAACCACACGTTTCCGCGCAGATCCTTATATTCAGAGGCTCGGCCCGCTCGAAGACATACGCCGGCGATTGTCGCCCCGACGCCGACTTTGCACGCCGTCACCGGGCGCTCGCAACGGTGGCGGCCCCTGTGCGTTTCACGCCCAATGCGACCAGCAGACTGGCGGCCGACAGCATCCAGACGATCACCGC
>JARRMW010000203.1:0-1676 GCA_037385685.1 Gammaproteobacteria bacterium
CAAAGCTGTTTTGTCACCATTTCGGTAGCGAGCATTAGCATTGACAAGGGCCTGGGTCGTCCGCCGTCCAAATACGTGCTCATCGATCAGTTCCTGCATAACCCTCTGGTCGTCAGTTGACAGATTCCGTTTGCCTAAATTTCGAAATAAAATGTCCTCCTCTTTCCCGTGATGTGTCCGGTCGGCATATGTACGGATGAAATCAACAGCCGTATCCACGAACACAGGATCAACCTCTCGGGTTGATTTGAACCGCCCCGGGTTTTCCGGAGACTTGGTTTCTTGAGTCAGGCCACCATGGCCTGACCCTCAAATTGCTGATAATATGACGCCTCATACTCGACAGGGGGGATATTCCCGATCGGCTCAAACAGCCGACGATTGTTGAACCAGTCTACCCAATCGAGTGTCGCAAGCTCCACCTGCTCGATTCCCCGCCAGGGACCTTCTTTGTATATCAGCTCCGCCTTGTACAATCCGATGATTGTCTCGGCAAGCGCATTGTCATATGAATCGCCAACGCTGCCCACGGAAGGTTCGATCCCGGCTTCTGCCAAACGTTCCGTATAGCTGATCGAAACGTACTGGACACCGCGATCACTGTGGTGGATTAGCTGTTCGATCCCGGGACGAGCCCACAGGGCCTGCTCGAGCGCATCCAAGGCCAGGTCGCTGCACAGGGATCGCGACACCCGCCAACCCACAATCATCCGGGAGAACACGTCAATGACGAACGCCACGTACACGAACCCGGCCCAGGTTGCCACGTAGGTCAAGTCGGCGACCCACAGTTGGTTCGGATGGGAAGCGGCGAAATCACGTTCCACCAAGTCTGTCGGACGGGCCGCAGCTTCATCGGCGATCGTGGTCCTAACTTTTTTGCCCCGTACAACACCTCTAAGCCCCATCTGACGCATCAAACGTTCCACCGTGCAGCGGGCCACCGGGAACCCCTCTCGATGAAGTTGACGCCAGACCTTGCGGGCACCATAGACCTGGCGGTTCTCATTCCACACCCGCTCGATCTCCACCTTGAGGGCGGCATCGCGCTTGGCACGCCCCGATAGTCGCGAAGGATCGGCCTGACGAGCCTTGTGCGCGTGGTACGTCGACGGGGCGATCGGCAGTACTGAGCAGATCGGCTCGACCCCGTAGGCGTCCCCGTGTTCATCGATGAAGGCCGTCATCGCTTGGGTCGGCGGTCGAGCTCCGCCTGTGCGAAATATGCTGACGCCTTACGCAGGATCTCATTCGCGCGGCGAAGTTCACGGTTCTCCCGTTCAAGCTCCTTGATCCTGGTGCGTTCATCGCTCGTCACGCCTGCGCGTCGCCCTGTATCAACTTCGGCTCGGCGAACCCAATTGCGGAGTGTCTCGGCGGTACAGCCGATCTTGCTCGCAATTGAAACTATCGCTTGCCACTGGGATGGGTACTCGCGTTGGTGTTCGAAAACCATCCGGACGGCGCGTTCTCTGACCTCTGGGGAATATCTGTTTGACTTTGACATGACTCCACCCTCTCAAACTGTGGAGTCTCCGTCAAACCCGGGGCGGTTCAGCCATCGCATAAATACCTTTGCGTGCATTCATGATGGCATCCTGATCAAGGTCGGTGCCGAAGATCTGAATCGTGTATTGGTTCACGTTCTGACCCAATTGCTCGTAAAGCAGCATGGC
>JARRMW010000204.1:0-1671 GCA_037385685.1 Gammaproteobacteria bacterium
ACATCAAGTGATGGTAAGCGCATAATTGAGATTCTGAATCTGCAGCCCACTCCCTTGAAAAGAGTCTGGTCCTTTTCTCCGAACCGGGTTGTAGAGGGTACGGACTTCGAAAATGTGCCCGACGATCCTCGGCCAGAGGTTAGGATGCAGCTGCGCTCCTTCTACTCGGTGCTGAACCTGCTTGCCTACGGCATCGATATCCCCCCGAAGGACGAGGCGGAAGGCAGGGCCTTCACCAAGGCCTCATACGATCAGGCGGTTCGCGAGGGACGCGCGGTCGATCTCTCTGACAAGTTCGTGGTGCATTCGAGCAGCGAGCGCCCGGCGAACGCCTTCGTCGCCGTGGAGCATCGCGGCAGCTGGTTCTACGTGGACGATCGTGATCACGTCTCCAAGCGCTTGTTCAATGCGGTCTACGACCTCTTCAACATGGAGGTCGCCCCCTCGGGTGGCGGCGAGGGGCCGATCCTGACGGTGCCAGTGAAATAGCGCCGGCAATCCGACCGGCGCCAGCGGCAAGTATTCGGTTTGAGGGGTTCAAGTCCTTCCCATCATTCTCTTAGAGATAAGGACCTGTTCTTAACTAAAGACAAGGAGGTTTATTATGAAAATGAATCGTCGACAGTTTAATATTTTTGCAGCGGTAAGCGCCGCCGGTTTGGTCGTTCCCGGGCTGACCACAGCGAAGGCCCAAACGAACATGTTCGAAGGATCAAAGAACAAGTTCACCGCGGCGCCCCCCGCGAAGGGCAAGAACTGGCACCCCTTGGCGGCCAAGCGACCTCATAACGATATTCTATCCCGTATTCAAGGCCTTATGAAGCGAGATGGATTTGAGGCTCTCATACTGGTGACACCGGAAAATATACTCTATTCAACGGGCTATTTTTCCAAATTCGCCTATGCACCAGGGGTTCCTGCAGGAGCCCAGACAGCGGCAGTTATTCCGGCAAAAGGGAAGGCACAGCTAATCGTTAGCTTGTACGAAGAAGATGATGCCCCAAGACAGACAATAGATGTTGAGTATTCGTCCGTAGCCGGTTTCGTTTTTGTAGATGACGGAACCCCGGAGTCACATTCGGAACGCGATGCCGTCCTTGACCCAGCTCTTACCATTAAACAAGCAGTATCCATTGCACAGGACGTGGCTCCCAATGGAAAAATCGGTATCGAGGAGGGCATGTTGCTCGCAGGATTTAAGGATTATATAGATAGTCAAATAGGTAAGCGGTTAGCGGACTATGGCATGTTGATGTATGAAGCGCGCCTGATCAAGTTTCCTTGGGAAGTCGATATGCTGAGATTGGCGGCCCAACACGCGGAGCGTTTCATGGCGCGCGCAGCTCGGGAACTGAAACCTGGGATGAACGCCATGGCTTTTGATCAAATGATTCAAATAGCGGCTTGGGAAGAAGATAGAGAAAACTCCATGAGCACTCTTGGCTACCAGACTGGAATAGGACCTTATTGGGGCATCGGCTTAGCACCTCGGAACTATGTGATCAAGGAGGGCGATGTTGCGCGTATTGATGGCGGAGGGACGCATTTGGGCTATATCAGTGACATCTCGCGTACCTGGGTCGTTGGTGGCTCGGAAGGCAAGCCGGGTGAAAAATATGTGGAGACCTATGACGCATTGTATGCCGGATTCGCAAAAGGCCTTGAGATGCT
>JARRMW010000205.1:0-1650 GCA_037385685.1 Gammaproteobacteria bacterium
CTCATGGATGTTTTTACCATTCTGGTATTCTTTCTGCTTTTCCACTCATCAGGTGGAGATATTCTGGAAACGCCCAAACAGATCAAGCTGCCCGATTCCGTTGTCGAGACCAAGCCGAGGGAGACCGTTGTGATCATGGTCAGTCCGGAAGTGGTAGTTGTTCAGGGCGAAGCCGTGGTCAACACTCCCGAGCTTCTTGATGACAGGGTCAGAATGGTTGCTGGAATTACAGAACGGCTGGAGCAGCTTGAACGCAATATTATCGGGATAAGCACCAAGGCAGTTGCTGAAGGCAAGGAAATCACCATCCTTGCAGATAAGACGATTCCATTCAAGGTGCTTAAAAAAATAATGTCAACCTGCACGGGTTCTGGATACGGAAGGATTTCTCTCGCCGTCATTCAGAAGGCCGAACAGGGCTAGTGGGGATGCCGTGAATACATCCATATTAGAATCAGAATTGGCGCCTTTGAACACGCAAATCGAGCAAGTTGAGCAAAAACGCGAGGCGCTCGAGAGTGAGTTGCGAGTTGTAGAGGCAGAAATCAACAAGTTTTCCGCCGATAGACAGCGATTCGATGCGCTGCAGGATGTCTGCAATGCACTCGACAAGTTGAGTGAACTAAAAGCGGACGAACTTTTTTGGGAAGGAATTCCGGAGGCCAAGGATGCCGCCCGGCATGTGGAACAGGTGCGAAGTCGTGTTGCCCGCTTCGAAGGAGAGATCAGCGGGATTCTGGAAAAACAGGCATCATACCAGGAACAGATCAACCAATGTCTCGACGAACTGCAGATACTCGATGAAGAAGTACGTGATGCATATGACCGTGAAGAACGGCGCAAGGAAGAGTTCGTCGTAGAACGGGAGATTTCACCCGTTCCTTATCGAGCGATTATCATGCCCTGGACCAAGGAGGCTGAGAGTGAAAGTCGCTTCCGTCGCGCCATTCTCGTGGCGCTCATCTTATGCTTTGTTTTTGGTGCTCCCATTCCCTTGATAAAAATACCGATACCGGATCGTTCGGACACCGTAGTCGAGATTCCTAAACGATTGGTCCAACTGGTCAAGGAAGATCTGCCTAAGCCGGCACCAGTGAAAAAGCCGGTGCCCAAACAGGTGCAGGAAGAACCTAAACAGGCGAAAGAAAAGATAAAACCTACGCCTGATAAGCAGCACAAATCGGATAAAAAGCCAAAAGGTGGGAGCCCCACGAAAAAACAGACGAAGCTGGCCACTACTAAAGGTGGTGGAGCGGCAGCGGCCCGTAAAACAGCTAACCACGTCGGTGTTCTTAAGTTTAAGGACGCTTTTGCGGGTCTGATGAATGAAACTCCTGTCGCGAAACTTGGCACCGAGGCCCGTCTGAGCAATAAAAGTTTTCGGGTGAAAGGACAGGCCGTGGCCCAGCGCTCCCTGGTAGCCATACAGGGCAAAGGTGGTTCCAGCGGCGGTATCAGTAATTTCGGTGTCAGCCGAAATATCGGAAACGGCAATGTCGGCCGGCTCGGCGGTGGTGGAGGAAGCGGTATCGGTGATGGTACCGGCAGCGGCGTAGGCTTTGTGCGGGTAGAAAGTGCCATTGCGAATTTGGAGGAATCGTCGAGGCCGACGAGCGATGGGCTTGCTGCGGGACGAACCGACGAAGAAAT
>JARRMW010000206.1:0-1647 GCA_037385685.1 Gammaproteobacteria bacterium
AAAGTGTACAGTATAATACTAATAAGTTAATAACTTTAATCACAAGAGACCGCTCAGCTGAGGCTGAGAAAAAGCACAACGATGCTCACAATAACGTTCGCAATATCTCCGACATCACGGTTGACCTTAAGTGACCTCCAAGGTCAAATCCAGTGGTCAAAATTAAAAGAGACTGTGTAGTTTCCTATTAGTGGTTAATAGTAACTTTAGTTGTCAGACGCACCGTTAACGAGTTACTGGCGATTTTCGAAATGCGCCATTTTCTGATGCCCATTTTAACCCCTAATTTTAAAGATTGGTCAAAATTAATGGAAGCGCTACTTGTCCCACATCATACAGTATTGAAATACGATTTAAAAGTCCATATGCGATGAATAGTTTCGGAGATATGTGCAAAATTCGTATTTTGACACTTACCCCATTTTTTACCCCAAAGGGTTAAATGGGTAAATTTTTGTACTGTCGTCTCTTAGCTATGTATGTTATGTGTGAGGTGCATGAAAAGCGTCGCTGTGCGATTTGCCGTTCTGTAGATATCGTCATTTACGTTTGCACTTATCCGAAGTGCCGATTTGACCTCTAAAGGTCATCCGAGGTCAAAGGTGAAGGTCAAATTGAAAAGGCCACCTAAGGTTTCCTATTAGTGATTAATAGTAACCATGACCCTCAGACGCAACGTTAATGAGTTACTGACGATTTTCGAAATGTACCATTTTCGGATGCCCATTTTAACCCCTAATTATACAGATTGCTCAAGATTAATAGCACAGTTACTTGTCCCACACCATACAGTATTGAAATACGATTTAAACGTCCACACGCGATGAATAGTCTCGGAGATATGCTCGAAAATCGTATTTTGACCTTTACCCCATTTTTAACCCCAAAGGGTCAAATGGGTAAATTTTTACGGCGTCAACTCTTAGACATGGAAACTAGCTGTGACGTGTGTGAAAAGCGTCGCTGTGCGATTTGCCGTTCAGTAGATATCGTCATTTACGTTTGCACTTGTCCGAAGTGCCGATTTGACCTCTAAAGGTCATCCGAGGTCAAAGGTCAAGGTCAAATCTGAAAGGGCTGATATGGTTTCCTATTAGTGGTTAATAGTAACCATGAGCGTCGGACGCACCGTTTAGGAGATATAGGCGATTTTCGTTTCGCGCCATAATTCGTACCCCCCGGTTTGACCCTTAGGGGTCATCGTAGGTCGAAGGTAAAGGTGGATTTGGAGGTTTTGGGTATGGGTTCCTATTAGTGATTAATAGTAACCATGGCTCTATCTAGCACCGTTTGGCCGGAATACACAGTGTGACAGACGACAGACAGACAGACAGACAGACAGACAGACGACGACAGACAGACAGAGAGACAGGGCAATAGCAATAGCACATCGTATGCAATATAGCTTACAGCTATATGCATCGTTGTGCTAAAAATACAAATAAAAAGTAACCTGCAGGTGAATTTCATGCTATTAATAAGTTAAGATAAATTAAATGGGTAATACAACGGGAGAACTCCCATACTTTTGGGTTGAAATGTTTACCTTTAATTCTTAGCCCACCGATGCATAGAGCTGTAAGCTATATTGCATAGGATGGGCTATTGCTATGGCCCTGTCTGTCTGTCATCTGTCTGTCACACTAT
>JARRMW010000207.1:0-1645 GCA_037385685.1 Gammaproteobacteria bacterium
AAACCGGAATCCATCCATCATGACGCACCCATCTGCCCAAAATCACCGCCCATCATCTCGCCTGTCTCCGGTCCTCCGTCTCCATTCCCCCGCCCCCGGTCAGCCACCGGCTGTCTCGCGCTGTGTCGTCCTGATATATGTTTACAGGTAAAGAGAGAGTAAAATGAGAGAGAGAGGTAAGGATGACACGAAAAAACATACAATACAGTGTGGCCTTCCAGCGCCAGGTGGTGGGGGAATACGAAGCTGGATGCAGTCTGGCGGATCTGCGCCGGAAGTACGGGATCAACGGAGGGGGGACGATCCAAAGGTGGATCCAGAAGTACGCCAAAGAGGGGATGCGCAATGGGCTGGTGCGGATCCAAACGGCGGAGGAAGCCAGCCAGGTGAAGAAGTTGCAGGGGCAGATCAAGGAGTTAGAGCAGGCGCTGGCGCGGGTGACCCTGGAGAAGCTCAAACTAGAAAGCATTGTGGAGGAACTGAGCGGCGAAGAGGGGGCGGATAGGTGGAACAAAAACGCCGCGCCATCATCACTCGGTTCCACGAAAAAACGCCGGGACAAGCGGGTCTCTGGGGAGTAAACATGGAAATGATCTGCGAGCAATTTGGCATCACCCGGCAGGCGCATTACCAGATGCTGAGACGAGAAATACAACGCCGAAAAGAAGCCGCACTGATCCTGGAAATGGTACGACAGGTGCGTCGCAAACACCCCAAAATGGGAGGGCGGAAGTTGTTGTACAAAATCGGGCCGATGATGGCCGCTGAAGGGCTGCAAATCGGCCGTGACCGGCTGTTTGACCTGCTGCGCGAGCAGGATTTGCTGGTCAAGCCCAAAAGATCTCGCCGGCGCACCACCCTCCCTGGACCGTGGCGGACGGCAAATCTGTTGCCAGGATTGGTCATCTCCCGACCCAACCAGGTGTGGGTGTGCGATATCACTTACCTGGAACTGGAAAGGGACGGATTTGCTTATCTGTTCTTGTTGATGGACCTGTACTCGCGTTACATTCTGGGATGGCATGTGTCGCCTTCATTGGCCGCAGACGGAGCCTTGGCCAGTCTACAAATGGCGCTGCCTTGCTTGCCTTCGGAGGGTGAGAGACTAATCCATCACAGCGATCACGGCGTGCAGTATACCTGCCACAACTACCTAAACACCTTGCTGGACCATGACATTCGTCCCAGCATGGGTGCGGTGGGGAACTGCTACGACAACATCTTCGCCGAAAGGGTCATTGGCACCCTGAAGAACGAGTATCTCCTGGGCGACCGGTTTGTTGACCTGCCTCAAGTTCAAACTGCGGCCCGCGAAGCCATCCACTTGTACAATACCGACCGGCCTCATTTGGCGCTCCAGATGGCCGTTCCCGAGCGGGTCTATTTCGGTTCTCAGCACAATGTTCCGTCCATCGTGATCCCATTAGAGGTTTCATGAGGTCTATGATCTGCTTTTTTCTGTAAACCTATTTCAGGACGGGGCACACCGTCAATCGTCCACCGTCATTCGTCCATTGTCCAAACTTTCAAATCCCCTCCCGAATACGGTAAAATAAGACCATTATTGTCCACCATCCATCGTCCACAAACTGCTCACTCCTCACTCTTACCCTATAATGGACCAAGTCTCCCGTCTCCCGTCCTC
>JARRMW010000208.1:0-1643 GCA_037385685.1 Gammaproteobacteria bacterium
CATTTTCGATCGATTCAATACGAAGAGCGTCATTACTTAGGTATTCTCGACGTACGGCAGCCCGGCGATCTTGGGATCCTAAGTTGCGCCGCGGAGGAAGCGAAGACCCGTGGCTTTGCGTCCCTGACTTTGGTCAGATTTGCCTTCGTCAACTAAGCAGTTTCGACCGGTACGTGGGACTCGTCAATTCTGAGATGTACCCAAGTTAGAGGAGGCCCAGGTACCGATGGTCGAACGGCCGCATCACGCCCTGAGTCACTCAGTCAAGCAACTTCTGCCATTTTGAGCAGGGGCGATCCGCGTTCTTGTAAAGTTTTAAGATACCGGGTTTCGTCGTACGGTGTTCGGGTTTTCCAGCACCGATAGAGGATGCGGATCCACTTGAACGCCAGCGCTCGGACAGCGGCCTGGTGCGAGCAGCCTTTGGCACGCTGTTGCTGATAGTAGAGACCCGCCCAGTAGGATTTGTTGACGGTCTGAGCGGCCCATTCGACGAAGGTCTGTCGCAGGAACGTCGGGCACTGCCAGCGCCAGTGGATCCAGGTCGACTGGCCGCTGCGCTGCGTGACGGGGGCGACGCCACCGTACTTTTGGACCTCGGCGGCGTTATTGAAGCGCTCGCGTTGCTCGCCGAAGGCGACCATCAGGCGTGGTGTATACACCGGCCCGGCACCCGGTAATGGCTGGAACAGTTCGTAGTCGGGATGCTGCGGTGCGAGGGATGCGATCTCGGCGTCGTACTGCTTGATGCACTCGAGCGTCACCGCAAGCTGTGCCACCAGGGTCAGTGCGCGCAACCGGTACGGCACGACCACGGCAGCATCCGTGGTCAGCGACATGGCTGACTTGATAGCCTTGATCCGCCGGTCGAGCAAAGCCTTGCGGTTCATGTTGTGCTCGCGGAAGAACTTCTCGAGCGTCGCCCTGCGGGCGCGCCTGGCTTGTGCGAGTGATGGCCAGCGCTGGATGAAGTCACAGAACAGCACCGTGTCGATGTGGTCAAACCACTCAAGTGGCTGAGGATAGTACTGTTTTAGCGTGTTTCTGAGACGGTTGGTAATACGTACCCGGTCGTTCATCAGCTGCCGCCGTTGCTCTACCAGGGTCATCAGCGTCCGCATCTCGACGCTTTGCGGATTTAGTGGCTGGAAGTGCTCGGCGTGTTTGAGCAGAAGGTCCAGCGCGAACCCGGCATCGGTCGGATCATCCTTGGCACCACTGGTTGTGAACGTTTTGCGATGGTTCGCAAGCTTCGACGGATCGATCGGGAAGATGACGAAAAAGTCATACTTCTGCAGCACACTGATGATCGGTCCTTTCGAGAGTTCCACGGCAACGGCGATCGGGCCGCCGAAGCGGCGCTGTAGTGAGCGCGCCCACGCATCGAGATCCTCCACTCGATGCCGAACCTGCCCGGCCTGCCGCCGACCGGTGGCCATATCATAGACACAATAATCGTGCTTCTTGTCGGCCCAGTCGATGCCAATAACTGCTGTGTACTGCGAGAGTTCCGTCTGCATAACTCGTCTCCAAAGTGGTAAGTTAGGCACTCGGGACATGCATGCTGGAGCTCTGCGAAAGCAATATAGGTGAGTCGGCTAAGCGGCGACCCCTGAGTATTCGTTGTCGAGCTCAAGCGCACC
>JARRMW010000209.1:0-1637 GCA_037385685.1 Gammaproteobacteria bacterium
CGAGATTCTCGAAAAAGTGAAACGCTTCGGACAGAGAACCATGAAAGTACACCGCGATGATGAAAGTGATCGGAACTAATGTGGGGTTCTACAGATCCAGGGCACTAGTGCCCTGGAACATTGATTACCTCTACAAAAATAGATCAGGATGATTTATGGTGCGGTCTACGAAATGAGGAGTAGATGGCACGAGGTTCACGACCATTAGAGCTTTCCAACAGGGCACGAAAAGAACTAGAAAAACTTAGTCACTCTCCAAACATCCGGCTATCGCGGAGAGCAAAGATCGTGTTGGCAACGGGTGAGGAGGGCATGACACATCAAGCCGTCGCAGAGAAACTGGAAACAGTCGAGGCAACCGTTCGCAGATGGCGCCGTCGCTTTGAGTCTCAGGGAGTCCAGGGGCTACTGGACTCGCCGCGTAGTGGCGCGCCAAAAGCGGCGCTTGTTGTCACGGACCAACAACGGACCGAACTCGAGCGACTTGAACAGCGCATTCGGACAAACCGAGATGTTGCGTTCAGAGCAAAGATCATACTGGCTGCAGCAGATGGCACCTCGAATAGCGAAATCGCCAAGCACCTTCGAACGACGCCCGGAACAGTGGGAAAGTGGCGAAGGCAATTTGTGAGAGATGGATTAGATGGTTTATTCGACGAGCCGCGTCCCGGGGCCGCGCGAAAGTTTTCAGACGAGGATGTTGAGTCCGTCATAGTTCAGACTCTGGAATCAACCCCCAAGGGCCGAACGCATTGGAGCACGCGTAAGATGGCCGAGCATGCGGGGATGAGTCACTCGACTGTTGGGCGAATCTGGCGTACTTTCGGTTTGCAACCTCATGTCGTCGAGGGTTTCAAGCTCAGCAACGACCCTCTTTTCGTTGATAAAGTCCGAGACATCGTCGGGCTCTACCTCAATCCGCCCGACAACGCAGTTGTGCTGGCGCTTGACGAAAAACCACAAATCCAGGCGTTGGAGCGGGCGCAACCAGTACTCCCCATGGATTTCGGGCAGCCCGAGCGCCAGACTCACAACTACTTCCGTCATGGAACACTCGACCTTTTCGCCGCTTTGGACATCGTCACCGGAAAGGTTATCTCCAACACCAGGATGCAACACCGCGCCAAAGATCTCGTGGCCTTCCTTCGAATTATCGACAACGAAGTTGAACCAGAGCTTCAGGTCCATGTGGTTCTCGACAACCTTTCGGCACACAAAGCACCGCTGGTTAAGCGCTGGCTGGTTCGACACCCGAGGTTCCATTTCCACTTTACGCCGACCTACTCGTCCTGGCTCAATCTGGTTGAACGTTTCTTCGCTCTGCTGACCGAACATGCGCTCCGGCGCGGTTCACACGCCAGTGTCAATGAGCTGCGGACTGCGATAGATTCCTACATAGATTCCCACAACGAGGACGGGAAGCCTTTTGTCTGGACCAAGACTGCTGACGAGATTCTCGAAAAAGTGAAACGCTTCGGACAGAGAACCATGAAAGTACACCGCGATGATGAAAGTGATCGGAACTAATGTGGGGTTCTACAGATCCAGGGCACTAGTAGTGTCTCATCCGTCAAACTTGCCAACCGGACCCACGCGACACCATCCCAGTGAACGATAGTGCCCGCGTCAACGACGAC
>JARRMW010000210.1:0-3120 GCA_037385685.1 Gammaproteobacteria bacterium
TAGTCGAGAGTACCTTTGAGCTGCTCAATTCTGTCGGCCGCAAGTCTTGGAAACGGCAGCTTGCCGGCTTTGCGCCAAGATTCAACTTCTTTCGCAGCCGTCTCGCCAAGCTCACCGTCGAGTCCGTCGTCGCGACCCATGTAGAGGGTCTGTGAAGGAAAGGCAAAGCCGCTTCCCGACTTTTTAACTATTTCGCTCATTCGCAGCAAGACGTCTTCGCGTATGGCGTGGTATTCGTTGAAGTCCTGGGTCAGTGCATATATCCGGACGCTGATGTCGAGGGAAGATTGACCAAAATCTGCGAAGCGCACGCGCACCGTTTCGGAGTGGATCTTAGGATGGGCATGGAGCATCTCGCGAAACTTCACCAGCACATAACGCAATTGATCATTTTCGGTCTCGTAGCGTAGACCGATGGTCGCGCTGATCAGCATCCGATCGCATTTCGCCCAGTTGATCAGCTGCATATCTGCAAGGGCGGCGTTGGGAATCGAAATCAAAGTGCGATCGAGCGCCCGGATCTTGGTCGTGCGCACGCCGATGTTTTCGACTGTGCCGGTTTTGTCACCGAAAGAGCAGAAATCCCCGATCCGCACGGGCTGGTCCAGATAGAGCATGATGCCGCCGATCAGGTTTTCAAGAGTCGGGCGAATCGCAAGCGCGACGGCCAAACCGCCAATACCCAGTCCAGCCACCACGCTGTAGAGAGGCAGCCCCAGCTCCTGCGCTGCATTACCGATGATCACTACGCTGGCCGCGGTCCCGAGTGTACGGGCACCAATGCGCCAGAGATGCGCGTCGAAGCTATCTTCCGGGATACCCCGTGCCTGGATGATGCGCTCGAAAATGGCGAGCATGACCAGCCATAAAAGCCAGACTGCACCGGCATTGATCAAAATAATTGCCGTATCGATAACCACGGCCGAGAATGCGCCTGAAACAAAGATTTGGTTGTCGATGAAATCCTTTAGGCTCCAGACCACCACGAGGATCGCAAGTGGCGTTAGGGCACGACGCAGCAGGAAGCCGACCCGATTTTCGGTTTCGCGGCGGTTGATCGCACGGTGAAAGACCAACAGCAGGAGCGTTGCGAGAGCACTAATAAGGACCACCGCCATGACTTTCCACTTTGGTGTATCCAGCCAGAAGTCGTGCAGACTCTGCGGTACGATTCTGAGCACCGCCGCCGGAATCATCGGTCCGGTAATCTGGCGCATAGCGCGATGCCAGCTAATGATGGGCAAGGACGTTTGCAGCGACAGATCTTTAATAGCTTGGTAGAAACGCGGCGCCGCCATAACCGTGCTCTCGCTGAACAGAAACTCCCCCTGGCGCGCTCCCTTATCGGCTTGGACGATCCAGATCGGGGTGTCGCGATCCAGATCGGGGTGTCGGGGATGCGCCATTTCGCGGGTGACGCACCATCCTCGAAGGCCGCTTCGTCAGGAACACTTTCTAGGTTAGGCAATTCGACACGCCCGAGGATGTCGAGCAAATATGCAGTTGTCTCGGTTCCGATCTCATCGCGAAGCGATTGCGGGACAGAGGATAAGTCTAACAGCTCGTGGAACTGAGAGGTAATCACGTGCACTTTCTCGGCAAGCTCATGGGATTTGTCCGACCTATAGGATCGCAAGGTCTCTTCTAACTCTTCTCTGAGGCGAAGAAAAGATGTGAGCGTAGCACGCGGGCTGTCCGTTCGGATGGGTTTGATTGTGGGCTTATCGCTGGCGGCCTGCTGCGTCCCTGCGAACATATCATCCCCGTCCGATTTGCTTTCTGTCGTTTCCTGGGCGTAAATGGAAGTGGCGGCGCAGCAAATCAGGACGAGGGCAAGCCACCACCGTAAGGCGGTGGAATAACCAAATTTCGAGCACAAATTAAACACAGTGATCTCCTCTGTGGACTCTAAAAAAAGTGATGCACCCAGACGTCCTGCAAGATCACGAACAAGTACGCCGTTGAACAGCCGAACTCCAGCACCCCCGTTATCGCAATCAATGTCCCGAGATGTCGCCAAGGATACTTCAGCAGGATGTCGCCGTAGCCCAGAGTCGTGATCGTCGCGGCGGTGAAATAGATGCCTTCCGTAAGGCTTGGTATGAGCCGCGTCCGGCGCAAGAACAGGCCCCATGCCGCGGCCTCCGCCAGGTGCGCCAACGTCAGTAACAAAAAGCAACCAAGGAGGATGATCTTGCCATAATTTTCCGGTCCCAGATGTGCCAGCAGCCATGCCTTGTGACGAACCATCTCGCCAGATGCATCGAAGATCACGAATACATGAAAAGCGAACAGCACAAGCGCAAGCAGCAGTGCAAAAACATGGACCCTGGCAATCTTGCTCCAAGAACAAGGGATATGTCTGCCCACTTTTGTTCCATCTGATTTGGCTTGATGCCCACCTTCGGTGTCGGGCGGAGGGTCGCATCGCTTGTCATGCTCCCGTCTGGATGCCTTGATGGTGGACGTCAATCCTGCGCCATCTGATAGAGAAGTCTCCGGCAGTCGCCCAGGTTTCTTCTTGTCGGTACTTGCCTTATCCAGATAGCGATCGTACACCTGACGACGCAGTAAACGCCAAGCCAGCAGGGAAATGATGACGGACAAACCGGTCACCAGCCAGAAACCATACGGATTATGTTGGTCGGGGATTCCAGCGACGTTCATCCCTAGCAGGCCGGTAATGAAGGTCAGCGGCAAGAACACAGTCGCCGTCTAAATGGCGGGTGACGTGCTGTGACGCCCTGACCAGCGTTTCACGATCGTCGGCATCCAGGGCCAGGGCGGGATCGGTCGTCATCGGAGCAAGCACCTGCTGGGTGGAATTCACTTGCCGTCTGGTGCGAAAGATTCGGCGCCGAAACTCGCTCAGCGTCTGCGGGTGTGGTACTGAACCGCCGTCGAGCAGTGCATCCTCGACGTCATCGATGTCTTGGGTCAGATCGGAGATGACCGGTTCCATCCGGTTGGTCATACCCGACACCATAAACCCCAGCAAGTCCATTGCCGTCACCAGCGACCTGTCCGACGACAGGTTCTGTCGCAACTCGTCCACAACGGCGACCGTCCCGGATCGCACCGTGATCGCCCTGATCGGGCCGATCAGCAGCTTCAAGTCGG
>JARRMW010000211.1:0-2713 GCA_037385685.1 Gammaproteobacteria bacterium
TGGAGAAATCGACGGCGACGATCGATGACGGCAACGTTGCCATTGGCAGCTTCGATGCCAACGTGATGGTGCTGACGCTGGAGAACGTCAACCTGTTCGCGGGTGTGGGTGGTTCGCTGAATGCCAACGGCGCGGGCCTGGCGGACGACACGGTGAACAAGGACAACGGCATCGGCTTCTATGTCGAAGGGGTGTCGCTGAAGCTGGTGACGGTGCAGAACACCGCCGACCTGACGAAGAAATACACCGGCCTGGAACTGAGCCTGAGCGAAGCGGGCCTGGTGGGCATCCCGGACCTGACGCTGAAGGTCAGCGGTGCGGTGCAGGTGAACAAGGGTCCGGTGGGCCTGGATCGTCTGAACTGGACGCAGGTCACGGGCACGGGCAACGAGCTGGAAAGTGTTGATCTGAATATGACCGCGGCGCTCGAGCTGGCGGTGACCGGCACCATGACGCTGGATGCGTTCGGCTTCGTGGTCGCCACCGGCACCCTGACGCTGGAGAAATCGACGGCGACGATCGATGACGGCAACGTTGCCATTGGCAGCTTCGATGCCAACGTGATGGTGCTGACGCTGGAGAACGTCAACCTGTTCGCGGGTGTGGGTGGTTCGCTGGAAGTCGATGTTTTTGTCGGTGTTGGTCCCTATTTTGTGGATTCAGACAATGATCTGATTAGTGACTCTACCGATTCAAACGCTGCTGGCCTAGTACTCGAGAAAGTCAACCTTGCAGTAGCCCTGTTCAAACCGACGAATACAGGAGATGGCAGTAATTATTATGCTCTGAGGGCTGAAGCATCAACAATCTCAATTCTTGGGTTAGATCTGGGAGGGAGCGAGAGTTTTACTTTGTCGGCAAGCAAATACGTTCTGGAAGTGAATAGTGGCAAGGATGGGACGACACAGGCCGCATCCGCCGTGGATTTTTCAAAGCTGGCTGGTGGTACGTACACTGTCGATACAGGACTGAACAGTAGTGTTGAATTTAATTACAACTCCAATCTGACCCGTGTTTCGATTGAAAATGCACTGCTGACCATTGGTGATTATGTCTACGTCAATGGTGGATTCTCGTTCACCAAGCAGGATTCTCTGGAAGTACAGCTGAATGATTCAGCCAAGACTAAAACCTATGTTGATGTCCTGGCATTCGGTGCTGGAAATCTTGACCTCTTCGTCGGCTCCGGGCCCTATTTTGAAGACACCAATGGCGACAATGTCATCGACTACAATGATGCTCGCAATTCCGATGCTGTTGGCCTGGCTGTAGAGAACGTCAATTTCGGTCTGATCATCATGAAATCCCAGACCAATCCGGCGTATAAATACATTTCCCTCAAAGCGACAGCGGACTACGTGGGTCTTGTTGGTATTGATCTCCTGACCATTTCAGCAAGGGGTATCAGTGTCGAGTACAACGGTGTCAGTAAAACAAACACCAGTTACAAGACTGTCGTCGATTTCAATGCCATGAATTACACGCTGGATACCGGGGCAGGGGAGCTGGTATTTACTGCAGGCAATAATCTGCTGAAAGCAACGATCGAAGAAGTCGACCTGCAAATATCCGATTACATCTTTGTGCACGGATCCCTGGCTTTTGAGAGAGGCGATGGGTTAACCAATATCAAACTGTCAGATGGCGCTACGACCCTGGGGACAGAGGCAAACCCCGTTTCGACGATCAATATCGGTGCCAGTGGTTTGACAATGTTCGTTGGCATCAACGGGCCATACTGGAACGATCTTGATGGTGATGAACAGATCGATTCCGATGAACTGAATGATGATGCAGTGGGACTGGCAATCACGAATGCCAATCTCGCAATGACATTGTTCAAGGCTCAAAACTCGACAACGAAATATATTGCGGTCAAGGCGAGTGCTGATCAGCTGGGCTTTGTCGGAACCGATATCTTCAGCCTTGAGGCAAGCACGGTCGTTGTTGAATTGAATATGGCCTCGGGCACGGGTGTCGATTCAACGACCCCGGTGATCCCTGATTACAGACACAAACCTCAAAAGCCAGGTAAGTGACTGGGATAGCGACGGCGACGGCAAGCTCGACCCTGCAGGCCATGAAGTCGCTACAGGTGCCGGCTCTGAGTACCTGACAGAAACCAAGCGACGTATCCTCGCGACAGCGGACAATGTCTATATCAGCGTGGCCTCTGCCTTGTATGTCAAAGGCAGTATTGCGCTTGACTTGGGATCACAGGAGTACGTCACAGTCAGTACCGCCATCCCGAGTGATATCGGAGATTCAGCGCAGCTTGCCATTGACCAGGTCAATATCGCGCTTGCTAACCTGAGCGGTACATTGGCAACCCTGAAATCGGAGATCAAGGCAGCGTTTCAGGACGCAATAACCACGGTAGAAACAACAATCAACGATAAAGTTGATGACATCGTGGCACAGGTCAAGAGCCTGATTGAACAGGGAATCAGCGAAGTGTCATCAATTATGGATGACGTCTCGGGTGATCTGGATTCAGCCACTTCCGGTCTATCGCTTGATAGCCTGATTGCACCGATTATTGATGGCATCACCGGCTCGATTCCCGATCCTCTCAAAGGCATCGTGCAGGAGCTGGTCAGTTCGATCAGCAGTAAACTCGGTGACGCTTTTGACAGCCTGATCAGTGACATGCTGGGTAAGATCATGGACCGCAACAGCAGCGCGGCTGCCAGTGCGGTGCAGAAAATAGAAG
>JARRMW010000212.1:0-1997 GCA_037385685.1 Gammaproteobacteria bacterium
GCAGCGCGCCGCCGCGGCGCGCATGTTCATCCGCGATCCGGAGTTGCTTGTCTTTGACGATCTTTCTAGCGCCCTCGACGTGGAGACAGAGCAGACTCTGTGGGAGCGCGTCTTTGAGCAGCTGTCGGCGACGTGCTTGGTCGTCTCGCACCGGCGGCCGGTCCTGCGGCGGGCGGATCATATTGTCGTGCTCAAGGATGGCCGTGTGGAGGCCGAGGGGACGCTGGATGCGCTCCTGGCAACCAGCGACGAGATGCGCCGGCTGTGGGAGGAGAGCGCGATGGAGGTGCAGGCGACGTTGCATAGGAATGGCTTTCGGTGAGGCATATTTCGTTGCCACGAATTTCACGAATTAGCGGGATGGTTCCCTATCCTGTGACATAAGCTAGAGATATTTGTGGCTTCGGCAATCCCACCGCCGAGAAGAAATCGGTAGCGCCGAAGTCATCCAGGTTGATTTCAGATCGTTGCATGGGTCATCCAGGTTGATTTCAGATCGTTGCATGGCACTGGTGTCCTTGTTGGGGCCGCGGGTCTTGACGTCAAAGTTCTCCATCAAGGCCACGCCAGCGAAGAAAGATTGACATTGCTCAGGCTTGGAGAAGAACTTGGCGATGAGGCTGAAAGGCTTGAGGATGCTGTTCTTGCTCTCCAGTGCATTCGTGGTTGTCGGAAGCCCTTGCTCTATTGAGAGACGGAGTAAACGGTTGATAGTCCCACCGTGCTTCTTGACGAAGCGCCGAAGTCGCCGGGCCAGCCGCTGGACACTGGCCGTTTGAATGATGATGGTGGAATCCTCTAGTTTGGAGATAATTCCTTCCAGCATCAGAACGCAAACGCTCTCGTAGCCTGGAGAGAACGCCTTGAACATCAAGGTGACCATAGGTTGCAGTCGCTTGCGTAGTAGTCGGCGCTTGAGGTTGCGTTGCTTGCGTCGATCCTTCAGCGGCAGTCCCTTGGGGACGTCCAGGGTGACTTCTTTCACAGCGTCATCGAATAGGCGGACGATTTGTCGAATGAGATGGACGATGTCACGCAGATGAATCAACTTCAGTCCCGCTGTCTGCATCAGCTTGTTATACGTCACGTCGAGGTCAGTCAGGAAGTACTTTGGGTGGAAGTGATCGCCGACCGTCTGACGCAATTGCGCCGGGATGTCCCGTGTTTTCTTCGTCACACACCGCACACTGCGGATCAACCCGTGCTCGCAGATCGTCACGCCCAGGCTGTAGACACGCTGGGCCATCTTGGGAAAGGTCTCATCGAACATCAGAAACCGCGCGAGTGCCTGTCGGCACTGACGCAATCGCATAAGCGCGGCTTCAGATCGCTTGCCCACTCGGGTGGTCAATCGTTGGATGTGCCCTATCGAAACCGTTCTGGCATAGACGAACTTGACCAGCTTCTGCGTCAGACGTACCGACAATCGCAGCTTGAAGCGGCCAAACGCGATCAGTCGATCGACTTGCTGCCACCACGCCTGACGGGCTTCAGCCTGACGCACGCGTTCTGGCGAGACGATTTCTCTGTCGCAGGCTTTACAGCGCCGGCGTTGTATCGACACTCGCTGCACTCCCATCCATCCCATCGTCAACATCATCACCCAGTTCAGTACCCAGTAGATTCCATTCTTCACCGTTTTACCACCGCAGTAGGGACACAGCACTGCTTTCTTCGCTTTGGCTCTTTCTTTCTCGTGGTCTGCCGCTCCATATTGTCGCTTCGGCCCTGGACTTCGATTGGTCAGCACATCTGGCAATGCTTCTCTCACCTTGTTCAGATCGTAAGTCAACGTGCTTGGCGGTATGCCGGCTTCCCGGGCTGCTGCCGCGACGTTGATCTGGGCAAGAGCAATTTCAACTGCCTGGACTTTTTCATTGATTTGACGTATCCTATTTGCCATCGGGCTACCTACTGTGGTGAGATGAGGTTGGTACTCTATCTCTACCAGAGGTGGCCCGTTTGTCAAATCTCAGATCACAAATATCTCTCGTCTA
>JARRMW010000213.1:0-2159 GCA_037385685.1 Gammaproteobacteria bacterium
GCTTCGTATCACCCTAGTCTAACTGGCAAGGCGGTGCTCCGAGGTGGCGATCTGTTGTCAGAACTCGCAGCAAAAAGGTCACATTGTGAGCATCCCTTCCCAACTGGGTGCCAGCAATGTGGGCGCATTCGGCACCAAAGAAGAAGTGGATCCCATCAGGCACTTGATCTTTGCGGCAGCCGGTTGGGGTGGCTTACCCAACAAGCAAACCATTGCCGACCTCGGTTCGGTGGAGAAAAACGATGGCACCCCACATGTGCTGAACGTACCACAGGATGTGCCGGTACGCGCCTTCTGGTCGGTGATTGTTTACGACGCCAATGGCTTTATTCCGGAGAACGATCTGGGCATCTACAGCTACAACAATGTGACCGCCAAACCCAACGCGGATGGTTCCATCACCATTCATTTCGGCGGCGATCCGAATCAGATCAACTATCTGCCCATCTCTGAAGGCTGGAACTATGCCATCCGCATGTACGAACCGGAAGAAGAAATTCTGAATGGCTCTTGGACCTTCCCTAAAATTGTGCCGGTCAAATGACAGACCTAACCTAAATCTGGTCTGACGGCAATTGTCGCTAATCGCCGTCAGACCAGAATCAATCATGCCTGATAAAGAAGGAGACAAAGATACCATGCGTTCACAAGTCAAGATTTCATCCACATATCCTTTGACAGATGAAGAAGCCACGAAAATCGCGATCGAGGCGTACCTCTACGCTTCGGCAATCGTCCAGATGGAAGTTCACCGCCGGGTACTCACCAATCAGGAGCGATCTATTCGTGGCTGTGGTACGACGTGTCGGATGAGCCGCTGGTGATCAGCCTGCCCGAGTCCACGGGGCACTACTACTTGATGCCCATACTCGATGCCTGGACGGATGTGTTCGCGTCCCCCGGGACGCGCACCACGGGCCCCGGAGCCTTCACCTTCGCACTTGTTGGACCGGACTGGCGTGGAGCGCTCCCGGAGGGAGTCGAGAAGATCCAGTCGCCGACCTCCTTCGGCTGGCTGCCAGGCCGCACGAGGGCGAGTCGCAAGACCATTTCCGAGGCCAACGCCTTCCAGGACCAGTTGCAGGCCGTACCGCTCAGCCGGTGGGGTCAGCCGTACACGCCTCCTGCAGGCCCGGTCGACCCGGACATCGTGATGGACATTCCTCCCGCCCAGCAAGTGCGCGCCATGGACGCAACCACCTTCTGGAGCCTGTTTGGCGAGCTCTGGCAGGCCAATCCCCCGCACAACTTCGACTACCCGATACTGCACCGCATGGCCCGCCTGGGTCTCGAGACATCGCAGCCGATCGATTTCGATGCGCTGCCATCCCAGAGTCGCGAAGTCCTGACCCGAGCGGTCCAGCTCGGACAGCAGCGGATCGATGATTACTGGGCAAAGCCTGGACGCATCCGCAACGGGTGGTGGTTTGATCTCCAGCCACTCGGTAACTGGGGGATGGCATACCTCATGCGTGCAACCATTGCCTGGTGGGCGATCGGGGCGAATATCCCCGAAGATGCCCTCTATCCACTAGGGATGATCGACGACACGGGCCAACCGCTCGATGGCGCCAACAACTATGTGCTTCACTTCGCCGAGGGAGAACTGCCCCCAGTCGATGGATTCTGGTCGCTGTCCATGTATGACAGCCAGATGTTCCAGGTCGCGAACCCAATAGATCGGTTCGCCATTGGTGACCGTGACGAGTTGGCCTTCAACGAGGATGGCTCCTTGTCGCTGTACATACAGCACGAGTCGCCGGGCAAGGACAAGGAGAGCAACTGGCTACCCTCGCCGCGGTCAGGGGGCATCATCCCAATCATGCGTCTCTATGGGCCGCAACAGGATGCAATCGTGGGACGCTGGGACCCACCCAAATGGCAGCGGGTCTGATGAGGACAGTACAAGATAGATGAACTCTTTTGGAATTGAGGAGAAAGATCATGGAACTGCTAAATACACTCTACAACCTGATGGGCCTGGTCTTTGTGCTGGGCACGATCATTTCGATGGGGCTGAGCCTGACGATAAAGCAGATCACCGGGCCGTTGCGCGATGCACGCTTTGTGATCATTGCCTTGCTGGCCAACTTTGTCGTTCCGCCCATCCTGGCTTTCATTCTGATCCAGGTCTTTTCCCTGGATGAGCCCCTGGCGGT
>JARRMW010000214.1:0-1583 GCA_037385685.1 Gammaproteobacteria bacterium
CTCGTAGACAGCGCGCCCTGCGCCACCTGCCTCGGCCCTATCATCGCCAGACCTCCCTTGCCTCAGGCTTATTGCCGCTAGAGAAGAGGCCCTGGAAGTTACTTATCCTGAAAAAGCGGCTGAACTACTCAAAACCCTAGAAAATGATGAAATGGAATTTTATAGGCAGCTTTGCCAAACAGCAGGTCACGACAGTCCTTACACTCTAATTCCAATTCCCATCCTAAAATGTTTAGAACTGAGCTACTCCCCAATTGTTGGACAGGACTTGGCGTAAATTAAGCTACTCTTTGCTCCTGCTGATCGGGTTGGGTTGTTTCATTTCGGTGCCAATAGACCACGGCCGGTGGTTTGCCGCCATGGGAAGAGTGTGGTCGCTTGTGGTTGTAAAACTCCATCCAATTCCCGATCCCGGCCCTGGCCTCTGATCCGGTCTCCCAAGCATGCAAATAGACGCACTCGTATTTCATCGACCGCCACAGTCGCTCCACGAAGATGTTGTCGAGGAACCGGCCTTTGCCGTCCATGGAGATGCGGATGGTTGATCTGCGCAGCCGGTCGGTCCAGGCAAAGGACGTGAACTGAGAGCCCTGGTCAGTGTTCATGATCTCGGGAGGCCCGAACTTGTGGATGGCCTCGTTCAGGGCTGCGACGCAGAAGTCTGCCTCCAGCGTGTTCGAGATGCGCCACGCCAGAACCTTGCGTGAGTGCCAGTCCATAATGGCGACCAAATAGAGGAAGCCACGTCGCATCGGCAGGTATGTGATGTCGGCGCACCAAACCTGGTTGGGCCGATCCACGCGCAAGCCGCGCAACAGATAGGGGAAAATCTTGTGCCCCTTCGCCGCTTTGCTGGTGTTGGGTTTCTGGTAAATCGGCATGAGGCCCATCAGCCGCATCAAGCGCCGGATGCGTTTCTCGTTCACGAGGTGGTCTTCATTACGCAGATGCCACGTCATCTGGCGCACTCCGTAAAACGGGGTCTCAAGGAACTGCTTATCAATCAGGCGCATCAAGTCGAGGTTCATCTCGCTCTCGCCTTTCGGCTCATAGTAAAACGAGGACCGTGAGATCGACAGCAAAGCGCATTGCTTTCCAACAGACAGGCCCGGCAGGTTCGGTTCAATCATCTTACGCCTCACTTGCCGGTCCAGGGTTTGAGCTTTCTGGCCAAAAAATCGTTGGCGACGGCCAGCTCCCCGATCTTGGCGTGCAGGTTTTTGACCTGTTCCTCATCGACTTCCGGCACCTTGCGACCGCCGCGCTCGAACACGCCCGATGCGCCTTCAAGCAAAGCGCGTTTCCATTGGTGTATCATTGTTGGGTGCACGCCGAACCGACTGGCCAGCTCACTGACCGTCTCCTCGCCTTTCAGCGCCTCTAACGCGACCTTTGCCTTGAACTCCGGGTGATGTTGCTTCCGTTTCGACATGTCTGATCTCCTTCGTATTGAAGATCAGCAGACAACAAATCGCAGCTTACGTCAGTGTCCGAATTTCGGGGGGCAGCTCACTGGCATGTAGAGGATGCATGTGTAAATCTAACGGCAAAGCAAACAAGTTGCCAATGTCGTATTAGTAACC
>JARRMW010000215.1:0-1934 GCA_037385685.1 Gammaproteobacteria bacterium
CAGGCGCCGCATGCGCTCTACCAGCGATAGCCGGGACTTTTCCTCATCGAACACGATCTTGGTCGTGGTGTCGCCGTTCTTCTGGATCGACTTCACGAAGCTATGCAGATGGTGCATGTCGGTGGCAATGACATCGAGGCTGAGCAGGCCGTCGCCCGCGATGACCGAAACGCTGAGCACCTCGGGACGCTCGAGAAGTTTCGGTTTGATGGCCGAGGTCGTAACGCCGTTGGTTGCGATTTCGACATTCGCCCGGACCTTGAACCCGATCAGCTCGTAGTTGAGCACGTCCGCCGACTTGCTCAGGACTTTCATTCTTTTCAGCGCGCCAATGCGACGCGAAACCGCCGTTCTCGACAAGTGCACTTGCCTGGCAAGTTCCACGGTCGTCAGGCGCGTGTTTGCTGACAGCGCCGATAGGATCGCCAGGTCATATCTGTCCAGTCCCGCACCATGCTTCTTCATCCCCACAGTCTCCCCTTGCGGAAATCCGCAACTGCTTCTGTTCTGACCAGCAAAAACATCAGCTGGTTCCTTTTTGATGCATGAAATCGGCAACGTGTTGCAATGCGCACGATTCGCAACAAAAGTGCGGCGCAAACGCACGCATCGCAACAATCAAATTCGCAGTCGATGCATCTTATATATAGAGAGCGCGATGTTTTTGTGGAGGGGGTAGAGATGCAAGGTGAATTGAAGCAGGTTGCAGACTTGGCGCTATTCGCCAAGATTGTACAAACCGGTGGTATTTCCAAGTGTGCCGCCGATCTCGGCATGGAACGAACCACGATCAGCCGCAGGCTCGGTGCGCTCGAACGCCAGCTTGGCGTCAAGTTGCTGGACAGGACGCCAAAGCATATTGCCGTAACCGAAGCGGGACGCCGATGCCTGGAACAGTGCGAGCAGTTGCTGGAGTTCGCACAGAATGCGCAATCGCTGGCTACCGTTGGTGCTGCGGTGGCCGATGCATCGCCCATCATCGTCGGTGCGCCGGCTGATATTATCGATCGTTACCTCGAATCACCGCTCGGCACCTACGCAGATGAGAATCCCCGGGTGCGCGTCGAGTGCCAGCCGGTCAGCCTCTGGACCGAGCAGGCAGTGGAGTCGGTCGATATCGGCATTGCGCTTTCACCTGTAACTGTCTCCGGCGCATGGCTGAACACCGCAACTCAGCTGCCCCAGTCCGTGTTCGGCACGCCGGAATACGTGGCGGCCCACGACACCGTTGACTCACCGTTCGATCTCGAGAAACACGATTGCATCGTTGAAAGCGGAAATGGAGAACGGCACTCGTGGCGGTTCGGCAGCGAAGAAAAAGTCACGACTGTTACCATTCGGCCGAAATACATCGTGTCCGGGTTGCTGGAAGCGCGCGAGGCCGTGCTTGCGGGCCTCGGCGTAAGCCGCTTGCCATACTACCTGTGCAGGACGTACCTGCGTTCCGGCAGGCTGGTCGACCTGACTCCCGAACTGGAGTCCGCGGGACGGGACGTCATCATGATCAGTCCCCGCGTCCGGCAACGCAAAACCGGCACGGCTGCTCTGCGGATGTTTCTTGAGGCAGCAGGCGAATACTTAAGCTGCGCTAATTCTGTTGCGCTGAAACTACGTGTGGCGATTTTGCGGCGATGCATAATCGCCGTAGATTTTCTGCCGCATAATCAGAGCTGCTCGATTCGATGCCGGTAATCACGAATTCGAGTTGCTTTGGGGCACCGACCAGCAGCCGCCAATGCTGCCGCAATTCACGCAGTTTGGTAATACCGGTGCGAACGCGGTAACCGAGGCCTGCGATACGGTCGGCTCAGTTCCGGTACGCGGGCGGACCGTCGTTTTGCAGGTAGCGGTCGCGCAGCAGCGTCTGGCGACTGACCATCGGGATCTGCACGCCGTTGATAGAAACCTGTTCGGGATAGTTCATCAACTCGAGC
>JARRMW010000216.1:0-1565 GCA_037385685.1 Gammaproteobacteria bacterium
AGTCTGCCTCAGTATCCTTCTGCGGCGACCCAACCCCTTGCGCTTCAATTCCCAGCTACCCCATCTCGAGTAACCGGCGTTACGTCAGGTTCCCTCAGCCCTCCTTCGGGCGGTAAGGTTCTTTGCGGTGTAGCAGACCGACAAACAACCCCACGCTCTTGCGCGCCGTCAATACCAGGGCGCGTTTATGTTTGTACCTGGGCACTTCTCGCTTTTTCTTGGCATAGTAGCTGGCGTACTCGGGGAGATAGCGGCGCATCCTATCTGCCCCTTCCACCAGGTAATAACGTAGATAGCGATTGCCTTTCTTGCTCATCCGCCGCTCTTGGGCTTCGAAGGAGCCGGAACTTTTTCTGGGCCACCACAGCCCGGCTGATTTGGCCACCGCATCTTCAACATCTCTGAGGGTCTTGGCTCGCCAGCGTTTCTTGCGCTTATCCCATTTCTGGCCTTCAAAGAAGCGTGATAAGTCACCGATCTCGGCGGCGATCCCGGCGGCCGTATACAGGCCGATCCCTTGGATCTGTTCCAGGTAACGTACTTGCGGGTGCTGGCGGTCGACTTCGGCTGCGATCCAGGCTTCTACCTGCTGGGCTTGCTTTTCCAGAAAGCGGATGTTCTCCAGCAGCAGGCTCAAGATGTGCTGCAAGTGTGCTGCCAGTTGTGCCTGCACCGGGAAGCTCTCGGTGGCGACCCGGCGCAACTTGCGAGCATTCTGCTCTGGATCCGGCAAGTGATGCCTACTCACTTCGTCCAGCTGCCTGGCCAAGGCTTCCACCGGTAGTTGCTCGAGCTCGCTCAAGCTGTCCAGGTCCTGCAGCAGCAAGCCGCTGGTGGCGCCAAAGATGTCATGGAAGGGTTTGCGGCTGGCATAGGCGCTGCTGCGCAGAAACAGATAGGCCTGGAAGTAATTCTTCTCGCGAGTGAGCGCCTGGCCCAAGTGGAACCTCAAGCGGGTGTAGAAACGCAATGCCAGCCAGGTCTTTTGAGGCGCCCAGGCATATTTCTTCGGACGGGTGCGGTTGCGCTCAGCAATGTAGTAAGCATCGTCTTGATCGGTCTTGTTGTCTTCGGCGAAACTCTTCTTGAACCAGTAGACCTGCTTGGGGTTGTCCAGGAAGAGTTGTAGGTCGTGAGCCTGGAGTTGCGCATCGTCGAACAGGTGCAGGAAGAAAGGCATCCAGTAGTAGCTGGTGGCTTCTCCGGAGACATGCACCGCCTCGTAGTCATGCTCTGCCAGGCGGGTCAGAAGATACGCCCTGGCTCGCCGAAAGCCAGGGGCCGAGTTGGCAAATCTCTGATGGCGGTCAATTACTTGTCCGTCAGGGCTCAGCAAGCAAAAATCGGCCGTTTTCTGACTGAAGTCTATTCCGACTTGTAACGCGGCTCGTTCCATGAGATAATCTCCTTATCTAATCGGGAGCGGCCCAGGATGGGTATCCCGCAGCCTTCTGAAGCAGCATGCTTGCGGCTAATCAGCCCTCACCTCCGCTGGGTGCACCACTGCGAGCTGCTACCTCGCAGCTCCAGCGGGTTAGGGGCACAGTGCGTGGTCAGAAGTTCCT
>JARRMW010000217.1:0-2809 GCA_037385685.1 Gammaproteobacteria bacterium
TCGCGAGCAGGATGAAGATGACGCCGATGAAGAACGAGAGGGGGCGTTGAAACAGGCTGATCTCGTCATTCTTCGTGATATGGAAAAAGAGGCCGAAGCGTTCGATGACAAAACCGAAAGCCATCAGGGAGATGCTGGTCCTGTTCCAGGCAAGGAGCGTTCTCTCCGCAGAGAACAGGACTCTGGGGTCGTAATGATAGGGCATGTCGATAGTCTTTAACTCTATGGCGCGTCAGGCAGTATCTCATGCATTCTCTTGTCAGTATGGCAGACCCTCCATACGATGCGTCGCGATGCAGCTCTCCCGTACCCCGAAGAGCATGTCTGTCGGGTATGCCCTGTCAGTTGAACACTGTACTGCTGATCGCATTTGCTCCTTCGCCCTCGTAAATTCATGGTATCGGGTTCGGAATAATGCCTTCAAGCATGTCTGTCAGCCGGTTGATATTGTGTGGCAGGCGCGTCGTATCGATCAGACTTCCAGTACGAGGTTCCTGCCCCCGAGGAGAAGAACCCAGGTGCAGACGCTTGACCAGTGAATGATGACGGGCACCCAGATCGATCTCGAGACGACGTAGCCATAGCCGCATGTCACGCCGAGCGCAGCGGTAATCACGAGGAACCAGGGATTCAGAAAAAGCGAAATTGCCGAGTGATTGAACAGCAGCGCATTGAACGGATGCCATGCCACGAATGCCAGGGTGCTGAGCAGGATGGCCCTTAGCGCTGCCGGCCGGCCAGATTCCAGAATATGCCGCGGGATGAGTATGCCCCTGAAGAAGAGTTCTTCGAGTAACGAGGGAAAGATGAAGAGCGTGAACGGCAGCAGCAGGGCGAAACGTGTCTCGAGCGGATCGATCTCCAGCAAGCCCGTGCGGAAACCGACAAGCAGTGAGATCAGCATGAAGAGTGGCAGGAGCGCCCAGGCTTTGAGGGGTGCAGAGAGTGGAGAGGCCAGGAGCGCCTTGCCCGGATTCTCCCTGAGGTACTGCAGGATCATGGGGTTCTCTGCATACGCAATGGAATGATCAGGGGGTCTCGACCGGTTCGGTCATGAAGGTCCCGGCCCTTCGGGTACAGGGAACGAACAGGATAATGAGCACGGAACTGACCAGAAAGAGCCCGAAGAAAAGAGTGCTCAGGCTGATGTCGTAATCCCGGATCTGGAGATTCCGGTCGAAAAAGGTCGTCAGGATGAAAGGAACAGATAGCCAGAAGATGCGATTCAGCCACTGCTTCTGGCATGCATCGAGGCGCTGTTTTGGAATCAGCAGGTTGTCCTTGATGTTCCTGCCGCAGTGCGGGCAGAGAAAGCCGATCCGGTAACCCTTTTTGAAGCCGTCGATGCGTTCCTCGACCGGGAAGATTTCGTGACAGTAACAGCATTCAAATTTCGCACCCATCGTGACTCCCTTCAATGCATGGTATTCAGAGGCAACCCGTCAGTCAGTTGTTTCGCGACGCTTCACTCATGTTCCGACAGGTTGACCAGTCTTTTTAGCTGTTCAATTTCCTCTTGCAGTTCTTTTACCTGCCTGAGCAGGTCAGGCAGGCGTGCTGCAGCCCAGTAGTGTGTATTGTCGGGGATATCTTTTGTGACGGTCGAGCGTCCGCCAACGGTGGTCCCGCTGCCGATGCGCAGGTGGCCGACCACACCGACCTTGCCGCCAAGTACGCTGTTGTCACCGATGGTGACACTGCCCGAGATGCCGACCTGGGCGACCAGCAGCACATGTTCGCCGATGTCGCAGTTGTGACCCACATGGACCTGGTTGTCGATCTTGGTGCCCCTGCCGATGCGCGTCACGCCGAGCGTGGCGCGGTCGATGCAGGTACTGGCACCGATCTCGACATCGTCGCCGATTTCGACGCGTCCGATCTGGGGCACCTTGTGATGATGATCCTCGAGCCAGACGAACCCGAAGCCGTCTGCAGAGATGGTTGCGGCGGGATGCACGACGACCCGGTTGCCGAGGATTGCGCCGGGCAGGATGGTCGCGTTGGCCTCGATGATGCAGTCCCTGCCGAGCACGACGCCCTCGCCGATAAAGGCACCGGCCCCGATCCGGCAGCCATCACCGATCACGGCGCCTTTTGCGATGACAGCACAGGCGTCGACGGAGACTTTTGCACCGAGAGTGGCAGAGGCATCGATGCTGGCGCGTTCGTGGATGCCTGTGAAGGCCGGTTTGCCGGCGAAGAGTTCCGTGATTTTCAGGAAGGCGATGCGCGGCTTGTCAACACGCCAGACGAGGCGGTCGCCGGTATCCGGAAAATCCTTCGGGACCAGCACGACAGCAGCTGCCGAGGCCATGACCTTGTCGAGCAGTTTGGTATCCTCGGCGAAGGCGACACTCGTGCCGGTTGCTTCCTCGAGTGAACTGACGCCCCTGATGAGCATGTCAGAATCACCGTGGTGCGCCGGGTCGAGCAGCCGGGCGAGTTGGTCGAGTGTGTAGGTCTGCATCGGTCAGGTGTCCTTCATGATGTGTCAGGCCGAGATCATGGCCTGGAGCCTGTCGGCATCGGCTGCGAACTTGCGGATGCCCTCGGCCAGTTTTTCTGTTGCCATCGGATCCTCGTTGAGGGCCCAGCGGAAATGCTGCTCGTCGAGATGCAGGCGATCGAGATCCATGTCACGGGCCTGTTCCGGATCGAGCAGACGCGGCACCTCGCCGTCGGTCAGCATCAGTTCTTCCATGAGCGCAGGAGAGATTGTCAGCAGGTCACACCCTGCGAGCTGCAGAATCTGGTCGATATTGCGGAAACTTGCACCCATGACGACCGTCCCGAAGTCATGTTTCTTGTA
>JARRMW010000218.1:0-1558 GCA_037385685.1 Gammaproteobacteria bacterium
CCCGTCAGCAGTAGTCGGACCAGATAGGCTGTTTGAATAAGAGAGACATTTGACTCATCGTTACCTTGAAGAGGAACGATGATGACGAAGAAGAAAGACAGCGCCGAGAAGGCGATACGCGACATCCGCCGAGCGACCCGCCGGCGGTATTCGGCCGAAGAGAAGATCCGGATCGTGCTGGAAGGGCTGCGAGGCGAGTCCAGTATTGCCGAGCTGTGCCGCAAGGAAGGCATCAACCAGAACCTGTATTACCGCTGGTCGAAGGAGTTTCTGGAAGCCGGCAAGAAGCGCCTGGCCGGGGACACGGCGCGTGAAGCCAACAGCGACGAGGTCAAGGCGTTGCACAGCGAGGCGGCGCAGCTGAAAGAGGCGCTGGCCGAGACCTTGCTCGAGAATCGCTTGCTGAAAAAAAGCACCTACGGGGCTGGGGGCGACGATACATGAGATACGAGGCCTCCGAGAAGCGCGAGATCATCGATCTCGTGGAACAGTCCTCGCTGCCGGTGCGGCGAACGCTCGATCAGCTGGGCATCCCGAAGTCGACCTTCTACGGCTGGTACGAACGCTACCGCGAAGGCGGCGACGACGCTCTGGTGGACCGTCGGCCGAGAGGTGGGCGGATCTGGAACCGGATCCCGGATGCTGTCCGAGAATCGATCCTCGAGCTGGCGCTGGAGAAGCCGGAACTGTCAGCCCGGGAGCTTGCCGTTCGGTATACCGAGCGGTACGCCTACTTCGTCTCGGAGTCCAGTGTTTACCGGCTGTTGAAGGCTCACGACCTGATCACCAGCCCCGCCTTCATCCTGATGAAGGCCGCGGATACGTTCCAGCATCCGACCACGGCACCGAACCAGTTATGGCAGACGGATTTTACCTATTTGAAGGTAATCGGCTGGGGCTGGTTCTACCTCTCGACGGTGCTGGACGATCACTCGCGCTACATCCTGGCCTGGAAGCTGTGTAACGGCATGGCCGCCAAGGACGTCAGCGACACGCTCGAGCTGGCGCTCGAGGTCAGTGGCCTGACATCGGTGAAGGTCAAACATCGACCACGGCTGTTATCGGATAACGGGCCATCCTACGTCTCTGGCGAGCTCAGGGACTGGCTCGATGAGCGCGGCATGGCGCATACCCGAGGACGTCCGTATCACCCGATGACGCAGGGCAAGATCGAGCGCTGGCATCGTTCGCTGAAAAACCAGGTGCTGCTGGAAAATTATTACCTGCCCGGCGATCTGAAGGCACGCATCGGTGAGTTCGTCAACTACTACAACACCGAGCGCTACCACGAGAGCCTCGACAACCTGACGCCGGAGGATGTGTATACCGGTCGCGGGCAGGCGGTCCTGGCCCGAAGGAGGAAAATCAAGCAGAAAACGATCAAAGAACGCCGTCGGCTATACTACCGACACAAAGCCGCCTGACCGACAACCTGATGAGTCGAAACACTCTCTTAAATCAGGCCGCCTGGAGTCCGAAATCCCCTGACGACGTACAGCTGGACCGCCTCAGATGCGTACGTATCTAGGAACCCGATTCTTGAGGATTTTTATCAAGA
>JARRMW010000219.1:0-2062 GCA_037385685.1 Gammaproteobacteria bacterium
TGGCATGCAACCGTATCTTAGTCTGTCCGCACATATGGATGAAAGTGAACCCGAGAAACTTGCGCAGCCATGGTCGGCTGACCGCACTTTTCTCCTCGTTTACCTTGAGTCTGAGTCTTCCGGTTAGAAACCTGGTGATGCTCGTTTTGACCCGCTGCGCCGCTTTAAGGCTTTTGCAATAGATTCTGAAGTCATCGGCGTATCTGACGAATTTATGGCCCCGCTTTTCCAGCTCTTTGTCCAACTCGTCGAGCACTACGTTGGAAAGCAGCGGAGAGATTGGACCTCCTTGGGGAGTTCCTTCATCAGTGTAAACGATCACGCCGTTGATCATCGTCCCGGCATTGAGGTATCTGCGTATCAGCTTCAATACGCGTTTGTCTTTTATCTTTGTTGCCAGCCGACTCATCAAGCGATCGTGATTCACTCTGTCGAAAAACTTCGATAAATCCATATCAACGACATAGGTGTATCCGTCAAGCAGGTATTGCTTTGACTGCAAAACAGCGTCATGGGCCGATCTTTGCGGTCTGAACCCGTAGCTGAACTCTGAAAAGATCGGGTCCCAGATCTGTTCCACTATCTGGGCAATGGCTTGTTGGATCACCCGGTCCAAAACGGTAGGAATGCCAAGCAGGCGAACCCCGCCGATCTCTTTCCTTCTTACGGGCAAGGGTCTGTATTGACCACTGAGCAAGTCCTCCTTGATTTTGGGCCAGTGCCGCCTGAGATACCCTCTGATTTTATTTATCGGCATCTTGTCGATACCGGGGGCACCTTTGTTGGCACAGACCTGGTTTAATGCCCTGAACATATTCCGGCGTTCAAGAATCATTTCCAGTAGCCGGTCGCTGGCTCCCAGGGGTTCGGCTGTCTGCGACGCTACGAACATTTCCATCTGCCGTGGCCGTATGCTCATAAGTACGCACCTCCTACTTGCCAGTTTCATTTACCCGTCCCATTCGGGCCGGGCACCGTTCGGGCCTTTCACCGGAGTGAGTCACTTGTTACGATTGACCCGCGGGTAGCTCTCGCATCTCGTTTGCTCCGGTTACCTTATGCCCTCTGCTGACTTCTCCCATGCGGTCAGAGCGGGTTGCCCCACCCTCAGCCAAAATTCCGTCGCACGCGACTTCTCAAAGGGCACATGGGAGACCTCCCGGGGTAAACACACGTCTTTCGGTACGTGGGCGCCGAGTATACGAACATTGCCTATGATGGATAGAGGACTTTGCCTTGTGTTGCAGGCTCGTCCCACAATGCGCGCCTGACTCGATTTCTGTGTCGTCACCCCGTACCTTCGCGGTACCCTGCCTCGGCAGGGCGGCTTCCTCCCCTATCACCGTTGCCGGTAACAAGTTGCGCTACCGCTACACCCTTCGCCTCCATCTGGCTGGGTCTAAGACTTGCCAAGCACCGTAACCTTCTGATATACTTGGCTCACTTTTAAGAACGTGTGCCGTGCCCGGCACACAACGGGATAGGACTCCCCATTGCTGAGGAGCCCTCCCACACCACCGTACGTACGGATCGCGTATACGGCGGTTCGGCTGATCAGGAAGCTTAGTTACCGGGGAGGAATAATCCTCTCACAATGAAATAATGTTCCGGCATTGCCATGGCCACCCATTTGACCTTGCTCATGCGCCAGTACTTCTTTCGGGCGTTTCCACAAGTTACGGCGTGTTCATGGTCGATACCGAGCTTTTTCAGGTTCCGAACCTTGGTTCGAGGGTACTTCCATTGCTTCCAGACAAAGCAGCGAAGTCGCCTGATGATCCAAGTTTTCAATGCTTTGAGGATGTATCGGGCTTCAATCAATCGATAGTAGTTCCACCATCCTCTGATGTATAGATTCAGCTCTTTGATAACTTGTCTTAGACTTTTGCCGCTATTGCGGTTGGTTAGTTGCCGGACCCTTTGCTTGAAGCGCTCAATGGTCTTGGCATGCAACCGTATCTTAGTCTGTCCGCACATATGGATGAAAGTGAACCCGAGAAACTTGCGCAGCCATGGTCGGCTGACCGCACTTTTCTCCTCGTTTACCTTGAGTCTGAGTCTT
>JARRMW010000220.1:0-1539 GCA_037385685.1 Gammaproteobacteria bacterium
GGATGAAGCAGCATCGTTGGCCGTCTTCACTGACAGTATAGCTGAAAGCTAGGTAGAACGCAAGGGGTCTCTGAGATGGTAATCGTTCGGTGGTTGGTGGAAATTGGGTCGGAAGTGCGGTAGAATGGGCAGACAGGGAGGGGAGGTGCCGTGCGATGCGCCTGGAGCTGATTCTGCCGCGAGTGAAGCCAGACGAATTCAAGCAGCGCTTGGTATGTCCGCATCAAGGCTGTGAGGGCAGGCACTTTGAGCACCATCAGGAAGTGGACAAGCCGTTGAAAGACACGAAGCATAGGCTTGTGTCTGCACACCGGTACCGCTGTCTACGGTGCAACAGAACGTTCCGGGTATATCCCGTGGGCGTAACTCGGGCACAGACTTCCCAGCGGGTGAAAGGGTTGAGCGTGATGCTATACTTGCTAGGACTGAGCTATGGAGCGACGTCACTCGCTCTGGAGGCGTTGGGCGTGTACATGAGCAAGAGCAGTGTCTATGAAGCAGTCCAAGCTGCGGCGGAGAAGGTGCCGGGCATGAAGCGCAGAGAAGTCTTTGCAGGTCTTCAGACGCCGGCCATGGGCGGTGACATGACCTCGGTGAAGTGCAGCGGCGAATGGTTGATTCTGGGATTGGCCGTGGACGACACGACAGGACTGGTTCTGACCGTAGATGAGTTGGAGGCTGAGGATGCCGAAGCGCTCAAGGAGTGGCTGGAGCCTGTAGCTGAAGCCGTCGGAGCCAAGATCCTGGTCAGTGACGATGCCGATGCCTTGAAGACGGTCGCAGACAATCTGGACCTGGAGCATCAAGTCTGCAAGAGCCACGTGAAGCGCAATACCGAGACATTCATCGAGAATCTGGAGTCCAAGGTAGAGTCGGATGAGGATGGCTCACTAGCAGACATAGGGGTTGAGCCAGAACAGGCGTTGAAAGACCTAAGACGGTTGGGCGAACTGATCCTCAGTCGCCAGCCGGATGAGGAGCAGGAGCTGGAGAAGATGCACCTGCGCTACATCGGTGCGCCTCCGCCCCGTCCGGGCGACAAGGCGACGACTGCTTATCGCTTGCGGCTTATGTACCTCGATCGATGGAGTCTATGGCGACGCCTGACGCGGTATCGCACCTGGCAGGGACCCAAAGGCGAGACGTTGGATGGTACGAACAATGGCTGTGAGCGAGCCATTGGCTGGTGGGTCAAGGAGCGGTATCGGACCATGCGGGGCTACAAGCGCCGCGAGTCAGCCGTGAATGTCAGTCGCCTTCTGGCCTGGTGCGGCAATCACCTGGGGCGTGGTGGCGCGGATCTCACCCTCCTTGTTGCATAGGAACTAAGAAAAACGGCAAGGTCGAGCACTAAGGCGCCCAGTGGTGCCGCCTACCAAAGTCCGAACGGTCACGTTTCGTCGATTTTGCGCTTTGCTCGGGGTGCAACTCAAGTTTCTGGGTGTTTTGAGCCATAGCCGGGCCATGGGCCTCGCCGTAGCCATGTGATTCACCGCTTCTGCACTAGATTCTGCCGGTTTCAACCTCCCCAGGGTTCAC
>JARRMW010000221.1:0-1536 GCA_037385685.1 Gammaproteobacteria bacterium
GAGTGTGGCTAAAATGAGTTGAAAGACATGCGATCCTGTTAGATAATCAGAGTTCCACCAAAGATTGTCTAAAGGAGGTAGCAATGTCTTCCAACCCAACACAGATTGTACATCAATTGAAGCAAGATTTCCAGGCGTTGATCGAGTTCGTGACCAATGCAGAGTCGAAAACACGAACGGCCTATGAGGTCGAGTTGAAATTGTTCAGGTCGCTCTTGGCATTAGGAGCTGATTTACTGCGGCTGTTCTTTGTTCAGAGAGCAGCCGAGCGTCCCCAAGAGCCGGTCTACGAACCGGATGGTACAACTTTGAGCTATCACAGTATGCATCGAACGACATACTTCTCCGTCTTTGGCAAAATACAGTTCCGGCGACATTACTTCTACGAAGCCGGTAAAGAAGGCGTGTGCCCATTGGACGCCGAGTTGAGTCTGCCGCCCCGTTGCTATTCTGACCTGTTGCGGGACTGGGCTGAGTATTGTACAACCACGGAATCATACGATGAGAGCAACCACGTGCTGAAACGGATTCTCGATCTGTCCATCTCCAAACTGGCTTTGGAAACTGGTGTTCAAGAGGACGCCGTCGATGTGGAGGCGTTCTATGAGCAGAAGCCAGTCCCATTACCCCAGGAAGAGGGATCTATTCTGGTCGTCCAAGCCGACGGGAAAGGCGTGCCGATGGTTCGTGAAGAAACAGCGCCTCGCGTCGCTCGTCGCGGCAAGGGCAAGAAGCGTACCAAGAAGAAAGAGGCCGTGGTGACCGCTATCTACACCATCGAGCCTTACAAGCGCACTCCTGAAGAGGTCGCCGACGGGCTAATGCACGAATTGGAAGAGAACGAAGACGATCAAGATCGCCCAGAAACAGATTCGACTCGCCCGGTGCCTGTCGGTAAACAAGTCCGCGCGACTCTGGACGGCAAAGATACTGCTTTCGAGCGTCTCGTTCACTGCGTTGGCCAACGAGAAGGCGACCATATTCAGCATCGTGTGGCCCTCACCGACGGCGCCGACGCACTGCAGAGTCAGGTGGAAGATAGATTGTCAACGTTCACTCTCGTTCTCGACATCATCCACGTTTCCGAATACCTGTGGGATGCCGCCAATGCCTTGCTCGGGGAGAAACATCCCAATCGCAACGCTTGGGTCAAAGAACGTCTCTTGCTCATCCTTGCGGACAAAACGGAAGACGTCATTCAAGATCTGGAATCTCACCTCCAATCCCCTTCTCTCTCTGAGTCGCAAAGGGAAACACTGAGTACCACTATTGGATACTACCAGCGCAACCTGCCCTACATGAGCTACGGTTCCTATCTGGCTCGCGGATGGCCTATCGGTACAGGTGTCGTTGAGGGCGCTTGTGGCCACCTCGTCAAGGACCGTATGGAACGCTCCGGTATGCGTTGGACGCGAGCAGGCGCTCAAGCTCTCCTTGATCTGCGTGCAGTGCGGACCAATGATGATTGGGATGATTACCAGACCTTTCACCGGCAATGTCAACACCAGCGTCTCTACGATTGCCCTCTTGGCGCTA
>JARRMW010000222.1:0-1519 GCA_037385685.1 Gammaproteobacteria bacterium
GCTTCGAGCACACGCTGTCCATTCTTCCGGGCTGTGGAAATGTAACTGCGAATCTGACAAAACGTTTGCGCGCCTGTCTTGGTGCGAAAGCAACCAGACACTTTCTGTTTCAGCTTGACCATCCGCAGATCTCGTTCGGCCAAGTTGTTGTCAAACGGCACCTTAAAATCGTACATAAACGCCAGCACTTCTTGCTTGTGACCCTGCAGACGGTCCAGCAGATTCTTGGGCTTGCTCTGTTTCTTCCGCCCACGCTTTTTCACCAACGGCTCGGGTGGTGGCGGGTTGGCATCGAGCCCTTGGGCGATCAACTGGTCGTAACGCGCCTCGAAATCAGCCAAGCGTCGGTCAGTCAGGGCGACTTGGCCCTGCTGTTTCGCCTCCTCCACCGCCTCCTTGAGCTCGACCAGCAAGTCGATCATCCCATCGGCCCAAGCTTGCTCGTACTGTTCCTCGACAAAGACCAACTCCCGCAGGTGGTGCGCGTTGCAGAGCACGTGTTCGGCATCTGGGTACTGAGTGTAGGACCTGTACCCATCGTGAACGATCTTTCCCTTGCGCTTCGGCAAGATGCCGATCTCATCCAACGCCTCCCGCCCCCGCTTGGCGTGTACTTCCAGATACGTCGCTTGCTCTGTGCTCGCCACATGGGTCCAGAACAGCTTCCCCTCCACTCGCAGGCCTGTCTCGTCGCAGTGAACCGGCTCCTCAGTCTCGATTAGGTGTTCCTTCACCGCCGTATTGACCGGCGTAACCTGGGCTTCTGTCTCCTGACAGGCAGCGATGATCGTCGCCTCACTGGGTGAGTGGTCGTATAGATCGATCAAGATCTCCTGCGTGCGCTCCAGTGGGATGTGGTGATTCTGGTTGAAGTAGACTGCCTGCCCTTTGATCCGAGGTCCATACTGCACTGGCTCAGTCACTCCTGCTGGAAACTCGGCCTTACTCGTCTCTCCACATACGGGGCATTGCTTGACCTCGACCTGATGCTCGGTCACTTCTACTGTCACCGGCGGCAGATCGAACACCTGGCGCTTCTCGTAATCGCTTGGCGCTACGTCTTCCAGCGAGGCCTGACACTGCTTACACTGCGTGACCCGGTGCACCTGCGTGTGTTGCGGACGCTCGACTGCCTTCAAGGTACGCCCCTTGTGACCAGGTTGACCACCGCTCTTCTTACCGCTGGGCTTGCGCAGACTGCGCGGAGCGGGCTTCTTCAACCCATCGCTCGAGGGTGGCTTGCTGCTGTTATGGCTATTCTTCGCCAACTGATCCTCCAACGCCTGCACCCTGTCGGCCAGTTGTTGAATCACAGCGATCAAGCCGTCAAACAGCTCTATAACGGCCTCCTCTCCCTGCTGGTAAGCGGTGTGAATATCTTCGTGAGTGGGCAAACGATCCAACGGCATAGTGCAAATTCTACCTGGCGTTTATCGGTTTTGTATTAGAGCTTCATCAGAGTTTCGTTATAGTTGAACAGCTACAATTGAGAACAATATTTCAGGCTGAGCAGTTACTC
>JARRMW010000223.1:0-2528 GCA_037385685.1 Gammaproteobacteria bacterium
AAGGCGCAAAACAAAAGTAACGAATCGAAAAGTTTCGATTTCTCCGCATCACGGAGTTAAGCTACTAAGAGCTTACGGTGGATGCCTAGGCGCCAAGTGCCGAAGAAGGACGTGGGACACTGCGAAAAGCCTCGGGGAGCCGTGTACAGGCGTAGATCCGGGGATGTCCGAATGGGGAAACCCGCCGCTGCAAACCAGCGGCATCCCCTGGTTGAACACATAGACCAGGGGAGGGGAACCTGGGGAACTGAAACATCTCAGTACCCAGAGGAAAAGAGATTATTCCCTCAGTAGTGGCGAGCGAACGGGGAAGAGCCCAAACCGTCTCAGCAAGCTGGGGCGGGGTTGTAGGGCTCGGCAGGGAGCAATCCCAGAGAGTTAGAAAACATTCTGTTAGTAGAAAGGTGTGGGAAAGCCTACCAGAGAGGGTGACAGTCCCGTATGCGAAAACAGAATGACTCTCGCTGAGTTCCTGAGTACTACCGGGCACGCTAATCCGGTAGGAAGCTGGGGAGTCCACTCTCCAAGGCTAAATACACTAGGCGACCGATAGTGAACAAGTACCGTGAGGGAAAGGTGAAAAGTACCCCTGTGAGGGGAGTGAAATAGAACCTGAAACCGTGAGCTTACAAGCAGTCGAAGGGCTAATGGTGGGCCTGTGCACCGGCGAAAGCCGGAAGCGCGCCACTAAGCCTGACGGCGTGCCTTTTGGAGAATGAGCCTGCGAGTTAATCTCTGTGGCGAGGTTAAGGGAGAGACACCCGAAGCCGTAGCGAAAGCGAGTCTTAATAGGGCGTAGAGTCGCAGGGATTAGACACGAAACCGGGTGAGCTACCCATGGCCAGGGTGAAGCGAGTCTAAAAGCTCGTGGAGGCCCGAACCCACTAACGTTGCAAAGTTAGGGGATGAGCTGTGGGTAGAGGTGATATGCCAAACGAACTCGGAGATAGCTTGTTCTCCCCGAAATAGCTTTAGGGCTAGCGTCATGCGTTTAGTACCGGAGGTAGAGCACTGGATGGGCTAGGGGGCTTACTGCTTACCGAACCCAACCAAACTCCGAATGCCGGTACTCGAGAGCATGGCAGTCGGACTACGGGAGATGAGTTTCGTAGTCGAAAGGGAAAGAGCCCAGACCATCGGCTAAGGTCCTCAAATTCAGACTAAGTGGGAAACGATGTGGGATTACACAGACAACCAGGAGGTTGGCTTAGAAGCAGCCACCCTTTAAAGAGTGCGTAATAGCTCACTGGTCAAGTGATCCTGCGCGGAAAATATAACGGGGCTAAGTCTGATACCGAAGCCATGGGTGAACAAGTGTCTACGGACACTTGGGCGCGGTAGGGGAGCGTTCTGTTCAGCAGTGAAGGTCGACCGTGAGGACGGCTGGAGCGGACAGAAGTGAGAATGCAGGCATGAGTAGCGTAAAACACGTGAGAACCGTGTTCGCCGTAAGTCTAAGGTTTCCGACGGCAGGTCAATCCGCGTCGGGTTAGTCGGGCCTTAGCCGAGGCCAGGGGACGCAGCGAGGTAGGCCAGCCCACGATTGGTAGAGTGGGTGTAAGCGTGTAGGCGTAGAGGTCTGTAGGCAAATCCGCAGACGGAGCTGAGGCGCGAAAGCGAGCCCCTGAGGCAGAAGTGGTTAAGCCTTGCTGCCGAGAAAAGCCTCTAAGTGATGAACCCTGGGTGCCCGTACCGCAAACCGACACTGGTAGACGGGTAGAGAATACCAAGGCGAACGGGAGAACCTTCGTTAAGGAATTAGGCAAATTGGCCCCGTAACTTCGGGATAAGGGGTGCCTTCTAAGGTGAAGTCTGAACAGGCGGAGCTTTGGGAGGTCGCAGTGAAATGGCTCTAGTGACTGGTTAACAAAACCACAGGTCTCTGCAAAGCCGCAAGGCGATGTATAGGGGCTGACACCTGCCCAGTGCCGGAAGGTTAAAGGGAGGGGTTAGGCCGCGAGGTCGAAGCTCCGAACTGAAGCCCCGGTGAACGGCGGCCGTAACTATAACGGTCCTAAGGTAGCGAAATTCCTTGTCGGGTAAGTTCCGACCCGCACGAACGGTGTAACAACTAGAGCACTGTCTCGACGAAGGACCCGGTGAAATTGAAATAGGCGTGAAGATGCGTCTTACCCGCAGCAGGACAAAAAGACCCCGTGGAGCTTTACTGTAGCTTGGCATTGAGTTTGGGCATGATCTGTGCAGGATAGGTGGGAGGCTGAGAAGCTGGGGCGCTAGCCTCGGTGGAGCCAACAGTGAAATACCACCCTGATCCTGTCTAGACCCTAACCCCACACCGTAAACCGGGTGGGGGACCGTGCCAGGTGGGCAGTTTGACTGGGGCGGTCGCCTCCCAAAGAGTAACGGAGGCGCCCAAAGGTTCCCTCAGGTTGAATGGAAACCAACCGTAGAGTGTAAAGGCATAAGGGAGCTTGACTGCAAGACCAACGCGTCGAGCAGAGTCGAAAGACGGGCTTAGTGATCCCACGGTACCGAGTGGAAGGGCCGTGGCTTACCGGATAAAAGCT
>JARRMW010000224.1:0-1486 GCA_037385685.1 Gammaproteobacteria bacterium
ATCTCAGGACCCAGCTGATTGATAGTATCAACGCCAAAGTGAATTAAGGGTGTATTAAAGGGAAAAGTTTGAAACATAGAAAGGATCCTTTCATGACATTGTATTGAACCGCCCCGGTTTTTCCGGAGACCAGGTTAATTGAGTCCGGCCACCATGGCCGGGGTCTCTTGCTGCTGATAGTATAATGCCTCGTACTCAACAGGGGGGATGTTCCCGATCGGCTCGAACAGCCGACGATTGTTGAACCAGTCCACCCATTCGAGGGTCGCAAGCTCTACCTGCTCCATGGCTCGCCAAGGGCCTTCTTTGTAAATCAACTCTGTCTTGTACAACCCGATGATCGTCTCGGCAAGCGCATTGTCATATGAATCGCCAACGCTGCCGACCGAAGGCTCGATGCCGGCTTCCGCCAAACGCTCCGTATAGCTAATCGAAACGTACTGGACACCATGATCGCTGTGGTGAATAAGCTCACTGATTTCGGGACGAGCCCACAGGGCCTGCTCCAATGCATCAAGGGCCAGATCACTGCACAAAGATCGCGATACCCGCCATCCCACAATCATCCGGGAGAACACGTCGATGACAAACGCTACGTACACGAACCCCGCCCAGGTCGCCACGTAGGTCAAGTCGGCTACCCACAGCTGGTTCGGATGGGCGGCGGTGAAATCGCGCTCAACCAAGTCCGCCGGACGGGCCGCAGCCTCATCGGCAATCGTCGTCCTGGCCTTCTTGCCCCGCACAGCGCCCTGCAGTCCCATCTGGCGCATCAATCGTTCCACTGTACATCGCGCGGCTGGGAACCCCTCTCGATGAAGCTGACGCCAGACCTTGCGCGCACCATAGACCTGGCGGTTTTCATTCCACACCCGCTCAATCTCCACCATAAGGGCGGCGTCACGTCTGGTTCGCCTTGGAAGTCGCGAAGGATCGGCCTGACGAGCCTTGTGCTCGTAGTACGTCGACGGGGCGATCGGCAGCGCTGAGCAGATCGGCTCGACCCCGTAAGCGTCCCTGTGATCATCGATGAAGGCCGTCATCGTTTCGGTCGGCGGTCGAGCTCCGCCTGTGCGAAATATGCCGACGCCTTGCGCAGAATCTCGTTGGCGCGACGAAGTTCACGGTTCTCCCGTTCGAGTTCCTTGATCCTGGCTCGCTCATCGCTCGTAACACCCTCGCGTCGCCCCGAATCAATTTCGGCTCGGCGAACCCATTTGCGAAGCGTCTCGGCAGTGCAACCGATTTTGGTCGCAATCGAAACCACCGCCTGCCACTGCGAGGGGTACTCTCTTTGATGTTCGAAAACCATCCGGACTGCTCGTTCACGAACTTCTGGGGAATATCTTGTTGATTTTGACATGACTCCATCCTCTCAAACTATGGAGTCTCCGTCAAACCCGGGGCGGTTCAGTTGTGATATTTTTGCATATCACAAGTTTTCTGATTTGGTGATACTCTCAATATATCACTGCATGGCTTCAAG
>JARRMW010000225.1:0-2056 GCA_037385685.1 Gammaproteobacteria bacterium
CTCTGGGTAAAGGCACCGGTTGCCCGGCGCCCTCCCCACAGATCCGGACGTGCGGAACTCCCGCATCCGGTTCCTCGGTTCTGTTTCTTTCGACCAAATCAGAAACCATTCGGACACAACTCCGATTGGCGCATAACATTGCTGCCCTTTTGGCTATTTTAGATGGTGTGGACGATCCTGGGCTTTGGGAGAGGAAATTTGTCCATTATAGAGTCAAGGAACTCCTCCCAGTTAATGTGGCCTTTGTTGGATCTACGACTCAACCAATATCGCCAGTATCGCCTCACACGGTGGAGAACGATGCTAAGGGCGCTGTAATTGCCACTTATACCATAGTACTGATAGTGACCACGGAGCTTGATACTTAGCATCTTTTGTTGTTCCTTCAGAGGTAAATGGCGATTGTATCTGACCCAACGCCACAGAGACTTCAGAAATCGCTTGACCCTGTCTTTTCTAGTTTTCCGCCTGATAACCCAGTAACCTCGGTGAGACCTCGCCCAGAAATGGGTAAACCCAAGGAAATTAAATGTGCCATTCCCTTTTGCTCCGTTTCTTCCACCGCTTGGCTTTCTGAACTGGATCAGCCTCGTCTTCTTGGGATGAATGGAAAGCCTAAAGCGGGCGAATCGCCTCGGCAGCACCTTCATAACCCGGCTGGCATCTGTTTCATTTTCAAAACCAATGACAAAGTCATCGGCAAATCGAATCAGGAAACAACGCCCTTTCATCCGTGGTTGAACATCCCTTACAAACCAGTCATCCAATACATGGTGTAGGAATATATTGCTTAACAAAGGTGAGATGACTCCCCCTTGAGGGGTTCCCCTCTCAGGATATGTTATCTGCTCCCCTTCAAGCACTCCGGCCTTTAACCACTTCCCGATCAGCCGCAGTATCCCTCCATCATTGACCCGCTGCTTGATAAACTCACGCAGCAGACCGTGATCCAAGTTATCGAAGAATCCACTCACATCTGCGTCCACTATCCAGCCGATGTTCAATTTTAGACATTGCTCGCGCAGTTCACTCAGCGCTTGATGCTGATTGCGACCTCTCCGGAATCCGTATGAAAAATCGTAGAAGTTAACGTCGTATATCACGTACAAGACCATTTCAACCGCTCTTTGGACGATCTTGTCCTCGAACGTCGGCTTGCCGATCGGACGCTTCCTACCGTCTTCCTTGTCCAGCCAGGCCCGCTCAACAGGTGGGGCTACGTACGTGCCCCACCGTAAGCGATCACACAGATCGCTGAGATTCTCCTCAAGATTCTTTGCATACTCTTTCGCAGTGACCTTGTCTGCTCCAGGTGACACATCCTTGCGTACTTTACGATATGCCTCCCTGAGCAAGTCCATATTTATCCTGTGGTACACATTATTGAACACCGTGTCAGGATAGCGAGCTGCCTGCTCCGCAATTTCCTGAAGTTGCGTTGATATGGTTTGTGATCCCGGTGTATCTCCCATATTTCCCTTCAGATGTTCATCTCAAGGTCGTTCGCTCTTCGCTATCCTCCCCTGATACCTCGTATCGCCCGTCTTTACTGTTTGTGTTTCCGCCTGAGGCAGACTCGGTGATGGGCGGGACTCTCCTCATCACCGCCGGGATTTTGCTTACGCTGGATCTCCTGTTACCGTACTTTTACACAAGGAAACATTTGGATCTCCCAAGTTCCCAGGTTACCCCTATGACTGCATGCCCTGGTCTCGGACCCCGGTGGTGTCCTGACTGCTCGCCATATCGCCGTCGGGACTGCTGCCTTCCGTCATCACAACAACGTCGGCTTTCACTCACAGTTTCCTGAGAGTTATCCTGTGACCACAATTAGCAAGATTTCGGGGTTCAATAGCACAGCCTGCAGCCTTGCTCCATCCGGCTTCGGACTCCTGTTACCAGGTTTGCCCGCGGATTTCACTACAGATCTGTTGGCTAAACATTAATCAGGTGGGACTTTCCCAACATAATAATAACGGAAGCACCCACTGGGTAACATTATTGAATTTCATCCCAAAATGGGAATCCCAACGATCTGGGCTTATCTTGGCGCGAT
>JARRMW010000226.1:0-1818 GCA_037385685.1 Gammaproteobacteria bacterium
ACGATCACGGGCGTGGTGCTTGGCTTGATGACCCCGGCCAGACGCTGGGTCAGCGATGAACGATTGTATGCCGTATTGTCCCGGGTGATCGCGCATCCGGCCAGTGAAGAGGGGAGTGGTGACACGAAGGACCGAGAGACCCTGCAGGTTGCCGAGATCGCCGCGCGCGAAACATTGTCACCGGTGGAGCGGCTGGAGTTTGCGTTACATCCCTGGGTCGGTTTTGTCATCATGCCGCTGTTTGCCTTTGCGAATGCCGGTTTGCCATTGTCACTAGGTGAGATAGGCAATGCCGTGACGCTTGCTGTGTTCGTCGGTTTTGTCTTCGGGAAACCCGTCGGGATTCTTGCCTTCAGTTGGGTGGCGGTGCGTTTGGGTATCGCAATACGCCCGCCGGATCTGGATTGGAGACTGATGGCGGGCGGCGGCATGCTTGCCGGTATCGGCTTCACGATGGCGCTGTTCATCGCCAACCTGGCTTTCGATCAGGAACTGCTCGACAGCGCCAAGCTGGGTATCTTCCTTGCCTCAGTAACATCTGCGGCGCTGGGTTATGGTGAGTCCGCATTGATGCCCTGCATCGATGCAGGCGCAGGTTTTCTGTCCAATTCGCCTCGACAAAGAATTCACTCGGAGGCTAACGATATGCTGGTTACTTTTACTACCAAAGCCTATGCCGATATCACCATGTTCGGTGATGTTGCTGTGACATTGCTGAAAATGATGGGACATAGCGGAACTGTGCCCGGTGCAATCCTGGCGGCTGATCTACCGGCGGCGCTGAGTCGGTTAACCGCTGCGATCGATAAAACTCGCACAGAAACATCTACCGGTGATGATGACGAGGACGAAACACGGGTGAGCCTGTCGAATCGGGCTTTGCCTCTTGTTGATCTTCTCACTGCTGCGGCACAGCAGAATTGTGATGTCATGTGGGAGTGAATATAAATCGGCCTTGGCCGAACAATTGATTTGCTTCCTGTCAATAATGAGCAGACACTGTCATAAGGTCCATCGTCTGTAAGCAGGCAAGCCGCTATCTCGCGCAATATCGACCGAACGGTCACTGTTGCCCGCCATACTCCTTCCTCGCGAACTCCGGTTCACCCTCTTTTATGTATTCGCATGTTGAAACGCAGGCAGAGTACATTTCATTTTCAATCACCGAGGATACCCTAATGACTCAGTATAAAATTAATGCCCAGGACTCCGAGACCTTCAGTCAGTATGCCAGCATTCGTCAGGCAGAGCTCAGCGACCAGAACTGGAACCGGGCGCTATCCCAGACCCTGGCGACCAATGAGGGGTTTGAGCTGACCGACCAGCACTGGCAAGTGATCAGTTATCTGCGCGAGCAGTATCTGGAACAAGGCCTGCCACGGTTTGCGAGAACGACCGCCCGTGCACTCAATAAGCAATTTGCCGCACAGGGTGGTAGCAAGTATCTCCATAACCTGTTTCCGGGTGGCCCGGTGACACAAGGCAGTCGCCTTGCCAACCTGCGCACACCAGCCAATGCCACCGATATTTCATTTGGTACGAGCTATTGAAAAGTCCCGGGCCATTGCCGGTCAGAGATCAGATCACCAGTAGTGACCGTAATCGAAGCGCTCAGGATGATAGCAAGCGCCTGAGCATTACGCGGTACGGCGGTAAACTTACACTCCTTCATCAGGCCGTGACTTCCGACGTAATCTACCGAAGGTATCGCGATGTCACCACAAAGCGGTAACGGCAGTCAGGGCGATTCCTGGGGTGGTCGTGGGTCTCCTCCCGACCTTGGAGAGTTGTTTCGGCAAGGCAAGGTTCAGTTCGGGC
>JARRMW010000227.1:0-1476 GCA_037385685.1 Gammaproteobacteria bacterium
GTCCCACAGACCGACAATCCAGCCATCCAAAGTACGTGCCATCGGGAACATTCATCCGCAGGTGCGGTGCGTTCTCCTTCAAAAAGTTGCTGGCGTACTCAAGATTCCCTTTGATGTAGACCAACAGCTGATCTAGCCACTCGTCGCCATGGGTATAAGCGGCCTTGACGCCTTCAATGCCAAAGCAAGGGAAAGTACTAAAATTGAGATAATTGACCGGCAGCGTATCGAAACGTGATTTCAGGTCCGGATTTGGGATGATGATGTCCGCCAGGTACAGGGATGGACAATTGAAGGTCTTGCTGATCGCCGTGGCGACGATGCAATTCTGAGCGACCTCATCATTGAGTTTCGGCAAATTGATGTGCCTGTGACCTTCGAGCGCCATGTCCCCATGGATTTCGTCAGAAAAAATGAGCACATTGTGACGCAAACAGATTTCGCTCATCCGCTCCAGCTCTTCGCGAGTCCACACTCGGCCGGTTGGGTTATGAGGACTACAGAGGAGAAACAGCCGTGCCCGGGGATCGCTGGCTTTCTTTTCAAAGTCATCGAAGTCAATGGTGTATCGCCCGTCCGGTCCGCAGATCAGACGGTTGTCCAAAATGTGGCGCCCCGTTTCCTTCGTCTTCTTGGCGAATTCGTCGTAACAGGGCGTTTGAATCAGGACACCATCGCCAGGCTCGGTGAACATTAGAACGCTCATGGAAAGGGCGTTGATCACCTGAGGAACGTTGGTCAGCCACTCGGGGTGAACGTCCCAATTGTGCCGGCGCTTGAACCAGCTACAGACGACTTCCTTGTAGTCCTCATCGATTACGGAGTATCCGAAAAAGCCGTGCTGAGCACGTTTTACCAGAGCATCGATGATGACTGGTGGTGATTGGAAGTCCATATCGGCCACCCACATGGGCAGCAGGTCTTTCTCACCAAAAATTTGTTCGGTGGAATCCCACTTCGCGCAACTCGTGCCGGTGCGATCAATGATCTTGTCAAAATCATAGGTAATCTTCATCTGGACTTCCTCCGCAGTCGAGTGCTCAGACGGACCTCTTTTCCGCTTCCTGACCGTTGCATGCTTGGGAAGTTAGCCCTGGCTCACCGGTACACCTGGTTCGCAATCGTCTAGCAATGCCGTAAGCGCCAAGCCAACTCTGCTGAGCGACTTCCCCCAAAACTAAAGAACAAGGGGGTTATACGGCTCAACGCTGCTATTTCGATACTCCACTGAGAGTCCGTATAACCCCATTAACCTGCGTTCTATTACTAGTGCCCCTTTGGCGTTCGCCGGATCTGCTGTCCCGGCAGGACTTCGGTGTCAATCTTGCCATCCTTCAAGATGAAGACGCCGTTGACGAGGGTGTGATGGAAGCCGTCGTTGAGCGCCGCAACATCGTCCCAGGTGGCGTTGGCCTTTACGGTCTTGGGGTCGAACACCGTAATGTCCGCATCCATGCCAACCTGCAGGCGTCCCTT
>JARRMW010000228.1:0-1445 GCA_037385685.1 Gammaproteobacteria bacterium
CGCAAATCCTAGGTGTGGCTACGAAATAGGCACCGTTGGGGCCAGATTTAAGGTGATTTGACGAAACAAAGTTACCAAGACTTAGGCTATTGCGGACTTTACCACAGAAGATAGATTTGGAAACATATGGATGCTATTGAATGTCAATGGAGTCCATGCCGATGTCGATCCAACCCTCAATATCGCCCACAGCCGAGCAGATCGCTGAGCTTCGTTTTGCCGCCTCGAAGATGCACGGTGCTGAGCGGCGAGCCTTTGTCGCGCAGATTGCGCTGAAATACTGCAATGGCAATGCCCGGCAGACGGAACAGGTGTTTGGCTGGGGACGGGAAATGGTCCAGACAGGGCTGGGAGAGAAGCGTACGGGAATCGTATGTGTGGGCGCCAAAGCAAGCTTCACTGGCAACCAGCGCTGGGAGGAGAAACACCCAGAGGTGGCTGCGGATTTGCGTCGACTTGCCGAAGAGCATGCCCAACAAGACCCCAGCTTCCGGAGCACCATCGCATTTACCCGACTGACGGCAGCGCAAGCGTTGCAGCAGTTGCGTGCGCTCGGTCACGAGGACGAGGACTTGCCGGCACCAGGCACGATGGCGAAGATACTGAAACGATTGGGGTATCGGTTGCGTCGCGTGCTCAAGGCCAAGCCTTTGAAAAAGATTGCGCAGACCGACGCCATCTTTGGCAATGTCAAAGAAAAAGATGAAGCGAGCAAAGAACTTGGCGCAAAGCGAATCAGTGTTGATTGTAAGGCGACGGTCAAGCTCGGAGACCTTTCCCGTGGCGGCATGACGCGTGGGGACAATCGTGCCTGCGATCATGACATGCAATGCACGGGCAAACATACGCCGTGCGGCATCCTTGACGAGGACAGCGGTGTACTGCATATCCAATTCGGTAGCTCAGCCAAGACCAGCGACTTCATCGTGGATTGCTTACAGGCGTGGTGGGACAGATTCTCGCTCGAGGAGCAAGAGGCGATCCCGCTGATTCAAATCAAGATGGATAACGGCCCTGAGAGCAGCGGCGTACGAACGCAGTTTCTCAAGCGCATCCTCGAGTGGGCCGATCAGATCAACAAGCCGATTCACCTGCTCTACTTCCCTCCCTATCACAGCAAGTACAACCCCATCGAGCGTTGCTGGGGGATCCTCGAGCAGCATTGGAATGGCGCCAAGCTGGTGGATGTTGAAACCATGCTCGCCTGGGCTAGCAGCATGACCTGGAAGGGGCTTCATCCAATCGTGGAGCTTAGCAAGAGCAACTACGAGAAAGGCATCTCTTTGGCCAAGAAAGCGATGAAGGCCATCGAAAGCAGGCTCCACCGCAATCCTGATCTCCCCAAGTGGGATATCCTGATCCGCCCCGTGTAAGCTGGTAACTTTGTTTCGTCAAATCACCTAACCCCTTGTATTTATTGGTGGGCGCAGCTGGGTTCGAACCAG
>JARRMW010000229.1:0-1439 GCA_037385685.1 Gammaproteobacteria bacterium
TTGTCGGGGATCGAGGTGCGGGAAAAATCGAGCAGCCGCTTGACGATATCGGCACAACGTTTGGTTTCGTGAACGATCGTCAGCGCATCGTCGCGCTGCTCCTGGTCGAGGCGGTCATCATCGGCAAACATGTTGGCGAACATCAGGATCCCGGCCAGCGGGTTGTTGATCTCATGGGCGATACCGGCAACCAGCTGACCGAGTGATGCCAGTTTTTCCGAACGCACCAGCTGATCATTGACCTGGGCGATCTCCTCGGTTCTCTCGATCACCTTGGCTTCAAGGGTTTCATTGAGTTTCTGGTATTCGTCACGGGCGTCCTTGAGTTTGACCGTCATGCTGTTGAAGGCGTCGGAGAGTTCACCGATTTCGTCGTTCGACTTCAGCTGCAGTTGGCTGTCGAGTTCCATGTTGGCGACTTTGCGGGCATGCAACAGAAGGTCATGCACCGGATCGATGACCATACTTTGGGTCATCCAGCTGAGGGCGATAATAATCAACAGCATCAGCGTCCCCCCGAAGATGGCGATACTGTCGCGGTAAGCGCTGGCTTGCACACCGATCTTGGCGAGGGTGCCCTGGACTTCCAGAAAACCGAGGGTCTTGTTATCCGGCGGATGCACATGGCAGGCGGCCGTGTAACAACTCGGTTTGTTCTCGATCTCTGTGATGACGCTCAGGATTTCGACGCCCTGGGGATTCGTGAAGATTCGCCGGCTGTTCTTCAGGGGATGCTTGTCGGTGACGAAAACAGCCGTGCCACAATCCTTGCAGGGTGTGCTGACCGCTTCACGCGACTTGCCGATCTCCTTTTCCTGGGTCGAAAAATGCACATGCCCGGCAGGGCTGTACAAGCGGATGCGGTCGATTTTGTCATGCTGACAGACTTCCTGGATCATTTCGTAAACACGCTGGCGATTGTCTTCCAGCATTTGAAAGTGGGTCGTATGGAGAATGATCTCACTGACCGTCTCGACATCATCCTTGGCATCCTGAAGGAAGACTTCCTTGAGGGCAGAGACATTGATGTAAGCGAACAGGGAAATCGTCACCAGCAGGACCAGGCCGGTCCGGAAGGTAAATTTGCTGATCAGGCTCTTGCTGAGAAGACCAAACCACTTCATCGGTTTAACCATGAAAAAGGATCACAAACGTGTTTGGGATCATCCGGTCACGACAAACACCCTCGGCAATCAAATCGGCAATCGAGCAGATCATCGCATTCGCGCGGACGAAGGCGAACGCGCTAAAGGGTTTAATTTATCTTCATTATCATTAATTAATAATAAAGAAGTTTGCCGGCGTGTCAAGACAATCCGCCGACACCACGGGTGTCTCTCCGCAGGAGGAGTGGTTGTGTGGACGCATCGAGAAGAGGTCTTGCAAGCTGCGCTGACTGGGCCTCAAGGCACCGTCCGGCGCAATCAAGACGTGAGACA
>JARRMW010000230.1:0-1425 GCA_037385685.1 Gammaproteobacteria bacterium
AATTACTAAGTGGTAAAGGAGGTGGGAGTGCATAAACAATCAGGAGGTTTGCTTAGAAGCAGCAATCCTTTAAAGAGTGCGTAATAGCTCACTGATCGAGTAAACCTGCGCCGAAAATGAATGGGACTAAGTAATTTGCCGAAACTGTGCGATATAGAATTTCTATATCGGTAGGGGAGCGTTCTGTTGTAGGTTGAAGTATTAGCGGAAGCGGATATGGACGAAGCAGAAGTGAGAATGTCGGCTTGAGTAACGAAAATATAGGTGAGAATCCTATACCCCGAAAACCCAAGGTTTCCTCCGGAAGGCTCGTCCGCGGAGGGTAAGTCAGGACCTAAGGCGAGGCTGAAAAGCGTAGTCGATGGACAACGGGTTAATATTCCTGTACCATTTTTTATTGATATCGAGGGACGGAGAAGGCTAAACTAGCCGGATATTGGTTACCGGTTTAAGCGTTCGAGATGTTGAGAAGTGGAGAAAACACTTTGAGTTAAGACGTAATGACGAGACGCTAAGGCGTTGAAGTAGTGTATGTCAGGCTTCCAAGAAAAGCTCGCAATGTTATAAATAAAAAATGCCTGTACCATAACCGACACAGGTGGGTAGGTAGAGTATACTAAGGGGCGCGAGATAACTCTCTCTAAGGAACTCGGCAAAATGACTCCGTAACTTCGGGAGAAGGAGTGCCTTATTTATAAGGTTGCAATAACAAGATCCAAGCAACTGTTTATCAAAAACACAGGTCTCCGCTAAGTCGTAAGACGATGTATGGGGGCTGACGCCTGCCCAGTGCCAGAAGGTTAAAGAAGTTGGTTAGTTTAGGCGAAGCTGATAACTGAAGCCCTGGTGAACGGCGGCCGTAACTATAACGGTCCTAAGGTAGCGAAATTCCTTGTCGGGTAAGTTCCGACCCGCACGAAAGGCGTAATGATTTGGATACTGTCTCGGAGAGAGGCTCGGTGAAATAGACTTGTCTGTGAAGATGCGGACTACCTGCACCAGGACAGAAAGACCCTATGAAGCTTTACTGTAACTTGAAATTGAAATTGGACTTTACTCGCGCAGTATAGGTGGGAGGCATTGAAAATACTCTTGCGGGAGTATGGGAGCCATCAGTGAGATACCACTCTTGTAATGTTAGATTTCTAACTTTGAACCATTATCTGGTCAAAGAACAGTTTCAGGTGGGCAGTTTGACTGGGGCGGTCGCCTCCCAAATGGTAACGGAGGCGTACAAAGGTTTCCTCTGAACGGGTAGAAATCGTATCTAGAGTGTAAAGGCATAAGGAAGCTTGACTGTGAGACCTACAAGTCGAGCAGGGACGAAAGTCGGTCTTAGTGATCTGACGGTACTGAGTGGAAAGGCCGTCACTCAACGGATAAAAGTTACTCTAGGGATAACAGGCTGATCTCCCCCAAGAGTTC
>JARRMW010000232.1:0-1420 GCA_037385685.1 Gammaproteobacteria bacterium
CAAATTCTGAACCAAAGGTGGATGTTTCAACACTATTTTGCCGCTTACTGTACCAAAGAATTGGTGATCGATTCAGAAAGATCAAAGCACCTGTTTGTGAACGTCTTGTGAGTTTGTCTCCAGCATGATCTGCATTGATGAATGTTACCATTTGCACCGGCTTCCCATGTGTGGTAGGTGCATTAGGTGGAACCGCTTCTTTAACATCTCCATAGAAATCTCGCCAATCATGTTCTGGATTCTCTCGTGGAAAGTTGACATAAGAGTCATCAAAAACCAAACGAGAACGTTTGTGAGCTTTCAAGTAAGAATAAATATGAAAGACTGCACTTAAATGTCCTTCTCGTGGCATTGTTGAGAAAGCTGCCATCATAGATACTTCACATGTAATGTCAATCCATCCTAATTCTACGGCCCAATGTAGGATGCCAATCTGCTGTTGATAATAGTTGGCCAAATCATCATTCAATAAGGGAGATACATCTAGCTCTGGTCGGTAGCCACTGGGAAGAATGCTTGGTGCCTTCATTTTTAACTTCATGTCATGCTCCTCTAGCCATAATTCCACATTCTTAATCGCTTCTTTCATGTATTGCTCGGATCCCATGGCCCATCGCTCTTTGTTCGGATCATCAGGTAATTGAAACTTTGATATCATTGCACCAAGATAGGTCTTCGGTATACCAATTGAGTTAGGCTTCAACAGATAATGTTGATCAAGGTGAGTCAAAATAGACCTGGGGTCCTTTGATAATGCCAAAATGTCATCAGTGTAAACCAGCACATACTCATAATATTCCTTTCCATCAGATGATGTTGCTGGATGAAGCCACACATCAGGATCAGCAAGGCATGATTCAAACCCCAAATCAAGAAGTGTTTGAGACAAATGAGCTCTCCATGCAGCTCCGTAAGATTTTAAGCCATATAAGGCACAAACAATAACAGCAAATCATCCCTCAAACTCAGGTCCAAACTCTGGTCCACATGTTGTAAATACTTTCTCACAACAAGGAGCATTGAGATAGGCATTACTGATATCAGTGGCAAGCAAATCTAGATCATTCAATGCAGCAATCAGAAAAGCAATTCAAACACTATCACGTGATACAATGCTGGCATAAGTGATCGAAGCAGGTGGCTGTGTCACATGTCCTCCAGCAACAAACCTGGCCTTGCACATAAAATCCATCTTTACATCAAACACAAGATGACATGGGATGTGTTGATGTCCAACAGGTGGTGATGCTCCCATGTCTAAGATACGAAATGCTGGCATAACTGCACGCATCTCCTTGGTGATTGCATCTCTCCAAAATGTTGTACCAGTTCATCAATCAATCTCACGAGCCTCTTTGACAGCCTTTGGCATTTTGATCCCAAATTTGTGTGTATGCTTGAGGTTTTGAGTCTGATTAGC
>JARRMW010000233.1:0-1415 GCA_037385685.1 Gammaproteobacteria bacterium
GCTGTTACATGATGATGATCTGGGTCGAGTAGTTCCTTGGCACATTCTGGCTGATGCGATTTGAAGTGTTGTCCATGGCAGCTGTCATAGGGACATTCTTCCGGCAGCTCAAAGACTTCAGGATCTACTTCGGGCAAGCGCATTCTGATTCGCATGGCATCCATCCTCCTTCTTGGGTACCAGCTTACTATATTCCACCAGTTTTGGAACGGTCACGCTCTCATGTGACCGTTTCATATTTGGTGAAAAGAGAAGACTATGCCAGAAGCCCAACTTCTAGGCACTGTAGCCTACACACCATACAGGTTTGCCAGGGCTGGGCTATCAGAATTTGAACCCAGATGAGCAATGAGTCGTGAGACATTAAGTATTGACTGCGGGCGTTTGTAGGTGCGCATCGTGCGATAGCGCTCCTTGATCCACCAGCCAATGGTTCGCTCAGTGACGTTGTTGGTTCCGTCTAATCTCTCGCCTTCTGGGCCACGCCATTCCTGGTCGAGTGTCAGGCGAGGCCAACGATTCCACCAGCGCAATAAGGCTAAACGAAAGCGGTACCACATGCTAGCGCGTTCACCAGGCGCAGGTGCAGGGGCGGCATGATAGCGACGAAGCAGTTCGCGCAATTGCTCTGCTCCATTGAGAGGACGGAAGGCCATAATGAGTTGTGCGTATTGCATGTCTTCGAGAAATTCATCAATATCAACATACACCCCTTCAGGTCTGGGGTCTGGCCGATTCAGAGCCTGCTCGCTCAGTGCTTCGACCACCTTGGCCACATTACGATTGACATGGGCACGACAGATACCATGTTTGATGTCCAACTCGTCGGCTAACTGCTTATAGGTGTCCTGATCATCGCTCAGGAGCACCTCAACATCAAAAGTGTGCACTAATTCTTGCAGGAACGGCCGCAGTGCATCGACTGATTCCGCCTCTACCAGTTCGATGTCCAGTACGTCCTGCGTTAAGGCATCGGTCCCCACAGCAATCGTCACTTGCTCCCGATTGCAGATAACAAACGTCGTGTCTGCTCCAGCAACCTGCACTTTTCGCGGTCCTTGCATTTTCCGTATGCGCTGGACTACTTCACCGGCTGCCTGCACATCCCGATAGATACTGCTCTTACTGCCCGCCCATCCGAACGCTTCCAAAGCATCTTCCACTGCCCCATAGCTCATCCCAAGAACATAAAACATCACGCCAATTGCTCGCAGCCGGTCTGACCGCTGCGCTCGACTGACACCTTGTGGATATAGACGGAACGTGCGCTTGCATCGTAGACAGCGATAGCGCTTTGCTGTTACATGATGATGATCTGGGTCGAGTAGTTCCTTGGCACATTCTGGCTGATGCGATTTGAAGTGTTGTCCATGGCAGCTGTCATAGGGACATTCTTCCGGCAGCTCAAAGACTTC
>JARRMW010000234.1:0-1926 GCA_037385685.1 Gammaproteobacteria bacterium
GTGGCGCAGCTAACGCACTAAGTAGACCGCCTGGGGAGTACGGCCGCAAGGTTAAAACTCAAATGAATTGACGGGGGCCCGCACAAGCGGTGGAGCATGTGGTTTAATTCGATGCAACGCGAAGAACCTTACCAGGTCTTGACATCCTCGGAACTTGGCAGAGATGCCTTGGTGCCTTCGGGAACCGAGTGACAGGTGCTGCATGGCTGTCGTCAGCTCGTGTCGTGAGATGTTGGGTTAAGTCCCGTAACGAGCGCAACCCTTGTCCTTAGTTGCCAGCGCGTAATGGTGGGAACTCTAAGGAGACTGCCGGTGACAAACCGGAGGAAGGTGGGGACGACGTCAAGTCATCATGGCCCTTACGACCTGGGCTACACACGTGCTACAATGGAACGCACAGAGGGCAGCAAAGGCGCGAGCTGGAGCGAATCCCACAAAACGTTTCGTAGTCCGGATCGGAGTCTGCAACTCGACTCCGTGAAGTCGGAATCGCTAGTAATCGCGAATCAGAATGTCGCGGTGAATACGTTCCCGGGCCTTGTACACACCGCCCGTCACACCATGGGAGTGGGCGGGCCTTGTACACACCGCCCGTCACACCATGGGAGTGGGTTGCTCCAGAAGTGGTTAGCCTAACCTTCGGGGGGGCGATCACCACGGAGTGATTCATGACTGGGGTGAAGTCGTAACAAGGTAGCCCTAGGGGAACCTGGGGCTGGATCACCTCCTTAAACGCTATTGGCACTGCCTGATGAGTGCTCACACATTTGTCTTCATCTTATTCGGTTGATGCGAGAGAGATCGCGAGCACAGGTTTTAGGCCTGTAGCTCAGTTGGTTAGAGCGCACCCCTGATAAGGGTGAGGTCGGCAGTTCAAATCTGCCCAGGCCTACCAAATTGACTTTGGTTCACCTGGAGGCTTGTGATTGCTGGCACTTATATGGGGCTATAGCTCAGCTGGGAGAGCGCCTGATTTGCATTCAGGAGGTCCGCGGTTCGATCCCGCGTAGCTCCACCATTCTCCGGGCAAGCCGGAGCAAGCTGGAAAGTGGCATCGCCGAAGTCAGAAGCAAGCGCGCGGCTGTGCGTTTGCTTCTGGTTTCGGAAAGCGGAACCGTTCTTTAACAAGGTAGATCAAGCTGAGTCTCTGGACTGAAGCTTCACACAGGGGGCGCGCGGCGTTGCTGCGGGTTTTGTTGTGGGGGGTAAGGTCCTGAGAACGTTCCTGGCCGTGGGTCTCAATTCCCCGCGGCCTGGAAAACGAGTTGTACACACTGTGACTTGAGCGTCACAACATCCGGCGGGCACTCGAGTTGACCAATGATCGATGATCAGCGGTAGACGAGAGTGTCTAGACTACCGATCTTTGCAAAGGGGGTCGGTGGTGAGTCCTTGGACAGATAACCTCGGTTATATGGTCAAGTGACTAAGCGCATACGGTGGATGCCTTGGCAGTCAGAGGCGATGAAGGACGTTGGAGCCTGCGAAAAGTCTCGGGGAGGTGGCAACCAACCTTTGATCCGGGAATGTCCGAATGGGGAAACCCACCCAGTGTAAGCTGGGTATCCTTGAGTGAATCCATAGCTCAAGGAGGCGAACGCGGGGAACTGAAACATCTAAGTACCCGCAGGAAGAGAAATCAATTGAGATTCCCTCAGTAGCGGCGAGCGAACGGGGAGTAGCCTGCAAGTGATAGCAGTGGTGTTAGTGGAACGGTCTGGAAAGTCCGGCGATAGAGGGTGATAGCCCCGTACACGAAAACACCGTTGTGGTACTGAGCTTGCGACAAGTAGGTCGGGACACGTGATATCTTGACTGAAGACGGGGGGACCATCCTCCAAGGCTAAATACTCCTGACTGACCGATAGTGAACCAGTACCGTGAGGGAAAGGCGAAAAGAACCCCGGAGAGGGGAGTGAAATAGAA
>JARRMW010000235.1:0-1688 GCA_037385685.1 Gammaproteobacteria bacterium
GGGCCGACCAGTCGAAAAGTCGGTGATCGCGGACCTGATTGATGTCGCCCGCATGGCGCCCACGGCGATCAACTGCCAGGAACGCGCCTTTATCGTCGTCACTGACGCAGTCAAAATCGCCGAACTGCGCGAGGCCTTGACCAAGCATACCCGATCTTTGCTCAAAATGGTGAAACTCGCTGCCAGCAAGCCCGCAGCCCTGTTTCTCCCCCCAGAGTCGCAGGAGCACATGCGCCACATCCAGGCCGATTTCGAGGTCGCTTTACGCCACATGGACGATGGGAATGATTACATCTTCCACAACGCCCCATGCCTGATATTCTTCACCGGCATCACCATGGATCCATCCGGCAGGGATCATGCTCTCGGAGCGCAGCACTATCTGATGCTGTATGCCGAGACGATGGGTCTGGGGACATGTATCAACGGGTATGCTCAAGTTGCCCCCAAGGTGCTGGCGAAACATCTAAACGTTCCCAAAGCCCACACCATCTACGGAGCCACTATGCTCGGTTACCGCAAGCACACGTATCGAAGGCGCGTGTACAGGCAGCCCGCGACGGTTGTGTATTACGAATGACGACTTACGAAATTCGTGTTCAAGGCCATCTCTCGCCGCACCGCTTTCGCGGATTTGAGAACTTGACGGCTAACCAAGCCGACGATGAAACGGTTCTCGCTGGCCCCTTCTCGGATCAATCCGCGCTGCTCGGTCTGCTGAACTGGCTCCACGACTTGGGTGTCACATTGGTCTCCGTCAAACGACTGGAGGGAACAGCCAACTTTTTTTGATAACTGAAGACTCTTCTGAAATAACGTCACGTTTGGCAAGCCCAAACAGGTCGCGGGAGGTGCAGAGAGCGAAATTGAGCCGATAGTCGTGCCGGGAGAGCGGCCAAAAAAGAGACCAAAAGAGAGCCCTGGGCATATTCCTTCGCTTTTTTCGCTGCATCTGCCCTCTGGCGAACCAGATATCGGTGGATTTGTCGCGCATTGTTCATCGCGGCAGACCCGACCAGCACCATGCTCACGCGGGGCTTGCCTCGCACCGGTACTTTACCATTTCGGAACGGATGTTTGACAGCACGCACAGTTGCTTCTACGGCGGCCCTATGGTTGTGCGGGCCTGCACGTGCGGCGGTGCATCGTTGACGCCGCATCGCGCAGTTCAGGTCCTGCTGCGAGAAACGGAGTACGCGTTCGGGACGCTGCTTCAATGGCTGAGTCGGACACTGGTCGGCAAGAGGACACGTCTCGCACACTGTAGCATCGAAGCGAGCCAGGTAACGATGAGACTTGCGTCCACGTTCAACGTCGACACGTTGCTGATGCGGACACTGGACCGATTGAGGATGCGCTTCTTCATCGACTTGCCAATCAAAGTCGTGCAACCCGGTCTTCTCCGGCTGTCGGGTCCGTTCCTTGAGTTCGGGTAACACCTCTGCCAGCATCGCGGCATCGTCGGTGTTGTTCGACTCAGCTTGTACTTTGACAATCAGTTGGAAAGGATTCTCTGGAGTACTCGTTTCGGTCACGTTCGCCACGTAGCCGATGTAATCCTTGCCACTCTTGTGGCGATAGGTGGCCTCCCAGTCGTCGGGCGATTGCAGGCTATCAGCAGTCAGTTCTTCGCCCTTCTTGGGACGCAGAGCGCTCTTCTCGACGACAAAGTGCTCGTCGAAGACTCG
>JARRMW010000236.1:0-1707 GCA_037385685.1 Gammaproteobacteria bacterium
TTCGGGGGGACATTGACGCCATAGGCTAGCAAATTCAAAACTGAATAGAAGGTACGCAACTGCATCCTAACCTCTGGCCGAGGATCGTCGGGCACATTTTCGAAGTCCGTACCCTCTACAACCCGGTTCGGAGAAAAGGACCAGACTCTTTTCAAGGGAGTGGGCTGCAGATTCAGGAGCTCGATCACGCGCTTGCCGTCGCCCGATGTTCGCGCATCCGGATCAATCCACATGGCCGGATAATCGTGCTTATCGGTGAAAAAGTAGTTCTTTCCGCCATCATAGCTTCGAAATCGACCCACACCGCTGCCAAGGGCGATGGCGGTAAGCTGGTTCTCGACCGTAATATCTTCGCGCTTGTAGGTAATGTCAGAGTAGGGATCGTTCCAACTGAAGGTCCCCACTTTGAGTTGTCCTTTGTCAATGAGTCTTCCTACCGATTGGATGACTTCAATAAATTCCTTATCACCCGGGCGGAAATCGGTGCCAACACCAGTCTCGGGTCCGCGAACATCGGTAAGTCCCTCGGCCATCAATGCCAGCAGAAAATCAAAACGGTAGCCGTCGAGTTGATGCTTGAAATCGTAAGGAACTGAGGCGCTTCGTAATACCGCCGGCGAACAATGTTAAGCAGAAGCTCCTCCTGGATTACCTGCTCAACGGCCTTGTTGTACTCGGTATGGGAATTCAGGACGAGCTGCGGCCCGAGTGTGCTGCAGCCGGAGAGAAATAGCACCACGAACAGAGTGCCAGGTCTCGTGCAGACTCGGAGCCAATTGATCGCTGTCCGTTGCTGCGAGACTCTATCGCGCATTCGTCCGTCTCCTGATCTTCGTCTTGGCTGTTTCATTGGTTCTGGCAACTTGACTAATCCAGGCAACACAAATCTTCAGCCTAATTTCAAGCTACTGCCCTGCTCCACCCACCGAACATACTGATCCTAAGATCTCGGTAATGCTGTGCGCCGATCAGGCACCTCTTCAGATCGAAGAAATTCTGCACGGCGGCAGAGCATCGTCCTTATCGCTCCCGGAAGCCGACAACAGGAATAGAAAGGGTACATGTTTCGAGGGCAGTTTAATTACCAGTAAATAAGTATTTTTTACCATTTAATGCCAGGCAGTCGGGCTGTACAGAATGTGTCCACCAGACAGGTCAGCGGGCGGCGTGTTGAGGCGCCCAGCGGGCTGACTTGTGTCGTCACGCCAATACGTTATACTCATAGTTGTCAGATAGGTGTATTGCTAGAACCAAGGTGCCCGGATCTCAGATAGCCAACCGTCCCCCGCTCGTGATAGCGGAAATTTTGGTGGGCTGTCGAGAGGCGGCCAATAGTCTGGGAGTGGACGTCGATTCCATATTTGCGGCGCATGGCATTGATACACGACTGATCGACCGACCCCGCGGATTTCTCGAAAAGCCCAAACTTTTGCATGCCCTGCAGGACGTGGCCGACCACTACGACTGCCAGCATTTCGGATTTCTCGTCGGCAAGCACCAGCCCCCCCTGAAGTTCGGGCCGCCGGCACAGTTGCTCAAACTCGCGCCTTCTCTCCTCGTGGCGCTGGAAAACACTGCTCGTTTCTCGGAACTCTGCACACAGGGTGTGACCTACGAACTGGCCGTGGGTCGCCGCAAAGCGAATTTTCGGAGGATTAATACTTACGGCTACGATATCGCCCCAGCTCAACTGGACTTGCTAGGCGT
>JARRMW010000237.1:0-1402 GCA_037385685.1 Gammaproteobacteria bacterium
TCCAATCGCGAGAAACAGATTGAGAAATTACAAAAGCAAGCCGATCGGATTGAAAAATGGCTAAAGCAAAACAATGCTAAGATAGGGACAACCTGAACCGCCCCGGTTTTTCCGGAGACTTGGTTACTTGAGTCCGGCCACCATGGCCGGAGCCTCCTGTTCCTGATAGTATAACGCTTCGTACTCGACAGGTGGGATATTTCCGATCGGCTCAAACAGCCGACGATTATTGAACCAGTCTACCCAATCGAGAGTCTTGAGTTCCACCTGTTCCACTCCTCGCCAGGGGCCGTCCTTGTAAATCAGCTCCGCCTTGTACAACCCGATAATCGTCTCGGCCAGTGCATTGTCGTATGAGTCGCCAACGCTGCCAACCGAAGGCTCGACTCCAGCTTCAGCCAAACGTTCCGTGTAGCTAATCGAAACGTATTGGACACCACGGTCACTGTGGTGAATGAGTTGCCTAGTTTCGGGACGAGCCCACAGCGCCTGCTCCAATGCATCAAGAGCCAGATCACTACACAGGGATCGCGATACCCGCCATCCCACAATCATCCGAGAGAACACGTCGATGACAAACGCCACATACACGAATCCGGCCCAGGTCGCCACGTAGGTCAAGTCAGCTACCCACAGCTGGTTCGGATGCACGGCGGTGAAATCGCGTTCCACCAAGTCCGACGGACGTGCAGCAACTTCATCGGGGATCGTCGTCCTGACCTTTTTGCCTCGAACAATACCCCTGAGCCCCATCTGACGCATCAAACGCTCTACCGTGCAGCGAGCAACCGCAAAACCCTCTCGAAGAAGCTGACGCCAGACTTTGCGGGCACCATAGACCTGCCGGTTCTCATTCCACACCCGCTTGATCTCCACCTTAAAGGCGGCATCGCGCCTGGCACGATCCGGTAATCGTGAGGGATCGGCCTGACGAGCCTTCTGCTCGTAATACGTTGACGGGGCGACCGGCAGAACTGAGCAGATCGACTCGACCCCATAGGCGTTCCTGTGATCATCGATGAAGGCCGTCATCGCTTCGGTCGGCGGTCGAGCTCCGCCTGTGCGAAATATGCTGACGCCTTGCGCAGGATCTCGTTGGCGCGGCGAAGTTCACGGTTCTCCCGTTCAAGCTCCTTTATCCTGGCTCGCTCATCACTCGTCACACCCTCGCGCCGCCCCGAATCAACTTCAGCTCGGCGAACCCATTTGCGAAGTGTCTCGGGAGTGCAGCCGATTTTGGTCGCAATTGAAACCACCGTTTGCCACTGCGAGGGGTACTCGTTTTGATGTTCGAAAACCATCCGGACTGCTCGTTCACGGACCTCTGGGGAATATCTCGTTGATTTTGACATGACTCCATCCTCTCAAACTTTGGAGTCTCCGTCAAACCCGGGGCGGTTCA
>JARRMW010000238.1:0-1399 GCA_037385685.1 Gammaproteobacteria bacterium
CCGGACCACCTAGTTAAGCGCGATAATGCGCTTGGAGGTGAGTTATGGCGAGAAGGAAACGGTATAGCGCAGAGTTCAAACGACAGGCATTAAGGCGAGCGAATGAGCCGGGCGTGACCGACGCATTGGTCTGTGAAGAAATCGGGGTTACCACGCGACAACTCAGGCGATGGCGCGATGCGGTAAAGGAGCACGGCGAGGCTGATGCCTTCCCCGGTCATGGTAAAGCTCGCGATGACGAGGTGGCCCAACTCAAACGCGAGTTGAAGAAGGTCACCGAGGAGCGGGATTTTTTAAAAGAAGCGGCCAGGTACTTTGCCAGGGAGTCGAAGTGAGATACCGCTGTATCCACCGACGCCGCCGCCAGCATTCCATCAGGATGATGTGTCGTCTACTGCAAGTCTCGCGCAGTGGCTACTACGACTGGAGCCAGCGGGCTGAGAGCGCTCGCTCACTGCGTGACCGTGAACTGCGCTTGCTGATTCGCCAGATTCATCTGGAGAGCAATGGCGTCTACGGTGCGCGCAAGTTGCACCGTGAGTTGTTGCGACTTGGCGAGCAGGTTGGCCGTCATCGGGTAGCGCGGCTGATGCGCGCAGACGGGCTCAAGGGCTGTCCCAAGCGTCGGTTTAGACGCCGGCCTAATGATGCCCCATCACATCCCATTGCAGCGAACGTGCTCAATCAGGACTTTCAAGCGGACGAACGCAATCAGCGTTGGGCCTCGGATATCACGCAGACCTGGACCAAGCAGGGTTGGCTGTACCTGGCGGTGGTGATGGATCTGTACTCACGCAGGATCATCGGCTGGGCCATGGATCGCCGCGTCGGCCGGCACCTGGCTATCGAGGCGCTGACGATGGCCTTGGGTTACAGGCAACCGCAAGGTACCTTGTTGCATCATTCTGATCGGGGACCGCAGTACACCAGCGAGGATTTCCGCGATGTGCTTGAGGAACACGGCATTGAGTGCAGCATGAGCGCACGTGGTCATTGCTACGACAATGCGCCCCTGGAGAGCTTCTTCTCGTTGCTCAAGCGTGAACGAGTAAGGCGTCGAACTTACCAGACCAGGGAGCAGGCCAAGGCCGATATCTTTGATTACATCGAGCGGTTCTATAACCGCAAACGCAGTCATGGATACTTGGGCTATCTCAGTCCTGTGGAGTACGAAAACCGGACGATGAGGACTTAATCAACTGGTCCGAAATATCGGGGCCATACCACCTGGCCGAACTGAGAACAAAACTCCCCCGCGATTCACGTCTAGGGGAGTTCTGCTATGCGCCGGGAAGCAGAAACTGCGTGGGCCTGCCCTTCAGGGGCCGCTAACGACCCACTACGGTCGTAGATTGCCGCCCATAGCTTTAAAGCGTATGGTGTTCGCACCTCGCCGGAT
>JARRMW010000239.1:0-1386 GCA_037385685.1 Gammaproteobacteria bacterium
AGGCACTCAGGTTCCACATGCCGACGTCGTCGCCCCAGATAATCAGGATATTGGGTTTGTCCTTGGCCCAGGTCGTGTGTGTCAGGATCAGAAGAACCGCCAACAGGGTCAGCAGGTTGATGGCATGGCGCCCGAAAGTGTTGACTCTCAAAGTCTCTCTCCCGTGATTGTGTGATGAGCCAAAAGATGGCCAAAGGACGGGCCTTTGACGCACTAGATTTATCGTCGCAGAGCGACATTTAGGATGTCAAGGATTCCCGGGAGAAGGGTTGGGCTGACCCGGTTCCATCTGCTACCGAAACTACCACACAACCAATCAATGGAGTGGTTAATCGCAATTAGAGGAAAGCGCGCGTGAATCGAGTCATGTATTAGCGCATTGATGCTTCTGCTCAAGCTGTCAACGTATGGAATATCGGTCGCATTCCGGCAGGAATGATTTTGTTGTGTGTTCCGCTTCTGGCCGAAAGCGGCAATGCGCAACATGACAACATGAGTTCTCCTTTGAGCCGAAAAGGAGAACTTCCATGCAACACGCAGCGAGCAACGGGTGCGTTCGGGTTCCTTGGAACAAGGGAAAGATCGCCGGCCAAAAACCCCCTCTGAAGCGAAATGAGATATGGGCGATTCGTGTGCGCCTACAGTTCAGTCGTCACGTTCGCGATCTCGCCCTATTCAACCTGGCAATCGACAGCAAACTAAGAGGCTGTGACCTCGTCCGAATCCGGGTAAGGGACGTCAAGCAAGGCGATCGCATCGCACATCGGGCGGTAGTAATGCAGCGCAAGACCAAGCGCCCGGTTCAGTTTGAGATTACAGATGCGACCCGATCAGCAATCCAAGATCACATCGACCGAATCCAACTCACATCCAACGATTACCTGTTCCCGAGCCGCATCAACCCTGAAGCACATCTTTCTACGCGGCAATACGCCAAGTTGGTCAAGAATTGGACGGAAGACATTGGGCTTGACCCTGTTATCTATGGGACTCACTCGCTGAGGCGGACCAAAGCTACCCTGATTTACAGACGGACCAAGAATCTACGAGCCGTCCAGTTGCTACTTGGTCATGCCAACGTCGAAAGCACCGTGAGGTATTTAGGGATCGAATTGGATGACGCCCTGGTGATCGCGGAACAGACGGAAATCTGATGGCCTGGGATTGAGCGGCCTCTATGGGCCGCTCTCTAGGGTAAAACGGAATTAACGACCTAAGGGCGGCTTACGACCAGAAGCGGACACAACGACCGTTCGGTCGTTTGCATACGTTTTCGGCGACGAGAAGCCGCCTTTCCCGGCCGCTGAATTAAGGCGTATACCAGATGGGGCTCGTATAAGCCCGGTCGGTTACTGCCATGGCGGTGCCTTCCGGCATCTCGATCCC
>JARRMW010000240.1:0-1379 GCA_037385685.1 Gammaproteobacteria bacterium
AGTGATCGCTTGCCCGTCTTTGGCCTGGTGTGCCGGGGAGGAGAGGTGCGGCTGTTCGTGTTGCGCAACGTGCAAACGGAGACGATTCGCCCCATCGTGCATCAGATGGTTGAGCAAGGAGCTCGCGTCTACACGGACAACTATTGCATCTACCATTTCCTCTCCCGAGAGGGCTACCAGCATCAGGCGGTCAATCACGGCGCCGGAGAGTACGCCCTTGACCTGGATGGTGATGGCGAGTGTGAAGTCCACTGCAACACGGTGGAATGTACTTGGTCGTGGCTGCGCCAGATGGTGCGCACCTATCGCGGTATATCCAAAGTCTACCTGCCGCTCTACGTAGCGCAATTCGAGTTCACGTTCAATCGCCGCCACAAGAACCGCTGGAATCGCACCTTGGATGTGCTCCAGACCGTCTTTCAGGTAGACACATCCAGCCTTGCCGATTGGCTGGCCTGCGTCCAGACGGCTCAATTCGCGGAGGTATGTCCGGTGGCTGGTTAAACCGTTCTTTTCCTCCGTGCTCGGATCGCTCGATTTGGCTTTCGTGTGCCACGAAGCCAAGTTTTCGAGCGCCTGACGCGGCCAGTTACCTGCTCGGTCGTTTGTTTGAGTCATTTCAACTCACTGCTTGTTGCACGATGCTAGACATGAGCGTTAGCATAATTGACCTGGTGACACCACGACTGTGCAATTTGGGGATGACCCATTCGTATTGTCACACCAATCACGTGCTCATAATGGATATTGCTTCTTAATGACGTGGCTTGCTATGCAAGGCACGCTGTTTCAGATGATATGCTTCGTCGTACTCTTCACCCGTTTGCCAAAGCTTCCAGGCAATTGCCAGCCACCGATTGGCCAGACATCGATAGGCATGACTGTCTGAGTTGCAGTGCGGACGGACTTGTTCCCAGTAGAGTGTTGCCCAGAGTGACTCCGGTTTGGAGGTAATGGCCCACTTCTGGGCTATATCGCGAAACTCTCGATCACACGCAAAACGAAACTTGACCACCTTGCGCTTGCCACTGCTGTCGGTGACAGGGCAAGTGCCAGCCAGGGCTTGCAAGCCGGCAGGCGACAAAAAACGCTGACGATCGTCACCAAACTTGGCCAGCAGAGCCGGTGCCAAGAACTTGCCGGCGCCAGGCAGCGAGGCGAAGATATCGTGGTCGGGGTGCTGTTCGAACAACACAGTCAACTCACATAGCGCCGAGTTCTTGGCCTGCACAGTGCGCAGTAGTAGCGTGGCTAGTTGTACTGCCTCATCTCGATAGACCAAGACCGTCTCCGGACGGGCCTGTGGGTAGGAAAACTCCAGGTGAGCAAAGCACTTGGGCAGTCTCTTGGGTTGCGGGTAGCCGTGTTGGCGAGCAAAT
>JARRMW010000241.1:0-1932 GCA_037385685.1 Gammaproteobacteria bacterium
GGGCTCGCGCTTCAAAGGCTATCGCGACTTCGTCGTGCAGGACCTGCGCATCGAGCCCCACAACATCCGCTATCGCCTGGAGATCTGGCAGACACCCGACGGCGAGCGGCTGCTCGGCGCGTTACCGGCTAGCCTCGAGGGTGGGCACTTCGGGCCAGAGCTGCGCCGCTACGTGCTCTACCAACACCACCACTGCCATGTCACCCAGCCGTTATTGCACGAGCAGTTGCGCGCGTGGGGGATCGACATCTCCGTCGGGCAGATCGATGCCTTGCTCAGCAGTGCCAACGATGCGTTTCTGGCGGAAAAGGACCAGCTGCTGATCGCCGGCCTGGAGGTCAGCCGCTACATCACCGTGGACGATTCGGGGGCGCGCCATCAGGGCAATAACGGCTACGTGACGCAGATCGGCAACGACTGGTTCGCTTGGTTTGCCAGCACTGCCAGCAAGAGCCGCATCAACTTCCTGCAATTGCTCCATGCCGGCAACATCACCTACACCCTCAATGCACACGCCCTGTCCTACCTGCAGGAGGAGCGTCTGCCCAAGGAGCCGCTGCGCCGCCTGCAGAGGCAGACCTCTGCGACGATCGCTGGGGTCGCCTGCTGGGAAGCGCATCTCGACGCCCTCGGGATCGAGCGCGAGCACCATCGGCGCATCGCCACCGAAGGTGCGCTGCTCGGCGGACTCATCGAGAAGGGCTTCGCGCTCGATCTGGCCATTATCAGCGGCGGCTGGTGCACAAGCTCATCCCACTGAACGATCAGCACCGCCAGGACCAGGAGCGCGTACGCGGCCAGATCTGGGATCTGTATGCCGACCTCAAGGCCTATCGGCGCCATCCCGATCCAGCGCTGGCCCCGACGCTCACGGCGCGCTTCGACGCCATCTTCACCCAGCGCACCGCCTTTGCCACCCTCAACCAGACGCTCAAGCGGCTGCATGCGCACAAGGAGAAGTTGCTGCTGGTGCTCAAGCGCCCGGACATCGTCCTGCACACCAACGGTAGCGAAGGCGACATCCGTGACCATGTGAAGTGGCGCAAGATCAGCGGCGGCACGCGCAGCGATCTGGGCAAACGCTGTCGCGACGGCTTTGCCAGCTTGAAAAAGACCTGCCGCAAGCTCGGCATCTCCTTCTGGGACTATCTGGGTGACCGCATCGCACGGCACGGACATATCGCGCCTTTGCCCGATATCATCCGTGAGCGCGCTGCAGCCGCAAGCACAGTGCCCTGAGTTATTGAGAAGTTACCGGATGCCCTCGCCGCCGTTAGCAAAAAAGGAGGCCGGAAGGCCTTGTGCGCCGAACAAGACCCCGTCCCCCTCCGCCTACTTCAGCTTCAACAACGGCAGATTCGGAGACTCCGGCCGCGGGCCCAGGGTATTGCGGGCACAGTCAACCACCATATCGAGCTCCTCGAGCACCAGTTGGCCGATCAAGGGCTCGCAGAAGGGCGGGCCAATCACGCAGTCAGTGACCATGGAGCGGCCCAGGAGAGATACTTCCAGGCCCCGTGCCGTCGGCAACTCCTCGCGGGGGTCCTCGGCATAGGTCACGATGACACGCCCTCCCCGGCTGAGACCCAGCTTCCCGACCTCGTCTTCAGGCAGGAGCGTCATGAGCGCGCCCGTATCCACCAGGCAGTCGAGCCGGCTCGTGGGAACATCCTCGGCACGGCCTGAGCCACGCTCGGCCAACGCTACGTCCACAAAATTCCTTACTGTAACCCTTACTCTGACTTCGCCCATCGCGTTGCCTATGGTCTGTATCCGCAAGACATCCGGATTTTAGCGTGCTAAGGCGCACCAATGTCTCCGAGTGGGCATTCGGGTGCATTGGGGAGTTGGGCTCAGAGGTGAGAGATCGGGGATCTCGAGTTGTTGACTCAGCCTGGCTGTGATGTCTTTTGTGCGTCCGCTGCGCGCGGC
>JARRMW010000242.1:0-1372 GCA_037385685.1 Gammaproteobacteria bacterium
CCCTGCCCCTCCTGGTATGCCGGGCGCTTGTGGTTGTTGCGCATCGGCTACTACAAGCTGATGCGGCCGAAACCCAAAGCCAGCGACTGGGTCTGGATCCTGGACCATACCGTTCAGATCGGCGCGGAGAAGTGCTTGCTCATCCTGGGGGTCCGTCTGAGTGAGCTATCGCGCACCGATCTGGTGCTCAGCCATGACGATGTCGAGCCGATTGCCCTGTTTCCGGTGACGCGCTCCAACGGTGAGGTGGTGTTTCAACAACTGGAGGAAACCATTGAGAAGACCGGCCTGCCCAGAGAGATCCTGGGTGATCAAGGCCCTGACCTGAAAGCCGGCACCGAGCGGTTTTGCCACCAGCATCCGCAGACCTGCGCGATCTCTGACATCAAACACAAGAGCGCGGCGTTGCTCAAGCACACCCTGCAGCACGATGAGCCCTGGAAGGAATTCACGCAACAGGCCGCGCAGAGCAAATCCCAGATTCAGCAAACCGCGCTGGCCTTTCTGGCACCGCCGGATCAGCGCACCAAAGCCCGCTACATGAACCTGGAGATTCTCGTGCGCTGGGGACAACGGGCGCTGGCTGTACTCGATCGCTTGGAGACGCGCGCCGACCACCGCGACAGCCACAAAAAGCTCCAGGCGAGACTGGGGTGGCTGAGGCCATTCCGTGACCACCTGACAGAATGGGAGGCGCTCCTGGATGTCGCCATTACCAGCGAGTGTTTCGTGCGCGAGCGCGGACTTTGGCAGGGCGCCGAGGTGGAATTGTCCGAACGTCTTGAGCAAGGCGTCGTCTCACCGCGCGTCCTTGCACTTCGCGAGCAACTCCTGGCCTTTGTCAAAAGCGAGTCGTTGAAAGCCAAACCCGGGGAACACCTCCTTGGCAGCAGTGAAATTATCGAATCTGTCCTGGGTAAGCTCAAAAGGCTCGAACAGAATCAAGCCAAGAGTGGTTTTACCGGCCTGGTGTTGAGCGTTGCGGCGGTTGTTTCGGAAACCACCCGAGAGGTGGTGCAACAGGCCATGGAAACGGTACCCACCAAGACAGTGCGCGAATGGATCAGACGACATCTTGGGCAATCCGTTCAGGCGAAACGGAAAATTGCTTTCTCGAACACTAAGCGCTCGGAACAAATATGGGATCAGTTATTTGACGAGCTCTGAGCTGATTTTCATCAGCCCAGCGTAGAGGTTCCGCCATCCGACCCCTCCATTGCGCCGCCGGCCAATCAGGGGCTTTCTGACCGGGCGCTTTGTCCCCGCTCCCGGTGGGTTGGCGGATCGCCCTATCGGGCACCCTCGCGCGGGACGGAATCTTTCACCCCGTCCCGAACGCTTGTTTGGTGGCGTCCGACCGTGTGGGCTAAGC
>JARRMW010000243.1:0-1369 GCA_037385685.1 Gammaproteobacteria bacterium
GGTTTTCCGGCACAGTCGCACAGCTTGCGACCATAAATGAAACTGCTGTCGCGAAAGCCAATATCCCGGCGATACGAGCATGATTGATCTTGACTATGTTCATTGTTGATCTCCTGCGCGTTGCATCTCTTGCATCAGGGCTTCGGCGCCCCGACTCATTTCTTCGTTAATTGCTGCTGCTTTACTCGCCTCCGTCCTCGCGGCAGCCAGTTTCGCCGTCGCGGCGGACTCATCTGCGTAGCGCATTGCCAGGACCATGTCTTCCGCCACGACCGCTTTTTCGGCCAGCATGAGTTTCTGGCGCGCTTCGTCCAGCTCCGCGGCGGCGAAATGACTTGCGTCGTCCTTTTCGGCTGCTTGAATCGCGACTTTCGCTTCATTGAGCGACGCAGTGGGGGCTGTAGGCGCAGAAACGCAGCCAACCAGGAGCAGCATGGCTCCGGCCAGGCTCGCGGTCACGTACAGTCGAGAGTTTCGATTTATTCGGTTTGACTCAGACATATCAGTTCTCTTGTGGGGCACTATTGGCCTGATGATCATTGTTCGCGTCGGCCCGGCGTTTGTCTGTGCGCCAGCGTACCCAGGGACTAGCAGTGTCCCAGTGTCAGCCGACACACATCGCGGACGTGGTCAGCGAACTGGAAAATGTCGCCACGTTACCGGGAGACATAGACTTCTTTGTGTTCGAAGCTCCTGACGGCATGCGGCTGCGGTACTGCATCAGACGCCATTGGATCATTGGGCCGACTTTGGTACTACACCCTTGTCCGGCCGCTACGACGCTGAGTCGATCGCACGTTACCTGCAATGACCAGAGGTAGCTGTCATACTATTTTTTAATGTCGGGACGCTGGCCTGGCTCGCGTCGAGGCCTGATTTGACAGGTAGCCGTCTTGAACGATCGCATCACGTTTCTTATAAATCGATTGCGTGAGCGCCTCTGGGTGCGACCGCTTGTGTTCTGCATCGTTTCGCTCGGTGGCGTGTTCCTCGCAAAGCTCCCGGATTCCTACGATTGGGGTTCTCGCGTTCCGAACATTGATCCGGACTCAATCGAGTCTTTGCTGACCATTGTGGCATCAAGCATGCTGGTAATTGCGACCTTCGCAGTTGGTTCGATGGTGTCGGCGTACGCCTCGGCCGCTGTGAATGCCACGCCGCGGTCGTTTCCCCTGGTCGTTGCAGACGATGTCTCGCAGAACGCGCTGTCGGTGTTTGTCGGCGCGTTCATCTATAGCCTGATTGCGCTCGTCGCATTGAAAAATCATTTCTACGAACAGGCGGGACACTTTGCTCTGTTCGTTCTAACCCTGCTCGTTTTTGCGTGGGTAATTCTTACCTTCGTTCGATGGGTCGACTCGATTGCACG
>JARRMW010000244.1:0-1367 GCA_037385685.1 Gammaproteobacteria bacterium
GATACCGTAGTACTGGTAAGCGACATCCAGGTACCCCGCGCCGAACTGAACTCTCACATCGTCATTGCGTAAATGCAGGTTTCCGCCAAGTCCCGCGGCATAACTTCCGTTTGCCGCATACCAGGCAAAGCCACCCAGTAGGGAGGGACGTGTTTCGTTCTCCTGTTTGTCAGTGCGCAGAAAATAGCCCGCCCCAAGCGCAAGCGACCATCCGAATTGAGGTGTTCGTCCCGGTATGGGAGCCAGCAAAAGATCCTGAGGCCACCACCCCGATAATCGATTCAAGAGTGAGCCGGACGCTTCAGAATCGGATAGCTCAATACCACCGTCCCCGATCAGATCGGTCAGTTCTGAAGCCGGCAACTCGACATTGGAATCCGATTCCTGTGCGATCGCGTTTACTGATAGCAATATCAATGCAAGGTACTTGAATTTCCCGATTCCCATGGTCGTACTTCAACTCCTCTATCGATGTAAAGCCACCCCGTTCTGACCTGCCTGCATTCACTGAGGAGTGGCTCCGCTTCTTCAGACACGATATCGCTGATCTATAAGTGATACTCCGGTGGTTTATGCCGCGCGTCCGTTGTCTGCTAGCCGATAGATATTATCGATTCTCGCGTTCTCGGAATTGGAATTTGAGGCTCGAATCAGCCTCTAAACCCGTCCGCGGCGGCGGCCGCATCATGATGCTCCTTCGAAACCGCTTTTCGGGCCCATCACTCGTCGGGCGGCGATCACGAGGTCGAAGGACTGCGCGTTAAACGCCCATGCGGATGGGACCGCAATGGTTAATGACAGTGCCGATATAGCTCTCTTCGTTACTGTTTCTCCATCGGCTTCAGGTCCTGATTGCCTGAATTATTTCGGAAACAGAAACGTGACATTAAACCTGAGGCCCCAGTCCGGGCCACCGGGAGGTGTTTCGAAGTAGTGGCGGTATCCCACCTGGAAGCTGACTGGTTGCTTGCCGATGTGTGTCAGCTTGCTGACGTTGGCAATCACCGGCACCGTCCATTGCTTGGCGTTCCAATCATAGGTGGTTTCCGTGAGTACGTTAAAGGTCCAGGCATTAGGCGTTACGTAAGCGAGGAACGGCTGCAGAAATGTCGAGTTCGTACTCTCCCGGTCTGATGGCGCGTCAATGCCCCAGACGTGGTTCAACAGAGCACCGTATGTCCATGGCCCCTGCTGTTTAAGCGCAACGAATGTCGGTCCCAGCCCCCATTGATCTGCCGTGAACTCCCTTTTGCCGATCGGGATCGAGATGACGGGACCCACCCCCCATATCCATCCGTTTTTCGTCGGTGCCTTGGGAGAGAAGAAAAACGACTGAACAATGTCGCCGACACCCGACACATCGTTGC
>JARRMW010000245.1:0-2438 GCA_037385685.1 Gammaproteobacteria bacterium
TCAAGCAATAGAATACACCCCCCGGAAAACAGAGGGCCACCGGATGGGACGGGCGACAGCCTCCCCATCATCCTGGCGAGCGAGAGACGGGTCACCCAATTCATCACGGTCTGAGGACATGGCACCTTCGCCAATCCAAGCAGCGGGGCGAACACCGCCAAGACCCTGGAGACCGCGCGAAAGCTGATCCGAGCAACAAGGAACAGCTGTAACGCTAAGAACACCGCGCCGGTTTTGTTACACACCGCCGGGGTGGCACGTTGTTGTTTCAGCTCTTCGAGCGCCTTTCGGGTTTCCCCTAAGTCTTTCTTATACTGGTTACGCGTAACTACTCACCCCCTCTCGCATAGCCTCTCTGGCATTGCGCCCCCCTTCTGACTGCAACTGAAATCCCCTCTTGAATTCTTGACAGCATAGCCTGCTGATCCTATGCTGAGGTTCCAATCGGACGACTTGGAACCCGCTTCATGGGCAACTATTTCGGATCGAAGGCGACCTCCGGTTTGTGCCAACCGATCATCGCCGTGATGCCGCCGCACGACACCTACATCGAAACCCACTTGGGCGGCGGTGCCATCATGAAACGCAAGCCGCCCGCCTTGTGCAACATCGGCATCGACCTCAACGCGCGTGCCCTCGCCGATTTCGATTGTGATTACCCGGTGCAGCTGATCCAGGATTGTGCCCATCGGTTCCTGGCCGAGTATGACTATCAGGGTCGCGAGCTGATCTACTGTGATCCGCCCTATCTGTTGCACACGCGCACCTCGAAACGCCGCTACCGCTTTGACTATCGGGAACAGGATCACATCGACCTACTGACCCTTCTCACGGGCCTGCCCTGCACCGTGATGCTCTCCGGTTACCCGTCGCGCTTGTATGACGAGTGGCTCAGCGACTGGAACCACCTGGAGCTGCAGGTCATGAATCAGGCGGGGGTGCGCACGGAAAAGCTTTGGTTCAACTTCACCCTCGACCGGGTCCACTGGGCCAGTTTCGCGGGTAGAAACTTCACCCATCGGCAAAGCATCAAGCGCAAGGCACACAATTGGGGCAAGCGGTACCAAGCTTTGGCGCGGGCCGAGCGGGTCGCGGTCCTGGCGGCCATGATGGCAGTCGAGGCCGAGGAGGCGTAATCCGCAGCCGATCATGGCCAGCGTCAACAAGCAATCTCTGCGAGAAGAGCTCGACACCCTGAAGGGACAGTTCGAGCGCCTGAGCGCTGAAGGCCGGGTGAACGCGGAGAGCCGCGCCCTGGTTCAGGCGCTGCTGATGCTGTTGGAGCTCGTGATGGCCGTCTTTATGGAAAAGACCACCACCAAGAACAGCAGCAACTCCGGCATACCCCCCTCGCAGACCGATAAGGCGCACCCTGATCGATATCCTGTTCGAGAAGGTGGAGCATCACGTCGATGCCGAGATCAAGGAGTGTCCCGACTGCCATCATCAGACCAAGGGCGCCTTCCCCAAAGCCATGGCCGGTCCCTTACAGTACGGTCCGGGGATCAAGGCCTTCATCCTGAATCTGGTCATCGCCCAGATGATCTCGCTCAAGCGCGTACAGCAATCGATCAAGGCCCTCATCGACAAGGCCATCTCCGAGGCGACGATCCTGCTCTACGTATGGCAACTCTATTCGATCCTGGAGGTGTGGGAGCAAACGGCCATCAAACAACTGCTCAGAGAGCCCACGATCCATGTCGACGAGACCTCCTTGCGGGTTGACAAGAAAAAGCAGTGGATCCATGTCTACTCCGGTGGCGAGATCACACTCAAATTCCTGCACCCCAAGCGGGGCAAGGAGGCGATCGAAGCGATTGGCATCCTTCCTCGCTATGGCGGGGTGATCGTCCATGACTGTTGGAGTCCTTATCTGTCGTACGACCATTGCGACCATGGCCTGTGCGGTTCCCATCTGGTGCGGGAGTTGACTTTCATCGTCGACACCAACGGTTACGCCTGGGCGGTCGAAATGAAGCGCCTGCTGCAAAAGACCTGCGCCACAGTCACCCAGCGCAAGAACAAGTGCTTGACGCCGATCGAGTACCGCGGCCTGTGCAGACGCTATCGCAACATCTTGAGGCGGGGCGAGAAAGAACTGCCCCCGATCCCACCCCGGCAAAATGGCAAACGGGGCCGGATTGCCAAGTCCGATGCCCACAATCTGTGGGAGCGGATGAAAAAACACGCGGATGCGATCTTACGCTTCGCCAAAGTGCCGCATGTCCCGTTCACCAACAATCGCGCAGAACGCGACCTGCGGATGAGCAAGGTCAAGCAAAAGATTTCCGGCTGCTTTCGAACGGAGCGCTATGCCAAGGCCTATTGCCGCATCTCCAGTTATCTGCAGTCCATGGCAAACAAGGGATACAATCCTCTGGTTGCCATACAGATGGCCCTCTCTGGCGACATCTATGCTGAGGGGGGTGAGTAGTTAC
>JARRMW010000246.1:0-1357 GCA_037385685.1 Gammaproteobacteria bacterium
GATAACGTATCCTATCTTTCGCACATTTAAAAAGGTGGTTCCTCGTCTGGTAAATTAGGTTTCGCCGAAAACCATACCAGAAAGGAAGGAACCACCTATGGCAGATTCTAACTCAAAAGCGGGTCAGATTGTAAGCGTTGATGAGGAGCGGATCAAGAAGCACCTGGGGGAGATAGTGCGGGGGTCGGTGCAGGAGACGCTGAACGCCCTTCTGGATGCCGAGGCGGACAGGCTCTGTAACGCCAGGCGGTACGAGAGGACGGAGGCAAGGAAGGACACAAGGGCCGGCTACTATGACCGCTCCATCCATACGACCTCAGGGGAGGTGAAGCTGAAGGTGCCGAAACTGAGGACCCTGCCTTTTGAGACCTCCATCATAGAGCGTTACCGCCGCAGGGAGGCCTCCGTGGAGGAGGCCCTGGTGGAGATGTACCTGGCCGGAGTCTCTGTCAGGCGGGTGGAGGACATCACGGAGGCCCTGTGGGGCACGAAGGTAAGCCCCTCCACTGTCTCCAGGCTCAACCAGAAGATATACAAGACCATAGAGGCCTGGCGCAACCGCCCCATCGAGGGTGAGCACCCTTATGTGTACCTGGACGGCATCGCGCTGAGGCGGAGCTGGGGCGGCGAGGTGAGGCAGGTCTCGGTGCTGGTGGCCATAGGGGTCAACAGGGAGGGCTACAGGGAGATGCTGGGCGTGGCCGAGGGCGCCAAGGAGGACAAGGCCGGTTGGAGCACCTTCCTCAGGCACCTGAAGGAGCGGGGCCTCAAGGGCGTTGAGCTCGTCATCTCGGACAAGTGCATCGGGTTGGTAGAGTCCCTGGGGGAGTTCTATCCCGACGCCCTGTGGCAGAGGTGCGTGGTTCACTTTTACCGCAATGTGTTCACCGTGGTACCCAAGGGCAAGGTGAAAGAGGTGGCGGCGATGCTCAAGGCCATCCACGCTCAGGAGGATAGAGAGGAGGCCATCAGGAAGACGAACGTCGTGGCCGAGAAGCTAGATGCCATGAAGCTCTCGAAGGCTGCGAAGGTCATCAAGGAGGGCATCGAGGAGACCCTGAGCTACTACCGCTTCCCATCCGAGCACTGGAGGCGCATAAGGACAAACAACCCCCTTGAACGGATAATGAAAGAAATCAGGCGAAGGGCCAACGTGGTGGGCTCCTTCCCCGACGGCCACTCAGCCCTGATGCTCGTGGCAGCAAGGCTCAGGCACATAGCGGGCACCAGGTGGGGCCTTAGGCAGTACATGAAGATGGACCGCATCGACGAGATGATGAAGGAAATAGAAGCAGCCTAGACGTTGGCAGCCAGATGAGGGCCATCAGAAAATGTGCGAAAGATTCTTGACACTACC
>JARRMW010000247.1:0-1347 GCA_037385685.1 Gammaproteobacteria bacterium
CCCCTATTCGACAGTTGCCGTACAAAATCATATGTAAAACAATCAGATACGATTTTTTCGTTTTCACCACACAATGTTTTCCAGGCTCGATGGATTTTTTATCCCTACCATATTGAAATATTTTTTCTGCAGAGGATTAGGCGTTGTTATTTTGGGAATGATCCGTGTGCGATCCTCTCGCTCGGAAAAACGCACTTGGTAGAAGACGAGCTTTGATTTAGAGATCTCCTCAAGGGGTTGCAGCGTGGCCTTTCCTCCCAGGTAATTGATCTCGAAAATGCGCTTTAACAGCAGCGCCAGAATACAGAGGAAAACATGGGCTCGGACGCGCTGTGTCAGCCAATGTCGAATGGGTTGCAGCTCCACAAAGTGCTTCAGATCATCAAACAGCGCCTCGACTTCTTTGAGATCCTTGTAGGAGTCGACGACTTTTCCGGCTGGCAGATCCTCCCGGTTGGTCTGGAGAATAAAGATACCGTCGCGCAGCTTTTCCTGCGCCAGTTGCTGTTCGTTGAGCCGATAACCGATGGCCTTGTCGCTGTCCGGGTCTCTTTGGATATCGAAGAACTTGCGGTACTTGGCTTTGTATCCGGCAAAGATCTTGTTCAGCCCTTGCTCGATTTCGACCGGCGTTTGTTCTTCGCTCGCCGCCCATTTGTCCAATGAAGCGGCTAGGTTGGATAACTGCCTGTCGCGGTTTTTCTCGGCGAATTGTTTCCGCTCTGTATTCAGGCAAATCACGTATCGGGGACATTGTTCGTAACGCCCAGTATATTTCTTGATCAGAACAAAGAGCCGATAGGCAAGCTTTGCGTTCTTTGGTCCCGCGAGGGCCTGGAGAATTGGTTTGAAGTCGGAATATTGTGGCTCGTCCTCGCTGCTCAGAGCCTGGATCTTCGCCGTTAACTCGGCCAGCGCTTCATCCCGCGGCTCGATCCCCTGTTGCTCGAGCAATGCCTTGGTCTTCCAGAGCAGGAACTCTTTGATCACCACTCGCCGTTCTGTGATCTGGAGATCGCGGTGGGACACAAAGCCACTGGCGAGGAGTTCTTCGCTTGCCAACAGCATCTGACAGATCTCCTCCTGACGATGCTTGACGCCCATGATGTAGTCGAACCCCTCGCTCTCGATGCGCTGGACATTGAGGCGCGTGATCATCCCTCGATCCCCGACGAAGGTCGTCTGCTCGATGTGATACACCGACTTCAATTCTTTAACCACCTGTGCAACCGTTGTCTCATCCTTGGTATTGCCTTCGAACACATAATGCTTGATGGGGTATCCCTCGAAGGAGGTGACCACACCAATGACGATCTGCTCCAAGTCGGGGCGGCTGTCTCGGCTGTA
>JARRMW010000248.1:0-1344 GCA_037385685.1 Gammaproteobacteria bacterium
CAAGAGTTCATATCGACGGCGGTGTTTGGCACCTCGATGTCGGCTCATCACATCCTGGGGCTGAAGTCGGTCCCAAGGGTATGGCTGTTCGCCATTTAAAGTGGTACGCGAGCTGGGTTCAGAACGTCGTGAGACAGTTCGGTCCCTATCTGCCGTGGGCGTTGGAGACTTGAGGGAAGCTGCTCCTAGTACGAGAGGACCGGAGTGGACGTACCTCTGGTGTTCCGGTTGTCACGCCAGTGGCACTGCCGGGTAGCTATGTACGGACGGGATAACCGCTGAAAGCATCTAAGCGGGAAGCCCCTCCCAAGATGAGGTCTCCCTGGACCCTTGAGGTCCCTGAAGGTCCGTCGAAGACCACGACGTTGATAGGCGGGATGTGGAAGCGCGGCAACGTGTGAAGCTAACCCGTACTAATTGACCGTGCGGCTTGACCATATAACACCCAAACACTTTGGCCCCGAGGCTCAGAGCTCAGGCTCAGCGCTCAGGTTGTCAGAGATTGGGCGGCTGACACAACGCAGCGCATGCGCGCCCAACGCGATCAAACCGAATGCCGCAGACCGGCCCGCGTCTCACCACGCACCGGTCCGCCACCGCTTTTCCTGGCGGCCACAGAGCACTGGAACCACCTGATCCCATCCCGAACTCAGAAGTGAAACGGTGTATCGCCGATGATAGTGTGGGGCCTCCCCATGCGAAAGTAGGTCACCGCCAGGGTCTATTTTGGCTGTTGTGAAAATGAGCCGTAGAATGGCTTGTAAAACTTCACTAGCAGCGTATAATTTTCAGGCTCACCTCGGTGAGTTGCAGATCTTTAACAATTTGTTTAGTCAGCTTGTGTGGATGCTCCGTGACGAGAGTGCGATGTAACGCAAACTCGTTGGGGCATCCAAGCGATGCCCTGTCGAGTGATGAAGGATCCGCCGTCTTCGGGCGGCGAAAAGAGATGAACTGAAGAGTTTGATCCTGGCTCAGATTGAACGCTGGCGGCATGCCTAACACATGCAAGTCGAACGCGAAAGCGCCTTCGGGTGTGAGTAGAGTGGCGGACGGGTGAGTAACGCGTGGGAATCTGCCCTGCAGTGGGGGACAACCCGAGGAAACTCGGGCTAATACCGCATACGTCTTACGAGAGAAAGGGGGCTTCGGCTCTCGCTGCAGGATGAGCCCGCGTCCGATTAGCTTGTTGGTAGGGTAACGGCCTACCAAGGCGACGATCGGTAGCTGGTCTGAGAGGATGATCAGCCACACTGGGACTGAGACACGGCCCAGACTCCTACGGGAGGCAGCAGTGGGGAATATTGGACAATGGGCGAAAGCCTGATCCAGCAATGCCGCGTG
>JARRMW010000249.1:0-1313 GCA_037385685.1 Gammaproteobacteria bacterium
AAGCAGATTACCGACGGGCTGAAAAGCAAAGTATAGCAGTCACTCACTTTGCTTCCCCGTGACCGCACGCTCACGGCCAGTAGCGGCCGTTAGAGAATGAAGAAAGGCCGCCGAATAGCGGCCTTTCTTCTAATGACTGAACTGGTCTAATAGTTCGTGGTCGAGCTTATTCGTCTCATTCAGGCACGGGCAGGTTTGCGAGCGCGTAACTTGCGAGCAGAGCGTGTACCTCCTTCGTCGGGTGCAAGAGATCCCACCAAAAATACTCATTACGGTTCTTGCAGAACGCACCTTTGTTCACATAGGGCGTGATGCACGGGTCCGAGACATTGCTGAAGCCGAATGTCTCAGGCATTCCCATCATTATGTCGACGAAATCGAAGAAATCGACGTATGAGATGTTCATTACGCCGGAAAAGGGCGCGACAACGAAGAACTCAACAGCTGCGTTGTAATCCTCACTTTGTTGCCTCCCGGAAGCCTCGCCGCCGTCAGGCGTTATTGGCGCCGTTCCCAAATCGGGTAGATTCGGTATTAGCAGGTGGCGTGCGCCGCAGCTATAGAGCTCGCCAATATTGAATGCCAGGCTGGCCATCACTTCTGCTACGACGACATCCCCATTTGCCCCAAGAGCTACGTCGAGCAGGTCGCGGTAGGCGGTGTCCACAATAAACAGCGTATCGTTCATTGGCTGCATCGGACTACCAGTGCAGAAACCGTTTGCCTTCCAGTAAGCCACCTGGTCATACAGGCTTGCCTCCACGGGGTCGGGTGTGATGTCACGTGCACGCCCGTAGCTGAAGGCATAGTTGCCGAAGGCCGGATCCCGATAGGCTGGTTTGGCCCATTCGTTCAGCCCCATTTCTTGCGCCAGCACTTCGACCCACGTAGGACCGTTGGTGGGACGATGCCCGCCAACGCCATAACTGGCGAAGTTTATTGGCTCGAAAGGTGGGTGCGCAGTCTCACCGGTCACGGCGAAATGGTTGCCGGGATCCATGAAGCTGGCACCGAAGATAAATATACGAGAATAGCCGTGCTCGTCATCCGCTAAGGTTATGCCGGTCGCAAGCGGCAACAGTGCGAACAACGCGACCGTGATGCGTTTCAGGGTTTTCATCTCGATGCTCCATTTGGAAACTAGCTGTCGCGGCAGCCCGGCGATCTTAGGATCCTGCCGACGAACGTCGGGAGGGAAGCGAGGACCCGTGGCTTTGCGTCACCAGCTTTGGCTGGTATTGCCTTTGTCGCTAGGATGATTCTGCATCTTCACAAGATGCCGTCAATTCTGGGATGTACGTAAACTGGAGTCA
>JARRMW010000250.1:0-1303 GCA_037385685.1 Gammaproteobacteria bacterium
ATTGGGCAATGAGCGAAAGCTTGACCCAGTGACGCCGCGTGTAGGAGGAAGTCCTTCGGGATGTAAACTACTGTCAGGGGTAAGAAAGTGCGTTTCGGCGCATTGATCTAACCCAGAGGAAGTCACGGCTAACTTCGTGCCAGCAGCCGCGGTAAGACGAAGGTGGCAAGCGTTGTTCGGTATCACTGGGCTTAAAGCGTGTGTAGGCGGAAGCTTAAGCGTTTTGTGAAATCCCTCGGCTTAACCGAGGAATTGCTTGACGAACTGGGTTTCTTGAGGCAAGTAGGGGTGCGCAGAACTCTTGGTGGAGCGGTGGAATGCGTAGATATCAAGAGGAATGCCGGTGGAGAAGTCGGTGCACTGGGCCTGACCTGACGCTGAGACACGAAAGCGTGGGGAGCGAACGGGATTAGATACCCCGGTAGTCCACGCCGTAAACGATGTCTACTAGGTTGTGGTGGTTCTGACGCCAGCACAGCCGAAGCAAAAGTGTTAAGTAGACCGCCTGGGGAGTACGGTCGCAAGGCTAAAACTCAAAGGACTTGACGGGCGGTGTGTACAAGGCTCAGGAACACATTCACCGCGTCATAGCTGATACGCGATTACTAGCGATTCCACCTTCATGCAGGCGAGTTGCCAGCCTGCAATCCGAACTGGGGCCGGATTTTTGCGATTTGCTCCACCTCACGGTCTCGCGTCGCTCTGTTCCGACCATTGTAGCACGTGTGAAGCCCTGGGCATAAAGGCCATGATGACTTGACGTCATCCCCACCTTCCTCCGGTTTAACACCGGCAGTCCCGTTAGAGTCCCCGGCATGACCCGCTGGCAACTAACGGCAAGGGTTTCGCTCGTTAAAGGACTTAACCCGACATCTCACGACACGAGCTGACGACAGCCATGCAGCACCTGTGCAAGTTTCACCCGAAGGCAGCTTAACCGGTTTCCCGGCAAGCATCCAAGCATGTCAAACCCAGGTAAGGTTCTGCGCGTTGCTTCGAATTAATCCACATGCTCCACCGCTTGTGTGAGCCCCCGTCAATTCCTTTGAGTTTTAGCCTTGCGACCGTACTCCCCAGGCGGCCTACTTAGCACTTTTGCTTCGGCTGTGCTGGTGTCAGAACCACCACAACCTAGTAGGCATCGTTTACGGCGTGGACTACCGGGGTATCTAATCCCGTTCGCTCCCCACGCTTTCGTGTCTCAGCGTCAGGACAGGCCCAGTGCACCGACTTCTCCACCGGCATTCCTCTTGATATCTACGCATTCCACCGCTCCACCAAGAGTTCTGCGCACCCCTACTTG
>JARRMW010000251.1:0-1296 GCA_037385685.1 Gammaproteobacteria bacterium
ACTTTCCTCAACGACAGCGGAAAACGCACATATATCATAGCCGCCAGCCGGATGATCTCCTCGCTTGTCTCGAAGCACCCCGCGCCAAGTTCTTCCGACACGTCCAGCTGGGTTAGTCCAACACTGCCTGCACGTTGGTTCGCCAGCAGGACGGTCGCTGGCCGACATCGTCTTGTTCGGACGTACGCTTAGGCTCAGGACCCATTGATGAGCCTGGTCGCTTGTGATTCACCGCTGGAAAAATCGAGCGGTGACATGAGCAATCTCTTCTGGCTGACGGAGGCGCAGATGGCCCGTCTCAAGCCCTACTTCCCCAAATCCCACGGCAGGCCGCGCGTCGATGATCGGCGCGTGCTGAGCGGGATAATCTTCATCAACCGCAATGGTTTGCGCTGGTGCGACGCACCGGCAGAGTATGGCCCACACAAGACGCTCTACAATCGCTGGAAGCGGTGGAGCGATATGGGCGTCTTTGCCAGGATCATGACGGGGCTGGCATCGGAGAGTGCCGAGCAGACAACCATCATGATGGACGCGACCTATCTGAAGGCACACCGCACGGCTTCGAGCCTGCGGGTCAAAAAGGGGGGCGCGGCAGGCTCATCGGACGAACCAAAGGCGGCCTGAACACCAAGCTGCACGCCGTCACGGACGCTCTGGGTCGGCCATTGCGCTTCTTCATGACGGCCGGTCAGGTCAGTGACTACACCGGCGCCTTGGCGATGCTCGGCGACCTGCCTTCGGCCGACTGGCTCATCGGCGACCGTGGCTACGATGCGGATTGGTTCCGCGATGCCCTGAAAGACAAGGGAATCCGGGCCTGCATCCCGGGGCGAACGTCGCGCAGCAAGCCTCTCCGGTATGACAAACGCCGCTACAAACGCCGCAATCGGATCGAGATCATGTTCGGACGTCTCAAGGACTGGAGACGCGTCGCAACGCGCTACGACAGGTGCCCGAAGGTCTTCCTATCCGCCGTAGCTCTCGCTGCCACCGTCATCTACTGGCTTTGACGATCAATGAGTCTGGAGCCTAGCTATCTCCAGTCAGGCAAGTGATTAATTGGCTAATCTCGTTTGACTCCGCATAATCAATGCGCCCATCCTCCAAAGCGTCTATAAGTACGTGCTTCAGCACTTCAACTCTCGGGTCATCTTCGAGATCATTTTTCAAGCTAATTCGCTCAAGGAGAACGTGCGCTTCACGCGTTGTTATGATGCTATCGCAGTTGATCCCCGCACAGAAGCCTAGCAATCGGTTCTCGGATGATCTGCGACAATCCGGGTCGATGTTTTC
>JARRMW010000252.1:0-1290 GCA_037385685.1 Gammaproteobacteria bacterium
GAACTTACCCGACAAGGCATTTGGCTACCTTAAGAGAGTCAGAGTTACTCCCGTCGTTTGCAGGCCCTTAAACCGGTTGAAACCGGGTTTCAGGTACCTGTACTGGACAGGATTCAGAAGCCGTTCACACCCTTTCGGGCTTGCGGCTTCCTATGTTTTTATTAAACAGTCGAAACCCCTTTGCCACTGCGACCTGCAGTTCCAGCCGAAGCCAAAACCGCAGGCACCCCTTATCCCAAAGTTACGGGGCTAATTTGCCGAGTTCCCTCGCTTAGTGTGTACCCGACACGCCTTAGGTTTCTCGCCTAGGGACACCTGTGTCGGTTCTTGGTACGGTCACAAAGGATCCTTCCTAAGTTCGTTTTCAAGGGCTCCAGAAATCAGCTGAACCATCCTAAAACGGATGGCTATTCCCGCTTTCGCCTGGTTCTCGCCATTACGGCACTCCCCAGACTTATACGGTTAAACAAAGCGACAGCCTTGCTCAACCTATCCAGAAGCGTCAGAAATTAGGCTTGCGTTACCGCGTGTACCTCTGTGGTGCAGGAATATTAACCTGCTTCCCTTTCGACCTTCTCAGTTAAGATCGGCCTTAGGACCGACTTACCCCCAGCTGACGACGCGTTGCTGGGGAACCCTTGCCCATTCGGCGGAGGGGATTCCCACCCCTCTCTGCTGTTACTACCACCGGGATACTCAATCCTGATCCGGTCCACCGGACCTCACGGCCCGGCTTCCGCCCAGTCAGGACGCCCTCCTACCAGATTACAACGATAAGTTGTACTCCGGGGTATCGGCGGCTGGCTTAGCCCCGTCCATTTTCAAGGCCATCAGCCTCGGCGGGTGAGCTGTTACGCTTTCTTTGAAGGATGGCTGCTTCTAAGCCTACCTCCCCGCTGTCTGGGGCTGATGACACTTTTCTATTTAACACTTAGCCAGCACTTTGGGGCCTTAACCCCGGTCTGGGTTGTCCCCCTCTCGGAACAGGGGCTTACCCCCTGTAACCCGTCTCCCAAGGTCTACGGCGCAGATGGATTCGGAGTTTAGAAGGAAAGCGAGGTCTTTCGACCCCTTACTTCCCAATTAGTGCTCTACCCCATCGGCTACCTCGCTTGAGGGTTGGCTGCGACCAACTTCGGAGGGAACTAGCTATCACCGGACTAGATTGGTCTTTCGCCCCTAGCCCCAGGTCTGAGGAACAAATTGCACGTTAGAACCCCTTCGGGCCTCCACCAGGCTTTCGCCTGACTTCGCCCTGCCCAGGGCTAGATCGTCCGGTTTCTAGTGTCA
>JARRMW010000253.1:0-2213 GCA_037385685.1 Gammaproteobacteria bacterium
GCCCCCGTAGTCGGGTAGAAGTACGGCGCGCGCATGTGTAGGTCAATGGCTTCCAAGGTATCAGCCGTTTCCAGCTTCGTGGCAAAAGGCCATCAGACCCTGCATCACGTTTCCGCAAGCCCCCCTCTCATCCCGGACGGTCGGATTTCCCGAGTCCGGTTGGCAGCCAGTGATGTTGCGTTGTTATCGCGACCCCGCCTTCCCAAAGCCCGCGGAGGCTTAAGTGTACGTCCACATACACCCCTCGCGTGCCCGGTTTACCGCGTCGCTAGCCTTCGGCTCCGTTTTCCACCGTACTGGGCTCAGCGTCCCGGGTGGTGTCTTCCCGCAAGGCCATCACTGTACCGAGAGCCGCTTTGCCTATGAGTAGGTGTTACCTCCTCACAGCACGGGACTCGTACCCGTGTCGGCAGGCATTACCCCGCCTTTCTCGCTCATACCGGCTCATGCGCCAGACCTAAACCCTCTCGCTTCCTTCGGCCCCTCTCAAGGGTGCCTCGTGCGGCGAGTCTTCGCAGGTTGCTACGTACCCCTGCTGGGAGTAGGCCCTTCCCGACGTTATCTCCATAGTCTGTGTGGAGGTGCTTGGACCCTTACCCCGCGGCGTCTCTTCGGTGCGCTTGCTCGTTTCTTCCCGAAGAACATCGGCCTCACCTTAGATCTGAGAGGTTCGGCACGCTCAGATAATCACCAATATACAACTTTAATGGCGCACGCTTTTCGGGGCTGCAGTCATTTCTTTATGTTCAGGCTCCCACACTTGCTAGACCCCCCGGTTGTACCGACCGCAGGAAATTTCCTGGGCCGCCGGGCCGTTTACACCACGCAATGGACTTGGCGTTACCGCCAAGAACTGTGGCATCACTACGTGCCTGAATCGAGCAATTGGCACGGCGGGACTTTCACCCGCTAGACTATGGCCTTGTCGGCCGCTACCCAGATCCCGGCATGCGGAACTACCGCACCGGGCTCCTCGAAGTTACTCGCTTCGCACACAGCAACATTGGCCAATACTCAGAAGCTGTGGCAGATGTGTGGTCGCTCCAGCTTGAAGACTTTGATCAGCTCGGCGAAGCCCTTCCAGTTGTAGCTGCGCCGCTGACTGCGGCGGTTCAGCTGTCGGTAGAGAGTTCGCCTCACGTGATAAAAGAAGTCGTCGATGCTGTCGAAGTTGCCGCGGATACCGTAGTAGTTGTAGTACCCGCGTAGCTTCGCGTTGAGGGCCGCGAAGAATCTCTCCTTGCGCATCCGGCAGTGCTCGCGACACCAATCCGGCAGTGCTCGCGACACCATTGCTGAAAGCTCGCCAGGGCGGCCCGGTACTTCTTACGGGCAGTGCGGCGTTTGAGCGCCGGCTTTCCCCAGCGACCACGCCCCCAGCGAAACTCGAATCCCAAGAATTCGAAGGTGCCGCTCTTGTGCCAGTCCTGACGTGAGAACCTGAGCAGGTTCGTCTTTTCCTCCGCGACCTCCAACCCGAACGACTCCATCCGAGCGCCGAGGGCTTTGTAGAAGCGCTCGGCATCGGACTCGCACTCGAAAGCACACACGAAGTCGTCGGCATACCGACACAGGTACGCCTTGCCTTTGCAATGCGCCTTGACGGTTTCTTCAAACCACACATCAAGAACATAATGGAGGTAGATGTTCGCCAACATCGGCGAGACGATTCCGCCTTGTGGCGATCCCGTCTCCGGGTGAATCACCTGACCATCCTTCTCCAAGATGCCTGCCTTCAGCCACTTGCGGATGAGTCGCAGGAAGGGCTCGTCGTCGATCCGCAGCCGCAACAGCTCGATCAGTTTTTGATGATCGATTCTGTCGAAGAAGCTGCGGATATCGGCCTCGACCAGAAAGTGATAGCGCCCGCTTCGCAGCGCCGCGCTCAGGTCGCGAACCGCATCCAGGGCTCCGACTCCCAACCGGTAGCCGTAGCTGCAACCCAAGAAGTCCTGCTCATAGATCTCTTCCAAGATCTTCGCCACTCCGATCTGGAGCAATTTGTCCGCAACAGCCGGTATCCCCAGGGGCCTCATCTTCCCGTTGAGCTTGGGGATATATCTCCTGAGCACCAGCTTGGCCCGATACCAGCCACCCTTGACTGCTGCCACCAGCCCCTCTACGTTCTCCTGCAGGTTGGCTTCATACGCACGCGCATCCACTCGGTCTACACCGTAGGCCGCACGCTTGTTAATCAACCTCCAGCAGGCGAG
>JARRMW010000254.1:0-1257 GCA_037385685.1 Gammaproteobacteria bacterium
TGGTTCTGGCCTATTGAGAAAATCCCGTGACTGTAGATTCTTTTTCAACGATATACTTGCGGCCATGTTCAGACTTTTTCGCCGTGCTCGAGAGAAAGCCGTATCGGAGAAAAACTTCATGCGGTTCCTGCGCTATGCGACGGGAGAGATCTTCCTTGTCGTCATCGGGATTCTGATCGCACTGCAAATCAACAACTGGAACGAGGAACGCCAGGAACAACGCCAGATTGCTGAATATGCACGGGCGCTCATCGTAGACCTCAAAGCGGATTTGGTCATGCTCGAGACGGTCCTGAGGACCGCTTCGAGGACGGTGAACGGCGCCAAGGACCTGGCGACCTATCTGCGGGGTCGTCGCGTCGAGGACGTTGACAACCTGCACCTTGCCTACCTCACGGAATTCAACGGCTACCGGCCTTATTCATGGAACCGTTCAGCCCTGCAGCAACTGATCAATTCAGGGGCGCTTCGCCAGATGAAGAATATCGAACTCGTGCGGATGATTTCCGAGTACGACGCTTCTGCGCGACATCTGGACGAGGACTACCGTGAGGATATGGAGGATAGCCGTGAGGCGGAAGCACTGGCCTTCGAGATCGTCGATTCGAACTACCCGGATCCCGATCGCTTCACGGAATTGACCTGGAGGCGGCCGTATGCTTTTCCGCCGACCGAACTTCTCGAGGCATACGGTGACGTCAGGCTCGATCTGATCACCCAGGACAGCAGGAAAATCAGGTCCCTGGTCAACCACTTTTCCAGCCTGGGCGGGCAGATAAGAATACGCGTAGAAATGGAATTGCCGGACCATCTGGAACGCGCCCGGCAACTGATCGAACTCCTGGAACTCGAATACCCGCAGTGAAGAGTGGCAGCTACGGTCTGTAATAGTGCAAGTGAGCCTTTGAAATGGTTCTTCCTTGTATATCAATGCTGGACTTGCAATGACCGCTACTGCCCGGAGGCAGAAGTAACGGTACACCGCTACGAGCGCTGATTTGGTTACGGTCCGTCGTTGAAAGCCGCCATTGCTTTGCACGGTGCAGAATTTTATCGCAGGCTGCGTGCCCCGGCGTGATCAGGTTGCAGCGCCAAGCACTTGCTTAATGCGAATTCTGCTGCATCGTTGTTGCCCAGTTCTTTCTGGAATTTACGCATCAGGTGCCAGGCTTCCGCATGGTCCGGGTGTTTGCGGATGAGTGTTTCCAGAGATCGCAGGGCTGTCTGTTGCTCACCGAGGCTGCCTATGATCAAAGC
>JARRMW010000255.1:0-1255 GCA_037385685.1 Gammaproteobacteria bacterium
CAAGCGCTGCATATTTGAGCGAGCCAGCGGCAATTTTCTTGCGCGTCATCTTTACAGTGGCCGCTTTAGCAGAAAACAGACAATCAGTTTATCAGAGGGGTACGGGCTGCTCTCGGCCTGTGACTTCAATCGGTCGATGCAACACCTAAGCTCTAACTATAGAGCGGAGGATGTTGCAGATGAAGCACAGACCGAGGATTTACTACACACAAGAGCAGAAAGAGCTGATGTGGGATCGCTGGCAGGCTGGCGATTCCACGTATGAGATTGCACGTCTTTTTGATCGAGGACATTCTTCGGTTCAAGGTGTTCTTGCCGAGACCGGCGGGATACGACCGCGATCACGTAGTCGTTCACGACTTGCTCTGACTCTGGCCGAACGCGAGGAGATATCCCGCGGTTTGGTTGCCGGCCGATCTCTTCGTGCGATCGCGGCTTCGCTAGGTCGCGCGCCGTCTACGGTGAGCCGCGAAATCAATCGCAACGAGGGTCGGCGACGCTACCGGGCTACCAGAGCAGATCAGGCTGCCTGGGATCGGGCACGCCGACCGAAGACCTGTAAACTGGTTGAGAACCGAGCCTTGGCTCGCATCGTGGCACGCAAGCTCAAGGGATTGTGGTCGCCTGAACAGATCGCAGGCTGGCTCAAGTACATGTACCCGGACGACGAGAACTTCCAGGTGTCACACGAGACGATCTACAAGAGCCTCTTCATCCAAGCCCGCGGCGCCTTGAAGAAAGAGCTTTTGCAGCACTTGAGACGCACGCGGGTGATGCGCCGCGGGCGTAGTCACACGCAGAAGACGGCCACCCATGGTCGCATTACCGGCACAGTCTCGATCCGGGAGCGACCGGCTGCAGTCGAGGACCGAGCGGTTCCGGGACACTGGGAAGGTGACCTGATAATCGGCAGCAACAACAGTCAGATCGCGACCTTGGTTGAACGTCATACACGTTACGTGATGTTGGTACGGGTACCCAGCAAAGATACGAAGACCGTGATCAACGCACTCATCAAGCATGCACACAAGTTACCGCGGGAACTATACAAATCGTTGACCTGGGATCGGGGCAAAGAGATGGCGGACCACCAACGGTTCAGTCTGGATACCGACATCAAAGTGTACTTTTGTGATCCACGAAGTCCTTGGCAACGCGGTTCGAATGAGAATACGAACGGTCTTCTGCGGCAGTACTTCCCGAAGGGGATGGATCTCTCGAACATCCATCAAAACAGACTGAATGCCGTTGCTCG
>JARRMW010000257.1:0-2506 GCA_037385685.1 Gammaproteobacteria bacterium
ATACAGAACGGTTCAGTATCAACCGCATTAGACAGGACCTGTTCGGTAAATTCGCCAGCAGTACAATTCAGTGCACTACCAACACGGTTAGCAGCACAACTCTCGTCTATTGCAACAGTGACAGCTGAATTTTGCGACAGGACAGCATTCGAAACAGACATCAAGAGCGTGAACAGTATCGCCTGTGCGAATGACAGTAAGGTACGTGAGGAAAACGTTGTCGGAGTTTTATTGTGACCAACAACAAATGCATTTTGAATGTCCAAGCTACACACCCCTTCATATGAGGAATTATGGCTACCCATCATTCGCCAAAGCGAAATATGAATGGGCGTTTCTGTTAATGTCGAGCCACTTTTTGTATTTAAAGTACGCGTGATATGGTTTTTTTGATTTTTATCCAATCACATGCCTATTTATCTTTCAGGATCTGTGCATATCAGCTGTACTACGGTTAAAGTTCCCGCTACCAGCGGTCACAATAACCAGATTCAACCTTGTCCTGTTATTCTGATTACGCATAATAAGTGCGCAATGGCGCCATTAGAAGGGCCTAATAAACTCTTGTCAGTCTGTTGTCGAGTGGTTGACAAAGCCCGCTTACTATCGAGCAGATCGTGAAATTCCAACCCACCATTCAAAATTGAACGGGGAAAAGCAGTATAAAAAAACCCCTGGCTGCTTTCGCAGTCAGGGGTTTAGGGTTAGAAGCCCGGCAGTGTCCTACTCTCACATGGGGAAGCCCCACACTACCATCGGCGATACACCGTTTCACTTCTGAGTTCGGGATGGGATCAGGTGGTTCCAGTGCTCTCTTGCCGCCGGGCAAACTGGTGTGAAAAGGAGTCAGAAACTCCGTTTTCAAAGTCGGTTTGATCAAAATGCGCTGGTTATCGCAATGGCGTTTACCAACACCCGAAATACTTGGGTGTTATATGGTCAAGCCTCACGGGCAATTAGTACTGGTTAGCTTCATACATTACTGCACTTCCACACCCAGCCTATCAACGTTGTAGTCTTCAACGACCCTTCAGGGATATCGAGTATCCAGTGAGACCTAATCTTGGGAGAGGCTTCCCGCTTAGATGCTTTCAGCGGTTATCCTGTCCGAACGTAGCTACCCGGCAATACCACTGGCGTGATAACCGGAACACCAGAGGTTCGTCCACTCCGGTCCTCTCGTACTAGGAGCAGCTTCCCTCAAGTCTCAAACGCCTACGGCAGATAGGGCCTGTTATCCCCGGAGTACCTTTTATCCGTTGAGCGATGGCCCTTCCATACAGAACCACCGGATCACTAAGACCTGGTTTCCCACCTGATCGACGTGTCAGTCTCTCAGTCAAGCACCCTTATGCCTTTGCACTCAATGCGCGATGTCCGACCGCGCTGAGGGTACCTTCGTGCTCCTCCGTTACTCTTTGGGAGGAGACCGCCCCAGTCAAACTACCCACCATACACTGTCCCCGATCCGGATAACGGATCTGGGTTAGAACTTCAAACATACCAGGGTGGTATTTCAAGGTTGGCTCCACCGAGACTGGCGTCCCGGTTTCAAAGCCTCCCACCTATCCTACACAAGTAGGCTCAAAGTCCAGTGCAAAGCTGTAGTAAAGGTTCACGGGGTCTTTCCGTCTAGCCGCAGGTAAACTGCATCTTAACAGCTATTTCAATTTCACTGAGTCTCGGGTGGAGACAGCGTGGCCATCGTTACGCCATTCGTGCAGGTCGGAACTTACCCGACAAGGAATTTCGCTACCTTAGGACCGTTATAGTTACGGCCGCTCTGCGGCCTTCGCCAGCTCACAGAGTAAATCTGGTCACCGACAAAGGCGTACCTTCTCCCGAAGTTACGGTACCATTTTGCCGAGTTCCTTCACCCGAGTTCTCTCAAGCGCCTTGGGATTCTCACCCTGCCCACGTGTGTCCGTTTGGAGTACGGTCACTCTATATCTGAAGCTTAGAAGATTTTCCTGGAAGTATGGCATCAATCACTTCGCTCCCGTGGGAGCTCGTCATCACGTCTCAGCTTTAGGATCCCGGATTTACCTAAGATCCCGGCCTACTCGCTTAAACCTGGACAACCGTCGCCAGGCTGACCTAGCCTTCTCCGTCCCTCCATCGCAATATAGAGTGGTGCAGGAATATTAACCTGCTTCCCATCGACTACGCATTTCTGCCTCGCCTTAGGGGCCGACTAACCCTGCGCCGATTAGCGTTGCGCAGGAAACCTTGGGCTTTCGGCGAGGGGGCCTCTCACCCCCTTTATCGTTACTCATGTCAGCATTCGCACTTCTGATACCTCCAGCAAACCTTACGATTCACCTTCAACGGCTTACAGAACGCTCCTCTACCATGCATGCAAGCATGCATCCGCAGCTTCGGTACACATCTTAAGCCCCGTTAAATCTTCCGCGCAGGCCGACTCGACCAGTGAGCTATTACGCTTTCTTTAAAGGGTGGCTGCTTCTAAGCCAACCTCCTGGCTGTCTGTGCCTTCCCACATCGT
>JARRMW010000258.1:0-1223 GCA_037385685.1 Gammaproteobacteria bacterium
ACAAGCCTGTTATCCCCGGGGTAATTTTTCTGTCATATCCAACCCCCACCAACGAGGATTTGGATGTTCGCTAAGCCAGGCTTTCGCCTCTGGATCCCTTGCTGTGGAGGATCCAGTCAAGCCAGCTTTTACCTTTGCACTCTGCGGAGGGTTTCTGTCCCTCCTGAGCTGACCTTAGGGCCCCCTCGATATTTTTTCAAGGGGGTGCCGCCCCAGCCGAACTGCCCACCAATCGTTGTCCCAACACAATTGTGCCGGTAAGAGACACGGATGCGAAAAGGCGGTGTTCCATTGTTGCCTCCTCCAGTCCCCGGAGAGACTGGGATATAACGGCTCCCGCCTACGCTCTGCATCCACAGCCATATCTCAGCGACAGGCTGCAGTAAAACTCCACGGGGTCTTCTTTTCCCGCTGGGAGTCAGTGGACTGTTCGTCCACTTTACGTGGGTTCACCGGGTACTAAGCGGGGACAGTGGGGTTCTCGTTGATCCATTCATGCGCGTCGGAACTTACCCGACAAGGCATTTGGCTACCTTAAGAGAGTCAGAGTTACTCCCGTCGTTTGCAGGCCCTTAAACCGGTTGAAACCGGGCTTCAGGTACCTGTACTGGACAGGATTCAGAAACCGTTCATACCCTTTCGGGCTTGCGGTTTCCTATGTTTTTATTAAACAGTCGAAACCCCTTTGCCACTGCGACCTGAAGTCCCAACCGAAGTCAAAACCTCAGGCACCCCTTATCCCAAAGTTACGGGGCTAATTTGCCGAGTTCCCTCGCTTAGTGTGTACCCGACACGCCTTAGGTTTCTTGCCTAGGGGCACCTGTGTCGGTTCTTGGTACGGTCGTAGAGAATCCTTCCTAATTTCCTTTTCATGGGCTCCAGAAATCAGCTGAACCTTCCTAAAACGGATGGCTATTCCCGCTTTCGCCTGGTTCTCGCCATTACGGCACTCCCCAGACTTATACGGTTAAACAAAGCGACAGCTTTGCTCAACCTATCCAGAAGCGTCAAAATTTTGGCTTGCGTTACCGCGTGTACCTCTATGGTGCAGGAATATTAACCTGCTTCCCTTTCGACCTACTCAGTTAAGATCGGCCTTAGGATCGACTTACCCCCAGCTGACGACGCGTTGCTGGGGAACCCTTGCCCATTCGGCGGAGGGGATTCTCACCCCTCTCTGCTGTTACTACCACCGGGATACTCAATCCTGATCCGGTCCACTG
>JARRMW010000259.1:0-2203 GCA_037385685.1 Gammaproteobacteria bacterium
TCCCGTCGTGAAGTGTTCGCTACTACTGGCACTCGACTGCGAGTGCGCGTATTCGCTGGCTGGGACTTCGAAGCGGCGGAAGTAAAGCGACCCGACTTCGCTGAACAAGGCTATGCGCGGGGCGTGCCGATGGGTGGCGACCTTCGCAAGGGTCCTGGAGGCGCCGCGCCAACTTTCATGGTGCGGGCGCTGCGCGATCCGGATGGCGCGAATCTCGACCGCATACAGATTATCAAAGGCTGGCTCGATGACGACGGCGATACCCAGGAACGTATTTACGACGTGGCCGTTTCGGGGGGGCGCAGCATCGGCCCCGATGGTCGCTGCCAGGAACCTGTGGGTAACACCGTCGATGTAGCCAATGCAACCTATACTAATGACATTGGCGCGGCAGTTCTTTCGGCCCATTGGAAAGACCCCGATTTCGATCCCGATCAGCGCGCCTTCTATTACGTTCGGGTCATCGAGATTCCTACGCCGCGCTGGACCGCTTATGACGCGAAGTACTTCGGCATCGACATGCCAGAGGGTACGGCCATGGAAGTAACCGACCGCGCTTACACGAGTCCGATCTGGTATACGCCATAGCGCACAATAGTGCGCGCGACTGTCCGGTACTGGCCGGAAGCAGCCGATGAGATGTTTCGAGGTAAAGTGGCGGCTACTGACCCAAAGGAGACGTGGCACTTTTGAGGCCAGGCTCGGTGCGGAGCCCCATTGCCCGCACCGACTTGTTGGGCCCTGGCATCAAGGCTTCTTCATCATGTCATTCAACATCCAACTATTGTTGTTGTAGGCTTCCTCCGGGCCATAGAACCGGAAAAGCAGGAAATAGTCGTCCGCATTGCCGGTGGGCAGGTAGTTCACACCGTTGTTTAATTGTTCGGGGCCAAAGTAAATCGTAAAGGTGCCGTCATCATTCATCTTCGGGTCTTCCGATGAGGCGAGGCCAATGGGATCAGCTTGCCGGATGTAGGAAGCGGTAGCGACGTCATAAACAAGCACCGACCAGAACTGCTCGGCAGGGACGTCCGCCGGGACGGTCAGCGTGTAGTTCCTGAACTGCTCGGCAGGGACGTCCGCCGGGACGGTCAGCGTGTAGTTCCTATCCCCCTTGAGCGGCTCTCCGTCCGCGTCCTTGGTCAGCATGAGATAGGCCGTGGACGATCCCAGCTTTACAGGGGGAGAAATATAGGTGTAGTAAGTGAAGGCACGGTCGTCGATATAGACCTTGTTTTCGTCCTTGTAGGTCATCATCGTCGAGATCATCGAATCGGCCACCGGCTGCGTCCACTGGGTCTTGTCTCCCCAACGACGCGGTGGAATCGTGCGAAGGAGGTGTTGCAGTTCCTCGTGCACTCCCTTCATGACGTCGTCAAGCACGGCCCGGGTCTTCTCGTCCGGATCGAAGCTGCCGCCGCGATCTATTCCAATGGAGCTGAGCATGCCCATCGCATACTTGTCCTCTTCACGGACCTCTTCGTAATTGATGACCTTCTGAAGCCGATGGAAATACGTGTGATCCCACGGAAACAGGGAAGAGTATTTTTTGTCATAGATGTCCATGTGCGGGTGCCGCTCGTCGCTGCCGTAGGGATACTGTTGGAAGCCCTTCTTTATGTAATCCACGGCACTCTCCAGAGTCTTCTCCTCGAGATCGGGAGTGATGACCCGGAATGTCCCATAGCCCCGATAGGTATGGAGTGGTACCGAGAGAAATCCGTCCGGCACCGTGATCTTCGGATCGCGGGCATTATAGAGGAAATACCTGGCTCCTTTGCCCTTGTCATCGCCACCCGCGCCAACATCCACGACTGGGCGCTGCCAGACATCAAGGAACGTCCCGAATACGCTGAAAGATCCCTCGGTGGGTGGAATCTCGACAACCACGGGCCCCTCCTTGACGTCATAAATCAGTTGGACGTATAGCGTCGAGTTGTTCGGCGTCGGCTGCTGAAACTTCCAGTTCGGCGGACGAGAGAAGAAGGCGACTTGATTGAGCTTCTGACCGGCGGCAATTCCACCCTCGATCATCTCGTTCCCAGCCACGATGGCCTGCCCCCACAACGCGGATTCATAGGCGCGACGTTCCAGACGTTCGGCGTCGAAGTCGCTGGCATTCGCAAGTCCAAGTTGCGTGCATGCAAATGCGATACAAAGAAGGAATCTATTTCTCATCTTATGGCTCCATCTTCGGGTTGTC
>JARRMW010000260.1:0-1202 GCA_037385685.1 Gammaproteobacteria bacterium
GGCAGAAATTATAGATTCTATGTCGCGTTGCAAGGAAGTTTTCGGATTTTTGGGTCGAACGACGCTTGCTTCTCGAGTAGAGCGTAGCAGACTCTGACCATCTTTCTTGCCAGTATCACGAGGGCAGCTGTACCGCTAAAGCCTCGATCGCGCAGCGATCGGTAATAGGGTTTCCAGTGTGCGAGCCTGCAGCCGCACATCGCCGCGTTGTATAAGAGCCGCCGGATTTCCGGGTCGCCCTTCTTGGTGAGTTTGCGTCGGCCGCGGAACTTGCCGGAGTCACGCACCCGGACGTCCAAGCCAATGAAGGCCACGAACGCATCGGCATTACGGAAGTCGTGTCGATGGAACGCGGCGACCAGTGCTAACGAAGTTGTTGGCCCCAGGCCGGGGATACCGCAACTTCGCTGCAGGTCCTGTTGCCAACCGAGTCGACGAGCCTGGGCCCGTAACTCGCGGTCAACCTGTCGCACCAGCTGCTGGCAGTGGCGGATGAGCGCTCTGGCGGCATCGTCCAGGGCGCCGATATCAGCCAAGCTCTGTCGCAACCGGACGTTCGTCTGGACCAGGGTTGCACGACGCCTCAGCAGGCGCCAAAGCCTTGCCTGGCGCGGGTCTCGAGGCTGCCAGCAAGGTAGATGCTCATGCTCCTGCTGCACGTAACGCGCCAACAGCTCAGCGTCACAGCGGTCCGTCTTGGCCCGTCGTCCCACCGCATCCCGGTAACGAGACAGCTTGAAGGCGTCAATGACGTACACGCGGTGACCCTGCCCATGCGCTGGCTCAATGAAACGTTCGTGATAGCGGTTGGTAGCCTCGACCGCGACCCATGCCGGCCCCGTCACACCGCGCAGCCACGTCTCGATCGCTTCCTCGGTATTGTCGATTCGCTCAACACCACCGCGGTCAGCGGCGTAGATATCCAGCCAACTCTTTGCAACATCCACACCAAAGGTGCGTACGTCCACTTGCTTCGCCATAATAGTCTCCGTTCGCCAAGAACACGCCGGGGACTCACCGGGCGCTAGCTTGCGGAGATCGGCCATTACCAAGGCTGGATTCCTTATCGGCGCTCTAGGGTGAGGGGCGGGGACGATTTCTATAATAGTCCGTACCGAAAGGTCGGAAGCGCAAATTAGTCCCTCCCGCCCCGGCGCCTACTATCTTGCCAACAGTAGGCAAAAAGAAACATACAAGCGCAA
>JARRMW010000261.1:0-1196 GCA_037385685.1 Gammaproteobacteria bacterium
CGGGTCCTCCCTGGCGTGATCGCGCAGGGCTTTTTCCAGGCCGGCCAGCTCCTGTCGTAGCGCCCGTCGTGCGGCGAGGATCGGGTTCGCGGCTGCCTCCAGCATGGGATTGCCCTCGGTCAGTTCTTGCACCCGCGCCTCAAAGCGGCCCTTCGCAACACGTCCCATCTTCAGCCCGAAGTTGCGCAGCACACCTCGGATCGACAACTCGAGATCTATCGCGGCCTGCTGGACAGCCTTGCGCGCCGACAGCAGTGCGCGCATCTCCTGTGCCGATATCGATTTACAATGAACGGGCCGATACCACCCCATCTGCAGGAGCCGCGCGATCCCTTCCGCATCCCGGCGGTCAGTCTTGATGGGCATCGCCTTGAGGGCACCCTTCACCTGCCGCGTCTCCATCAGGACCGTGGCAAAGCCTGCATCCGTCAGAAATCGGTACAGCCATTGCGAGAGGGGCCCTGCTTCCAAACCCACCGCCACAACGTCCCCCGGCATCGCCTTCAACACCGCAACAAGCTCCTCGGGTTCGCTGGCAGCGGTCGTTTCCTTGACGATCTTGCCCTGCGCGGACGCCACGCAGATTGCAGTGGTTGCGAGAGAGACGTCCAGTCCGATATACACATCCATGTCGTTGTCCTTTCATTGCAAGACATCTTGGGTCGCGCCTCACAGCACGATCCGGTAGACACGCCGCATAGCGTGCCAAGGGCAACGACACCTCACATCAAACAGTCTTTCAACTCACCACGATGCCATTCGGGCCGCGCCCTGTTACGGCATCTCGAAAACAACAACGCATTCGGGAAAGTCGGACATGTAGCGCCGAAACTGTGAGGGGGTCAGCTTCTTGCGGTCCCTCACCTCTCCCGTCATCGAAGCGACGTGCAGATGAAAAACGCGCTTTGCCAAATCTACCCCGATCATTGTATCCTTCATGCTGTCGTCCTCCTCCGTATATGTGGCTTTTATCACCACAAATGTTGGCACGTTGATGCCTTTCGGGGAAGGGCGGCAACCACACCATCTTCGGGTTGAAAAGGCTTTCTTGTGCGCGGCCGAACGCCGCCATCTCGGCGCAGAAGCTTGACCCGCACAGAACTGATACGAAGGCGATGACGAGCAACTCCCTAAGATCATGACGCGCGTTGCTGGCTCGGGCATCGGGAACGTTATCGAAGGCGGATAGGAAAATC
>JARRMW010000262.1:0-1193 GCA_037385685.1 Gammaproteobacteria bacterium
GTCCTGGAGGTCCTGCCAAAGCGCTTCGACAAATACGGTCTTGCGCTTGATGACCCAAAATCCCCGCCTTGACCTCGCCCAGTAGTGGGTGAATCCGACAAAGTCGAACGTGTTGGCTCCCCGCCCGCTCGTTTGGGTTCGTGCGGGCCTGCTGAAGTCGAGGAGGCGGCTCTTCTCTGGATGGAGCTCAAGACCGTATTTGTCGAAGCGCTTTGGCAGGACCTCCAGGACGCGCCGCGCGTCGTCCTCGCGCTGAAAGCCGATGACGAAGTCGTCGGCAAACCGCACCAGAAAACAATGCCCGCGCATCCGTGGTTTGACCTCGGTCTCGAACCATACGTCCAGTACATGGTGGAGATAGATATTCGCCAGCAGGGGGCTGATGACACCCCCTTGTGGCGCTCCTTTGTCGCTGTAGCTGATGTCTTCTCCTTCCATGATTCCGGCATTCAACCACTTGCCGATCAGCCGCAGGATTCCACCATCGTTGATCCGGCGCTGGATGAACTCCCGCAGCCAGCCCCAGTCCAGGTTGTCGAAGAATCCAGTGATATCCGCGTCATAGATCCATCGCATGCCGTGCGTCATGCACTGCTCGCGTAGATGCGCGAGGGCGTCGTGGGCGTTGCGCCCTTCCCGAAAGCCATAGGAGATCGGTAGGAAGTCCTCTTCACATACCGCCCCCATCAGCATCGATACCGCTTTCTGGACGATCTTGTCTTCGATTTCCGTGAGCCCGATCGGGCGTTTCTTTCCGTTGTCCTTGTCGATCCACACGCGCTTGATCGGCGGGGCCACGTAGGCCTGCGTTCTCAGCCGCTCGTGCAGCTCCCTCAGGTTGACCTCCAAGTCCTTCTCGTAGTCCTTTACGGTGACTCCACTCAGCCCGGGTGCACCGTCTCGGCGCAGTTCGTAGAAGGCCTCGCGAAGAAAATCGAAATCCATGCGGTGGATCAGGCTGGTGAAGACCCGATCCGGATGCTCGATCGCTTGCTCTGCGATTTGCCGAAGTTGTGTTGAGATGAGGATTGACCTCTGCGTGCCGCTCATCTTCCCCCCGGCAATGCGTTATGCCCGGCTTCGCCTTCCCTCCAGCGGGTCCCTTGGGTCTCAGTTCCCCGCCTTCTCGGCTTCTCCTGCTTTCAGCCATCGGTACTATGCTCGGCTAAGACTACCGTTTCTCCCTCTCGGGT
>JARRMW010000264.1:0-1183 GCA_037385685.1 Gammaproteobacteria bacterium
TGTCCAAGGAAAAATTTGACCGTAGCAAACCGCATGTGAACGTAGGCACCATTGGTCACGTTGATCATGGCAAGACGACGCTAACAGCGGCGATCACGAAGGTGATGGCGGAGCAGCAGGGTGGCGAGTTCAAGGCCTACGACCAGATTGACAATGCGCCGGAAGAGCGCGAGCGCGGTATCACGATTGCGACGGCGCACGTGGAGTACGAGTCACCGCTGCGTCACTACGCGCACGTGGACTGTCCGGGGCACGCGGACTACGTGAAGAACATGATCACGGGTGCGGCGCAGATGGACGGTGCGATCCTGGTGGTGAGTGCGGCCGACGGTCCGATGCCGCAGACGCGTGAGCACATTCTGCTGTCACGGCAGGTGGGTGTGCCCTATATATTGGTATACATGAACAAGGCCGACCAGGTTGACGATGCCGAGTTGCTGGAGCTGGTGGAGATGGAGATTCGCGAGCTGCTGGACAGCTACGATTTTCCGGGTGACGACACCCCGATTGTGACGGGTTCAGCGCTGAAGGCGCTGGAAGGTGACACCAGTGACATTGGTGTGCCGTCGATTGTGAAGCTGGTCGAGGAGATGGACAAGTACATTCCGGAGCCGGAGCGTGCGATTGACGGTGATTTTCTGATGCCGGTTGAAGACGTGTTCTCGATATCGGGGCGTGGCACGGTGGTGACGGGACGTATCGAGCGCGGCATTATCAAGGTAGGCGAGGAGATCGAGATTGTTGGCATCAAGGACACGCTGAAGACGACGTGTACGGGTGTCGAGATGTTCCGCAAGCTGCTGGACGAGGGTCGTGCGGGAGACAACGTGGGTGTGCTGTTGCGCGGTACCAAGCGTGAAGAGGTTGAGCGTGGTCAGGTGCTGGCGAAGCCGGGGAGTATTACGCCGCACACCAAGTTTGAGTGCGAGGTGTACATTCTGAGCAAGGACGAGGGTGGTCGCCACACGCCGTTTTTCAGCAATTACCGGCCGCAGTTTTACTTTCGCACGACGGACGTGACGGGTGCGTGTGATTTGCCGGAAGGGGTTGAGATGGTGATGCCTGGAGACAACATCAAGATGACGGTGTCGCTGATTGCACCGATTGCGATGGAAGAGGGACTGCGCTTCGCGATACGCGAGGGTGGCCGCACCGTCGGCGCCGGCGTGGTCTCGAAGATCAT
>JARRMW010000265.1:0-1177 GCA_037385685.1 Gammaproteobacteria bacterium
GCGCAGGAGACTGTTCCAGAGGAGGCTGCTGTAGTCGCCATTTCGGTAGATGGTGTAACGGTGCGCATGAAAGGCAATGGTCGACGCACCAAGCGAGACTTGCCGGGAAAACACGCCAGTGGTCCAACAGGACAGAAGGAAGCTGGGTGTGGCACAGTGACGTTGTATGATGAAGAAGGGGTACGGCTGCAAACCATCCGGTATGGGCGTATGCCTGAGAGCAAGAAAGTCACCCTTCAACGACAACTTGAGACCGAAATGACCAGTGTGTTGGCTGTAAGGCCCGACCTGAAGCGCGTGCTGCTGTCTGATGGAGCGAAAGACAACTGGCGCTTGTTGAGAGAGGTGGATCAAGCCTGTAGCCCGCCGCCTCAGCCCAGTATCGAGATCGTCGACTTTTATCACGCCTGCGATCATTTGAAGGAGGGATGTGACGCCGCCTGGGGCGAGAGCACTCCTCGCGGAAAGGCCGAGTTTGAGCGGTTGAAAACATTGCTTAAAGAAGCTGACGATGGGGCTGAGCGCGTCATTCGGGTGTTGAAGTACCATGGGGGTCGGGCGCGGGGGCGCAAACGGGAAAGACTGAGAGTTCAGTTGACTTACTTTCGCAATCAACGGCATCGTATGCATTACGCCGAATACACCCGCAATGGATTGCCTATCGCTAGTGGCGTGATGGAAGCTTCCTGCAAAACCCTGGTCACTCAACGCTTGAAGCAATCGGGCATGTCTTGGACCTTGGCTGGCGGACAGGCTATCCTGACCTTGCGAAGCCTGATCCAAAGTGACCGCTGGCAATCCGCGTGGGAACTGCTGCGCGCTGATTTCCGCAAGACTGTCACTATATGCGATGTGCGTCGCGCCTTGCCCGATGTAGCTTCGCGAAAGCGACCTGTTGTCTACCAACCGACGATACCTTCGAGTGTCAATCACGCTGCTATCCCTTTGGTAGCATAGATGAACGTTTGTGCTCACAGTTTCAGAGATGCACCCATGTCTCATTTGATTCTACGGATGAAATGATCCTGCGTTTCACTTTCGAGGAGCGAGCACGCCCCCGTGCGAGCGGGTTCCGCACACTCGTTCCGCATCGTTCGGCTGAGGCCCTCGGCTGAGCTCGGCCGAAGCCCTCACGACGAAGCCCGGGGATGCTCCACTCCACACTTTTTGGAAATGT
>JARRMW010000266.1:0-2439 GCA_037385685.1 Gammaproteobacteria bacterium
AGGCTCTTTGGGATTTCGCAGGGTAAAGGCCATATATGGGGGTCTCCAGTCATGCGAATAAGCGATAGCCTTCTAGATCAAGGTAAAGGCGCTGGAACAGGGTTGTAACCCGAAGGATGCCATAGCAGCGCCGCTTGAGCGTTTTGACTTTGTTGTTGAGACCTTCTACGAAACCACTGCTGAGTCGATTGATGAAGTAGTTAGCGATTTGGTCCAGCCAATTGTCGAGTGTGATCAAAAAGGAATCGAAACAGGCGAGAGCGCTCTGGCGGACTTTATCTGCCCACTTGAGCAAGCGTTGGACAGCCTGGTCTTTGGTCAGTTGCATTCCAAATATGGCGGTGAGTTCTTCACGGAAGGTGTAAGCCGCTTTCAATTCAGGTGAGTGCTTGAACAGAAGGCGGAGCTTGCTGCGTTCGTCGGGGGTCAAGTCCTTGTTGTTCTTGCGAACAAGCCACATGACGCCTGTGATCTGTTGGTAGTCTGCGGCGGATAACTCTTTCTTGAGCCGGCGGCATTCTCGTTTGCGCACCTTGTCAACACAATCGCGATAGTTCTTGGCGACGTGATAGCGGTCTATCACCACTTCGATTGAGACTTCAGAGTGGGCGGCGGCGAACTCTTCGACGGCATTGACGTAGCCTTCCCACATATCTGTGCAAGCTGTTTCCATCGTCGACCGTAGTCGCTTGGGAATGCTCTCCAGGAACTGCCTGACGGTCGCTTTCTTGCGGTCTGGCAAAACAGCCAAGACAGCTACCCGACCGTCAGCTTGTTGAGTGGTGATGATGGCTACAAAGTTCTTCCGGCCTTTGGTCAAGGCGATCTCATCAATACCGATGACACTGAGTTCAACAAATTCAGCCCAATTCACACAGGTGTTGATGCAACGCCTAATGGCACCTTCGACAGCGTCATAGCCAACTCGCTCTTTGCGGCACACATAGCCAGCATGAGGTGCCGATCGTAGGCTTTGGTATGCGGACTATTGCTGTCATACCAATCCAATGTTTGGGTGGTCATCTTGTCGCCACAATCGGGGCACTTGAATTGTTTCGGTCGCAAACGGATGTATACTCGTCGACCCAGGATGGGTAGATGTCGCAACTCGATCTCCCGCCCACGGGCATGAAGCTTGGTGAGTTTGCGCCCACAGTACTGACACTGGGTACTCTTGAGTGTGCTTTCAACGGTGATGATATAGTCACCCCATTCATTCTGTCGCACTTTGGTCACTTTGACATTGGGTATGTCCAAAGGCAGCGCAATCGTGTTGTGTGATTTGAAATCTCTGATCTTTGCCATAGCATCGCCCCCAGCTTTTGGGTATTATACCACCCCCATATCCCATATTTGGGGGCTACCCTGCAAACTACCAGAGAGCCGTAATTGCTTACCGCAGAGATCGCGGAGAACCCCCTTTGGTCATATATGAGCCACTTGGTTCTCTGCGAAAACTAGAGACTCTGCGTCTTGACCGTAAGATTATAGCCTGGCTGAGCAGTCACGGCAAGCCCGCCGGTTGCCCAGGCTCTCTTTCTGTGGCATAATAGCTGGGCTGTCGCAGGGCAGTGGAGGTCAATCTTGCAACGGAGAACAAACATGACGGCGAGACTTGGTAGCGGGAATTTCGTCTACGAGGAGATAGCTGATTGGGCCAAGTTGCCCGAGGGGTGGAGCTTTCAGGACGCGCCTGACGTGGTGGTGGACGCGCAGGATCGCGTTTACGTATTCAACCGCGGCGCTCATCCGATGGTTGTCTTTGAGCCGGATGGCTCGTTCATCACATCGTGGGGAGAGAAATCCTTTGTCCGCCCGCACGGTGTCACGCTGGGGCCAGATGGCGCGCTTTACTGCGTGGACGATGGCGCCCACTGCGTCTACAAATGCAGCCTGGATGGCCAGATCCTCGCCACCATCGGCACGCCAGGCCAGCCCGCGCCGCGTCTCAGTGGCAAGCCCTTCAACCAGCCCACCAAGGTCGCCTTTCATCCCCAGAGCGGCAACCTGTACATCGCTGATGGCTACGGCAACGCGCGCGTGCACGTCTACTCGGCCGAAGGCGAGCATTTGTTCTCCTGGGGATCGCACGGCACTGACCCTGGGCAGTTCAATCTGGTGCACAGCATCGCCATCGATGGCGATGCCCGCGTGTACATTGCTGACCGCGAAAACCACCGCGTGCAGGTGTTTGACGATCAAGGCAACTATCTCGATCAGTGGAACAACCTCCACCGACCCTGCGGCTTGTACATCGACGGGGAAACGGTCTACATCGGCCAGCTGCTCACCCACCTGAGCGTCAACGCTGACTATCCCAACCTGGGCGCCTGCGTCACCATTCACGACCTGAGCGGTCACCGCTTGGCGCGACTGGGAGACGCTTATGCCGGCGACGGGCCGGGGCAGTTCACCACGCCGCACGGCCTGGCCGTCGAC
>JARRMW010000267.1:0-1170 GCA_037385685.1 Gammaproteobacteria bacterium
AACTTACCACTTTGGAGACGAGTTATGCAGACGGAACTCTCGCAGTACACCGCCGTTATTGGCGTCGACTGGGCTGACAAGAAGCACGATGTTTGTATCCAGGACATGGCCACCGGTCGCCGGCAGGCCAGCCAGGTGCGGCATCGGGCAGAGGATCTTGATGAATGGGCAAGATCGCTGCACCGCCGTTTCGGGGGACCGATCGCAATCGCGGTGGAGCTGTCGAAGGGCCCGATCATTAACGTGCTGCAGAAGTACGACTTCTTCGTCATCTTCCCGATTGAGCCGGCGGGACTGGCAAGCTACCGCAGAACGTTCGCACTCAGCGGCGCCAAGGACGATCCGACGGATGCCGAGTTCGCTCTGAAGTTGCTGTTGTCGCACGCCGAGCACTTCAAGCCGTTGCAGCCGCAAAGTGTCGAGATGCGTACGCTGATGACGCTGGTGGAGCACCGACGGCAGCTGATGAATGACCGGGTACGCATCACCAACCGACTAAGGAATGCGCTAAAACAGTATTATCCTCAGCCTCTTGAGTGGTTCGATCGCATCGACACGGTGCTGTTCTGTGACTTCATTCGGCGCTGGCCATCACTGGCCCAAGCCAGGCGTGCACGCAGGACAACACTCGAGAAGTTCTTCCGCGAGCACAACATGAACCGCCGACCTTTGCTGGAACGGCGCATCCAGGCCATCAAGTCGGCCATGCCGCTGACCATGGATGATGCGGTGATCGTGCCGCAGCGGTTACGGGTACTGACGCTGGTGGCGCAGCTCGAGGTAGCGCTCGAGTGCATCCGGCAGTACGACGCTGAGATCGCCATGCTGGCACCGCAGCACCCCGACTACGAACTGTTCGATGCATTGCCGGGCGCTGGACCGGTGTACACACCGCGCCTGATGGTCGCCTTTGGTGAGCAACGTGAACGCTTCAACAACGCTGCCGAGGTACAACAGTACGGCGGCGTCGCTCCCGTCACGCAGCGCAGTGGCCAGTCGACCTGGATCCACTGGCGCTGGCAATGCCCAACGTTCCTGCGACAGACCTTCGTCGAATGGGCCGCCCAGACCATCAACAAGTCCTACTGGGCCGGCTTGTACTATTATCAGCAGCGTGCAAAAGGTTGCTCGTACCAAGCGGCTGTCCGATCGCTGGCGTTCAAGTGGATC
>JARRMW010000269.1:0-1139 GCA_037385685.1 Gammaproteobacteria bacterium
CTCAGTGCTTATGCCCGCAAAGTAGGCGTTCACTATCGCACAGCCTGGCGCTGGTTCAAGGCCGGCAAGATCAGCGGTTACCAGATGGATACCGGCACGATCATCATCACCGAGGATGATGTGCCTGAGAGAGCACAGAAGGTGGTCATCTACACCCGCGTCTCCGCAGCCGAGAACCGGCCGAACCTGGACACCCAAGCTGAGCGGCTGTCGTCCTATTGCAGCCAAAGGGTACCAGATTCACAAGATTGTGAAAGAGGTTGGGTCGGGCATCAATGACAATCGCCACAAGTTGCTCAAGTTGTTGGCGGATCCCACTATGACAGTGATCGTAGTCGAACATAAAGACCGCCTTACCCGTTTCGGCTTTCGTTACATCGAGACGTTACTCGAGCAACAAGGCCGCCGAGTCGAAGTCGTCAATCTGGCTGACGATGGAAAGGAGGATCTATTGGAAGATTTGGTGTCCATCATCTACTCTTTCTGCGCTCGCCTGTACGGACTGCGCAGGGCGAAGCGCAAGACGGAACGGATCGTCAAACAGCTTGGAGCCAATGGTCACGAGCAAAAGGACTGACGATGCAACTGGTCGAACAACACGTCATCAAAGAGAGCGACTCGCGTTTTGAGCCCATAGACCGGGCAGCCTTTGCCGCCAAGAACCTGTACAACAAGGCCAATTACATCATCCGGCAATCGTTCATCCACCAGGGCGAGTACATCTCCTATCCAGCGATGGACAAGCAAATGCAGGGTACTGACGAGTACGCAGCCCTGCCAGCCAAAGTCTCTCAACAGGTGCTCAGAAGTCTCGACAAAGCCTGGCAGTCCTTTTTCGCGGCTATAGAAGAGTGGCGTGAGCATCCTGACAAGTTCCTGGGTCGTCCCAGGCTCCCTGGCTACAAGGACAAGCAGAAAGGGCGCTATCTGTTGGTCTACACGACCCAGGCAATCAGCAAGACGGCCCTGAAACGCGGCATCGTCGAGTTTTCCAAGTTACCTGTCCAGGTCCAAACCAAGCAGCGTGATATCAATCAAGTGCGAATCGTCCCCCGCAAAGGCTTCTACTGTGTAGAAGTGGTGTACACCGTCGAACCGGAGCCCAATGAAGACCTCGACCCTGCTCTGGTCGCTGGCGT
>JARRMW010000270.1:0-1663 GCA_037385685.1 Gammaproteobacteria bacterium
TCGATAATCTCACTGACCACACCGGCGCCAACCGTCCGGCCGCCCTCACGGATGGCAAACCTTAACTCTTTTTCCATCGCTATGGGGGTTATCAGCTCCGCCGTTATCGTCACATTGTCTCCGGGCATCACCATCTCTACTCCTTCCGGTAATGACAAGTTCCCCGTTACATCCGTCGTCCGAAAATAAAACTGCGGCCGATATCCACTGAAAAACGGCGTGTGACGTCCGCCTTCCTCTTTACTCAATATGTAGACCTCTGCCTTGAACTTCGTGTACGGCTTAATCGATCCCGGTATCGCCACAACCTGACCACGCTCAACCTCATCTCGCTTGGTCCCACGCATCAATACGCCTATGTTGTCCCCGGCACGACCCTCATCCAAAAGCTTCCTGAACATCTCTACTCCCGTACACACCGTCTTCATCGTCGGACGAATACCAACTACCTCAATCTCATCCCCAACATGAATAACACCGCGCTCAACTCGACCCGTTACCACCGTACCTCGTCCCGATATGCTGAATACATCCTCTATCGGCATCAAAAACGGCTTGTCTATATCTCGCTCGGGCTCAGGAATAAACGAGTCCACCGCATCCAGTAACTCAAATATACACTTGGCGTCTTCACTATCAGGATCATCACTCTCTAATGCCTTTAACGCACTCCCCCGTATGATCGGGGTGTCATCCCCGGGAAACTCATACTTGTCCAATAACTCCCGAAGCTCCAACTCTACAAGCTCTACCAGCTCCTCATCATCCACCATGTCACACTTGTTTAAAAATACAACAATCTGAGGAACTCCTACCTGACGCGCCAATAATATGTGCTCTCGCGTCTGAGGCATCGGACCATCATCGGCACCAACTACCAATATGGCGCCGTCCATCTGGGCCGCTCCCGTTATCATGTTCTTGATGTAATCCGCATGACCCGGACAATCCACATGTGCATAATGACGATTATCCGTCTCATACTCAACATGCGCCGTCGCTATGGTTATCCCTCGTTCCTTCTCCTCCGGCGCCTTGTCTATCTGATCGAAAGGAACAAAACTCGCCATACCCTTCATGCCCATGTGCTTCGTTATCGCCGCCGTCAAAGTCGTCTTGCCATGATCTATATGACCATCGAACCGGTGAACCTCTTCCTTACCAAGGAAGCGCTCTACCGACTGAGCTACGTGGGCGCTCCTGTCTCCTCTCATGGCGCCGTCCATATTCAATTTGGAGCGGGAGACGAGACTCGAACTCGCGACATCCAGCTTGGAAGGCTAGAGCTCTACCAACTGAGCTACTCCCGCTCATAAAACATAAAATCCCTGTTTAAAACCTCTTCGCTAAATGATGATTTTGAAAAAATAAGTTTCCTCAAAAATGTGTAGTAAGTATTATGAAAGAAGCCATGTAGTCTCTGTCGATTTCGCTAAATAAACCGAAATCTCCTACATACGACCTACTTTGAGGCTGGTGGTGGGGGGAGGATTTGAACCTCCGAAGGCTTCGCCGACAGATTTACAGTCTGTTCCCTTTGACCACTCGGGAACCCCACCTGAATATATTTCATATATGGAGCCAGAGACAGGAGTTGAACCCGCGACATCCTCATTACAAGTGAGGCGCTCTACCAACTGAGCTACTCTGGCAGCACATTTTC
>JARRMW010000271.1:0-1423 GCA_037385685.1 Gammaproteobacteria bacterium
AGCCGGAAGCCGCGCGTCGTATCGCGATCGAAATCGAGTGCCGGGTTGGTCTCGAAAAAATGGTAATGCGAACCGACCTGAACAGGGCGGTCACCCGTGTTCGCGACCGTCACCCTGACAGTCTCGCGGCCATCGTTCAGTTCGATCTCGCCATCGGCGGCAATCACTTCACCTGGAATCATACTTTTCACCCACTGGTCATCGGGAATCAGTTTTTCACGATAAAGAACACGAAGAACTCAAAGGAACCACTGTTAGAGACTTCATCTCCTTTGTGTTCTTTCGTGGCAAACCCTCTCTATCAGACAATCGGGTCATGCACCGTGACAAGCTTGGTGCCGTCCGGAAAGGTTGCCTCGACCTGCACCTCGTGAATCATTTCGGGAATACCCTCCATGACATCATCACGTGTCAGCAACGTGCGTCCATAATCCATGAGCTCCGCGACCGTCCTGCCCTCGCGCGCACCCTCCATGATTTCGGCACTGATGAGCGCCATCGCCTCGGGATAGTTGAGCTTGAGGCCTTTCGCCTTGCGCCGTTCGGCCAGCAACGCCGCTGTGAACAGCAGCAGTTTGTCGCAGTTTGTCTTTTTCTCTTGGAGTCAGCTCCATGATCGAGTCCTCGTTTTTCTCCGCAGCCGGCCATGTGCGACCAGCGACTCTGTTTTATGTATCGCTTCGCGATTATTAATTTTGATGCGCGCGTCGACGCGCACCCGACCTACTTTTCTTCCGCGAAAAGTAGGCAAAAGCATTCGCTCCGACGCACAACCCTTCGGGTTCCCTCGCGTACCCGGTCAAACAGGCGAGGCCGTAAACTCGCTGCGCTCAAACATACGGCCTCTTGACTCCTGTTTGACCTGCGCCGCACGGTTGCGCGTAAGTCGCCGTTGTTGGCCCATATGCTTTCTTTTGTCTTGTCATCGCGAACTTTGCGCAGCAAGGTGTGGCGATCTCAATGTTAGAGATTGCCACGGTCGCTGGCGCTCCCTCGCAATGACAATGTTTGAATATCAACAGAAATTGAATCGTCCGACAAAACGCCCTCCTAACGCGTCGAGCATCGCAGTCCCTGACAGGAGACAAGCGAGGCGTGTCTGAGCGCAGCGAGTTGGCGAGCGCCTGTCAGGGACGCGAAGCGCAGAGCAGCCGCAGGCCGCGTTAGCAGGGTGCCCTTTTCTTTGCCTTCTTTCTTTTGGGCAAGCAAAAGAAAGATGGGTGCCGCGGCGCACCCGCCGCTTTGAAACTCAAGACATCGCGTAGCGATACAGAAACTGTTGCATGCGGAATCGAAGAAGATGTTCATGTCGCCCAGATCCTCGGTAAAACAGCTTCCTTTCCAATCAGCATCGGCCTGATGGCCTGCCAGATTGCGACGAAGAGCTTGCGTGCCTGCTCTGTGCTGTCACCCAGATAACGGC
>JARRMW010000272.1:0-1133 GCA_037385685.1 Gammaproteobacteria bacterium
GAGAAGCAAACGTACAATCGTCCCCCACGGTCTCGCTTGATGGTGACCGTTTTGACCTGTCCCTCGATCTCGCGGCTCTTGGCGAACTTGTAGGTGTACTTGCCGATGCGCACCCGGTTCTCACTCAGGTACTTCCATCCCGCTTGTTTCAGCGTGAAGCTGCTGTACTTTTTCACCTTCTTGAAGCCTGGGCGGCCCCTCTTGTGGACCGTCTCCCCGCGCTTGTACTTGAAGAACGCCTGATAGCTGCGGTCCAGGCGGTCCACGATGTCTTGCACCGCTTGGCTACCCACCACCCGCCAGTACGCATACCGTGCTGTTCTCATCCGCAACTTGGCCAGGTGCGCCATCAAGCGGTACTTGTTGATGTAGCCCCCGGTGAGGCGATAGTAGCGGCGCTGCAGGGCCACGCTGTGGTTGTTACAGTAGGCAAGAACCTCTCGGTTCCCACCTCTGATTCAGAACCGTGCGTGAGTCTTTCGATCTCACACGGCTCCTCAGTGTACAAGCCTCTGTCACAGGCACCTCATTGTGAACAATTACTCGTTCACGGAGCTTGGCACATGTGCAGTCAGGGGTGGACTTATGTCCGGCCTTCAGAACGCCTACAGCGCCTGTCCAAGACCCAGACCCATTCTGCCCCCGTGCCTTCTTGTACACCGACCCTACGTCAGCATATCCTCACCATTACAGTCAGGCATTGGCTTCTTAGGGCATCCTACTCCGCCAAGGCTTACGGCCTGGTCGCCTGCTCCAGCTTTACCTGGGAGAGCCTCGACGGGTTTTCCCGTTCCGCGTGTCCATTTTCCGTGGCTTTAGGACGATGCTATACGCCGTGTCCCACTTATCGAGTGGATACCATTCACATCTGGACTGAATGGCCGAATGGAGACAAGTTCCCTTTTGGGCCTGCCTATCAGCCGTTTGGCAGGTTCGCCATCACGACGCTTACACACCTTCGTCATCCTGTCCATAGCCACCTGCTTGGGCCGTCACTGTTTTCGGCTAACAGCTTATGCCCTTTTCTCCCTTGCACCCCGACATTTGATCACCAGTCGCCTGCCGTAGGGAGCTGCATCTCTCTTCCACTTAGAGGGCAGGAGTCACACCTGCATGGACACGCAGTTGTAAAG
>JARRMW010000273.1:0-1124 GCA_037385685.1 Gammaproteobacteria bacterium
GTGATTCCCAAAAATCGCAACCGAAACTGTCAGGCGTGCGGCATCGGCAAGGGGTTGAAAACCAAGGTGAATGCCAACATCGGCACTTCTCCGAGTCACTGTGATCTTAAGGAAGAGCTTACCAAACTTGACACTGCTGTTGCGGCCGGTGCGGATGCGATGATGGATCTTTCCACCGGCGGAAACCTCGACACCATCTTACAGACCATATTGAAACACTCGCCGGTAATCGTGGGTACTGTTCCGGTTTATAAAGTCGTCAGCAAGTTGATGGCCCAAAACAAAGCTGCTGTGGAGATGACTTCTGACGACCTTATGGAGGAAATCGAAATTCAGGCCAAGGCGGGGGTAGACTTTATTACGGTACATTGCGGCATCACCCAACAAAGCTTAAGCGTTCTTAAGAATTGCGATCGGATTATGGGGATGGTGTCACGGGGCGGCACCTTTATGGCTGAATGGATCATCGCCAATAAAAAGGAAAACCCATTGTATGCACAATACGATCGTCTATTGGAAATCTGCCGACAATACGATGTAACACTTTCTTTGGGAGACGGTCTTCGTCCCGGGGCAATCCATGATGCTGAAGATCGAGCCCAGATTTCCGAAATGTTAATTTTGGGCGAACTGGCACGCCGCGCGCGCAATGCCGGAGTCCAGGTGATGATCGAAGGGCCGGGCCACGTTCCTCTGGGATACATTGCCAGGGATGTACAATTGCAAAAGCGCCTTTGCGACAACGCCCCATATTATGTGCTGGGCCCCTTACCCACCGACATCGCTCCAGGCTACGATCATCTGGTAGGCGCTGTCGGAGGAGCAATAGCCGCTGCAAGTGGGGCTGATTTCCTATGCTATCTGACACCTGCCGAACACCTGCATCTGCCGACGATACAGGATGTTCATGACGGCGTCATTGCCACGAGGATTGCAGCTCATATCGGTGATCTGGAAAAGGGGCTGCCTGGAGCCTCAGAATGGGATCGAACCATGTCCCTGGCCCGACGCAAATTCGATTGGGACACCATGTACAGCCAAGCCATCGACCCTCAGCTGGCCCGTAAACGCCGTATGCAGACCGAAGATCATCATCGGGATGTCTGCACCATGTGCGGAGACCT
>JARRMW010000274.1:0-1112 GCA_037385685.1 Gammaproteobacteria bacterium
CGACCGGCCAGTTCGGCAAGAATCACCTTGGCGACCGCGACGAGCACCTGCCGACCATGCACGGCTTCGACGAATTCTTTGGCATCCTCTATCACCTGAACGCCGGCGAATACCCTGAGCAGTACGATTTTCCGAAGGACGAGAAAGTGCAGGAGAAATTTGGGCTGAAGCAGCGTGGTGTCATCCACTCGATATCGACCGGCGAAGGCAAGCAGGAGGTTAAGGACCTCGGCCCGTGGGGACGTGAACGCCAGCGAAACCTGGACCAGGAGGTGCTACAGCAATCAAAGCGCTTCATTACCGATGCGGTCGAGGCCGAAAAACCCTTCTTTGTATGGCATAACACCACCCGCATGCACTACCGCACCAACCTCAACAAGGAGTACGACGGCAAGACCGGCTACGGGGTCTACGCCGATGGCATGGCGGAGATGGACGATGACGTCGGCGAACTACTCGACCTACTCGATAGTCTCGGCGTGGCAGACAACACGATCGTGATGTTCTCCACCGACAACGGAGCAGCCTCCAATTCGTGGCCGGATGGCGGCAACCAGCCCTTCCACGGCGAGAAGGGCGCGGGCGGATGGGAGGGCGGCTTCCGCGTGCCAATGCTGGTGAAGTGGAAAGACCATATTCCAGCTGGTGTCACGACGGGGGAGTTCATGACCATGGAGGACTGGATGCCCACACTCATGGCCTGGGTTGGCGATGGGGACATCAAGGAGAACCTTCTAGACGGCATGAAAATTGGCGGAAAGAACTACCGGGTTCATCTAGACGGTTACGATCAAAGCGATTTGCTGCTGAACCAGGGCAAGAGTAAACGCAAGGAGTTCTACTATTTCACGGAGACCACTTTTCACGGCATGCGGTACGGCGACTGGAAGGTGCTATTTATAGACCAGGAGGAGTGGTTTCGAGGAGAGCAGGTTCCTCTAACGACACCCTATATCATCAACCTGAAGCTGGATCCCTTTGAGCGCTTCATAAATGCCCGCGGTTACGACGAGTGGGCAGAAAACCGCAGTTGGATCCTAGGTCAGGTCGGCAAGGGCGTCGCGCAATTTGTCGAGACTTTCAAGGACTATCCGCCCAGCCAGAAAAGTATG
>JARRMW010000275.1:0-1111 GCA_037385685.1 Gammaproteobacteria bacterium
GCGGCAGGCCGAATCGGGGATGGCGTAAAGCCCTGTGGTTCTGATTGCCGCCGCCACGGCAACCTGAGTACTGTAGGTTATTAAGACCGTCGCAAGTAAAGCCTCATATACTGGCATAGAGGCAGGTGGGTGTTCGGAAGAATCCTGCGACTATCGTCGGTGTCTTGAGCAGGCTTCGCATGGCGCTATTCACTGCACGCTTCATTTCGTCTTTGGTCGAGATGGTTGCCTTTGCCACTTTCTTCTTCACATGCGCCCAAACAAGCTCGTCGGGGTTCAGCTCGGGCGAATAAGGTGGCAACACGATCAACTCGATACGATCGGCGTTGTCCTCTACGAACCGCTTGACGAGCTTCGCCTTGTGCGTTGGATGCCCATCGACGATCAGTATGACCTTCCGGTCCACGCCACTGATTAACCGCTTCAGGAAATCACGGAAAACCTTCGCGGTTACCGATCCTTCGACGGTCATGAAGCGAAAATGACCGCGCGCATTGACGGCGGAGATCATGTTGAATGAGAACCGTGCACCGGTCGCCTTCACGACAGGCGTCTTACCCTTTGGCGACCACGTCGTGCCAGCGTGATAATCGGACCGCATGCCGGCTTCATCAGCGAAGAATATCAAGGCATTCTCACGCTTGGCGCGCGCAGCGATTTTCGGATATTCGGTTTCGCGCCACTGCGCTATGCGCGCTTCGTCCTGCTGCCAAGCGCGATACAACGGGCGCTGCGGCGTAAAACCGAGCCGCTTCATCAGCCGACCCACTGAGACTTCGCTGAGCTTGACGTCGAACTCACATCGAATCAGCTCGCGAATCATCGCCAATGTCCACAAGGCATAGTCGAATTTCAGTTGCAGAGGGTTTTTCGTGTGAATGATTCGCGATAGCTTGGCCATCTGCTTTGCGTCAAGTTTGGGCGGCGCACCGGGAATGGGTTTCGCTTTCAATGCCTCCTCGCCGCCATAGTGATAGGCCGCAAGCCAGCGATAAATGGTACGTCGATTGATTGCCAATCCTTGTGCTACAGCTTCCGGACTCTCCCCGGCTTCAACACGTTTCACTGCATCCGTGCGTAGACGCTCAAGCGCTTCATGCGAATACTTTCG
>JARRMW010000276.1:0-1105 GCA_037385685.1 Gammaproteobacteria bacterium
CGTCACACCCTATACTTCCACTTACGTGTTTGCAGAGTGCTGTGTTTTTGATAAACAGACGCAGCCACCTGGTCACTGCAACCCCCACCAGCTTAGAAAGCAAGTTTCATCACCAGCAGGGGCGTACCTTCTCCCGAAGTTACGGTACCATTTTGCCTAGTTCCTTCACCAGAGTTCTCTCAAGCGCCTTAGGATTCTCTCCTTACCCACCTGTGTCGGTTTGGGGTACGGTCAAACATAACCTGAAGCTTAGAGGCTTTTCCTGGAAGCATGGCATCAACCACTTCGCTCCACATGGGAACTCGTCATCACGTCTCAGAATTGTGTTCCCGGATTTACCTAAGAACACTCCCTACACGCTTGAACCGGGACATCCAACACCCGGATGATCTAGCCTTCTCCGTCCCCTCATCGCAGTTATGTTCGGTACAGGAATATTAACCTGTTTCCCATCGACTACGCGTTTCCGCCTCGCCTTAGGGGCCGACTCACCCTGCGCCGATTAACGTTGCGCAGGAAACCTTGGGTTTTCGGCGTGCGGGTTTTTCACCCGCATTATCGTTACTTATGTCAGCATTCGCACTTCTGATACCTCCAGCATGCCTTACAGCACACCTTCACAGGCTTACAGAACGCTCCTCTACCATGCAAGCAAGCTTGCATCCGCAGCTTCGGTACACAACTTGAGCCCCGTTAAATCTTCCGCGCAGGCCGACTCGACCAGTGAGCTATTACGCTTTCTTTAAAGGATGGCTGCTTCTAAGCCAACCTCCTGGCTGTCTGTGCCTTCCCACATCGTTTCCCACTAAGTTGTGATTTTGGGACCTTAGCTGGCGGTCTGGGTTGTTTCCCTTTCCACGACGGACGTTAGCACCCGCCGTGTGTCTCCCGTGATTGCACTTCCCGGTATTCGGAGTTTGCCATGGTTTGGTAAGTCGGGATGACCCCCTAGCCATAACAGTGCTCTACCCCCGAGAGTGAGACACGAGGCGCTACCTAAATAGCTTTCGAGGAGAACCAGCTATCTCCGGGCTTGATTAGCCTTTCACTCCGATCCACAGCTCATCCCCTCATTTTTCAACATAAGTGGGTTCGGGCCTCCAGT
>JARRMW010000277.1:0-1837 GCA_037385685.1 Gammaproteobacteria bacterium
TGGACGAGTCGCAAATGTCTCTAGCAGTCAGGCCTTGGCAATAAGCGCAAAATGACCTGGTTACCCCCATATGTGGGGGCAATTTCGGAAATTCAAGTCAAAAATGAGCGAACGTCCAGCCATCAGGCTGAATAGTTTGACAATGTCATATGGGTGCATCTCTGGAATTGTGAGCGCACTCGATTTGTACGATTTGACAAAAGGTAAACCTCCGTGCAAAGTAGGGATCTATCCACAGATTCCACCCAACACGGAGGCTACCCAATGGAATTTTGCCACAAAACATCGATCTTGCATAGCGTCGCGATTGAGCGGCTGGGACAATTTGTCCTGGAGAGACAGGCACAATGGGCAGATGGCACGCCAGACTTTGAAAGCTTTGAGCACGAATTGCACGAGCGCATCATGGCAATCGAACGCGAGTTGTTGAAAGAAGAGCTGGCTCGTTACGATGTGACGGCCAAGCAGGTCGAAGTTGAGGGAGTCGAGTATCGGTATACATTGACCTCTTCGGAAACATACCTGTCGGCTGCCGGGCACATCACGGTTACGCGGAACTTGTATCGCCCATCGGGGCGAGGGAGTAAGAGCATCTGCCCCCTGGAACTGCGGGCTGGCATCGTCGGTGGTCACTGGACGCCACGTGCAGCGCGTCAGGCGGCTTATGTGATGGCGCATCTGACGCCAGGCAACAGTGAGGCACTGTTTGACGAACTGGGCAGTATGAGACCGTCGCGGTCCAGCCTGGATCGGCTGCCTAAAGGGCTGTCGTCTCATTGGGAGGTCCATCGGCGTGAGTGGGAAGCTGCTCTGCGTGCGCAGGAGACTGTTCCAGAGGAGGCTGCTGTAGTCGCCATTTCGGTAGATGGTGTAACGGTGCGCATGAAAGGCAATGGTCGACGCACCAAGCGAGACTTGCCGGGAAAACACGCCAGTATGGGCGTATGCCTGAGAGCAAGAAAGTCACCCTTCAGCGACAACTTGAGACCGAAATGATCAGTGTGCAGGCTGTAAGGCCCGACTTGAAGCGAGTGCTGCTGTCTGATGGAGCGAAAGACAACTGGCGCTTGTTGAGAGAAGTGGACCAAGCCTGCGGCCCGCCGCCTCAGCCCAGTATCGAGATCGTAGACTTTTATCACGCCTGCGATCACTTGAAAGAGGGGTGTGACGCCGCTTGGGGCGAGAGCACTCCTCGCGGAAAGGCCGAGTTTGAGCGGTTGAAAACGTTGCTTAAAGAGGCTGACGATGGCGCCGAGCGTGTCATTCGTGTGTTGAAATACCATTGGGGTCGGGCGCGAGGGCGCAAACGGGAAAGGCTGAGGGTTCAGTTGACTTACTTTCGCAACCAACGGCATCGTATGCATTATGCCGAGTACATCCATAATGGATTGCCCATTGCCAGTGGCGTGATGGAAGCTTCGTGTAAAACTCTGGTCACTCAACGCTTGAAGCAATCGGGTATGGCTTGGACACTGGCTGGCGGACAGGCTATCCTGACCTTGCGAAGCCTGATCCAAAGTGGTCGCTGGCAACCCGCGTGGGAGTTGCTGCGCGCTGATTTCCGCAAGGCTGTCACTGTATGCGACGCGCGTCAAGCCTTGTCCGATGTAGTTTCGCGAGAGCAACCTATTGTCTACCAACCGATGATACCTCCGAGTATCAATGACGTCGCTATCCCTTTGGTGGCATAGAGATGAACGTTCATGCTCACAGTTTCAGAGATGCACCCATGTCACATTTCCAACACAGACGGGTCTCATAATCTCAGCGCATCGGTCGCAAGACTGGTGCCGAGTGCGTGCGACTGAGCGTAGATGTGGATGAAGGCCGCCAACGC
>JARRMW010000278.1:0-1095 GCA_037385685.1 Gammaproteobacteria bacterium
TCTCCTAGTATACTGAATATGCAGGAAGGGGCAGTTCGCGGTACACTTGAAGTGGGCCAGGTACCGACCACAAAGAGGCCATAGCCTCGTGGTCACCACCGGAGTCAGAGTAGACTCGAGACTTCTCCTGTGGATCAGCCCCGTCCGAAAGACTGAGGCCTCGCGCTTCTCGGCTGGACACGGATAAAGGACGCTGTTTCCGCACCGTATCTGCCACTAGGCTGCGTCGCCGAAAGCGTCGAGGGAGACTGTCCTCTGGCTCCTGGCCCAATTCATATCTCATTTTTGGAGGTGCAAAATGTATCGCGAACTGTTTCCCCTTCGCCAGGCCCTCAGCGCTGAACTGAAGGCCAATCTGCCCCCGGCTGTGCCGGGGATCGACTCGGAGCACCTGCTCCAGTCCTATCTCGATCGTTTGACGATGTACGTAGGTTGCGACGTGGCTGATCAACTCCTCACATTCTTCGCTGTCGATACTGCCGGCGACGAACTGGACCATCTGAGTGCGGCCAACGATCCACAAGGCTTTGAGCAGATCTGGGATTGGTTGGAAAACCTCCGTTCCCAGCATGGCTTGCGCATCATCCTTCTCGCCATGGAGTCCACCGGCGTCTACTACTGGGCCTGCTGGGACTTTTTGACCCAGCGACCCAACTTGGCCCGTGTGCTCTACAACCCTCGTACCACCGAACATATGACAGAAGTCCTCTCCAAGAAAGTGCGCAACGAGCTGGTCGACGCCTACGCCTTGGCCGAGCAGGTTCGCCTGGGCAGCACCCCAGAGGTCGTCCTGTCTGAGGATGCCGATCTGCTCACGGCCCGGTTCTGCTCCCGCGCCGCCCGCGACCTGGCTGGACAGATCAATCGCAAGAAGAATCAGTTGCGTGCCTTGCTGCGGGCCTACAATCCAGCCATCAGCCAGGTTTTCCCAGGTGCCAAATTCCACCACCAGGCCGTTTACGCCTTGCTCCAGCAGTATGTCTTCCCTGATGAGTACGTAGAAGCCGGCATCGAGGCGATTACTGCCATCCTGGAAGCCCACTGTCGTACCGCTTTCGACAGCCAGCATGCCGAACGACTCATCGACCTCTGCCG
>JARRMW010000279.1:0-1080 GCA_037385685.1 Gammaproteobacteria bacterium
ACGTGAAAGCACTCATTCTAGTTTACTGAGATGATCTGACCAATCACCTTTAGTGAGCACTAGTAGATCATCCAGGTACATACGTACAAATTCCAGGCCTGTCATTAAATCTGACATTCGTTCCTGAAAAATATCTGGTGAATTGCAAACACCCATTGGTAGATGACAGTACTCGTATTTACCCCAAGGGAGTACTATGGTACATAGTCGACGTGCATTAGGTGTTAATAATATATGGTAGTAACCCATGTTCAGGTCCAATGAGCTTGCGTACTGAAATCCCTCCAGTTTTAATAGCAAGTCTTGGATTTTGGGTATCGGGTACGGATATCATTTAATTCGTTTATTCAATTCACGAAAATCTGAAACGAATTGTACTGTACCATTTTTCTTTGGTATAATAAAGGTAGGAGCAGCCCATTCAGAATGATTAATCTTTCTGAGGACTCCTGCTTTTTCTAATTGTGTGCACTCTTTCCTGGTAGTAGGTTCATGTACCTTTGGAATAGGGTACGGCTTAGCATGATATGGCATAGAGCCTGGTTTCAGCGTTAGGTCTATTGGGCGTGTATTCCAACAGCCTAGAGTACCATCAAATAGGTACTCATATTTGTATAGTAGCGTATGTAATTCTGTACGCTGTTCTGACATTAGATGTTGACAGCTTTGTACCACGGAACGTAAATCTGCTTTCTCGTACTTAGCATCTAAAATCCTAGTCATTCGTGAGGTTGCATCACGCACTGCTTCACTTTCGTAGGATTCCTCATAGAAGTAGTTAAAGAGCTGTGTCTTTGTACTTAAGAGATCTCTATCCCTCATAGGTACTGTAGCACCGTCCCACGTGATCATACAGGTGTTAAAGTCTAGACCGATACCTAATTCTTTCAGTAGGTCTGTACCCATGATCATATCATATTTTGATTCATGAGGTGAGACAGTAGTGTCAACATGTACGTTCCATTCAATTACCCTGGAGCTATCAAGCTCAGGCAGTTGGAACAGAATTTTGCATTCATTTGCAGTCGTAAAGTTACCACCCTTAGTTTTCCACAGAGTGGATTTCTGGGATTGCTTCAT
>JARRMW010000280.1:0-1079 GCA_037385685.1 Gammaproteobacteria bacterium
TTTCGTGAATTCAATTTGTAAGTGCAACTCTATCTGACGGTAAGAGGGCAAGCTGCGGTAGGATCGCAGCTGATCTCACCGCCAAGCAAGAGGAGCACCGATGAGCTACACGCAGCTTACCCAAGAGGAACGATACCAAATTTATGCGCTCAAGAAAGCAGGCCATATTCAGGCTGAGATTGCCGAGATCATTGGCCGAGATCCTGGGACGATCAGCCGGGAACTTCGCCGGAATCGGGGCTTGAAGGGTTATCGCCCTCAGCAGGCTCACAATCTGGCCCTGGCGCGGCGTCGCGAGAAACCCCAGCCCCGTCTCGGTGAAGAGATCTGGCAGCGAGTCGAGGAACTGATCCGCGACGAGTGGAGTCCAGAGCAGGTCGTCGGCCGGTTGGAGATGGAGCAAGGTGTGTCGATTAGCCATGAATGGATATACCAGTATATTTATGCGGACAAACACTCAGGCGGCGACCTGTACCGTTCCCTGCGCTGCCAGAAGGCTCGCCGTAAACGCTATGGCACCTACGACAGGCGCGGCATCATCCCAAATCAGACTTCGATTGACGATCGCCCCGCCATTGTCGACGCACGCAAGCGCTTTGGTGACTGGGAAGGTGATACTGTGATTGGCAAGGGCCATCGGGGTGCCCTGGTGACGCTGGTCGAGCGTAAGTCGCTGTATACGGTCATCCAGGCCGTTCCCCGAAAGACGGCTGAGGCCGTTCGCCATGCCGTCACACAGGGCCTTGCTCCGCACAAAGACCGGGTGTACACCCTGACCTATGACAATGGTCGCGAGTTTGCCGACCATGAAGGCATGGCGGCCGACCTTGATGCCCGGGTCTACTTCGCGCATCCTTATGCCTCCTGGGAGCGTGGACTGAACGAAAATACCAACGGTCTCATCCGACAGTACTTCCCGAAACACAGGGACCTGACAACCGTCACCCAACAGGAAATCGAACAGACCATGGACAAACTCAATCACCGTCCGAGGAAATCTCTTGGCTTTCGCACACCCCACGAAGTCTTCTTCAATACCAGAACTTCGTTAACCGTTGCACTTCAAAGTTGAATCCGCG
>JARRMW010000281.1:0-1078 GCA_037385685.1 Gammaproteobacteria bacterium
CCGCGCCCGGTCAGTTCCCACTCTCCGAAGAGACGCATGACACCGGTGGCGGCCGTGTCCTCGCCCACGCTTTCTGTCGCGCCATACCCTAGGGCCATAAAGTCCATCCCGAAGTCGAGGCCCGTGCGATCCTTTAACGAGGCTTTCCAATCCGACCATCGGTGCTGCGACTCAGCGTCCGAGTCAAGCTGAGCAGACGTCGAACCCGGGCCGGCGAGCTGGTCGCTTGCAGATTGCGCGTGCAAGGTCGCGGGAACCACGAGAGCAAAGATCGCGCCCATCACCACAATCCGCCAGTTCAGAGAAAGCGCCAGCAGCGCGATGTCTTTTGATATGTTCAACAAACACCTCCCACAAACAATTAGGCTCAGCGGAGGCGCTCCGCTGCTCCCCCGTTTTTACTGTTCTTCGTGTTCAGTACTTCAGAGGGGCTTCCTCCGAGAAAGCCCCTCTGGAAAACGCGTCCCTATCGAGCCGGTAGACTTCCGTCCCAGACCAGTGTACTTGGCACTGTGGTGAACCGATCGTATCCATCTTCGGTAATCACAAAGGAATCCTCGATGTTGTACGGTCCTGGTGCATAGGCGCCCTGCGCTGCCATGTAGGAGGTCTCCAAACTCCCGCACATGCCGGGCTGGAATTCGACATCAAAGCCGGGTGCGAACAGTGGATGATCCTCGAGCAGCGGAGAGAGGCTAATGCTGTGCCCCACGTGGCCTCGGGCGTAGTTAGGAAATATTTTAGACTTTTCCACTTCTGCCCGTACTTCAGCATAGACTTCAGACATCTTCACGCCAGGCTTGAGCAATGTCAGGCCTTTCTGGAACCCTTTATACAAGGCGTCATAAGTCTCTTCATGCTTGGAGCTCGGCGAACCGCCAACGGCCCAGGTGCGTGTGATGTCAGAGATGTACCCAAAATGCGTCCCGCCGCCATCAATACGCATAAGATCGCCCTTTTTGATCACGTAGTTCCGAGGCGACTGGGATACGCCCCAGTAAGGTCCGATTCCGATCTGGTAGGACATGCCTTGCATAGTGTGTTGCTTATCTTCTGCCCAGCCCGCGGCCATGATCAT
>JARRMW010000282.1:0-1072 GCA_037385685.1 Gammaproteobacteria bacterium
CGCGATCCACAGCCCGGCGATATCTCCCCGGATCAGGTGATTCCGTGGGCCGTGCAGCCGGTGGCAATTTTGGCCCAGTCGCGGGAGGTGGATTTCAGGGTGTTGGTGTCCCCTGATCTGCCAAAGGTCCACGCCGACCCCGAGCTGTTGGGAGAGGCGGTCTATCAGATGGCTCACAACGCCGTGAAATTCAACTCGCCGGGCGGACGGGCTCGGCTTCAAGTTCTGGAATATGAAGGGGGCTTGTCGATCGAGGTGATGGATACAGGGATAGGTCTAACGCCCGAGCAATTGGCGATGCTGGGAGAGCCCTTTGAACAGAGTGCCGATGCCCTGCGACGTGGACGCGAAGGTTTGGGGATCGGTTGGGCGTTTGTCTGCTACGTCGCCGAGGTTCATGGCGGTTGGACTCACGCGGAGAGCCCAGGCCCCGGGCAAGGAAGCACGTTCTCCTTGGTCCTTCCGTTGCCAGTCGAGGGAAGTGGGTCTGAAGTATCCGACGTGACAGAATCCAGCCAGTCGCAAGCCGCCGGGCTTGAGCCCGTGCGGTAAGGCGGGCTTTCCGTTGGCTTAGCCAAAAGAGACATCATATTTGCCAGTCAAGAACAACTTTGACATACTCCCAAGCCTGAAGGGCCTGGGATTCTCGGGCTCAAGCGAGGACTGCGGGAACAGGTTCCCGTCTTGCGCCCTCTAGCCGCAGAGTTGATGCCCCAACTCTTTTGATGTTTCTGGCAGCATTATGATCTCGATCAAGTACCAAACCACATTCTGGATTCTGGCACTCGAATACTCGGACGTGCAGCGGCATGGGTTGCCTCTGTCCACACGCCGAACACGGTGTCGTGCTGGGTTCAAAACGGTCTATCTGCACCACGATCTTGCCCATTTGCACAGCGATGTGCTTCTGGATCTTCAAGAACTCGGAGAACCCCAGATCGCTGACCTTGCGTCCCCACATCCTCTGCATCGCCTTGAGGTTCAAGTCCTCGAAGCACAGGATGTCGTACTCACCTGCCAATCGCCGTGCCAGCTTGAAATGGGCGTCTCGCCGCTTGTTGGCCAATCGGGC
>JARRMW010000283.1:0-1399 GCA_037385685.1 Gammaproteobacteria bacterium
CCGGACCAGCCGGGCGTTGCGTACAGTATTCTGGGCCCGATTGCGAATGCAAACATCGAGGTCGACATGATCATCCAGAATATCGCGCAGGATGACACGACTGATTTCACCTTCACGGTCCATCGTAACGACTTCAGGAAGGCGAAGGAGATACTCGAGAACACAGCCAGGGAACTCAAGGCGCGCGAGGTGATCGGAGATGACAAGATCGTCAAGATTTCCATTGTCGGTGTCGGCATGCGCTCGCATGCGGGAATCGCGAGCACGATGTTCGAGGCGCTCGCCCGCGAGGGCATCAATATCCGCATGATCTCCACATCCGAGATCAAGATTTCAGTTGTGGTGGACGAGAAATATCTCGAGCTTGGAGTAAGAACCCTGCACGAAGCATTCAACCTCGCGGAAGAGGTGTGACAGGCAAGCAAGGAACGCGAATCAAAGGGCAGGAAGAGCTTGATATTATTTCAATTGTGTTACACTTCAAAAATATGAATCCTCGAGCAACGTACTCGGGACATGGTTGGTGGTGATGGTTCAGTACTCAATCGAACAGTGCTGGACATCTGTTGGATAAATGAAAAACGGATAGGGAGAGCAGCATGCTTATCTTAACCAGACGTGTTGGCGAAACACTGATGATAGGTGATGAAATCACTGTTACCGTGCTGGGTGTCAAAGGCAACCAGGTTCGCATTGGGATTAATGCGCCCAAGGATGTCGCGGTTCACCGCGAAGAGATCTATGAGCGTATCCAGCGCGAGCAAAATGGTGGCGAAGATGAGGTTTCCGAAGGCGTAGAATAACGCCAGCCGTCATCTGAATTCAGGCCGGAGAATCACATCCTCCGGCCTTTTCAATTTTCAGGAGACATGGTAGTCTTTCGCACCTCCAGAAAAGCAGTAATTCACCGGTAATTACCTGTTTCCCGGGGGCAGGGGCGCGGCCCCGACCAGCGAGCATACCTGCGTAGCAGGGTGAGCCGTTTACAAGGAAGCAGGGACGACTGCAACCCTTGAATACAAACAGAACCGGAGAGTTGACCGAGTGGCTGACTAAGCTGGCAAGCCAGCCCCGAAGGGGTGAGGGACGCAGTCCCGAATAACGCGCACGCCTGCGTAGCAGGGTGAGCCGTTTACAAGGAAGCAGGGACAATCACTGCAAGCCTTGAATACAAACTGAACCGGAGAGTTGGCCGAGTGGCTGAAGGCGCACCCCTGCTAAGGGTGTATGGGGGAAACTCCATCGAGGGTTCGAATCCCTCACTCTCCGCCATATTGTCAGTGACATTGACAACAGGCGCATAGTTCGTCAGAATGCGCCGCTTCACAACGCGCCCGTAGCTCAGCTGGATAGAGTACCTGGCTACGAACCAGGCGGTCGGAGGTTCGAATCCTTCCGG
>JARRMW010000284.1:0-1749 GCA_037385685.1 Gammaproteobacteria bacterium
CGGGCTGAATCGCGTCCAGACTCATCCTTCGGTCCCGGCCACCTCGCTCGATTCGGGTGGCTGCTTTTCCTGCAGCGAAGCCACCAGCTTGGAGAGCTCCTGGTTCAAGTCGCGCAGCCCGCTGACGAGGCCTTGCTCCAACTAGCCTGCCACGTCGCTCTCCCGCGCCTTGTCGAACGTCTCTTTCACCTGGTCGCCGAATTCTTTGGCCGCCTCGCTCTCCTGGGCGGACTTGACCGCCGTGTCTAGCTGCTCGCCGAGCTCGACGAACCCATCGCGCAGGTCCTGTCGCAGCTTGCGGCTCTCTTCACTTTCCCACAACGCTTTGACGGCTGCCGAGAGTTCCCGTCCCAGCCTGTCAAACTCGTCGAGGATTGTGCTTTCCTGTCTCTGACCTTCCGGCTCTTCCGACATCTTTGGATCCTCCGACATCTTCCGCTCCTCCGACATGATCGATCCCTCCTTTACAGAAATGATGGGTACCAAAAAAGCCGCAAGCGCTTTGCGACCACGCCCACGGCTCCAATCCACAACCATCTATACGCACGAGAATACAAAAAGGTTCTCCTGGCAACGACCTACTCTCCCAGGGACCTGCGTCCCAAGTACCATCGGCGCTGGAGGGCTTAACTACCTGGTTCGGTATGGAGCAGGGTGTTTCCCCTCCGCTAGAGTCACCAGAAAAACCTTTATGTCGTTTTCACCGAGATTGACACTCTAAAAACTGAACAGGATGCGCTGCGCACACGCAGCTCACGCTAGCGAATTAAGCCCTCGGCCATTAGTACGGCTAAGCTGAACACATTGCTGTGCTTACACCCGCCGCCTATCCAGCAGGTAGTCTACCTGCGGCCTTACTCCCACGAAGGGATGGGGGATCTCATCTTGGGGCGTGCTTCCCACTTAGATGCTTTCAGCGGTTATCACTGCCAGACATGGCTACCCAGCAATGCCGTTGGCACGACAACTGGCACACCAGAGGTCTGTCCACCCCGGTCCTCTCGTACTAGGGGCAGCCCCCCTCAAATCCCCTACGCCCACAGCGGATAGAGACCGACCTGTCTCACGATGGGCGAACAGCCCAACCCTTGGGACCTACTCCAGCCCCAGGATGCGACGAGCCGACATCGAGGTGCCGAGCCGCGCCGTCGATGTGAACTCTTGGGCGCGACTAGCCTGTTATCCCCGGGGTAGCTTTTATCCGGTAAGCCACGGCCCTTCCACTCGGAACCGTGGGATCACTAAGCCCGTCTTTCGACTCTGCTCGTCTTGTAGGACTCGCAGTCAAGCTCCCTTATGCCTTTACACTCTCCGGCTGGTTTCCATTCAGCCTGAGGGAACCTTTGGGCGCCTCCATTACCTTTTGGGAGGCGACTGCCCCAGTCAAACTGCCTACCTGGCACTGTCCCAGTGCCGGATCACTGACACCGGTTAGAGTCAAGATTTAACCAGGCTGGTATTTCAAGGACGACTCCACCGAGGCTGGCGCCCCAGCTTCTTAGTCTCCCAGCTATCCTACACAAGCTAAACCCTAACCCAATACCAAGCTACAGTAAAGCTCCACGGGGTCTTTTTGTCCTGCTGCGGGTAACGCGCATCTTCACACGTACTTCAATTTCGCCGGGTCCCTCGTTGAGACAGTGCCCCACTCGTTACGCCATTCGTGCGGGTCGGAACTTACCCGACAAGGAATTTCGCTACCTTAGGACCGTTATAGTTACGGCCGCCGTTCACCGGGGCTTCGGTTCA
>JARRMW010000285.1:0-1512 GCA_037385685.1 Gammaproteobacteria bacterium
TCTCGGGTAGTGCCGGGACAGCTGCAACTGAATCCATAGGTTGTAGCGGCCAACGCAGAGAACTGACACATCTTAGTAACTGCAGGAAAAGAAAGCAATAGCGATTCCCCCAGTAGCGGCGAGCGAACGGGGAACAGCCCAAACCGAATATATGTCAAGCCCGGAAGCGTTGTATATTCGGGGTCGTGGGGTTCGATTGGACGAATTTCCGGATTCGTCGGAAAGTTACAAAACTGATTTATAGCTGAATCACCTGGAAAGGCGAACCATAGGGGGTGATAGTCCCGTAAGCGAAATGAATCAGTCTTTCTGGATCGAATTCCCAAGTACTGCGGGACACGAGGAACCCTGTGGGAATTTGGGAGGACCATCTCCTAAGGCTAAATACTACTCAGTGACCGATAGTGAACGAGTACCGTGAGGGAAAGGTGAAAAGTACCCCGGTGAGGGGAGTGAAATAGTACCTGAAACCGTTTGCTTACAAGCAGTGGGAGGGCTATGAACATTGCTGCGGCGATATTCAGCCTGACCGCGTGCCTTTTGCATAATGAGTCAGCGAGTTACTTTACGTAGCGAGGTTAAGCCGATAGGTGTAGCCGGAGCGAAAGCAAGTCTGAACAGGGCGAATTAGTTGCGTGGAGTAGACCCGAAACCAAGTGATCTATCCATGGCCAGGGTGAAGCGCAAGTAAAATTGCGTGGAGGCCCGAACCAGTATAGGTTGAAAACTATTTGGATGAGCTGTGGATAGGGGTGAAAGGCCAAACAAACTTGGAAATAGCTGGTTCTCCCCGAAATATATTTAGGTATAGCCTTGTAAATTAAGTGACGGGGGTAGAGCACTGGATGGGCTAGGGGTCCTACCAGATTACCAAACCTAACTAAACTCCGAATACCGTCAACTTTTATTGCAGGAGTCAGACTACGGGAGCTAAGTTCCGTGGTCGAGAGGGAAACAGCCCAGATCGCCAGCTAAGGTCCCTAAATATGTGCTAAGTGGGAAAGGATGTGGAAATGCCCAGACAACCAGGAGGTTGGCTTAGAAGCAGCCAATAACGGGGCTCAAGTACATTACCGAAGCTGCGAGTCTTTTTCCGTTTCGGCGGAAAAGGGCGGTAGGGGAGCATTCTGTTCGGGTTGAAGGTCGACCGTAAGGACGGCTGGACAGGACAGAAGAGACCATGCTGACATGAGTAACGATAAAGCGGGTGAAAAACCCGCTCGCCGAAAACCTAAGGTTTCCTGAGTAAAGCTAATCTTCTCAGGGTTAGTCGATCCCTAAGCCGAGGCCGAAAGGCGTAGGTAATGGAAAACAGGTTAATATTCCTGTACCACCAGGTTATCGCCGTCCCTTCGGGGATGAGAGTGAAAGGGGGGACGCAGAAGGGTAGGTCAGCCATCTGTTGGAATAGGTGGTTCAAGCCGGTAGGCTGAAAGGACAGGCAAATCCGTCCTTTCATTTTCAAGGCCGAGAGGCGATGAGGATCCCGCTTGCGGGAACAAACTGATTGAT
>JARRMW010000286.1:0-1757 GCA_037385685.1 Gammaproteobacteria bacterium
TCGCACCAGAACCGCCCGTCGGCCATCCGCCAATGGCCGGGCGTCCCGCACCGCGGGCAAACGAAGCCGTTGGGCCATCGAAGCCACTCAAGGTAGTCGAGACATGCCGCGTCATCCGGGGCATCTTTCATTTCGCAGCTTACACTTTTTAGAAGGGCGGGCAACCAGTTATTAGAACATCGACATGTCTCAAATATAGTTGCTCTGATTGCAACCACGTACTCGATTAAGCAACGCTAGACAAACGATACATCTTCATGTATAAGCAGACTGGGGAAATATCTTTCAGTCCGTTTTGCATTTAGGATTGTATCGATGGTATTACGAAAAGCAGCAGATCAGCAGTCTTCTCTTGAAGCCCGATTTGAAAGAAGACGATTTACTCGGCGTCCCGATCTTACTAACAACATACGTTTGACGATAGCCGCTAACGCTCTTCATGCCATGATGAACGGCGTATGGGGAGCGATAACCCGTCTGGCGGATGAGTATGAAATCTCCAGGCCGTTTGTATATTCACTGGCCGATACGTTAAAAGAAGCCGGACAGTTTCTCTTTGGGGAGATGGCAGAGTTTGTCCCGGCCTCATCTCCACGCGAACGATCCATTCAGATGATGTTGTCACTTCGAATGGAAGCGCGAAGCAGTGTGAGTGCAATCTCGACCGTCATGAGACGATTCGCATATGAATTACCCTCGACCGGATCCATAAGCCAAATACTGTCCCGTATCGGAGGCTGGCTGCCGACGACGCTATCCACGGAAAACGGAATCATCCGATATCTGGTATTTGCCAGCGATGAGATCTTTTCAAAAACCACACCGATCCTGGTGACCGTGGATCCATGCAGTAGCGCCATTCTTCGAATCGAGTTGGCCGCGAGCCGGAAAGCGGAGGATTGGAAAAGACACTTTGAGTGCCTCTACGATAACGGGGTGGAAGCGATCTATTTGGTCTCCGATGAAGGCAAGGGGATACGCACTGGGCACGCAGCGGTGATGAGTGATGGCGTGCGGCAGTCCGATACCTATCATGCGATTGCCCATCAGGCGGTGACTCTTTACGACGATTTCAGTTATCTCTATGGGTGTGTTCTCGGCGAACTCAATGTGTTCGACCGTAACGGAAATCTGCGTGATCGACAACAGGCCGAAGAGGGAGTCCAAGTCGGCCTTGCGCTTGTTGAGGGATTAAACCACAACACAATCACGGAAGCGGTGCACAAAATCAGGCGCACCTTGCCGGATTTGTTCCATTACTTCGATGTGGCCGCGGAGGTCGTCAACGAGTGCCGAAGGCTCACGATCGATGAGGAAACCCTCAAGGCGTATTGTATCGCTTGGCAATGGGGTAAAGCCGTTAGGAAAGCCAAAAGGTCTGACCGAAAGAAAAGGGCGCAAGAGCAAGAACAACTCTGCCTGGAAATCGCCGGGCGGCTGCATCAGGAATCGTCGGAGGATATTCAGAAAAAAGTCTATTCCAAGCTGGATACCATCGTCCAAAGTTCGGCGCTGGTGGAGTGTATCAATTCTATTATCCGTCCCTATTTAAACACCACCAAGAATCACGTGACCCAAGAGTTGCTCAACCTAATTATGCATTATCACAACCATCGGCGTTATTCTTACGGAGTACGAAAAGGCAAAACGCCAATGGAGATTCTTACCGGAAAAAAGCAAGCGAAAGATTGGATCTCCACGCTGCTCGACATAATCAGAGAGAAAGATCCACAATTACTGCTTGCTTCATAAACTAA
>JARRMW010000287.1:0-1038 GCA_037385685.1 Gammaproteobacteria bacterium
GGACCCAAGAGGAATTGGCACGGATCATTGGGCGTATCCGTCTGAGTTGGCCACAGACACGGATCATTGTCCGGGGTGATTCGGGCTTTTGCCGGGAGGACCTGATGGTCTGGTGCGAAACCCATGCTGTCGATTATGTGCTTGGCATCGCCAAGAATAGCCGTTTGAAGTCGGCCATTGCCGCGGAGATGGCGCAGGCCAGGGCGCAGTATGAGGGCACCGAGCAAGCGGCGCGCGTGTTCAAGGATTTCCATTATCGCACCCGCAAGAGCTGGTCGCGCGAACGGCGCGTCATCGGCAAGGCGGAACATCTGGCCAAGGGCGAGAACCCGCGTTTTGTCGTGACGTCCTTATCCGCAAAAACCCTGGATGCCCGCGCCTTGTATGAAGAGCTGTATTGTGCCCGGGGCGATATGGAAAACCGCATCAAGGAACAACAACTGGCGCTGTTTGCCGATCGCACGTCAACGCATGAGATGCGTTCCAACCAGCTGCGGTTGTACTTTTCATCATTCGCGTATGTACTGATGCAAACGCTGCGACGGCTCGGCCTTGATGGCACCTCAATGGCCAAGGCCCAATGTGACACCATACGCTTGAAGCTGTTCAAAATCGGTGCGCACATCCGTCTCAGTGTGCGCCGGGTCTGGATCGCCTTTTCCGAGAGTTACCCGTACACCGAACTGTTCCGGCATATCCTGGGTAACCTTCAGCGCATCCCATTGCGCTGCTAACTCACTGCCAGTTCACCGTTGCTCATCGCACAGGTTCACCCTGGGCAGGGGCTGCTTTGCCCAACCCTTGAAAAATCGTTGTCAATCGGCTTCTCTGTCAGCCCAATCGGCACTAAAAATGCCGACATTCACAGGCTATCATCCGATATGACGACTCTCATCAGTCTTGCGCTCCATTCTCTGGACTGAAATCCCGTGTTGAGCGGAACGGTGAGAAATTGAGGCTAGTGCACATTGGCCAACTCGGAGGGCTGCGTCCTACGTGACGGTAGTGAATGACCTAACAGAGTATCCCCCTAGAACA
>JARRMW010000288.1:0-1035 GCA_037385685.1 Gammaproteobacteria bacterium
TTCGTGAATCAAAGGGGTAATGTCAGTATAATGCTGTAAAAAGAAAGCGGCGTGAGGTATAATGCTCTTGATACGGACCCGAACGTCCAAAGAGCAGAAAGGATACTCTCACGCCATGAATAGGATACCACCAAGTCAGAAGATTGGCAAGAAGTTGGAGCAGTTGATGAACCAAGGCCTGGATGGAGAGGAAGATATCACCTCCGTCGTCGTCCGGCTGGGCATTGAGCGAGTGGTTCAGGAAATGGTAGAGCAGGAAGTGGCCGATTATCTGGAGCGGGATCACTATCAGCGCCGCCGGCCAGAACAGGAGCATCGTGGCTATCGTAACGGCTACGAGCCAGGGCGTATTCGAACCGCGGAAGGAGAAATCGTGGTCCAGGTGCCTCAAGTGCGCGATGCGCCCGAGACCTATCGTTCGCAGCTGATGACCTTCTTGCGGGGCAACAGCGACGTCCTGGAGCGACTGGCGGTGGAGATGTATGCCCGTGGCTTGTCGACGCGGGATATCGAGGATGCGCTGGAAGAAGCAACGGGCGATCGGCTGCTCAGTCGAACAGCGGTGAGCCAGATCACCGAGGTGTTGTGGGACGAGTATGAGGCCTTCGCAGAGCGCGACCTGTCGGGCTTTGAGGTGGAGTATCTGTTTCTGGATGCTGTCTACGAGTCGCTGCGGCAGCAAGGCGGAGGCAAGGAAGGTCTGATGTGTGCCTGGGCGATCTGCGCCGATGGGCGCAAAGCCATGCTGCACCTGGCCCTTGGCAACAAGGAATCGTACGCTAATTGGCTCGAGTTCCTGCGGGACATGGTAAAACGAGGCTTGCAGACACCTGTCTTGGTCACCACTGACGGTGCACCTGGTCTGATGCGTGCCGTTGAGGAGATCTTCCCCAACAGCCTGCGGCAGCGGTGTTTGGCTCACAAGACCCGTAACGTGACCGACAAAGTGCCTGACAGCGCACGTGCCGAGATCAAGAACGCGGTCCGAGCCGCCTACTATGCGCCCAACCGTGAGGTGGCCGACATGATCGCGGC
>JARRMW010000290.1:0-1032 GCA_037385685.1 Gammaproteobacteria bacterium
CTGTCGTCCATCAAGACATCGTAGAAAGTCGATAGCACATTAACAAGTACATAACCATCAGAACATCGTAGAAAGTGCCACCCGAGCTCGTGCCAACCCAAAGATTGCAGCAGCAAACAGATCTTTCCAGAGACTAGATGGCGGCAATGCTCGAAACTCTTCCCGGAGTGGGCAAACCGGCTCTTTGACCTCTAGCGGATACTCGACTAGGCATCGACGTTCGTGGGCATCCGGCGCTTGATCATAGATCCTCACAGTAGCACCGCTGACAAGAAACTCAAGTGTCGCCCAGACCCCTTGGTCAGGCTCCATATCGGGAACAGACCACGTCAGATTCAGCAAGGTGATAGTCTGCTTGTCGCTGACGCGACGCATGAAGTGAACCCGCCCCTCCGTCAACGGCAGTTTTCCTTTCGGTAAGGCAAACGTTGAAGATAGCCTGGCCCGAGTAGATGAAGCGTGTACTTCAGACGGACAGCGTCCATCTAGTGCGCTGTGATGGCAACTGCGTCGATAGTTCGGGAAAAAACAGTCGGCGTGTTTCTGTACATCGGCGCAATCCTGCAGATCGGTATCCTCCCATACGTGTTTGTCATAGTCTTGATGAAAGCGCTCTACGTAGCCATTGCTCTGTGGATGCCGAACTGGACTGAAAACCAGCTCTGTTCCAACGTAGAGGGCAAGGCGTAGGACTTTTCCCAAGACGCCCGGATGGGTGAAACCGCCACTGAAGCAAGCCTCATTGTCCACCTGGGTATACTGAGGAATACCTATCTCTTGCCAGACGTGAGTCAAGAATGCTGCCGCGTTCGCAGAGCGACGGTGCTCATAGGCCTGCCCCGTCGGGTAGCGAGAAACGACGTCGATGGCGTTGAAACAAGCTATCGAGTCGCCGCCCTTCAAGAAATGCGGTACAATGTCGACCTGGCACAGTTGCCCCGGTTCCGTCGGATGGAGACGAGGATACTTGATCTCTGTCTGTTCCTCGACCAGACGTGGATTGGTCATCTCTGCATCGTGCAGCACGCGCTC
>JARRMW010000291.1:0-1795 GCA_037385685.1 Gammaproteobacteria bacterium
CAATCGAGTGCAGAGGCGGACAAAGACTGCTACGGGTCGGCAGCAGCGACTGAGTGCTTCAGAATCGTGCAACCAGGCGATAAACTGTATAGAAACACAATATCGCAAGGACGCGGATCATGCCCCACGCGGCGGCGGCCAGGATGGCCAGCCGGGAGCGGGATGCTGGTCGTTACCAGCGTCACCGGCCCGAGCAAACCCTGCTCTATCAGATTGTCGACGAGTATTACCCGGCGTTCGTTGCCCATTTGGCTGAGCAGGGCAGGGAACTACCGAGTTATGTGCAAAGGGAATTTGAGGAATTTCTCAAATGCGGCCGGCTGGAACATGGTTTTCTGCGGGTGCGCTGCGAGTCCTGCCATACCGAGCACCTGGTTGCTTTCAGCTGCAAGCGAAGAGGGTTCTGCCCGAGCTGTGGTGCACGTCGCATGGCCGAAAGCGCGGCCTTGCTGGTTGACGAAGTACTGCCCGAACAAGCCATGCGCCAGTGGGTATTGAGTTTCCCGTACCAGCTGCGTTTCCTGTTCGCCAGCCGGCCGGAGATCATGGGGCGGGTGCTGGGCATCGTCCATCGCGTCATCGCTACCCATCTGGTCAGGAAATTTCCACATGTTGTTCCTTGATGGTGTGTATGTAGATCAGCCCAATGGAGCCGCCCGGTTCCGTTGGGTGAAGTCGCCGAGCAGCGCTGAAATCACCCGGCTGACGCACACCATCGCCCATCGGGTTGGTCGCTTTCTGGAGCGCCAGGGCCTGCTGGAACGGGATGCCGAGAACAGCTACCTGGCTTCAGACGCAGTGAACGACGACCCGATGACGCCACTGCTGGGGCATTCGATCACCTACCGCATAGCGGTCGGCCCGCAGGCAGGTCGCAAGGTGTTCACCCTGCAAACCCTGCCAGCGAGTGACGAGCTGTTTGATGACGGGGCAGGCAAAGTGGCTGGGTTTAGCCTGCATGCCGGGGTGGCGGCCAGGGCCGATGAACGCAAGAAACTCGAACGACTGTGCCGCTACATCAGCCGCCCGGCGGTATCCGAGCAGCGACTGTCGCTCACGCCGAATGGCAACGTTCGCTACGACGTGAACGGATTCACAAGTGTCGTGGGCGCAGGGATGCGCAGGAGCGACCCAGCTCAAGACGCCGTACCGTGACGGCACCACGCATGTGATCTTCGAGCCACTGGATTTCATTGCCCGGCTGGCGGCTCTGGTGCCAAAGCCCAGAGTCAATCTGACACGCTTCCACGGTGTGTTTGCGCCTAACAGTAAGCACCGGGCGTTGGTGACGCCAGCAAAGCGGGGCAGGGGCAACCAGGCCAGGGTAGTCGAGGAGCGACCATCACCCGCCGAACGGCGAGCGTCGATGACTTGGGCACAGCGCCTCAAACGTGTATTCAACATCGACATCGAGACCTGCAGTGTCTGCGGGCCATGAAGGTGATTGCCTGTATTGAAGATCCGGTAGTGATCAAGCAGATCCTCGATCACTTGGAGCACAAGGCCGAAGCCAGTGAGCCCCGGGCGCTACCTGAAAGTCGGGCGCCGCCGGTCGGACTGCAGTCAGGGCTGTTCGACTGACGATGCCGAAAACCAACAGTGCCAATCAGTATGCTTCGCTCACGCTACCGCGGCAGGGATTCGTAGTGCCGGATGTCGGAAATGGAGCCGATTGCGGGGAGTCGAGGTCAAGTTTTCAGCGTTGCTGGCTCCCCGTCAGCGGATTCGGGGTGCATGGCACGGTTGCCGAGAGAGTCAACAGCAGTCCAAACCTGTTGGACGTGGGTGAAATGGG
>JARRMW010000292.1:0-1454 GCA_037385685.1 Gammaproteobacteria bacterium
GCCGTTATCTGGGTGACAGCACAGAGCAGGCACGCAAGCTCTTCGTCGCAATCTGGCAGGCCATCAGGCCGATGCTGATTGGAAAGGAAGCTGTTTTACCGAGGATCTGGGCGACATGATTCTGTCATCTGTCTCGTTGGGTGCAAGGGTTGGTGTCGCTTCGCGACAGATGAATCATGATGCGCGCGTCGGCGCGCACCCGAGTGACTTTTGTTCCGGCAAAAGTCACCAAAACCATTCGCTCCGGGACACCACCCTGCGGGTTCCCTGCATTCCTCGGCAAAGCTGGCGCAAAAAGAACTCGCAGCTTCGCCGCTCAAACACCTTTTTGCTTTCTCCACCTTTGCCTGCGGTACTCGGTGGCGTCCAGTCGCAGTTGGTGGCCTTTTCCAATTTCTATCATCACTTCAGCGAAAGCTGGAATTCAGGGAAGGGTGTATCAGAAAGCATGCTCTTGCCATCGCGAGCCTTGCGCAGCCAGGCGAGGCGATCTCGAGTCATAAAATTGTCAAGATTACTGCACTTTGTCGCAATCATCACTGTAGGATCATCCGGCATTCATGAAAAGCCCACCAAAGTTTCCCGTCTGGCGCGTCGAGCATCGCAGTCCCTGACAGGAGTGAAGCGAGGCGTGTCTGAGCGCAGCGAGTTGGCGAGCGCCTGTCAGGGACAAGACGCGCAGAGTAGCCGTCAGGCCGCGTTAGCAGGGTGCCTTTTTCTTTGCCTTCTTTCTTTTGGGCAAGCAAAAGAAAGAAGGGTGCCGCGGCGCACCCGCCGTATTCAAAATAATATCTGTCGTGAAACGACACTATTGAAGATTTAAGAACGACATTCGAGCTGTCATCCAAGCGACATCTGCTAACAGTCGACTAAAGAGGACTCGACCATGGAGCTGACTCCAAGAGAAAAAGACAAACTGCTGCTGTTCACAGCGGCGTTGCTGGCCGAACGGCGCAAGGCGAAAGGCCTCAAGCTCAACTATCCCGAGGCGATGGCGCTCATCAGTGCCGAAATCATGGAGGGTGCGCGGTATTCCGGAAATGATTCACGAGGTGCAGGTCGAGGCAACTTTCCCGGACGGCACCAAGCTCGTGACCGTGCACGATCCGATTGTATGAAACCATGGACGCAGAGATCGCAGAGGAACTCCAAGGACGCGAAGGGTTTTATGTCATAGCTTTTCAGATTTCTCATGATTTTACGAAGAGAATCAGTTAAGAATGATGCTGGTAACTCAACTCCTCAAGAAGTCTGCGCAATTAGAAGTTTGCACTGGTGTTGATCTTGTGCAAATTGCAGGCAATCAAACCAGAGAGTTCTTTGCGAGCTCTGCGGGGCTTTGCGAACTCTGCGTCCCATTCTCTAAGCTGGAGATGAAACATGATTCCAGGTGAAGTGATCGCCGCTGACGGTGAACTTGAACTCAATGCCGGCCGCGAGACGGTCAGGGTGAC
>JARRMW010000293.1:0-1028 GCA_037385685.1 Gammaproteobacteria bacterium
ATATATCTTTAGAGATCTGTGTCTTCAGGCATTCGAAGGCTTTTTGTTCTGTATCAGTCCATACAAATTGTGTCTTCTTAGACGTTAAGGTACTGAGTGGTGCTAATAGCTCAGACCTATGCCTCCACATGTCACGATAGTAATTTACTAGGCCTATAAAGTGCCGTAGTTGTTTACGTGTAGTAGGAGGCTGTAACTGTTGTATGGCTTTGACTTTCTTTGTTATGGGCCTGATGCCATGACGCGTAATCCAGAAACCAAGGTATTCAGTCTCAGTATGACCGAAGAAGGATTTCGTAGCATTGACCTTTAGGCCGGCTTGTGCTAAATGTGAGAGCACTTGTTCCAATTTATTGAGATGATCTGACCAATCACCTTTAGTGAGTACTAGTAGATCATCCAGGTACGTACGTACAAATTCCAGGCCTGTCATCAAATCTGACATTCGTTCCTGAAAAATATCCGGAGAATTGCAAACACCCATTGGTAGACGACAGTACTCATATTTACCCCAAGGGAGTACTATGGTACATAGTCGACATGCATTAGGCATTAATAATATATGGTAGTAACCCATGTTCAGGTCCAATGAGCTTGCATACTGAAATCCCTCCAGTTTTAATAGCAAGTCTTGGATTTTGGGTATCGGGTACGGATATCGTTTAATTCATTTATTCAATTCACGAAAATCTGAAATGAATCATACTGTACCATTTTTCTTTGGTATAATAAAGGTAGGAGCAGCCCATTCAGAATGATTAATCTTTCGGAGCACTCCTGCTTTTTCTAATCATGTGCACTCTTTCCTAGTAGTAGGTTCATGTACTTTTGGAATAGGGTACAGCTTAGCATGACATGGCGTAGAGCCTGGTTTCAGCGTTAGATCTATTGGACGTGTATTCCAACAGCCTAGAGTACCATCAAATAGGTACTCATATTTGTATAGTAGCGCATGTAATTCTGTACGCTGTTCTGACATTAAATGTTGACAGCTTTGTACCACGGAACGTAAATCCACTTTCTCGTAC
>JARRMW010000294.1:0-1012 GCA_037385685.1 Gammaproteobacteria bacterium
TGCGAAGGTCGCCACCCATCGGCACGCCCCGCGCATAGCCTTGTTCAGCGAAGTCGGGTCGCTTTACTTCCGCCGCTTCGAAGTCCCAGCCAGCGAATACGCGCACTCGCAATCGAGTGCCAGTAGTCGCGAACACTTCACGACGGGAAAATGCATCCCATATTGCTTCTCGAGTGTTCTCGGTAGCCCAAACCGCAGCCAGCCCCGATGCACCGAGGTCGATGTCGCGAATCGAATACGACGGATCGACGGAACTCTCGATAAAATAACCGTCCCGGCGGTGCGGCGAAGGCTCTACAAAGTGAATCTTGCCGAACCAGTTCTCCTCCCGAGTGGAGGGAATCGCATTGTGGCTGTCGGTTGAACCGATCATTCCGAATTTGAATGGGTTCACCCCCAGCCGTGCTTCTTCCGCAAGGCCAAGTTTGAGCGCCTCGCGAGCGTATTCCGTCTTGATCATTTCCGGCGTCTTGGCCACGGTGCCGGTCAGGTTCGACTTGTCCATCAGTTCAAAGTCAGCAAATTCATCGTCGGGCGAAAGCAGCGGATGGGCCTCTCCCGTGCCTTTCGGCTGTGTAACCTCGACGACGCGCTCGAAACGCTGACGCCGATCAGCGTAATCCTTGTTGAAACGTTTGCCGGCAAACGTCTCGAGCATGAACATCATTCCGTTTGACAGATTGCCGTTGTGAGGAATGGCAAGAACGCGCCCTCCGGTCTTATCCTCGTAGGCGTCCAGATACGACCACAGGTCCTCCGGATCGTCGCTATTCATAGCCGACAATGGCACTACCTGTCGAGCACGGTCGCCGCCGTCCCGGAATATCACGTTGCGATGCAGGTTGTTGCTACCCGGCCCCGAGGTCCACTCGTAACCAATGAACGCAGTGAAGACGCCTGGCTCGTTATACTTCTCTGCATTCGCGATGACGCGCTCCCAAACCTGAGACTGCATTTCAGGGCTATCGATGGGATCTTTGCCCTCCGCGTTAAACGCGGACCATTCATAGGC
>JARRMW010000295.1:0-1009 GCA_037385685.1 Gammaproteobacteria bacterium
GCAAAGCCACGGGTCTTCGCTTCCTCCGCGGCGCAACTTAGGATCCCAAGATCGCCGGGCTGCCGTACGTCGAGAATACCTAAGTAATGACGCTCTTCGTATTGAATCGATCGAAAATGCCCGACCCGGGGTTTCCCCGGTTCGGGCTGCGATGAATGCCTACAATGTTTGTCGCTCGTCTGAAATCAGGCGGCGTCACGCTTGAGCCAGTCGCCGAAACCTTTCTCGTCGACCTGGTTGGATTCCGCGGCCTCGCGAAGCAGGGCTTTCAAGCTCGGTAGCGACGCGCCCATGACGCCTTCGACGTCTTCTGCGCTCAACTCTCCCGCTTCGGCAGCTGCCTCATTGATCGCCTGTGCCGACGCTCCGAACATCGACCGATATTCTTCGCGACTCACTTCCGCGAGCTTGCCGTCATTCGCCAGATTTTTGTAGAAGTCCTGAACCTGCTCGGGGAGGATGCTGAACGAGGCAGCATACATTTTCTTCGCAAGCTCGGGGTTATTTTGCAGGAGCTGCATCTGCATCGGTATGCCAACCTGCAATACCTTCGCGACAACGCCCTTGTCCAGGCCGAATACGGCTGCTGTTGCGTCGAGTGCCATATCGGCAGACTTTTTTTGAATCTGACCAGCTATTTCGCTCATTCTTGATTCTCCGTTTCTTTTCTTGTGGTGAAAGCCCCCCCATCCGTAACGATACAATGTTTTTAAAGCCACACGACGACACCGTTACAAATTGAAACGGGTGCCCATTCTCTGTCTCTTGCCAGACTTAGAGCTTTGGGTGCTTCAGCTCTTGGACGCTGGCCGCCGTCTAATTTGGGCAGTCTTGGGGATCTTGAATGCCCCGTGTCGGTGAAAGTGGATATTCGCCCTGGCTGAGTGTCCGCTTGCCGCCCTAAGCGGGACATTTGGTGATTCTTGGCCCAAACGACGGCTACTGACCCAATCCAGCCGTTCGGTGAACCTCCTTAGACTGACTCCAGTTTACGTACATCCCCGAATTG
>JARRMW010000296.1:0-1004 GCA_037385685.1 Gammaproteobacteria bacterium
AAGCCGCCGGTCACGCCCGTCACCGTACCGCCATCGGTGCCCGTGATCGTCCAGGTCGTGGCGACATTGTCGCCCGTCAAGGTGTTCGCACCCGTGAGGCCGCCGTTGATCGCGCCGCTTAGCGTGCCGCCGGCCAAGGTGAAGCTGTCCGTGTTGGTGCCGCCGATGAGGCTGGCGATGTTCGTAAAGCCGCCCGTGATACCCGTCACCGTACCGGCGTTCGCACCCGTGATCACCCACGTCGTGGCAACGTTGTCACCGGTCAGACTGTTCGTCCCCGCCCCGCCGGTCAGCGCGCCGCTCAAGCTGCCGCCGCTCAAGGTGAAGCTGTCAGCGTTGGCGCCTCCCGTCAGATTGTTGAAGCCGCTGAAGGCCACCGTGGCCACGCCATCGTTGACCGTCCCGGCGTTCGCACCGTTGATCAGCCACGTGTTCGCCGCATCCGCACCCACCAGCGTGCCGTTCGCTCCATTGCCCGTCACACTCTCTATATTGCTGAAGTTCGTCCCGACCTTCGGCGTCACCGCCACCGTCACCGCCGCATAACTCAGCACATCGCTCGTCGTCTGACCACCGCCGTCGATCATCCCGCTGACGCTGCCGCTCGCACCCACCGTGAAGGTGTCGTCGTTGCTACCGCCCGTCAGGTTCGCGATATTCGTGAAGCCGCCCGTCACACCCGTGACGCTGCCCGCATCCGCACCCGTGATGCCCCACGTGTTCGCCACGTTGTCGCCTGCGAGACTGTTGGTGCCCGTCCCGCCGTCGATCGACCCGCTTAAGGTGCCGCCTGACAAGGTGAAGCTGTCGGTATTGGTCCCGCCGATGAGGCTGGCGATATTCGTAAAGCCGCCCGCGATGCCCGTCACCGTCCCGGCATCGGCGCCCGTGATCACCCACGTGTTCGCCACATTGCCCGCGGTGAGGGTGTTCGTCCCCGCCCCGCCGTTAAGCGCACCGCTCAGCGTCCCGCCGTTCAGCGTGAACGCGTCGGTCCCCGCTCC
>JARRMW010000297.1:0-1004 GCA_037385685.1 Gammaproteobacteria bacterium
TAATGTCAGTCAGGAAATTTCAAAGGACATCGCCAGGATGTCCCACAAGATCGCGACGAAGAGTGCCGGGACGAGCAAGGCATGAACTGTACGGTTCTTGGAAAGAGCCAGTACAGTGAATCCCACAAAACCAATTAACGACGTTGCATTGTCTATTGTGAATAGCTCTTCGCCAAAAACGATTGGGCGAAACAGGGTCGCCAACGCGACGGTTACCACCCCAATCCACCAAACGGGGCGCATTGGTCCATAGTAGTGCTCTCTGTAATCAGCGCCTTTAACAGGTTGCGGGAACAGAAGGTAAGAGATCAAAAACAGTCCTATCGGGCCGGTCAACATCATGAGTAGCCCCAGAAATGACCAACCGGAGTAATTCTGTAATCCCCAGATTTCCCACCATTGCTGCAGCAATGCAACAAATACGAGACAGACCGCGACCGCATGGACCCAGTAACCAGACACTGAGTCACGATTCCTAATCTGGCGCGCAATACCCTGCAATATCTCGGCTAATCCGAGGCCGATGATGATCGAAAGCAAGACCATCAAAAACTCAAATAGGCTCATAGCCACTACCCAGACAAGAATCCAGTCAAAAGCAGTATAGCCTCTCGTTGTGACTGTTGATCCAACGATCGCCTGACTGACCGACTCCCCGAATTGAGCAGCTTTTTTCCAGGGTTTCCGTTATGCGTTAGCAAGCGGAACCGGGCTCTTTTTCAATAGCGAAGACGGTTTCCGACTCATAAGCGAACTTGTAATTAGTACCCGAGCGGCTGCCGCTGAAGATCGGAAGCGGCACAAAGGTTTGCTTTTAAGCCAATAAAATGTATCCGGCCCCTTTAACAAGCCCGGGTTCTGGCGAACCCGGGCTCTTTCTCAGGAAGGTGTCGATTACTGTCCGACGACTTGCGAATTGATCATGTCGCTGATGTTGGTGACCTGCACCGACATGCTCTTCTGGCTGGGCGGATAGTCCTTGAAGGTCGCGACGAACTTCGCGA
>JARRMW010000298.1:0-1503 GCA_037385685.1 Gammaproteobacteria bacterium
AGCATCTCAAGGCCTTTTGCGAATCCGGCATACAATGCGTCATAGGTCTCCACATATTTTTCACCCGGCTTGCCTTCCGAGCCACCAACGACCCAGGTACGCGAGATGTCACTGATATAACCCAAATGCACCCCTCCGCCATCAATACGCGCAACATCGCCCTCCTTGATCACATAGTTCCGAGGTGCTAAGCCGATGCCCCAATAAGGTCCTATTCCAGTCTGGTAGCCAAGAGTGCTCAAGGAGTTTTCTTTATCTTCTTCCCAAGCCGCTATTTGAATCAGTTTATCAAAAACCATGGCGTTCATCCCAGGTTCCAGTTCCCGAGCTGTGTCCGCCATGAAACGCTCCGCGTGTTGGGCCGCCAATCTCAGCATATCGACTTCCCAAGGAAACTTGATCAGGCGCGATTCATACATCAAGCTGCTACAGTCCGCTATCCGCTTACCCTTTATTTGACTATCTATATAATCCTTAAATCCTGCGAGCAACATGCCCGTCTCGATACCGATTTTTCCATTGGGAGCCAAGTCCTGTGCAATGGATACTGCTTGTTTAATGGTAAGAGCTGGGTCAAGGACGGGATCGCGTTCCGAACGTGACTCCGGGGTTCCGTCATCTACAAAAACGAAACCGGCTACGGACGTATACTCAACATCTATTGTCTGTCTTGGGGCATCATCTTTTTCGTACAAGCTAACGACTAGCTGTGCCTTCCCTGTCAGCAGTATGAGAGCATCAAATCCATCTCGCTTCATAAAGCCTTGAATACGGGATAGAATATCGTTATGAGGTCGCTCGGCCGCCAAGGGGTGCCAGTTCTTGCCCTCTTCGGGCGGCTGCACGGTGAACATGTTCTTTGATCCTTCGAACATGTTCGTTGATGCTTTCGCTTGGGACATCGCCAACCCGGGGGCGGCCAGACCGGCGCCGGACGCCAGGGTAAACAAGTTGAATTGTCGACGTGTTATATTCATTGTGCTCCTCTCTCTGTTTTCAGCTGAAAGCCGTCCGTATCTCTCTAAGGGGCTACGGACTTACCCCTTAAATTGAATTGTCAGCGCTGGTCTAGGCAGGATGCTCTAGACCAGATGGCCTGCGCTATTTCACTGGCACCGTCAGGATTGGCCCCCCGCCACCACTCGAGGGGGCGATCTCCATATTGAAGAGGTCGTAAGTTGCATTGAAGAAGCGCTTTGAGGGGTGATCACGATCGTCCACGTAGAACCAGGTGCCACGATGCTTCACGGCGACGAAGGCGTTCGCTGGGCGATCACCTTCGCTCGAATGCACGACGAACTTCTTGGACAGATCGACCGCGCGCCCCTCGCTAACCGCCTTATCGTATAAGTCCTTGGTAAAGGCCCGGCCTTCCTCTTCGTCCTTCGGGGGGACATTGACGCCATAGGCTAGCAAATTCAAAACTGAATAGAAGGTACGCAACTGCATCCTAACCTCTGGCCGAGGATCGTCGGGCACATTTTCGAAGTCCGTACCCTCTAC
>JARRMW010000299.1:0-3131 GCA_037385685.1 Gammaproteobacteria bacterium
TCACCACGCTGACTTTCAGGCTGTAAGCAAGTGCCGAGAGGATGCAAAGGGTAGATTATGGCAGTTCTACTACGACTGTCGTCTTCACGCGTGCTTCGTCCTGGCTACTTCGTCGTGCTGTTGCCCTCAACCGCTGCGGAAGGCGGTGTTGCAGCGATCGATTGATATGGCCCTTTTTTTAATGCACTTAAAGGGTATAGAGAAATGAGCGATAGATCCTCAGAACGACATACCGCGTTCAATTGGCTCCGAGCCTTCACGAGACCTGGCGCTCTGTTCGTGGTGCTGTTTCTCTCCGGATGTAGCACAATCGGGCCGCAGCTCGTCCTGAATTCCCATGTCGAGTACAACAAGGCCGTCGAGCAGGTAATCAAAGAGGAGCTATTGCTCAACATTGTTCGCCGGCGGTATTACGAAGCGCCTCAGTTCCTTACGATTTCAAGCATTAACTCGACCATGGGCATTTCGGCCGGCCTTTCAGCGGGCGCTGCGTCCTCTTTCGGAGGTTCCCAAAACGCAGCAGGTAATGTTGGCTACTCAGACTCACCGACCATCACCTTTACGCCCCGGCAGGGCCATGAGATCCTCGGGCCCCTGACATCTCGAATGAGTGTCGGTACGCTCGCGATGATGGCCAACGCCGGCTACCGCTTCGATTTTCTGCTGGCATTGACGGCCGAGGGTGTGACGAGCGTGCGCGGGCCGCAGGCCGGTGTCGGCACTGATTTCCGCCCGGGTGATCCGGAATACATCGAGCTCATCGAATCGATAGGCCGACTGATCGACAAAGGCCAGCTCATCGTCGGGACCTTCAGCTGGAACGATCCCTACTCCGACATCTCCTACGATCGCGATCAGGTCACGATCGATAACCAGATTACCGCGATCGCCCTCGGCGGCGGCACCGGTCGATTCCGCAGCTACGACGGCGGAAAGACCTACTACTTCACCGACAAGAACAATTATCCGGCAAGCGCGTGATCGAGCTCCTGAATCTGCAGCCCAGCCCTTTGAAGAGAGTCTGGACCTTTGCGCCGAGCCGGGTCATCGACGGTGCGGACTTCGAGAACGTGGCCGATGATCCTCGCCCCGAGATAAAGATGCGTATGCGCTCCTTCTACTCGGTGCTGAACCTGCTGGCCTACGGCATCAATGTCCCCCCGAAGGATGAGGAGGAAAACCGGGTCTTCACAAAGGACGTATACAATAAGGCGGTTAGCGAGGGACGCGCGGTCGATCTGTCTGAGAAGTTCATCGTGCATTCGAGCCGCGGCAATCGCCCGGAGAATGCCTTCGTTGCCGTGCAGCATCGTGGCATCTGGTTCTACGTGGACGATCGTGATTATGCTTCCAAGCGCTTCTTCAATGCGATTTACGACATCTTCAACATGGAGATCGCCCCCTCGGCTGGCGGCGGGGGTCCGATCCTGACGGTGCCAGTGAGATAGCGCCAGCGATGCGACTGGCACCAGCGGCAAGCATTGGGTTTGAAGGGGCGAGTCCGTACCTCCTCATTCTCTTTGAGATACGGACCTATTCTCAACCGAATATATACAGAGGTTGGCTGTGAAAATTAATCGCAGACCGTTTTACATGTTGGCAGGGTGTGCGCCGTCAGCGGTAGTCGGTGTACGTCGTCAAGGGATCTCGGACTGCAGGCGGCCTGATTTAAGAGAGGCTTTCAGCTCATCAGGTTCATGTTCATGCTCGGGCGTCAGGTTGTTCAGGCTCTCGTGGTAGCGTTCGGTGTTGTAGTATTCGACGAACGCCCCGATCCGCGCCTTGAGATCACTTGGCAGATAATAATTTTCCAGCAGCACCTGGTTCTTCAACGAGCGATGCCAACGCTCGATCTTGCCCTGGGTCATCGGATGATAGGGCGCGCCACGGGTATGGCCCATGCCCCGATCGTCTAGCCAGTCTCTGAGCTCGGCCGAGACGTAAGACAGACCGTTATCTGATAGCAGCCGCGGGCAGTGAGCTACCTTCGCTGATTCGAGGCCGCTGGATTCAAGCGCCAGGCTGAGCGTGTCGCTGACGAGGAACAGGGCTCGGTTGACTACCCACGGGCTCCAAAACGGAATCCGGGTTTCTGTGGCCTACCGAAGCAACCGTCTACCGAAAATCGAACGCCTCACGATGGAACTGTCCTTTTGGCAATCCCATGGAGACAAAGCTTTTCTCAAGGGCATCTCCAAACTTCCGCTTGCAATTGCCGACAGGCGCGCCAGGGTTTCGGGAGACACACGGCGGGCGCTGTAAAACAGATCGACAGGCTCATGCTCTGCCGTGCTGGCCACGAGATGCTCTAACCGTGCGACGAAGGGGGTCAGGCCAATTCCCCCCGCGATCCAGATCTGTCGCCCTTTTCCCTGATCAAAACTGAAGCTGCCGTATGGCCCCTCGACCCTGACGGGAGCCTCAGCTGCAAGGGTGTCCGGCAGCATGGACGTATAGTCACCTAGTGCCTTGATCGCCACACGAATGCGGCGTTGGCGTGCGTTCTCCCCCTCCCATGCGGAGGCGATTGTGAAGGGGTGCGCGCCTTCGCGGGTGTCGAAAGTGAACAAGGCGAACTGTCCCGCCTGGTGTCCGGGCCAGGCCGGACCAAGATCGATCTGCACTTCCTGAACACCTTTCCCAAGCGACGTGACCTCGGCCACGCGCCCCTGAACCTGGACAAGCCCTGCAACGACACAGATGACGAAAACAGCGCCGCTCAGGTTTTTCCAGTAAGAGAGCGGCAGGAAGACTACCCCGTGGAGCACAAACCCGAGATACAGCAATGGCAAGATGCGGTGCAGTCGAGCGAACAGGTGATAGGGAATGGCCCTGATCAGCGCTACCGCCACAAGCGCTAATGCCGCGTACAACCCCAATTCGCCCAATAGCTTGGCGACATCGTGCCAGGTCGAGAATAGTTCGGGAATACCCGAATCAAAGCCTTGCGGCTTCACCAACAGCCCCTCTTTTCGCAATGCCTTGGCGCCCACCTTGACAAGGTAATGAGTCAGCCCCAACCCGACGCCCCATTCCGCCGACAGGCGATGGAGCCGGTAACATTGGTCAAGGCCACCGACCCAGGATTCGATCCTCGGGAGTCGAAGCGCCAGGACCATGGCAACCGACAT
>JARRMW010000301.1:0-2079 GCA_037385685.1 Gammaproteobacteria bacterium
CCTCGCGCACCATCGCCTGACGAAGGATCTTCGATAACCCCATCGTGTTCCAAAGTTTTTGCCAGAAAATGATGCTCCCATACTCCAGGGATTCCAGGATCTCAATGCCTTCGCTCGAGGCGTGGCTTTCTAATTTGAACAATCGGATCAAGCCATCGATCAGATGCGAAACCTGATTGGCGGGAATCTTTTCCACATTGCCGAGGTTGGCAATGTTGCGGGTGGTGGATTTCCCGTTGACCCGAACCGACTCGCTGATGACCAGGTACTGATAACTCTTGTTCTTTTTCCGTACCTTGACAATCCGAGGAAACATGGTGCTTGCCCTCTGGGCATTGAGCTGGCGCAGCAATCGCCGCCACTGGTGCCCCCCGGTTCTCGGCTCCGGATCCATTGCCCAGGATCCGCCTATCGCAAGAGCACATTCGTCACCACGTTATTTTAGACAACAACCCAGGTAATGCAATGGCTATGAACAGCACAATCAGAAATAGTTGTCACCACGCTTATTTGGGGTGTCCGGAAGTGGTCGCAAGAATTATCAATCGGTTAGAGTGAATTACTGCCTCCCTGGCGCTAATTCTAGGGGGTAATTGTCGAATAGGGGTTGTACCTAGCCTGTCGAAATTAGCCGTTTCTGGCAGTTTTTCACGTTCCCGGCTTGTGGCTGCTAAACGACATGAAGAAAACGCTGGAACCGGTTGTGAGAGTTTGATAAAAATATCCAAGATATCAACCTCTCACCAAGCCCGTGCCATCCAATGCTCCAGCGCTCGAAGATCATCCGCAGTCGTGATGGGTGGAAACAGAAGGCCGTCCGGCGCGCCGAGGAAATCCGCGAGCACAGGAAAAAGCAACGACGCTATCGGCAGAAAATTGCGCAACTCCAGGCGCAAATCAGGGCCTTGGAGCAAACGGCCGAGGACCTTGCGGGTCGGTCTGGGTCTGCTCAGGCAGGTTGCACCCATCAGTCAACCCTGGGTCGCCATCATCGACCATTCCATCGACGTCGGCACGAAGAAGGCTCTGGTGGTGTTGCGAGTGCCGCTGGCGGCGTTGTCGCAACGGGGGGCGGCGATCCAATTGGGCGATTGCGAGTGCGTTGGTCTGACCATTGCCGAAACCGTCAACGGCGAAACGGTTGCGCTGCAACTGGAAGCGATCTTCCAGCGTTCGGGAACACCGGCTGCCATCACCAAAGATTGCGACGCCACGCTGCAGAAGGGCGTGCGGCTGTGGATGGAGAACGCGCGCGTGAGCGTGCCGGTGATTGAGGATATCGGCCATGTCCTGGCCGCCGCGCTCAAGGCACAGTTCGAGCAGACGAGCGAGTACCAGCGCTTCACCTCACTGGCGGCCAAGGCGGCAAAAGCCTTGCGGCAAACCGAACTGGCCTTCCTCATCCCGCCGAAACTCCGCAGCAAGGGGCGCTTCCTCAATATCGGCAAGCTCGCTCGCTGGGGCGAGAAAATGCTGGGCGTGCTGGCCGTCAAAGGCCGCGCGAGGAAGGAAGCACCAAGGACTGCACCGCGGCACCTACGGGCAGTGCTGCCAACTCGCAGAACGATTGCCTGCCAACTCAATCGTCAGACACCGTTTGTGCGCATGGCTAAGCCGTCACATCGACATCCAGCGCCAACTGACCTCCCTGCCACTCGTGGTCAGCAGCGACATCGTCGAATCGCTGTTCGGCAACTTCAAGCATATCCTCGAGCGCAGCCCGCAGGCAGACATGAATCGCACTGCGTTGTTGATCCCCGCGCTCTGCGGTCATCCGGACGCAGCAACCCTTTCAAACGCCCTCGTGCACGCCCGTCAAGGCGATCTGGCGACTTGGGAACAGGAGCACATTCCCTATACCATGCGCAAGAAGCGCCAAGCCTTTTTTGCTGACGATCAAAGCCAAAAAGCGGGAAATTCTTAGCTCGGATTCGCGGGGGATTTCGACAACCTAGGATCGACCTCTGGGTGCCGTTCATCGTCCCCCCCGGCAATGCGTTATGCCCGGCTTCGCCTTCCCTCCAGCGGGTCCCTTGGGTCTCGGTTCCCCGCCTTCTCGGCTTTTCCAACTCTCAGCCA
>JARRMW010000302.1:0-1906 GCA_037385685.1 Gammaproteobacteria bacterium
TAAAAGCTGAATGCATCAACCTGAGGAGTCACCCTTTCCGTGAGCAAAACTACCGCAAGAAAACCCAAGACGGCCCGCAAAGCGTCGGCGAAAATCCGCTACGAATCCACTGGGCGGAACCTGACCAGCCAAGCGGGGCTGATTCCGGTGATCAAGTTTCTCGATGCGTTGGGTTTCAGCGGATTGTTCGGCAGCCAGGTGCATCACCAGCGCGCCGACAATGCGCAGTACCAGCTTGTCGATGCCGTCTTTCTGGTGCTCGTCGGCTTGCTGGGCGGTGCGCGTAGCATCAGCCAGTGTGTGGTGCTGTGGTCCGATGGGGTATTGCAGCGCGTTGCCGGCTGGCTACGCCTCCCCGATGAGAGCACGCTGGGGCGCCTGTTCAAAGAGCTCACCGAGCGCCACATCAGCGAGCTGGAAACCCTCGTGCACGCGGTGCGGAAAAGGGTGTGGGCACGCGCACTGCGGGCCGGGCGCTCGCGCATTGCCCTGCAGTGCCAGAAGTGGGTGGATGCCGACTCCAGCGTCAAGACCGTCTACGGTCGTCAACAGGGCACGGCGAAGGGCTACAACCCCCATAAGCGGGGTGCCCCCTCCTACCACCCGTTGTTGGCGTTTTGCACCGACACCAAGGAAATCCTCCAGGCGTGGCTGCGTACCGGCAGCGCCTACACCAGCAACGGGATTGTCGAGTTCATGAAGCAGCTCCTGGCCCAGCTGCCTCTGATCAAGGTCAAGCTCAAAGGGCTCGCCCAACTGCTGGCCCAACAGCACTGGACGCCGATCCGCCGCCAGCCGGGGTGGGAGCAATGCGAGTTTCAGTACCAGGCCAACGGCTGGAGGCATCCCCGCTTCTTTGTGGCCGTGCGCTGTCGCATGGAGTGTGCGGACGATCATCCGCAGGGCGAGCTCCTGGCGCTCGAGCACTACGAGTCCTTCTGCTACGTCACCACCGAGCCGCTGAGCCCCTGGCAAGCCCACCGCACCTACGGTGAGCGGGCCACCTCGGAGACCTGGATCGAAGAGGCCAAGAGCCAGATGGGGCTGGCGCACCTAAAGACCGACAACTTTCTGGCCAATGCCGCGTTGTTCCAATGCGCCGTACTGGCCTACAACACCGCCCGCTGGATGGCGCTTCTGAGTGGCAACGCCACGCTCAAGCGCTGGGAGCCGCAAACGATTCGAATCTTTCTCATCCGCGTGGCGGGCAAGCTCCTCACCGGAGCGAATCAGCTGCGCATCAAGCTCCCCCGCCAGCATCTCCATCCCAAGGTGTGGGAAGACTGGTTGGCCTTGAGCCAACCTGCCTGAGCCCCGATCGGACAACACACCCCCACCGCCAACGGCCTGCTTTTTTCAGGCCGACGGGCAGCTATGCTCATTGCTCGGGAAAACAGGGAAAAGAGGGCTCTTGCTGCCAACCACCCTACTTGCAAGATTTAGGTATTAACCTACATTCCGCACGAACCTAGAAGAGATTAGTCAATTAATCCGAGAGCGTGTAAAAAGCAATGGCCATAAACAATATTGATAGGCCTATAAGATATGTTTGCTAAACATCACCCCCTACTCACGGTCATCTTATCAAGCCTCAATCCGTCAAGAGGTTTGGAATCCGTTGGAAACCAAGATCAAAAAGGTAGAGATACTGCCATTGGTGAAATACTACATGGAACGACTGGGACTGGTGCAGTTGTTCAACAAATACGTGCCGAACAGCCATGGTGCAAGCATCCCGCCGAGCCAGGTGTTGTGTACGCTGGTGATGAATATCATGGTATCGGCGGCGCCCTTGTACCGGGTGGAGGACTGGCTGCATGATTACCTGGACGGACTCGCCGAGGGACGGAGCGAAGCGGCGAAGTACAACGACGATCGGTTGGGGCGTTGCCTGGATTTACTGTTT
>JARRMW010000303.1:0-561 GCA_037385685.1 Gammaproteobacteria bacterium
GCGAATGCGTTGCCGAGACGAAGCTGTCGTCGGACGTTCAGGAGATCATTGCCTACCTTGATGAACTCGAGTGCGACATCGACATTGTCGGTCTCGAGGCCGGCACACTTTCTCAATATTTGACCTACGGCCTGCAGGCGGCTGACTTCAATGTCGTCTGCATGGAAGCGCAGCAGGTCAAAGCAGCGCTCTCGGCCATGCGCAACAAGACCGACAAGCATGATGCGCGTGGCATCGCCCAGCTGCTGCGCAGCGGCTGGTACCGCCAAGTGCACGTTAAGAGCATGGAGAGCCACCACATCCGCATGCTGCTCACCAGTCGCAGGACAGTCCTCGACAAGTGCATCGACATCGAGAACGAGATCCGCGGGCTGTTCAAGATCTTTGGCATCAAGCTGCCACCGAAGCTTTGGCATGGATCATTCGACACCGCGGTACGCGCCATCATCGAAGCTGACGAGAAGCTGTCTCACGCTCTGTTGCCAATGCTCGATGCCAGGCGGGAGCTCTACAAAACCTTCCGAGTGCTCGAGAACCGAACGCACCGCCTTGCGCGCGGAG
>JARRMW010000303.1:629-1485 GCA_037385685.1 Gammaproteobacteria bacterium
GGCGATGCTGACGTGCGCCGGACCCTGTACGTGGCCGCCAACTCGATACTGACACGCAGCAGTCGCTGGTCACCACTCAAGGCCTGGGGAATGAAGATCAAGAAAAACCGTGGTCACAAGAAGGCGGTTGTTGCCGTGGCCAGAAAACTCTTTACGTAGATGCCCGAATTGACACCATCCACCCGCGCTCCCCTAATGGTGATTCTCTATCAACAATAAGCAATGGGGGATTTCCAATGAAGATTCGACTTGCCTTGCACGTCGCTCTGTGCATGTTGCCCTTTGCCTCACTCTCTTCGCCTGCTCTTGCCGATGCGGCGCCCGGCGAAGACGGCCAGGCCGGCCACCTCAAGGTGATGACGCAAAACCTCTATGTCGGCGCGAACCTGTTCAAGGTTCTTGATGAGACCCGCCCGGTACCGGAGATCGCGGCAGAGATTTTTGGCGACATCCAGGCCACCAATTTCCACGAGCGTGCGGAAGCTATCGCCGACGGCATTGCCAAACACAGACCTCACCTGATCGGTTTGCAGGAGGTCTCACTGATTCGTACCCAGTGCCCCGACGATATCGTCTTGCCGCCCAACGATCCTGCACCCAATGCCACGGACGTTTATGCGGATTACCTGCAGATGCTGTTGGTCGCGCTGAACGCGCGGGGCCTAAACTACGAGGTCGCGGCGATTGTCGAGAATGCGGACGTCGAATTGCCAGCATTCAATTCCGGGTTGTTGCTGGATTGCCCTTACCCGGTCTTCGACGCACGGCTGACTGATTACGACGTCACGCTAAAGCGTTCCGATGTGGATGTAACTTTTGCGTTCAGCGGCAACTTCCTCGCCAACTTTCCGGTACC
>JARRMW010000304.1:0-1171 GCA_037385685.1 Gammaproteobacteria bacterium
AGCCGCCAGGTTCCCTCGATTTCGAGACCGTAAAGCTCCGCGTCGATATTCCGGTAGATTTGCGCATCATCGGGCGCATAGTCACGCAGGATGTAATCGCTGACATCGTCATAGAAGAGTGTTGCAGAGAGGCTGTGACTGCCACCCTGTTTGAGTATGCCGAGGTCGATCTGGTGATGCTGTTCTGGATCGATGGCCGGGTTGCCGATCCAGCGGTCTGCCGAATTGGGACTCCACTTGTTCATGTAGCGCTCGGTGGCATCCGCCGTACGCACGGTACGCGACAGGCCCGTGAAGAGCGTCACTCCGTAGTCGAGATCGATTTCGTAGCGGAGCAGGCCACCGACATTGGTTTCCGTCTGGTCATCCGCTTTCGTCCCGTAGTAGGTCATGTAGGCCATGTTCGCCGAGTACATGGGCATGGCGGGATTGGGAGTGGCATCAGCCAGGCCCGCTGAGGCATCCACCTGATCGACACGCAGGCCATGAATTGCCGGATGGTTGCATCAGGCCACAGGTAAAAGAGCTCCTGAGGTGGCGTCATGTTCATGTTGTAGAGGGTTGCGTTGCGCTTATTGCGCTGCAGGTCGATGCCATAGGTCACAGAGGTGTTCTGCATCGTCGAGGTCAGCACCAGGCGGCCGCCTGTGGTGTCGGACGTGGTGTCTGTCTCGCGCAGCATGGGCATATCCATCATGACCGGTGGCTCACGCAGGCTGAAATTATCCATGACATGATCGACCTCGCTGAGGTAGACCTCGGCCTTGATGTCATCGATCCAGGCAATGTCGGGCCTGTCGAGATAGCGCAGCTTGTAGAAGGTGCCGGATTCCTCGGGACTGTCCATGCCGGAACCGGGATAAAGCGCATCACTGAACTCGTTGCGCTCGATCGTCAGCTCGAACAGCCGGTTTTCAGTCGGGGTATAGCCGAGCACGATACCCGCCTGTTTGTGATCAAAGGCCGAGCGGACCTCGTTCCCGTCACCATCCTCGTAATTGTCATTCTCCTTGAGTTCCGTGAAGAAACGCACGTAGCCCTTCTCGCCGGATGCGATGACATCGGCAAGAAAATCGTATTTCAGTTCATTGGTGCTCGCAGCAGCCGACACGCGACCGTGGAGACATTTCTCTTCTGCCAGTGCGCGGGTGTCACGTTCGAACAGCACGGT
>JARRMW010000305.1:0-1281 GCA_037385685.1 Gammaproteobacteria bacterium
AGTAGCCTTCTTCCCCGTACGCGTGACCCGTTCGCTCAAGCGGGCCAGAACCCCGACCTTGACCTCGCGCCACACGGTACGCCCACTGGGCTTACTGCCATGCGGACGGAATCCCACCATCACCCCGTCGGCTCCGACGAGCAGCGGCAACGCTGCCACCGCTGCTTCTATCTCTTCCTCGCCAGGTTCCTGTCCTTCCTTCAGCATCTTCAGCTGTTGTTTGAGTCGCTTCATCGATGCCCGCCCTGCCTCCTGAGTCCAGTTCCAAATCGCTCCAGGACTCACCGCCACCTCCGTCAGCAGTTTCAACAGCGCTGTTGCGACCTCGAACGGCACGAAAACGGCCAGAGCACAAGCCGCGCGCTTCAGCCCACCACTGGTACGCTGATTAGGCTGCAGACCGAGTTCTGTGTCCAGGGGAGCTACTTGGCCAACCCAGCAGCCATCTGGACAGCGCCCTGTGCGCCGTTTCCATCGTACGATCCCGATCAATCCTGTCAACTGACGCCACTCAAATCCCTTGCTCTCCAACTTCTTGCCACACTGCTCGCAATTTGGCCACGTCGTTGGGCTCTGGGCCCGCCTCGCCAACTCTTCTTCAACCAGTGTGACCGCCAACGCTCGAGCCAGATGCCAAGCAGCCAGCATCATCGCTGTCAGCGAGGGCGCATTTTCGATAGCATCGATCAACTCTTGCCATGTATCATCAACTTGGGGTATACTTGTCTTGAGCCACGACATCGGAAAACGGTCTCCTTCCTGAAATGTGTTGGAACATTCAGAAAGTATACCTCATTCTCCGGTGTCGTGTCATTTACTCCCCGAAGTTTTGCATACGCCCGTCAGCCATCTTGCCAACTTCGATGGAGCCCTTGACCTGCTCTTGGTGACCGGCGTAGGCCGAGCCCATCGTGTGCGCCCGCAATGCTTCTTGGATCGTCAGGCACTGATCGGGCTCGTAGGTCTTGTTCGAGTAAGTAGGACGGGCCACCGCCCCGACGAGCGTGGCGTGCGGCGTGTACCAGGGCGTCGAGGGGGCGTCAGAACTCAACGCCAGGGGGACGCCATTCTCCAGCCATTCCCGCGTGACGATGGCTCGCTTGGCCCGCTCCTCGCCAAAGAGATCCGCGTACCCATCCCCGCCCAAGCGGATGAACTGCGGCTGGGTACAGACCGCCACCCCTAGATCGCGCATGCGCCGGGTCGCTAGCGGCGTGGTGATCACCGCGTGCTCGATGCGGTGGCGCGGGTCGGGGCGCGGATTGGCGTCCATCGCCTCCT
>JARRMW010000306.1:0-1191 GCA_037385685.1 Gammaproteobacteria bacterium
AGGTTGAAGGCGAATTCATTCTGCTCTTCATCGAGCGCCGAAAACGCGCCCTTGTTTTCGTCCAGCAGCAATGCCTGTGACTGGGTCTGCCGCGTCGACGCAAAGATGATCCGGCCATCCGGCAGGTATTTCGGCATGATGTCGTGGCCGATTTCCGCAGTCAGGTCATCGGCTATCACGCGCACGAGCTCACGGGTCTCGAAGGTGTACTGCCAGATGTTCCAGGTCGCGACCTGGTCGTCCTGATCCACGCCCTCCTCGAACGGCGTTCGCATCGAAAACAGCATCCGGCTGCCGTCAAAGTCCATCTCAACATCGCGGATCGCGCCGAGACCCTGCGTGATGTCGCCGGTGATGTTGATCGCCTCAGCACCGGGTGCCGCCCGATCGCGGTAGAAGAGGTCGGCCCCGAAGTCGAACGTGATCTGCTCGCGCAGGTCCCGTTGTTCGAAGATTCCATTATCGTCTGTCGGCAGCGGAGCCCTTATATAGGCAATCGGGAAATCCGCGGTGACGGGATCCGGGTCCTGGCCCGAACCAAGTTGCACGCCCTCGCCCTTGCTGCAGGCGACGAGCGTCACGCACGCCAGTGCCAGTGTCGTTGCCAGGAGTCTGCTCATAGCTCTCACCTTGCTCATCGGGGTAGGTTACGTCGCATAACGACCTGCTTACCGTTAACGCAGTCACAAACGCGACGCCCTCTCTGATTTTAAGAGAGCGATGCAAACCGATGTAATGTCTCAATTTTCCGACAGGGCTATAGCCGGGCAGGCACCGTGTTACCTGTCATCCGGTGACACACGATGGTCACCCTGTCTCGATTTGGCGACAGTGATGAATCGGTCATAATCGCCGTGCGTACTTGCCGACATGCGCTTAACATATCTTGGCGTCCGGCGTCACGGGTAAAACGCTCGTAACCATCTGTTCTTCAAAAATTTTTCCCGTAGTTCCCGAATGCCCGGCGACTCTGGCACAGCAATTGCTTGATGTTACGGGTAGTGCCGGGACTGTGAATGCTTTCACGGCAGGCACGGGCCAGGTAGGGCAAGATTTTCCGGCCACGTGATGGACGTTTAATGAATCTGCGAGCGGAACGCATATGAAGAACAGGAAGTGGACAACAAGGATGTGCGTGGCACTCGGTGTGCTGCTGGCACTGTCGATGTCGGCACCGGTGAACGCCCAGAC
>JARRMW010000307.1:0-1328 GCA_037385685.1 Gammaproteobacteria bacterium
GCACCAAGGCCTGCTGCCGGAAGGAAATTCTGCCCGAACTCGTCGAATTCAGCCGCCGTTTCGCCGACTCCCGCAAAACCGGTCAATATCCATCGCTCGCTTACGTGCCACCTGTACTCTCCCTGCACCGCATACATCATCTTGTCACGGTATCGGCCGGTAGGGTAGCCACGAAGATCCTTGGTTCCACCAAACGTGCTCAGCAGGAAAAAGGGGACATCGCCGAACGTGGTTTGGAAAGAGCCACGGAACGCGAGCACGTCCTGGTCGCGTATTGGCAAGTACTTGTTGATGCTGAACGAAAAAGTGGTTGCATCAAAGTCACTGGCCGCATAATCCCGATAGAGATTTGCCCGTCCTGTCGCGAGCCAACCTTCACGCGGAAATATTTCGTCGTCTCGAGAATCGTATTTAATGGGAATCGTAATAGCGCCAATCTGGGAATTAACGGTCACGTCGAATTCGGGACCGACTTCATCCAGTTTCAGCCTGGGCCGGGTATCCACATTCCCGCCAATGTAGCCCAGGCCAACATAGAGCTTCCGCCAAACTCGGTAAGACGCCGACCCAAAGTAAAGAGGCCCATTCTGGAGCACTTCCAGTGAGAGCCCGGCAGCATTGACATCGCCGATACCGTAGTACTGGTAAGCGACATCCAGGTACCCCGCGCCGAACTGAACTCTCACCCCCGGCATAACTTCCATTTTCCGCGTACCAGGCAAAGCCACCCAGTAAGGAGGGAGGTGTTTCGTTCTCCTGTTTGTCAGTGCGCAGGAAATACCCCACCCCAAGCGCAAGCGACCATCCAAATTGAGGTGTTCGTCCCGGTATGGGAGCCAGCAAAAGGTCCTGAGGCCACCACCCCGATAATCGATTCAACAGTGAGCCGGATGCTTCAGAATCGGATAGATCAATACCACCGTCCCCGATCAGATCAGTCAGTTCTGAAGCCGGCAACTCGACATCGGGATCCGATTCCTGTGCGATCGCGTGTACTGACAGCCATATCAATGCAAGGTACTTGAATTTCCTGATTCCCATGGTCGTACTTCAACTCCTTTATCGATGTAAAGCCACCCCGTACTGACCTGCCAGCATTCACTGAGGAGTGGCTCCGCTTCTTCAGACACGATATCGCTGATCTATAAGTGATACTCCGGTGGTTTATGCCGCGCGTCCTTTGTCTGCTACGCGATAGATATTATCGATTCCCGCGTTCTCGGAATTGGAATTTGAGGCTCGAATCAACCTCTAAACCCGTCCGCGGCGGCGGCCGCATCATGATGCTCCTTCGAAACCGCTTTTCGGGCCCATCACTCGTCGGGCGG
>JARRMW010000308.1:0-1780 GCA_037385685.1 Gammaproteobacteria bacterium
CATAAGCTATACCTACGCCATAGGGTCTTGGAAGGTCTACCCCCATATCGACCACTTTCTGGCCGAGAAAGGGCAACCGGTGTCGCCAGACTCTCGGCGGCGCATCCGCCTGCTCGGCAGCCGGGGCGGTCTTGTTGACTGGAATTGACCACTCCGAGAGGCCTGTGTCAGTGAGTTGGGTATTGACATTGACACGGACTAATCCAGCGCCTGCTGACAGCGCGGCCCCGCTCTTTGTGATTGTGTAACGATTAACTTCCTTGCCATCGTAGTAGGCGACCGCGCGATTCTCACCAGCGGAACTCCACGACTCTGCCTCCGGAACCCAGCGTCCACGCTTCAGTTCCTCCAGAAATTGCCTATCGTGAATGACCACCAGCTGCTCCAAGTCGCTTGCGCCAATACCAAGACCTAGACTTAACTTGGTGATATTGAGAAAGGTACGATCGCCCTTGCGCAGATCTACAAGTAGGGCTTCGCCAATCACGCCTCTGGCTACCACCACCGACGCTGTGTCTGACCAGGCGATGAGGTATCCCTCTGCCTCAGCGAGGTCCGCCTCAAGCTCCGGAAACTCCTCTGTGAATTGCCGTAGGGAGATCTCCGCATCCGCGATTATCTCCTGGCGGACGCCCTCGCGCTTATTTACTGGGATGTTGTTGCAGCCGGCCAACTATCTGTTGAGTCCTTTACCAGGTCGGGTTGATGACAGGGGAAACCGAGAAGCGGATAGGGTACTCGGGACCGAAGTCATCCAGTAATTCGATGTAGTGCCAGTACTGAAGGCCAAACTTAAAGGGAGTCTTGCTGATGACTTTCGCTGGGTGAATATTCTGGCCATCGATCTGCATACGGCGTGGCGTCTAATCCCTGAGGCTCAGTTTGTCTTGTCGCCATCTGCAGGCTCGCGGCTGACGGCAACACCATTTCCAATTATGGTGAACACGTCGGATGATGACAACCACCATGATTGAAGATCGAAAGATGATGGGGCGCCGCTCGATTTCGTGGCGGACACGCGGGACGTGGTCCTGCACTTCATCGATTGCCTCGAACGCGAACGCCGTGACCGCTCATCGATTGCCTCGAACGCGAACGCCGTGACCGCTGAAAACCTTCAGCCCGGGACGGCGCGGACATCCGTATCGAGGGCCTCGTCTCCCGAGCAGGCGCGGGATATCAGGAACTGCTAAGCTATCCTAAACCCCTTATTTTTCATGCAAAAACCGGGCAAACAGCCAGCCATGAAAAAGCCCAAGAGGAAGCGCATGATCGCGATCATCGTCGCCAGTTTCTATATCGCCGGAATCTTCTCCGCCATTCACGCCGCCATGACGGCACGCACCGCCCAGGGAGCCGTCGCCTGGACCGTGTCCCTCGTGTCCTTCCCCTTCGTCGCGGTTCCCGCTTACCTCGTTCTGGGACGCAACAAGTTCGAGGGTATGGCGACTGCCTTCAATGAGCGACATGACGAAATTGAGGACTTTCTGGAGGATTTCAACGACGAGCTCAAGCCCTGGGTCATAACGACGAAAGAGGCGCCCTCCTGGCACCAGGCCATGCAGCGGCTGACGGGTTTCGAGCTGACCCGGGGCAACCGGGTCGAACTGCTCATCAACGGCGAAGCGACCTTCGACAGCATCCTGGGCGGCGTCCGGGCGGCGGAAGATTACGTGCTGTTCCAGTTCTACATGTTCCATGACGACGGGCTCGGCCGCGAGGTCAAGGAGGCGCTGAAGGAACGAGCGCGGAGCGGGGTTCGCGTGTTCATGCTCTATGA
>JARRMW010000309.1:0-1175 GCA_037385685.1 Gammaproteobacteria bacterium
GGAAAAGCCGCACACCCGGGCAAACGCAGGATTGCTCTTCAGCAGCAGATGAACCTGCTCCGGCTCCGGCGCAAACCCCATGAGACTGGCACCGAGGAAGCCCTTCAACAGCGCGAAAAAACACTTCGGCTTACGCCCCACCAAGCGCGAGGGGACCACCCCGGGGGCCACATCCGCGGCTTGTACGTCCTGTGCCTGCGCGGCAACCGCTTCGCCTTGATACAGGATGGGGGCGGGCGGGTTGGTTGGTCTGGGCGCCGTGGCACGCTCGAACAGCAACCGCTGTCTCGCCTCGTCTTTGCTCTCCGGATTGATCGGGTCGTCTTCCGCGGCGCTCTTCGGCGGAACTTGGTTGAAGTCGTACAGCGCATTGTAGTAATCCGCCGCGACTTGGCGATAGGCTTGCCAAGGGAACTGGTAGAGGATATCGAACCACTCGCCGTCGATGGTGTTCAGCAGATGTGCGTCGTCGCTGTGCACCTCGTGAATGAGGGGGATCTGTTGGCCTTCCTCAATGCGGAGTGACAGCATCATGCATCATCGGCTTCCTCAATGGTTCTGCGCGAGCTGTTGCGGCTTAATCCATGCGATTATATCAATAAAAGGAATCGTCTTTTTGTAAATCTAATTGCAAACCAATGCCGTTCTTGTCCGCACACCCAGGAAAACACCCGATCTCAGCCGTTCGTCGCGCGCGATCCGCCTGTCATGTACAAATTTTCCAACGCAAACACGGCTCTTACCCATTGATTAATAAAGGATTAGATGGTTTATGCGCAGGCTCTCTTGAGTACAGGCCCCGTTGAGCCAACGAACGCGTCTGGAGAAACCGCACAAGACGCCATGCGGCCATGAACGCGATCTCATCGCGTTACGATGCGTCGGTCAGCTAACCGCCATCGCCTCCTCAGGCACCTGCCGCGCGCAGCATTCACCAGAAGCGTCCGTCTGTGATCTTGCCCAGGCGGCGAGAAGGCAGAGTTTGCGCCATATCCAGAAACTTGACTCATTTGTGCAGATGCGGGTCGCTCAAGGAATCCTAGCTGGATGACGAATGCTGACGAGAACGGTTTCGCTCTGGGACGAGCTATCGTACGGTTGAGATATTGTGGCACCGCCGGGAAACCAGGCGGCAACAGAGAACACCAACTTCAACCTACCGCATCGGGAGAACC
>JARRMW010000310.1:0-1213 GCA_037385685.1 Gammaproteobacteria bacterium
CTGCTTTGGAGGCCGCCCAGGACATGGCTTCCAACGGCAAAATCGGTATCGAGAAGGGCGCGTTGCTCGGAGGGCTTCTGGCCTATCTCAACAGCCAGGTGCAAGAGGATCAGTCGGTGGACTCCGACGAATTGTTATATGAAGCACGCCTGATCAAGACACCCTGGGAAATCGATATGCTGCGCATGGCGGCCCAACACATGGAGCGCGTCCAGTCGCTCATGGCTCAGCAGCTTGAGCCCGGGATGAATGCCTTGGCCCTCGATAATATGATCATGTCGGCGGGCTGGGCAGAAGATAAGGAATACTCTTTGTCCGGCATGTCCTATCAGATCGGCATCGGACCTTATTGGGGCGTATCCGCATCGCCTCGGAACTACGTGATCAAGAAGGGCGATCTTATTCGTATTGATGGCGGCGGGACGCATTTTGGGTACATCAGTGACATCACGCGTACCTGGGCCGTTGGCGGTTCGCCAAGCTCCAAGCATGAAGAGACATATGCCGCCTTGTATGCCGGGTTTCTGAAAGGCATCTCATTGCTCAAGCCTGGCGTGAAGATGTCGGAAATGTATGCTGAAGTACGGGCAGAAGTGGAAAAGTCGCCAATCTTTCCTAACTACGCCCGAGGCCACGTGGGGCACAGCATCAGCCTCAATCCGTTGCTCGAGGATCATCCGCTGTTCGCACCCGGTTTTGATGTCGAATACCAGCCCGGTATGTGCGTGAGTTTACATGGCTGCGCAGGGCGCCTATGCACCGGGACCGTACAACATCGAAGATTCCTTTGCGATTACCGAAGATGGATACGATCGGTTCACCACAGCGCCGGATTCGCTGGTGTGGGATGGGAGTCTAGCGACTTGATAGGGACGCGGATAGGAACTTCAAGTCGGGTTCCACGTCTGACTTCGGTGTGAGTTTCCATAGGGAGCAAGCAAATCGATAGCCCCGATCGCTGCTAAGAAATCTCAACACGTCATAAGACGAAGGACGTATATATGGTTACCAAATACAAGACAGGACTGATTTGGCTTGCATTGATTTTTGCAGTTTCTTTCGGTGTGCCTTCTTTCGCGCAAACCTCCGGCGACCAGGATACCGAAACTTCAGAGAATGCGTCGAGCGATGGCCCTGCGCCGGGAGCCGCCTCCGACCTTGCCACCAAACTCGCCAACCCGATTTCCAGCATGATCAGCGCGCCGTTCCAGTT
>JARRMW010000311.1:0-1015 GCA_037385685.1 Gammaproteobacteria bacterium
CCCAATGGCATTCACTTAAGCAACAAGGCCATTCACTTAAGAGAATACAGATAGTCACTTAAGAGAGCCGAGTTTTCAGCGTCACGCTGTGACTGGTTGTTCGGTCGTTTTCCGTTTTTCGTGAGAGGGCCGCCACTTTTTGATGGGCTTCATGGATTGTCGTTTGTACTTCCTATTGGGTCGTTGTTTTTGTCGGCAATGGGACAAGGAATCGATGATGTTGTTCACGGTCTTTTTTACCAGATCAGCTTGCCTGATAAACAAAGCTTCGAGGTTTCTGGCGAGGGTCACCAGCGAATTTTTCATGTTGACCTTGAAGCGGCCTTGGCGATCCGCGGTTTCACCCTTTCCGGATAAGTGATCCTTTTCGGAAAAGCCCTGTTCGACTTTCGTAGCAAAAATGCGGTTCAACGTGAGCAGCACGAAATGTGCGAACAACTCTTGCTTGACTCCGCGCTCGGTTTGCCCATGAAAATCTTCCACGTCCATTAACACCTTGGAGATTTTATAGAGCTCTTCGACGCCCCAGCGCGCGTGGTAGAGATCGGCGAAGGCCGTGGTGCGATAAAGCGCCTCATCAATGAGGGTAGTACCGAGTATGTAGGTGGTTTGGGCGACGACGTACTTGATCAAACGCAAGCGCAAGGGGGTAAAGACAATATCCGGATGTTGCAGGCGAATCTCTTTTTGTCGCGTGACCGAGGGCTCGATCGCCCCGATCGTAAACCACGACATCGTTGGCCTCTAGCGCTTGCAGGTGAGACAAGGCCATTTTTCTTTCGTCGCCGTGAGCGGCAAGATCGAAGTCGTACGGGATTCGTCCCTTGAGCTGATACAGGCAGCTGACGAGGCCTTGCGGATAGTGCGCGTTGTCACTGGGCGTACGATAACCAGCAGCGCGCAGGGGTCGCGGTAAGTTCATTTTGGTTCCATCCACCGCAAACACCCGATGCTGCTGCCACTGGCCTGCCATCAAGGTCGGTTCGTAGGTCCGGAGGATGCGGGCGTTTAAGGT
>JARRMW010000312.1:0-1241 GCA_037385685.1 Gammaproteobacteria bacterium
AATCCGTCCGGCACCGTGATCTTCGGATTGCGGGCGTTGTAGAGAAAATACTTGCCTCCTTTGCCCTTGTCATCGCCACCCGCGCCAACGTCCACGACAGGACGTTGCCAGACATCAAGGAACGTTCCGAAGACACTGTAAGGTCCCTCGGTGGGCGGAATCTCGACCACGACGGGCCCTCCCTTGACGTCATAAATCAATTGGACGTACAGGGTCGAATTGTTGGGCGTCGGTTGCTGAAACTTCCAGTTCGGTGGACGAGAAAAAAAGGCGACTTGATTGAGCTTCTGACCGGCAGCGATCCCACCCTCGATCATCTCGTTCCCAGCCACAAGGGCCTGCCCCCACAACGCCGATTCATAGGCGCGACGTTCCAGGCGTTCTGTGTCGAAGTTGCTGGCATGCGCAAATCCGAGTTGCGTGCATGCCAATGCAACCCAAAAAAGGAGTTGGTTTCTCATCTTATGTCTCCATCCTAGGGTTATCACTCAGTGGAATTCAAGACGGTTTGGGGCACAACAGTGTGTCTATGGAAACTTTCCACATATTACGTCGTAAAAGGCGGAAATGTTCCATATATGACCATCTTTATCCATGCCAAGTAATCTATGGTGTCACAGATGAAGATGCTACCTGCTTTTTCTCCTGATTTTCCTCTGATATTGCTCGTGGGGTGCCTTTGCTGAATGTCTGCCAAGTAATCTATGGTGTCACAGATGAAGATGCTACCTGCTTTTTCTCCTGATTTTCCTCTGATATTGCTCGTGGGGTGCCTTTGCTGAATGTCAGCTCCTAGCCGATTCCCGCCTTCATGGGCTGCTGATTTCTTGACCTTGGCTGCTATATTCACCCCTCACCATCGAAGGCATGGTGCCTATCCGCATCATGCTATCCACCGTAGACAAGCGCAGGCCACAGGCACGTATCGCTATCGAGGCACCCGAAGAGGTGGGCATCTGGCGGGAAGAGTTGCTGAACGAGGAAACTGGCTAAAAACTTATCCCTACTGACCAAAACGACTGCCACTGGCATTCTCGGGGTCAATCATCCCGACATACTGCTCCATGAGTTTCAGCCCCCTGTCATGCAGAATGCGCAGTTCGGTGAACAGGCGCGTGCCCCGGAGCATGGGCGAGGCCGTCGTCAGTGCCACGGCAGTGGATTGTGCCAATCGCCTGATGTCTGCTGCCCATTGTGGTGAGGGAGACTGCCTGGACAGTTCAGCGTACTTGTCGGTTGCG
>JARRMW010000313.1:0-1732 GCA_037385685.1 Gammaproteobacteria bacterium
GTGCCAAACACCGCCGTCGATGTGAACTCTTGGGCGGTATCAGCCTGTTATCCCCGGAGTACCTTTTATCCGTTGAGCGATGGCCCTTCCATTCAGAACCACCGGATCACTAAGACCTACTTTCGTACCTGCTCGTCTTGTCAGACTCGCAGTCAAGCGCGCTTGTGCCTTTACACTAACCTCATGATTTCCGACCATGATTAGCGCACCTTCGTGCTCCTCCGTTACTCTTTGGGAGGAGACCGCCCCAGTCAAACTACCCACCACACACTGTCCTCGATCCGGATCACGGACCTGAGTTAGAACCTCAACATTACCAGGCTGGTATTTCAAGGTCGGCTCCACGATGGCTGGCGCCACCGCTTCAAAGCCTCCCAGCTATCCTACACAAGTAAGGTCAAAGTCCAGTGTGAAGCTGTAGTAAAGGTTCACGGGGTCTTTCCGTCTAGCCGCGGGTACACTGCATCTTAACAGCGATTTCAATTTCACTGAGTCTCGGGTGGAGACAGTGTGGCCATCGTTACGCTTTTTAATAAACAGTCGCAGCCACCTGGTCACTTCGGCCAGCCCAGGCTCAGAGAGCAAGTCCCATCACCCAAACCGGCGTACCTTCTCCCGAAGTTACGGTACCATTTTGCCTAGTTCCTTCACCCGAGTTCTCTCAAGCGCCTTGGTATTCTCTACCTGATCACCTGTGTCGGTTTACAGTACGGTTCCTTCATACCTGAAGCTTAGAAGCTTTTCTTGGAAGCATGGCATCAACCACTTCACCTTGGCTCTCACCAAAGCTCGTCATCAGCTCTCAGCCTTAGCAGTCCGGATTTACCTAAACCGCCAGCCTACAACCTTAAACAGGGACAACCAACGCCCTGATGGCCTAGCCTACTCCGTCCCTCCATCGCAATATGAAGAAGTACGGGAATATTAACCCGTTTCCCATCGACTACGCATTTCTGCCTCGCCTTAGGGGCCGACTCACCCTGCGCCGATTAGCGTTGCGCAGGAAACCTTGATCTTCCGGCGGGGAGGTTTTTCACCCCCCTTCAGCAAACCTCCCGGTTCACCTTCAACGGCTTACAGAACGCTCCTCTACCATGCGTGCACTTCCTTTAACAGCCTGACGTATTGTGGGGACAGTTGACTTAACTGCCAGCACAAACCCTGTTCAGCGGCAGCATCGCAGCGGCAGTTAAGTCAACTGTCCCCACAATACCCCCACACAAGCCATTAAAGTGAAGTACACGCATCCGCAGCTTCGGTTACCAGTTTAGCCCCGGTACATCTTCCGCGCAGGCCGACTCGACTAGTGAGCTATTACGCTTTCTTTAAAGGGTGGCTGCTTCTAAGCCAACCTCCTAGCTGTCTAAGCCTTCCCACATCGTTTCCCACTTAACTGGTATTGGGGACCTTAGCTGGCGGTCTGGGTTGTTGCCCTCTCGACGACGGACGTTATAAATAGATTTCGAGGAGAACCAGCTATCTCCGGGCTTGATTAGCCTTTCACTCCGATCCACAGCTCATCCCCTAATTTTTCAACATTAGTGGGTTCGGCCCTCCAGTCAGTGTTACCTAACCTTCAGCCTGGCCATGGATAGATCGCCCGGTTTCGGGTCTATTGCCTGCAACTCATTCGCCCTGTTAAGACTCGGTTTCCCTACGCCTCCCCTAATCGGTTAAGCTCGCTACAAACAATAAGTCGCTGACCCATTATACAAAAGGTACGCAGTCACCC
>JARRMW010000314.1:0-1214 GCA_037385685.1 Gammaproteobacteria bacterium
AGTGCGAATGCTGACATGAGTAACGATAATGCGGGTGAAAAACCCGCACGCCGAAAACCCAAGGGTTCCTGCGCAACGCTAATCGGCGCAGGGTGAGTCGGCCCCTAAGGCGAGACCGAGAGGTGTAGTCGATGGGAAACTGGTTAACATTCCAGTACTTCGTGTTACTGCGATGGAGGGACGGAGAAGGCTAGATCTACCGGGCGTTGGTTGTCCCGGGGAAAGTATGTAGGCAGAGAGCTTAGGCAAATCCGGGCTCTTAATGTCGAGATACGAGACGACCGGTCGTTGTACCGGAAAGTGGTTGATGCCAGGCTTCCAGGAAAATCTTCTAAGCTTCAGGTAACACGGAACCGTACCGTAAACCGACACAGGTGGGTGGGGAGAGAATCCCAAGGCGCTTGAGAAAACTCTGGTGAAGGAACTAGGCAAATTGGTACCGTAACTTCGGGAGAAGGTACGCCTCTGCCGGTGACGAGACTTGCTCTCTGAGCTGACGGAGGTTGCAGTGACCAGGTGGCTGCGACTGTTTACTAAAAACACAGCACTCTGCAAACACGAAAGTGGACGTATAGGGTGTGACGCCTGCCCGGTGCCGGAAGGTTAATTGATGGGGTTAGCGAATGGCGTAACGATGGCCACACTGTCTCCACCAGAGACTCAGTGAAATTGAAATCGCTGTGAAGATGCAGTGTACCCGCGGCTAGACGGAAAGACCCCGTGCACCTTTACTACAGCTTTACACTGAATTTTGAACATATTTGTGTAGGATAGGTGGGAGGCTTTGAAGCGTGGACGCCAGTCTGCGTGGAGCCAACCTTGAAATACCACCCTGATATGTTTGGAGTTCTAACCTGGGCCCGTTATCCGGGTCGGGGACCGTGTATGGTGGGTAGTTTGACTGGGGCGGTCTCCTCCCAAAGAGTAACGGAGGAGCGCAAAGGTACTCTCAGTACGGTCGGACATCGTACGATGCGTGCAAAGGCATAAGAGTGCTTGACTGCGAGACAGACACGTCGAGCAGGGGCGAAAGCCGGTCTTAGTGATCCGGTGGTTCTGTATGGAAGGGCCATCGCTCAACGGATAAAAGGTACGCCGGGGATAACAGGCTGATTCCTCCCAAGAGTCCACATCGACGGAGGAGTTTGGCACCTCGATGTCGGCTCATCACATCCTGGGGCTGTAGCAGGTCCCAAGGGTATGGCTGTTCGCCA
>JARRMW010000315.1:0-1316 GCA_037385685.1 Gammaproteobacteria bacterium
TTTTTAATGGAGAGTTTGATCCTGGCTCAGAGTGAACGCTGGCGGCGTGCTTAACACATGCAAGTCGAACGAGAACGGGTCATAGCTTGCTATGACTGTCAGCTAAGTGGCGGACGGGTGAGTAATGTATAGCTAATGTGCCCCTTGGAGAGGGATAACAGTTGGAAACGGCTGCTAATACCTCATACTCCTTCTATCTTAATGATAGTTGGGAAATGTTTTTTCGCCAAGGGATCGGGCTATATGGTATCAGTTTGTTGGTGAGGTAATGGCTCACCAAGACTATGACGCCTAGCTGGTCTGAGAGGATGATCAGCCACACTGGAACTGAGACACGGTCCAGACTCCTACGGGAGGCAGCAGTGGGGAATATTGCACAATGGGGGAAACCCTGATGCAGCAACGCCGCGTGGAGGATGACGCATTTCGGTGTGTAAACTCCTTTTATATAGGAAGATAATGACGGTACTATATGAATAAGCACCGGCTAACTCCGTGCCAGCAGCCGCGGTCAAACTAGAGTCTGGGAGGGGAAGATGGAATTAGTTGTGTAGGGGTAAAATCCGTAGAGATAACTAGGAATACCAAAAGCGAAGGCGATCTTCTGGAACAGTACTGACGCTGAGGCGCGAAAGCGTGGGGAGCAAACAGGATTAGATACCCTGGTAGTCCACGCCCTAAACGATGAATGTTAGTCGTCGGGATGCTAGTCATTTCGGTGATGCAGTTAACACATTAAACATTCCGCCTGGGGAGTACGGTCGCAAGATTAAAACTCAAAGGAATAGACGGGGACCCGCACAAGTGGTGGAGCATGTGGTTTAATTCGAAGATACGCGAAGAACCTTACCTGTCGTGAGATGTTGGGTTAAGTCCCGCAACGAGCGCAACCCTCGTCACTAGTTACTAACGGTTCGGCCGAGGACTCTAGTGAGACTGCCTTCGCAAGGAGGAGGAAGGTGAGGACGACGTCAAGTCATCATGGCCCTTACGGCTAGGGCGACACACGTGCTACAATGGGCAGGACAATGAGACGCGATACCGCGAGGTGGAGCAAATCTATAAACCTGCTCTCAGTTCGGATTGTACTCTGCAACTCGAGTGCATGAAGCTGGAATCACTAGTAATCGTAGATCAGCCATGCTACGGTGAATACGTTCCCGGGTCTTGTACTCACCGCCCGTCACACCATGGGAGTTGATTTCACCCGAAGCGGGGAAGCTAAACTGGCTACCCTCCACGGTGGAATCAGCGACTGGGGTGAAGTCGTAACAAGGTAACCGTAGGAGAACCTGCGGTTGGATCACCTCCTTTCA
>JARRMW010000316.1:0-1131 GCA_037385685.1 Gammaproteobacteria bacterium
CCCATCGACCTCGCCGCCGCGCTCGGTCTCCCTGTCCATTCCGCTCGGTTTGAACTTCGGCTTCGCCTTCTGTCCCTTGAGTATGGCGATCTCATCGCGCAACTGCTGAATCCGTTCCGCTTGCCTGCGGTTCTCCTCGAGCAGCTCTTCGATCTGCTCCAGCAACTGCTCCACCAGCGGCGTGCGCTGCGCTTCGGCAATGCTCGGCAGTTGTTTGCGATCGGGCATGGACAGATCTGGACCGTAGGCAATGGCGACATCTGGGAGGTAACTTTAACTCATCTCCATAGCTATTTGATACAGGTGCCACGACTTATTGAGAAGTTACCCATTCTCCTCCGCACCTTTGAATGTGGGTCAGCGTAGCGTAACCTCGTGTGACCGGCATGCTAGCCGGCTAGCTGGTGCAAATCCAGCCATGGCCCTTGGGGGAAGGGAACATGTAGGCGAAGGCAAGGGTGCCCGAAGAAACTCCCTCTGCACCTTACGGATGAGGAGGACGGCGGGGTTGCTGCCGGACGGGAGCCAATGAGGGATCTGAAGGAAGCCGGAGTCCAAAATCGCCACCTAAGCGAGAGCGTCCAAAATCGCCACCTAAGCGAGAGCGGACCTTCGGTTATGCGGCCAGGGGTGGGCGAGGTGTGGTGGACCACCGAAGCCCGATGTTCTCCCCGTAACCCCCTGGACGTAGAGAAGGTAGGTGGGCGATGACAGAGGCGACTAGCTTACTTAGGTGTTGCGGCCGTCGATCCTGGGTCGGTGTAACTACGACACCTTAAGCCCTAAGCGACGCGGAGACCTGATCCGTGATGGGACGGCGGCCTGCAGAGGAAGCCGTAGTACCTGCAGAGGAAGCCGTAGTAATCGTAAAGCCCGGTGCCGATGATCCTGTGGTGACACAGGTGAGGGCAAAACACCGGGTCAGCGCCAGGGAGGCGGAGGTGAAGGGCGGAACACGTAAGCGGAATTGGAGGCTCATTGGAGACTGTGGATCTGAGATCAGCCCGCAAGGGAGCCTGCGAATGGCCGAGACGTAGGCATCGGCTGTATCGCCTGGGCGCAGATCGCCGAAAGGTCCATGCAAAGACGAGCGTGAAATGAGCGGACGAGACCTATTGACTGACGACAACC
>JARRMW010000317.1:0-1132 GCA_037385685.1 Gammaproteobacteria bacterium
CTCGACCTGGTCGGGCTGAGCCACTTCTCACAGTCCTGTTGGCCCGGCCGCGCCGCGAACACCTGCAGTCCGGGCAGACGCGAGGTCGGCGTCTGTGCCCCCGAATAGTCGATGCCGATAAAGAGCTCGAACTGGTTCATGCTCGCATTTAGCGCACCTTCCTACGGCGCTGAAGGCCCGCTGCATTTACTCCGGAGCCGGTCGGCCAGACGCGGTGTCCGGCGCAGCGATCGACTAGAAACTTCACTCCCCGACGGCTATCCGATCGATGCGGTCATTGGCGATGACGGCATGGGCATAGGCGAGACAGGCGTTGATGTCTTCCTGTTCGAGGCCAGGGTAGTCGTCGAGATTTGACTGGTAGTGTTCTCCTTGTGCGAGCAGGCCCAAGACCAACTCAACTGAAATACGCAGATCGCGGACGATAGGCTTACCGCCGAACACGTCCGGGCGCGAGGTGATGCGTCGTAGCAGATCGTCTTCGTACATGCCAACTTAGCTCACAGCTGACCGCCTCTAGTCAGTACATCAGTGGCTCCAGCTCGCGCTTGATACGTGCTGGCCGATAGATGATACCGCCTCGGCCACTACGATCGGCTCGAAGTCCTGGCTGCCGATGCCGTGCAGCGGCATGTTCATGGCGCACAGCCGCGCTGTCGCCCACACCAGCTCCCAGCCCTTGAAGGCTCCCTCCTTGAGCTTCCTGCGCTGATCCTTGGTGAGGCGCGGGTCGTGCTTCACCACATAGTCGTGCGCCGCGAGCAGAAAGCCGCCGGTGCCGCACGCCGGGTCGCAAACCGTTTCACCTGGCTTGGGGGCCATGGCATCCACCCACCCCCTATTCGACAGTTGCGGTACAAAAGCATACGTAAAACAATCGGATAGGATTTTTTTGTTTTCACCACACAATGTTTTCCAGACTCAATGGATTTTTTATGCCTACCATATTGAAATATTTCTTCTGCAGAGGATTAGGCGTTGTTATTTTGGGAATGATCTGTGTGCGATCCTCCCGCTCGGAAAAACGCACTTGGTAGAAGACGAGCTTTGATTTAGAGATCTCCTCAAGGGGTTGCAGTGTTGCCTTTCCTCCCAGGTAATTGATCTCGAAGATGCGCTTTAACAGCAGCGC